>CAYUCL010000013.1:0-48745 GCA_964443325.1 uncultured Dehalococcoidales bacterium
GGATGACATTTTCCCAGAACAGTTAGACGGTGACAAAATCGTAGAACATCAACAAGCTATTGACAAACCATTGACAACTCCTGCCTTTACATGCATAATCGAATGCTATTGACAAACTATTGACAATTGATACTTAAATGTGCATAATTAACTACTACAGCTACATAAGAGGCGTAAAAGGCAATAAATGAGATGAACATCTCTGTTGTAATCATTTCTATAGTAATACCACTTCTCAGCTTCATTGCCTATTGTGGTTTGCTTGTAGTCATCCTGCGCCGCCGCCTGCAGAGGGTGCACAAGACATTCGCGGTATACGTCACTACACTGGCTTTATGGGGCCTTGTTTCCTTCTTCATATATTCCGGTTTCTTCCCAGAACATACACTTTTGCTGTACCAGTTGATGGGCATCGTCCTGCTGGTGCTGATAGCTTCTTACTACCACTTCTTGCGCGCTTTCATGAACAAGCCCGCGGGGATCGGGGCAAAGCTCGCCTATGGGATTGCGGCAATAACCATTCCTTTAGCTTTCACCGGCCACCTGATAGAGAGCGCCCATATTAGCGATGGACTTCCAGTCGTAAGCTACGGCATCCTCTTTTATCCGCTTGCTGTGGTCAGTATCTTGCTTTTGTGCTCAGTGATATTCTCGCTAATTCGACAGTACAGGCGCCTGAAGGATGCTCTTGCCCGTAGCAGAAGTGCCTATATATTAATCGGCTTCGCCGTGGTGATGGCTTTTTTCATAACCAATTTCATACCTCCGCTGTCTAAGTACCCTCTGGCCAACTTCGGCAACATAGTAAATGCCTTCATCATCACCTATGCCATCCAGAGATACCAGCTACTTGACATCAGGCTGGTTTCGCGAAGGGGGCTAGTGTTCGGCATCCTGGTCGTCGTTGTCATCGCAATATATATAGGCCTGGCCAATCTTATCGGTATGTATGCCCAAGTCTTGCCAGTTTACACTGTTATTCTGGCAACAGCACTGACAGGATTCCTGGTAGCCGTATTCTTCCGTCCTGTGACCAGGAAGACCCAAGAACTGGTGGACCGGCGGTTCTTCGGTAAGACCTACGACTATCGCCAATTTCTGCTCAGCTACAGTGATAAGATGAGCAACATCCTCAACATAGATGAACTGGCGGAAAACATGCTAGACCCCATAACAAAGGCACTGCACACTAGAGAAGCCAGCCTCCTGCTCCCCGATACCGAGAGTGGCGATTTCACTACCAGGTTTGCTCAACGAGCCGACGGTGAGAAGCCGGCGGCTGACCCACATTTACGAAAGGATAATCCCATCCTGACCTGGCTGGCTAAGGAGGGCAAGCCACTCAATGTAGATTCTATAGATACTATCCCCGAACTTAAGGGATTATGGAAAGATGAGAGACATCACCTCATCAACTCCGAATCAGAGTTGCTGTTGCCGATAAGGAGCAGGGGCAGGCTGGTTGGCGTCCTGGCGCTGACAGGGAGGAAGTCAGATAGCCCTTATTATACCGAGGATGTAAGCTTGCTAATAACCATGGCTAATGAGGCAGGGATAGTAATAGACAACGCCCTTGTCTATTCTGACGCCATCTTAAGGGCCCACACCGATGGGCTGACTGGATTATTCAATCACCGCTACTTCCACGAGCGACTTGATGAAGAGATCTCAAGAAGCTCTCGCTTCGGCACCGCACTTTCGCTGATAATGATGGATCTTGACCTCTTCAAACCATATAACGACATTTACGGCCATGTAGCTGGAGATGAAGTCCTCAGGCAAATAGGGCAGTCTATCAGACACTCTGTTAGAGGTATCGACATTTCCTGTCGCTATGGGGGGGAGGAGTTTACCATCATTCTGCCCGAGACGCGCTTAGATGACGCCTATACTGTAGCCGAAAGAATCCGCAAGACAATAGAACTGGAAATGTTCACCAAGCAGATTCCACTGACGGCTAGCTTGGGCATAGCCTCATGGCCTACTGATGGGGTGACTAAGGAAGAACTTATCGCTTGCGCCGATGGCGCTATGTACCTCGCCAAGGCAATGGGCAGAAACCAGACCTGTCTGTCTACTGAGGTGGTATCTACCGAGGCGCCGCTATCGAAGACGGACGGTAAGGCAACCCAAGAAATCCTTGGCATGGTCTACGCCCTAGCCGCCGCCGTTGACGCCAAGGACCACTATACCTATGGGCACTCTAAGAAGGTGGCTCAAAGCTCTATCGCACTTGCTGAGGCCCTTGATTTGCCCCCAGCGAAGATAGCCACCATTCGCGCCACCGCCATGCTACATGACATCGGCAAGATTGGTATCCCCGACGAAACTCTCACCAAACCGGACACCCTCAACGATGAGGAGTGGAAACTGCTACGAACCCACCCTCTGATGGGAGCCCAAATCATCAGACACGTCCCTGACCTAGCCAACTGTGTGCCTGGCATTCAACACCACCACGAGCGGTGGGATGGCACTGGCTACCCTTCCGGTCTGAAAGGCGAGAATATTCCTCTCGATGCTCGCATTTTAGCAATAGCCGATGCCTACGCCGCAATGACCTCAATACGCCCTTACCGCAAGGCCATGTCCCTCAAAGACGCACTAGAAGAACTAAAACGGAGCGCTGGGACACAACTTGACCCCAAACTGACCGAGCTTTTCGTCAGCATCACCGAGGCATCCTTATCACATAAGCTGGAGACGCAATAGAACCGCTGTGTTAGCTACCAGTTACGATGAGATTGCCTAACCCTTAACCCCTTGCCTATTTGAAACACAATCAAAAACATGAACTGGCTTTTGTTTTTCCCCAGGCAGTGATATTTTGCAGACAGCAATAAGCATATAAGAAAACGCCGTCATGATCCGATCAGGGAATCGTTGAAACAACCGCGTGCAAGTATGATAGAATAGATTATGGTCATCCGTAGGTTAACGAAGACCTTGTAATAGGAGGTTAACAAGATATCAAGTCCGAAAGGCGAAAGCTTAGCATTGTTAGGAGCGGATATCCAGCAACAGCTCGGACACCAGAGTAGACTGACAACAGCTCGATAGGAGGGGATACATGTTGGAGATTAACCATCTATCCGTAGCGGTCGAGGATAAGGAAATTGTGCATGATCTGAGTTTCAGTATCAAACCAGGCGAGACCCATGTCCTGTTTGGTCCCAACGGCAGCGGAAAAACTACGTTGCTAATGGCACTAATGGGTGCCCCTAGATACCATATAACCAAGGGCAGCATCATCTTTAAGGGCAAGGATATAGTGGAGTTATCTATGGATGAGAGAGCTCGCCTGGGAATCGGCATGTCTCTCCAAAGACCGCCGGTTGTTCGTGGGGTGAAAACTCGTGACATGGTTGCTGCCTGTATTGGGGAAGAGACAAGCGAGGAAACCATAGCCAGAATAGCAGAGGAAGCCAAAATGGGTGATCTAATAGACAGGGATATAAACTATGGATTCTCTGGCGGCGAGATAAAACGCTCGGAGCTTATGCAGTTAATAGCTCAACAACCAGACCTAGCTTTACTTGACGAGCCTGAGTCTGGCGTTGACCTGGTAAATATCGCCCTAATCGGTGAGCTGATAAACGAGCTTCTGCAGAAAGAATACCATATAAAAGATCGAACGCGTAGCGGCCTTGTTATCACCCATACAGGCCATATATTGGAATATGTAAATGCCCGCACCGGCTACGTTATGATCAATGGCACGATAGTCTGTGAGGCAGATCCTCATGAGATTCTAGGGGTTATTAAAGAGAAAGGCTATGAGGAATGCAGGAAATGCCTGGAATAGAGTCTGCCAAAACCACCAGGGATAGGGCTAAAGCAGCATTGTCCAAGCGAGCGCCTCTTAGTGAGGATATCAATCTCGACAAATATGCTCACTCGTCAGACGAATTGCCCTACCAGGATGACCCATCACAACTGCCAATTGAGACCAAACAGCAAATGATAGATGTCGGGGTTACACTGGATAACAACAGCCAGCGCTCAGGAACCATCATCCAGATGGACCATTCCATCATACATAGCCTAGCAACACAAGAGGGCATCGAGGTGATGGGCACTAACCAGGCCCTTGATAAATATGATTGGCTGTCTGACTATTGTTGGAAAGCGGTAGCTGTGGACACCGACAAATATACTGCTCATGTAGAGCTTAATCAGAGTAACGGCTACTTTATCAGAGCCCTGCCCGGTCACAAGACAGTATACCCCGTTCAAGCTTGCCTTTACCTGGCCAGAGGTAACCTTGCACAGAATGTCCACAACATCATTATTGCTGAAGAAGGTTCCGAGTTACATATCATTACTGGCTGCACTACAGCTCCTGGAAATGAACCAGGACTACACCTGGGGGTTTCTGAGTTTTACATTAAGCGAGGGGCCAAGGTTAGCTTCACTATGATACATAACTGGACACAGGAGACAGGGGTGCGACCTCGTACCAGTATAATTGTCGAAGAATATGGTATGTTCCTTAGCAACTACGTAATTATGAAGCCAGTTCAATCGCTGCAAACAAGCCCTCTGGCGAGATGTGTCGGGGACAATGCGGTAGTAAGGTTTAACAACATCCTGGTTGCACCACGCGGCTCTACCATGGACCTAGGGTCTCGAGTCATCCTTGATGCCAAAGGAGCAAAGACCGAGATAATATCACGGGCTATTACCACGGGGGGAGATATTATCGCTCGAGGTTACATAGAAGGCAATGCCCCGGAAGTTAAAGGGCATCTTGAGTGCCGCGGCCTGATTCTAGGGGAAGAGGGCGTGATTCATGCGATACCGGAACTGAAGGGGTCATTAGCTGGTATAGACCTATCTCATGAGGCTGCTGTAGGCAAGATAGCTGAAGAGGAAGTGGAATACCTAATGATGCGAGGTTTAACACGCGACGAGGCCACAGCCACCATAGTGAGAGGTTTCCTCAGGGTAGACATCGAGGGGCTGCCGCCACAGCTAAATCTTGAGTTGCAGCGAGCTATAGAATCCAGCCAAGAGGACGCCATGTAGAGAGGTCGCTATAAGGCGGCCCACGAATTGCAGACCTTGAGGCTCTTCGCATCCTATCTGCTCATATAGGAAAGCCGTTAGTCGACCTTGCGGAGTTCTACTCAGGTAACGAAATCCAAGACCAAGAAAACGTTCTTTCATATGACTGCGTGAGCTGGAATGCTCCTGCCAGCGCTTGGAAGCGTGGTTCCTCCCGGGCAAACCTTGAGTGTGACGAAAGTCGTATATCAATTCACTGAGAGTCGTAGAATTGATTATATGAAAGAACTGGCCGGAGGTGGCAGAAATGATGTGGTATATGCCTGGGATGAACTGGTGGATGGTTGTCAGCGGTGTCTTCGTGTTTATCTTCTTTGTGGCTATGGGCGCGTTGGCTGTTTGGGTGGTGAGACAGGTGACCGGGCGCAGCACCACAAGGACGGGTAGAGCGCTGGATATCGCCAAGGAGCGCTATGCCCGGGGCGAGATATCCAAAGAGGAATTCTACCTCCTTAGGAAGGATCTCGGCTCTAGCTGAGCGAGAGCATTGAAGCCCAAGGCAGGCCTGGCAAACTGGACCTTGGCGCTAGAGCTATTTATCCCGGCAAGGTCAGGGTGCAGTAGCCATGCTTTGGCTGCTTGAAACAAATGAGGGAAGCTATGGCTGAAAGATCCCACCCCCAGAATTTTAAGAAGACGCGCATCCACATCACCGGAATGATGTGCACTACATGTGCCGCTACCATAGAGAAGGCGCTTTTTGAGACGCCCGGTGTGGAGCAGGTCAACATTAATTTCGCCTCGGAGAAGGCTTCTGTAAAATATGATCCCGCCAAGGTAGACCTTGCCAAACTCGAATACACCATCTCACAGTTAGGCTATGGGGTCGTAACCAACAAGTCCATATTCCCTGTAGGCGGCATGACGTGTGCCTCCTGTGTCGCCCGGGTTGAGGATGCATTGTCTGGCGTGCCGGGGGTTGTTTCAGCCAGTGTCAATCTGGCTTCGGAGAAGGCTACCGTGGAGTACGCAAATGGGATGGATCTGGCTGAGCTGAGACGCGCGGTAAGAGACGCTGGCTATGAACTCGGCCCTGAGGTGCAGGTTCTGGAGGATGTGACCACTGCCTCCCAGCGGGAGAGTCGGGCCTTAAGGAATAGAGTCATTGTCGCTGCCGTCCTCGCCATATCGATTATGGCTATAGGCTTTGGGACTTCGTTTGTCGGGAAGCCCTATCTACTATGGGTCTTGGCCACGCCGGTGCAATTCTGGGCCGGCTGGCGATTCTATCGGGGGGCATGGGGTGCCCTGAGGCATCGAACCACCGATATGAATACCCTGATCGCCGTTGGCACCTCAGCAGCTTACCTCTACAGCATGGTAGCAGTTCTCTCCCCTGGTCTTTTTGCCGCCGAAGGGCTAGCACTCCATCTATACTTCGATACCTCGGCGATGATTATCGCCTTGATTCTCCTCGGTCGCTTTCTAGAGGCTAGAGCCAGGGGGCAGACCTCAGGGGCAATAAAGAAGCTCATCGGCCTCAAGCCCAAAACTGCCCTTGTTATCCGCGACGGCGAGGAAAGGGAAATCCCTGCCGAAGATGTTCAGGTCGGTGACCTCATCCTGGTACGGCCGGGAGAGCGAGTGCCAGTGGATGGTATTGTTCGCCAGGGGTATTCCAGCATCGACGAGGCTATGGTTACCGGAGAGAGTATCCCTGTGGAGAAAAAGGTGGGTGATGAGGTCATCGGTGCCACTATTAACAAGACGGGCAGCTTTCAGTTCGAGGCGACCAAGGTAGGTAAGGACACGACGCTGGCTCACATTGTCAAAATGGTAGAGGAAGCCCAGGGAAGCAAGGCTCCCATCCAGCGCCTGGCCGATGTCATCGCCAGCTACTTCGTGCCAGTGGTGATTGGTATTGCCATCGTAACCTTCATAATCTGGTATTTCGTGGGGCCAAATCCTGCCCTCACCTTCGCCTTCCTCAACTTTGTGGCGGTGCTAATTATCGCTTGTCCCTGCGCCCTGGGACTGGCGACCCCAACCGCTATTATGGTGGGCACGGGCAAAGGAGCCGAGCATGGCGTTCTAATCAGAAACGGGGAGGCTCTGGAGAGGTCTAATCAGATAGGCACGGTTCTCCTGAATAAGACAGGCACTCTGACACGTGGCGAGCCCGTGGTAACTGATGTAATCGCCACACCTCCCTCCTCTGAGGAGGATGTTCTGCGGCTAGCAGCATCCGCTGAGCATGGCTCGGAGCATCCACTGGGCCAGGCGGTGCTCGAGGCTGCTCTGGCAAAAAGCTGGAAATACGCCCGGCATCAGACTTCAATGCTCTCCCTGGACAGGGTGTGGAAGCTTGGGTGGAAGACAGAAAACTCCTGCTCGGCAATATTGGGTTAATGAAGGAAAGAGGTTTTCCTCTAAACGGAATGGAGGGCGAAGCCAGCAAGCTATTTGCGGAAGGCAAGACCATCATGTTCCTCAGTGTGGACAGTCAGGTGGTGGGAATGATCGCCCTGGCTGATACCCTTAAGCCCAACAGCAAAGAGGCAGTGGAAGGGCTACACAAGATGGGCATTGAGACAGTGATGCTTACCGGGGACAACCGGCGCACCGCTGAGGCTATCGCCCAGGAGGTGGGTATAGACCGTGTCTTGGCCGAGGTGCTCGCTGAACGGAAGGCATCGGAGGTCCAGGGGCTACAGGATGAGGGGAAGACGGTGGCAATGGTTGGTGACGGCATTAACGATGCCCCTGCCTTGGCACAGGCCGACATAGGCATCGCTATCGGTACGGGCGCCGATGTCGCCATGGAAACCGGGGACATCACGCTGATTAGCGGCGATTTAAAGGGAATTGTAACAGCCATATCCTTGAGCAAGCGCACTATGAGGACCATCAAGCAGAACCTCTTCTGGGCTTTCGCCTACAACACTGCCCTGATCCCAGTGGCAGCCGGGGTCCTGTACTTGGCCTTCGGACAGACCGGCGTCCCCTCGGGGCTACACTCCATTCTCGGAGACTATGGGTTCTTGAACCCAATCCTAGCGGCGGCAGCTACCAGCGAGTACAAGGGGAGGAAATACTACTTCTGCGCCGTTGGTTGCAAGAAGGCCTTCGACCAGAATCCAGAGAAGTACCTCAGTCAAGAAGGCGGGTAGCCCTGTTCTTGATGTAGGGATCGACTGGGTGCGGGAGCGCAAGGCTCACTTGCGCCTCCAATCCTACTCATCCTTGGGCGGATCCTGAGTACGCATAGAGGGCCGACGAACCCAAGCCGCCCTGTCCGCAACATCTCGGTCAAGTAATAAACGGTTGATTGCTACTCGCCTCCAACCCCCACACGGCGCCGACCGTTCGGCCAGCAGCCTCTTGGCAAGCAGCAACAGCAAGACCCCGACGAGGCATACAGTCAGTTGCCACGGTTCCCTCAAGCCGACACTGGACAAGGGCAGCGTCACCGCGGCGGCGAGTGCCCCCAGGGGCGAGTTCTTCAGAATCGCCAGAATCAGAACCCAAACGACGACAAATATTGCCAGTTCCCAGGGCGCAACGATGGCAAGGGCCCCGATCATGGTTGATAGGCCCCGACCCCCAGAGAAACGAAGGAAGATGGACCAGTTATGGCCGGCGATGGCAGCGAGGCCAACGACACCCTGCGCCCACATCGGGGAATGCAGCACAAGGGCAGCCACGGCAACTGGTGCCATACCCTTTGAGACATCGAAGATCCCTACCGGGACCACCGCCCAGCGAGCTACCGAGTGAAACACATTGGAGCCGCTAACCGTCCCACTGCCGTAGTCTCGTATATCTACCCCTTTAAGCAACCTGCCTGCTATATAGGAAGTTGGCACCGAGCCAAGAAGATAGGCACTTACGGTCAGTAGTATTACCCAGACTAACATAGGCTATATCACACGAACCTGCCGCCTGACTCCTAGTAGCCGTCTTTTACCTGAGTCAGAGCGCAAACAAGCCAGGCGACCCACTTCTCCCTGAGCCTGCCTGGTAAAAGCGGACTGGAATGAGAACCGCCTTCGGATAAAAGAAACTCCTTCGGTGACTCAGATCGCTCATAGATGTCTAAAGCACTTGCATACGGAGTCACAGTATCTCCTTTGCAATGGACAAACAGCTTGGGGAAATCACCCATCTGCTCCAGCGCCACGGACTTTAACCTTTGCCCAATTCGCAGTGCCTTCCGCCATTCGACTCGCGTACGGTAGCCACGTATCCACATCCACAGCGTTGAGACGAAGCCTGAGAGCCTCCCGGATCCCGGCAACGCGCCACAGCGAGGATATTCAAAGATAATACGACTTGACTCAGTGAGCTTGCGATAGAGCGAGGCTGACTCACCATCAGGCTGGTTCTCTACCTCTCCTGGGCTGGAAATCGAGACCAGAGCTCGAAGATCCTTCAACTTAGCTGCGGCAATGATGGCTGACCAAGCCCCAAAGCTATGGCCCACCACAGCTACACGCTTTGGGTTGATCTTGGCATTGCTGCGCAAGAACTTCACTGCAGCAATGACGTCCCGCCATATGTTGTCATCGACAACGCCAGCGCTCTTCCCATGACCACGGAAGTCAAATGTGAGAGTGGCAACACCTTTTCGGACAATTCTCTGGGCAACAGGCTTCATTGCACGGTGGTCCGACCCCATCCCATGGCAAAGAACAGCGCCGGGGAAAGGCCCTTCACCTCTAGGGAGAAGGAGCTCTCCATATAGCCTTCCCTCCTCGCTGGCGAAATCTATTGACTCAGTGTGCCATCTCACCGAGTTGACACCTCCCGTTGCCCCGCCAGGGAAATCAGGCGCTCGGCGCAATGAAAAGGAACGTCTACATCACCAATAGGAGTCTCACTAGCACTCCCCAAACCATGAAAGTCACTGCCTCCGGATGTAAGCAGCCCATATTTATCAGCCAGCCCAACTAGCCGCTGGATCGTTTTTTTACGGTAGCCATTATAGTATGCCTCCAAGCCTACAAGCCCAATCTCTTTAAGTTTGACCACAAGTGCATCAAGGTCATTGATATCCGCTGGGTGGGCCAGCACTGGCAAGCCCCCTGCCCTTAACACCATCTCTACTGCCTCAACAGGAGAGAGCCTAGCACGCTTAACGTAAGCTGGCCCTTTGCGACCAATATACTTAATGAAAGCCTCCTCAAGAGAGGAGATGTAGCCACGCTCAAACATCGCTTGGGCGATGTGCGGTCGTCCCATAGACCCACCGCCTGCCAATTCCTGCACTCGCTGCCAAGCCACCTGGATCCCCAAACCCTCCAGTTTAGCGAGCATCTTTTGCGCCCTTAACTCTCGGGAATGGCGTAGCGTCTTCAAACTGCTCTGAAACTCTATATCTTCATAGTCCATGAAATAGCCAAGGATATGAACCGCACTGTCCGAAGCATCGGTGTTTATCTCCACACCAGGGATCACCTTCAGGGAAGGGAAAGGTCTGGCCGCTTCTATTGCAGATGAGACCCCCTCAACGGAATCGTGGTCGGTAATGGCGATTATCGCTAGTCCCTTTTTTGCCGCCACCCGAACTACCTCCGCAGGAGTCAACCGCCCATCAGAGGCTGTGGTATGAAGGTGAAGATCAACATCCAATGTTATTCCGTCTCCCTGTCAATTCGTATAATACTCTTTGCCACCCCCGTGATTTCCTCCACCTCAACTAAAACGGAGTTGAGAACGACTGCACCCTTCCCCACCGATAGGTGATGGGGAAGCTGGGTAAGAAACCTCCTGATCACCGCATCGGCATCGTCCCCTATCACCGATTCGAGGGGACCAGTCATACCCACATCGGTGACATAAGCGGTGCCTCTAGGAAGCAACCGAGTATCTATGGTGCCCACATGAGTGTGGGTCCCCAGCACAGCGCTGACTCTGCCGTCTAAGTACCTTCCCATGGCCACCTTCTCCGACGTGGCCTCGGCATGAAAGTCAGCGATGATCACAGGAGGTTTATCTACAAGCTCCTCAAGGAGTTGATCCATCGCTCTAAATGGACAATCGAAGTTCCCCAAGAAGGTACGTCCCAAAAGGTTAACCACCATCGCCTTACCCTTGGTCAGGTAACCTCGACCTGGTACGCCTGGCGGATAATTTAAGGGGCGCAGGATCGCTAACTCACTATCAAGACTGGGAATAATCTCCTTGTGATCCCAAATATGGTTCCCTGAAGTAATAACATCAATTCCCGAAGCGAAAAGTTCTTCTGCTGTTTCCCTTGTCAACCCAAGCCCACCGGCAGCGTTTTCACCATTGGCGATGACCAAATCAATACCATATTCCTGTCGCAAGTCAGACACCAGCACTTGCGTAGCCCGCCTGCCAGGCCTGCCAATTACATCGCCAATCATCAGAATTCGCAATTACTGCCCTACTTTGCGTAGTCTACAACTCTAGTTTCTCTGACAACCGTCACCTTTATCTGACCCGGATAAGCTAGAGTTTCCTCGATTCTCTTCACAATATCGCGAGCAAGTCTCAACGCCTCTAGATCGTCTATCTCTTCGGGCTTAACCATGATGCGGATCTCACGGCCAGCCTGAATAGCATAGGATTTCTCCACGCCAGAGAAACTATTAGCCACGCTCTCCAGTGCCTCGAGGCGCTTCAGATATTGCTCCAGAGACTCTCTTCTTGCCCCTGGCCTGCCGCCACTAATGGCGTCAGCAGCAGAGACAATAAAACCCATAACACTCATCGACCCAGTCTCCCCATGATGCTCTGCAATGGCCTTAACCACCTCTTCAGATTTGTCCCACTGTCTTACTAAGTTAGCGCCAATCTGAGCATGGGGTCCCTCCATCTGGAAGTCCACCGCCTTGCCAATGTCATGAAGCAATCCTGCTCTCCGTGCTAGATCGATCCCGACCCCTAGTTCCGAAGCCATTATACCAGCCAGGTGGGCTACCTCGATGCTGTGTAAAAGCACATTCTGACCGTAACTGAACCGATATTTTAAACGACCCAAAACCTTAACTAGCTCTGGGTGCAACCCGGGCACACCAGCCTGCTGCACTGCCTTTTTCCCCTCAGCCTGGACCGTTTCCTCCACCTCATCTCTTGACTTTTGTACCATCTCCTCAATACGTGCGGGGTGAATGCGACCATCGAGGATGAGTTTTTCCAAAGCAATACGCGCCACCTCACGACGCATCGGATCGAAAGACGAAATTGTTACCGCTTCTGGAGTATCATCGATAATGAGGTCCACACCCGTCGCACTTTCAAGCGCCCTTATGTTTCTCCCCTCTCGCCCAATGAGGCGTCCCTTCATCTCATCACTGGGCAGCGGAACCACGGAAACGGTTGTCTCTGATACCACATCGGTAGCACAGCGCTGAATAGCTAAGGTGATGATCTCCTGAGCCCTTTCTTGAGCCTCCTCCTTGAGCTGAGCCTCGATCTCCCCAATGCGCCGGGAGACATCCTGACGAACCTCTTCCTCCAAGGCCTCCGCCAAGAACCCTTTTGCCTCCTCGCTGGATATCCCGGAGATAAGTTCTAGTTGCTGAATCTGCTTCCGCTTCAGCTCTTCAAGATGTACCAGCAGATCTTGCGCCTCCTTTTCTTTGGCGGTCACACCTCGCTCTCGGCGCTCCAAGCCGTCCGCCTTTTTGTCGAGATTCTCTTCTTTTTGAGAAATTCGCCTTTCCAGCCGATTAAGTTCACCGCGCCGCTGTCGGTTCTCCGCCTCCGCTTGGGACTTAATCTTTATTGCCTCCTCCTTGGCCTCAATGAGTAATTCCTTATGTTTCGCTCGAGCGTCAACAAGGAGAGCTTCGGCCTCCCTCTCAGCACTACGAACCCTACGCGCCGCTAATGCGCCTCGCGCCAGATAGGCAACCAGTGCCCCGATTACCAGTCCACCTATCGCTATACCAATTAATCCAGGTAATCCAATCATTTTCATCTCCCCTTTCGTCTGGGGCTTTCCGGGTTAGATAAGGCCACCAATGAATTATATCCGTATTGAGGCCTTCATTGGCCTCAAAGCCAAGGCAAGTAAAGCTAGCTTAACCCCTGCCATAGGCGCTCGATAGTCCGGTTGATTACACCGTAGCTAAAGCCCCGACTGCTCAGAAAAGCACCCAGTTTTTGTCTGAAAGTTTCATAGTCCTTTTCCAGATTGCGCCCCTTTCTCTGTGCTGCCCGATAGGCGCTCTCCTCATCATCAACCCCTTCCAGAACCTCATCTACCACCTCTGAGTCGATTCCTTTGCGCCTCAACTCCAGCTTAAGTAGTCTCTTGCTCCGAGGGTTAAAGGACTCCCGATTCTCTGTCCAAAATCGAGCAAAGGCACCATCGTCCACAATTTGTCTTTCTTTCAAATGGAGAACTACCCTATCTATAGTTTCCTTCTCGAATCTTCGGTAGAGCCTCTGCCTTATCTCCGCCTCACTACGTGGGCGATAACTCAACAGGCGCAGAGCAGCCTCAAGGCACTTGTTAAAAAGGCCAGCCCTTACCAGTTCATTTATCTGCGAATCAGAGAGTGATTGGCCCGTGTGAAGGCCATGTTCCTGAACCACCCCCCTATCCAAGCTGAAGGCGAAGGTGCCACCCAAGTAAATATTGACCCGGCTCTTCCCCCTCTTCAGATCCTTAATAGCGGTTATGGTATTCATAATTAAACACAAAAAGGCTGGACTGCTAACTCCCAGCCTTTTACTAACACTGGTCAGAATTTATAACTGTTCTAAACCGCTTGCGGGATGTCTTGAGGCTTAAAAACCTCCGCCCTTATTTGATCTTCAAGTTCTTGGGCAACCTCCATATGCTCCCCGAGGTAATCCTTAGCGTTCTCTCGACCCTGACCAAGACGAACCTCGCCATAGGAGTAGAAGGCACCTGTTTTCGTCACCAAGCCAATCTCTGTCCCCAGGTCAAGGAGACTGCCCTCCTTGCTTATCCCTTGGTCGAACATGATGTCAAATTCAGCGTTTCTGAAAGGAGGTGCAACCTTGTTCTTAACCACCTTCGCTCTAACTCGGCTGCCTACCATTTGATCTCCCTTTTTGATGGTTTCCAGTCGCCTCAGATCGATCCTAACCGAGCTATAGAACTTCAACGCTCTACCCCCAGGGGTCACCTCAGGGTTGCCGAAGAATACCCCTACCTTCTCCCGTAACTGGTTGATGAAAATTACAGCGGTTTGCGACCTATGGATAGCAGCAGTAAGCTTTCTCAATGCCTGGGACATCAATCGAGCCTGAAGCCCAACATGAGCGTCTCCCATTTCTCCCTCAAGCTCTGCTCTAGGAACCAGGGCAGCCACGCTATCAATGACTACCACATCTACCGCGTTGCTTCTGACCAAATACTCAGTGATCTCCAGTGCTTGCTCCCCGGTATCCGGCTGGGATACTAATAAACTGTCCTCTCCCTCTACTTTGATACCACAGTTAGCGGCATAGCGCTTGTCGAAGACATGCTCTACGTCGATATACGCTGCTTTGCCGCCGCGACTCTGAGCCTCAGCGATAACATGAAGGGCCAGAGTCGACTTCCCGCTCATCTCTGGTCCAAAGATCTCAATGACCCGACCCCGCGGTATGCCGCCAACACCAAGGGCGATATCCAATGCGATGGCACCAGTAGGAATAACGTCCACTGCCATCATTCTCGAAGTCTCCCCAAGCCTTATTATCGAGCCTTTACCAAATTGCTTTTCAATCTGGCCTATTGCCAGATCTAAGGCCTTCTCTTTCTCCGCAGTCATCTCGCCCCCGAAGGAAACCAATCCTTCGAGCATATAATAGCATAGCCACCTCGCTAAAGCAAGGGGTCGAATAGGAGAAAAGTGAAAATAAGACTACATTTACTTAAGATTTATAAAAAAGTGGATAGAGACAAGCTACTAGACTATTATAGCAGTTTCCACATTTACGGTAGTTGACGAACAATCGTCAGGAGTTTCTTGAGGAGGACTTTACTATGTCATGACGGACAGAGCCAAACCAACAAAAGCTCTGCCCAAACCACACCATCTGTTTCTATTTGACTATAGCTTCTGGATAGATGAATAAAACAACAATGGTCGGGGTGAGAGGATTCGAACCTCCGACCTCTTGCACCCCATGCAAGCGCGCTAAACCGAACTGCGCCACACCCCGTTTCCTTCAGCGCCAATTATTTTATCAATACCCACCCAGAATTGCAAGGCACTATATTCGTTGGTTCTACACTGTTTTGTGTGGGTAGTGCGGCACATCACTTACTCGCCATTGTCTCTGCCATTGCGGCGAGCCAAAGCCCTCAGCGCAGTGAAGGTGAAGCGAAATCATATTTCTCCACCCGCCATGAAATGGATTGATACACGCTTTACGCTGCGAAGCCTCTAAACCCCCACAGAAGCGCTCCTTCTGGTCGTCCTCCTAAGTATCCTTGCAATAGTATGGAGACTCTTGACAAAAGGATTGCAATCCCTCATAATTTATAATAGAACATATGTGCGATAAAGAGCGAAAAATCTTCCATGTTGACCTTGATGCTTTCTTTGCCTCTGTAGAGCAGGTGCTGAACCCTGAACTCAAAGGAAAGCCTGTTGTAATTGGCGGTGAGCCTCGCTCTCGTGGCGTTGTCTGTTCCGCCTCCTATGAGGCGAGAGCCTACGGACTTTGCGCTGGCATGCCCCTGATGAAAGCATATCGTCTCTGCCCCAATGCGATATTTTTGAACGGCCGCTTCTCCCGCTATCGAGATGCTTCAGCAAGAATCATGGCCATTCTCGCCGATTTCACCCCCTACCTGGAGCCTGGAGGCATCGACGAGGCCTATCTTGATCTCACTGGCTTCGAACCCCTCTACGGCTCCGCCAAGGAAACGGCACTAAGAATGAAACAGATGATAAAGAACGACACTGGGCTTACCGCCTCGATTGGCATTGGCAATTCTAAGCTGGTGGCTAAGATTGCCTCTGCCTTATCAAAGCCGGATGGAATCCTTGAAGTAGCACATGGAAAGGAGCGCTCATTTCTCGCCCCGCTGCCTATCGCCAAGCTGCCCTGCGTGGGCCCAAAGACAGAGCAGTCGCTGAAGACAATGGGGATCACCATCATTGGGGAACTAGCCAATTTCCCAGCCCCCCTTTTGAAGAGCAGCCTGGGTGCTCCGGGAGAGGTAATCCATCGCTATGCCATGGGGATCGATGAAAGGAAAGTTGAGCCCCCCCAGCCACCTAAATCGATAAGCCGTGAGACCACCTTCATTAAAGACACATTAGACTACCCTTTTCTTAAGGCGACCCTGTGTTACCTCAGCGAAAGGGTAGGCGCTGAACTGCGTCGTAACGGTAGAAGTGCTAGATGCGTCGCTCTAAAGCTCAGGTATGCTGATTTTTACACTATCACCCGTCATTACACACTGAAGGAAGCAACGAATGCTGATTGGGTCATCTTCGATACGGCGCGTGAACTCTTGGAGAAGGCTTTTCGCCAAAGGAAGCAGCAAGTGCGCCTTATTGGCGTTGGGGTATCAAGTTTAATCAATGACGGGAGGCAGTTCATCTTATGGGATTTCTCCATAGAGCGCCGGGAGCGTCTGGACGAGATTATTGACCGCATCCGCAGTAGGTACGGCTTCACCGCACTCCAGAGAGGACAAACCTTACTTCTCAAGGAGGTATTTCCCACCGAGAACGGTGACTATGTGTTGAAAGCTCCATCCCTTTCCCGCTAGCACACTTCTACGATTTTTTTTAGCGGATAAGAAGGGCTCAAATATAGCCTATCCCCAAATGGGATGACCTGACAGAGTAAGAATACCTATGAAAGAAAAGAGGGAGGGTCTTATCCCTTCCTGACAAAATGTCGATGTTGTGAAAAATACGTCATTAATGTATAATAAAGTAAAATTTTGTAGAAAGGGACTATCAACGCGGAAGGAGGTTAGGCCAAATGAGTGACTTAATGACCGTCAAGGAAGTGGCAGAGTATCTAAAACTGAATTATATGACTGTTTATAAGCTAGCCCAAAAGGGAAAAATCCCTGCCTCTAAGATAGGAGGGAATTGGAGGTTTAAAAAAGAACTACTGGACGAATGGATAGCTAAACAGTCAACGGTAGTAGAGGGAAGTGTGCTCGTTGTTGATGATGATCCTGGCGTGCGAGAGATGCTCAGCGATATCATCTCAGAGCAAAAGTACAGGATCGTCGCTGTAGAAAATGGAGAGAGAGCCATTGAGGAAATGGAGCGGCAGCACTTCGACCTAGTTTTCCTAGATTTGGTGCTGCCAGGAATGAGCGGAGCGGAGGCCCTCTCCGCCATAAAGCAAAAGGATGACAAGGTGATAGTTGCCATCATCACCGGTTATGGTGATGACCCTGTAGCCATGGAGGCAATGTCATTGGGGCCACTCCTTATGATTCGCAAGCCTTTCCGGGTTGATGATATCTTAGAGGTTATCAGTATCATTAGTAGTGCATCAAGACGATAGTGAGGGGAACGGAGTGGAAGCACTACGTGCTGCAATTCTCAAATCCTCGACAACCTGCGTGAAAATCTTCAAATGGGCACCTTGCCGATTGTTCCGGCGACCATCCAAACTTGCACATAATAGGTTGAGTGAAACGCTGGCGAGATACAGGGCACTCGTTGATGATATTAACGAGATCTATGTCGTGATTCGAGGAGAGCACATAGTCTTCGCCAATAAAAGAAGCGCTGAACTCCTAGGCAGACCATTGGAGGACTTAGCGAAACAGAGTTTCTGGACATACGTAGCCCCCGAGAGCGTGGAGTATACCAAAAAGATCTATGAAGCTACTATGACTGGTCAGACAGTGCCTGAGACCTGGGAAACCACCATCATCAACGAAGCTGGAGAGAAAACACCAGTTGAAATCAGGTTCAAGAGTATTATCTATGAGAGCAAGCCTGCCTATGCCCTGCTGATAAGGGATGTCTCAGCGAGGAAGAAAGCTGAGGCAGAGATCATCCAACGCAATAAAAGGCTAGAGGTAATTAGTGAGCTCACCAGGATCATCGGCTCTAGCCTGGACATAAGAGATATATACCAAGCCTTTACCAGCGAGATCAAGAAGATCATCGATTTTGACCGAGCAAGCATCACTCTGGTTGACGGGGATCAACTCAGGCTCTTTGCCGTTTCTGGTGAGGTGGAGACGGGACTGGGTGAAGGAGACATTATTCCTTTAGCTGGTTCCACCACAGCATGGGTTATGGAACACAAGAGGAGCAACATTGAAACAGATTTTACCCAGGAAACGCAATTTGCCATCGACGAGAAGCAACTTCTAAAGAGCGGCCTAAAGTCGGCGATTCGCGTCCCCCTATTCTCCAAGGGTGAGGTCTTTGGCACCTTCAATCTCACCAGTCGCCACCCTAATGCCTACGGCGATGTAGAGAGGGAGGTATTGGAGCAGCTTGCCGGGCAGATAGCGGCGGCTGTGGAGAACTCTCGATTGTTCATTCAGATAAGTGAACGTGAAAATGAGCTAAGCAAAGCCTACTCAGAGCTCAAAGCGGCACATGACCTTATGATTCAATCGGCGAATCTAAGGGCTCTGGGTGAGATGGCCAGTGGTGTTGCTCACGACTTCAATAATATGCTTTCGGTAATTCTAGGTCGGGCTCAGTTAGCCTTGGGTAATGCAAAAGACCCCAGGATGGTGAGAGATCTTCGAATCATCGAGCAGAGCGCTGTTGATGGCGCCAAGACGGTTCGCCGCCTCCAGGACTTTGCCAGAGTGAGAGTGGACCGGGAATTTGAAGTGCTCGATTTGCATGAAGTAGTTAGGGACGCCTTACAGATGGTAGAGCCCCGCAGGCTGGAGCGACAGGCAGTAGACCGCATCGCGATCGATATTAGCGCTGAGATGGGTAAAGCGATTCCTATTGAGGGAGACTCTACAGAGCTGCGAGAGGTTCTAACTAATATCATTTTCAACGCTATGGATGCTATGCCTCATGGTGGCAAAATCACCGTTAAGAGCAAGCTGGAGAACAATTGTGTGGTTCTCTCTATTACCGATACAGGTATGGGCATCCCTGAGGAGATAAAGGGTAGGCTCTTCGACCCATTCTTCACCACCAAAAGCGCTGGGGGGCTTGGGATGGGGCTTAGTGTGGCCTATGGTATTATTAGCAGGCATGGCGGGAGCATCAACGTTGATAGCTCTGTTGGAAAGGGGGCAACCTTTTATATCAAGCTACCGGTAGCGGTCAGCACTGGCAAGAGACTGCTGCTTCCAGAAGAGCCCACCTCCATAAAGAGGGCAACAATTCTTCTCATAGAAGACGATCCCCAGACCAACGAAGTTCTCAGGCTCATGCTGGAACGGCTAGGCCACCAGGTAGAGTGGTTTACTAATGCAAAGGAGGCTCTGGAGACTTTTAACAAGGGCAAGAGCGACTACGACATCGTAGTCACTGACATGGGAATGCAGGAAATGTCGGGGCGCGATGTTGCCAGGAGAATTAAAGAGATGAGGCCTGAGACCTCAGTAATTCTGATCACAGGCTGGGGGACACAATTCAATCCCACGGAGCTGAGGAGGGTGGGAATTGATGGGATAATCTCGAAACCCTTTACTAAAGAGGCTCTTTCAGCAAAACTTACAGAGTTGCTCCCTACCGGTGCGGCAAACAAGACTAGATGACATCAAAGCAAGTAACGCCTCAAATCCTTTCGAATGCTGAAAACTACCACACCCCCCAGAAATATCTTAACTCTACCAAGAAATACACCCCGTCTATTAAATTGTGAAATAACTAGATGAGTGCTACTGTCCGTCACCAGATATTAGCGAAGGCAAGCCCTCTGCAGCTTCCTCTAGTTCTCTCAGTCTTTCCTCCGCTTCCATTTGTCTCTTCTGTATTGTGGCAGTGGAGCTTGATGCATTGCGATAGAATTCCTTCAACCTAGGTACGTTACTAAGCTTGGAGAAAATAAGTGTTACGCCGACGTCGTTCCCCGCTCTTGGATAGTCGCCACTTCTGATTACGGCATCCTCTGCCATTTCCCTCATAAGACCTCCGAGTTCTCTCACCATTGCTATATTCATTTCCCTAGATGGTGCGGAGATCATATATAGAGCCTTTCCGGCATCCCCGGGATGAATCGTCACCGAAAGCTCGCTTATGGCTTGATCAACTGCCTCCAATCCCCTCTGGGTTTCTCTACCTTTTTTCCTGAAGCTTCGCCTCCTTTCGAAGGGCATCCTGTTGAATGTCGGCACACTCGATTTACCTACCCCTATGGTGGTCCAACCCTCCATAGTCTGCATAATGTCACCGGCATCAACGGTCTTCGCTCCAACATGACTTCGCTTGACCTCCTCACCAGCACAAAGCAAATCGTAGAATGGTGCCACTATTTCCTTGTTGATCTTCTCCATATTATTGACTAGGTTGGCATCCCTCTTTATAAATCGCTCGTTGTCACAAAGAATCACTGCATCGGCGACAGAGTAGGTAGATTTAAGAGAGGTTGCAACATTATAGATGGTCCTCTCCTCTGTGCCTTCTTCATGTTCAAAGGGGAGGATAGCGAGACAATAAACCGCTTTATTTGGGTATCGTTCCTTCAGTGCCTTGGTAAAAACTGGCATCGCCCCTGAGCCTGTGCCGCCGGCGGTGCCAGCAACGACTAAGAAGGCGTCTGTTTCGTAGAACCTTTCTCCCGTTCTTACTGCATCTATCACCTTGTAGCTATCCGCCTTTGCCACCGCAGCACCAGCCTCGTTTATCTTCCCCACGCCATGACCGCTTGTCTTTCTACCCCCAATAAGAATTCGATGATGGAAATCGCCCCCTATAGTGCGTAGCCCTGTCAAGTCAGCTTGATCGGTATTCACCGCATACACACCAGTGACTATCTCAATCCTTCGACTTGACCTTGCCCTCCTACCTAACCTGGCAAACTCATCTGCGATCCTGCCACCACACTGCCCCAATCCAACGACAACTAATCTCATTTTATACCTCCATTTTTACTGCCTTCCGTTATTGAGAGCCATTTTTCCATAATAAGCCTTCCCCTGTCAACCCTCACCAAATATTTAGCAACACCTCATTCGTTTACCCATACATTCCGGACTCGCATCACCATGATATTGCTAAACAAGCCTACTGAGAGTCTATCGCAAAGCCAATGACCGCCCCCATGCCTTCCCAAGAAGATCTATAATGAACTAAAGAATACCGAAAGGGGGGATCACTGGGGTAGCCCTCTTATGGGCGCTTTCGGTCATCATGGCATCAACCTTTTCCCTTACCGCCTCTCTCGCCTCGCCATTGGTAAGATAGCGATCAAGCTCCTCATAGGTTAACTCCATTTCGGTTTCATCTGTTTGCCCCTCCCAAAGACCTGCGGATGGCGGCTTCTCGATGATCTCATTGGGGATACCAAGATGGCTCGCCAACTCCCGAACCTGACTTTTCACCAGATTCCCCAAGGGCAGGATATCCACACCCCCATCGCCATACTTCGTGAAGTAGCCGACGGATATCTCGCTCCTATTCCCGGTGCCTACCACCAGACTGCCAAGCCGATTTGCTAGGTAGTATAGAGTGAGCATCCTCAGCCTGGGCTTCACATTGGCTTCAGCGAGTTTTCTAGTAGCAGGATCGAATTCGCTCGCCGGCAACACCCCCATTAATGATTCGTATACCTCATCCAGAGTGATAGTCCTAATAGGAATTTGGAATCTCCCAGCAATTGCCCGGGCATCCTCAAAATCGATTTTGCTACTGTAACAGGGCATGACCAATCCAACACAGTTCTCTGGAAAGGCCTGCTTACACAGAACAGCGACCACTGCAGAATCGACCCCCCCGCTCAAGCCAAAGACCACCCCATGGAGACCCGCCCCTGACACCTGCTCCTTTATCCACACAATTAGTTTGTTTGCCAACTCTTCCATAATCAACGGTTGATTGACCAGACTGCCTGAAGTATACTCTCTAGATGATTATCAAGTCAAAGGACTGAAAGCAGGAATGGACACCACAATCCTCATAATACTTATTGTCGCTTTCGCTGTCATCATTATCTTGCGACTCGCTATACGATCCTACAGGCTGCGGCAGGCAAGCAGTGAAAACCGGGAGCCAGTAGAACCAATATCTTCACCAGAAAAGACCACCACGACAGCAGAGAGCACATCATCAGAAATCGAGGCGCGAGTCAAAGGATTTGAAGAAACGCATCTGCTGGATAAAGCTACCCCGACGGCAGGTCACACCCCCACTCAAACAGAAGCTGGGCTCGAAAAGGCGGTCGAGATTTCCCATCTCCATAAATCCTTCGGCGGCAATGAAGTGGTCAAGGACGTGTCCTTCAGCCTTACAACGGGGGAGGTCTTTGGCCTGGTGGGGCCGAATGGGGCGGGGAAGACTACCACCATAAGAATGCTCATGGACATCATAAGGCCGGATTCAGGAGAGATCCGGCTCTTCGGCCAGCCACTGGGGGAGGACACCAAGAACAGGATCGGCTATCTCCCCGAGGAGAGAGGTCTCTACCGCAGGATGGCGGTCTCTGATTCCCTGGTTTACCTGGCCAGCCTGAAAAACATGGAGGTAAGGGTTGCCAGGGAGCGGGCGCAGGAACTTCTGAAGCAAGTGGATATGCTACCCCACCAAGGGAAAAAGATAAGCGAACTCAGCCGCGGCATGGGGCAAATCATTCAGTTCGTGGTTACTATTACTCATAATCCCGACCTGATTATCCTCGACGAACCTTTTGCCGGTCTAGATCCAATAAACACGCAGCTCTTGAAGGAGATCGTTCTCGAGCTCAAGGAGCAGGGTAAAACAATCATCCTGAGCACCCACATGATGAACGAGGTGGAGGAGATGTGTGATCGAATCATGATGATCGATAAGGGACATGTAGTCCTCTATGGGGAATTGGCCAAGATAAAGTGGCGCTACCGCAACAACTCCGTTTTTGTGGAGTGTGATGGCGATATCGGCGAGTTGGAGGGTGTGAGCAGAAAGCAAGTGCATGGCAAGCATCTAGAGCTATTTCTGAATGGTGAGACCCTGCCTCAGACGATTCTTAACCAGCTTGTAGAGAAGAACGTTCAGGTTAACCGCTTCGAGGTTTCCACTCCATCGCTAAATGAGATCTTCATTCAGATCGTGGAGAAGGGACGATGAAGAAGACCTGGCTCATCGCAAGACACGAGTTTCTGAACACTATACAAAGGATAAGTTACATCCTCTTCACCATAAGCTTCCCCGTGCTGGCTATCTTGGGGATATTAATTTATATGGGAGTAACGTACTGGGTGGTCAGTCCTCCCCCAGAGGAGCAGAAGATCGGCTACGTCGACAATACCGGCATTTTTAATGAGTATACTAGCGCGGATGGAGTTATTTTCATACTTTATGAAACCAATGATGCGGCCAAGGAAGCCCTGCTCAGCAAGGAGGTCAGCGAGTACTTTATTATACCCGAGGACTATCTAGAAACGGGGCTGATAAAGAGATACACCACGCAGCGGGAGTTGGAACTGCCAGAGGGAACTATGGCGCGGATGGAGGACTTTCTCGTCGCTAACCTGCTCAGCGGTGAAGTAAGCGAGGAGCTACTGGAGAGGGCGCAGAAGCCGCTGCTGCCGATGTCCGTTCGACTGGACCCAGAAACGGGTGAGATCACACCGCTGGAGAACCTCATCACCGCCTTTGCACTACCTTACGGCTTCGGACTGCTATTCATGATATCGCTCTTCGTCACCTCAGGCTTCTTGCTTCAAGGGGTTAGTGAAGAGAAGGAAAATAGGCTCATTGAAATCCTGCTGTCCTCGGTTTCAGCAAGGCAACTTATGAGCGGAAAAGTACTGGGGCTTGGTGCCGCTGGCCTGATGCAGATCGCCATCTGGCTCCTCACCGCCATGATCCTTAGCGCTGTCGGTCCAATCGCCGGCCTCAGCATCCCCATCGGAATCATACTCCCATGTATCGTATACTTCATCCTCGGCTATCTTCTATTCGGCACCGTCTGGACCCTTCTAGGCTCTATCGGCTCCACCGCCAGGGAGAGCAGTCAGTGGACGATGATCGTCGTCATGCCGGCGATGGTCCCAATAATGCTGATTGGCCTTCTCGTAAACAACCCTGATCACGTAATCTTCACCGTCCTTACCTTCTTCCCCTTTACCACCCCGATAACAGCAGTAATGAGGCTCAGCGTTGGCACGCTTCCTACATGGGAGCTCCTATTGAGCATCGCCATCCTCATCGCCTCGATTCTGGGAGCGATATGGCTTGCAGCCAGGGTCTTCAGGACATTCCTGCTGATGTATGGCAAGAGACCGAGCTTCGCCGAGATCTGGAGATACATCCGAGAAGGCTAGCCGCCCTCTTTCATCTTTTATTATTATTCTAACCCAGCAGCTTTGTATCATCCCGAGAGAGCCCTTCGCCGCTGTCATTGTTCTCCTTCACCAAGTGAAGGGGAAGAATCTAATACAACTCAGGATAAACTCCGTGCCCTAAGAATCCCTGACGTCCCATATATATCCTCTCCTTGCAAGTATTGCAAACGAAATCGACCTCAAAGTCGATTGGTGATAGAATAACATCAACACCATGGGCGAAAAAATGTATGATGTTATTGTTATTGGAGCAGGACATGCCGGCTGCGAGGCGACTCTTGCTGCGGCCAGGATGGGTACCAGAACCCTGCTTCTCACCATGAACCTGGATAATGTGGCCCTTATGCCGTGCAACCCCTCTATCGGTGGCCCGGCCAAAGGGCATCTGGTGCGGGAGATCGACGCCATAGGCGGCGAGATGGCCCGAAACATTGACCGCACCTTCATCCAAATCAGGATGCTGAACACAGGCAAGGGACCGGCGGTTCAGGCACTTCGCGCCCAAGCCGACAAGAAGCTTTACAGCCTGTCCATGAAACACACCTTGGAGCGCCAGCAGAACCTCGATGTAAAACAAGCGCTTGCTGAGGAGATCGAGGTGAAGGACAACTCCCTCTGGGTGAAAACGAACATTGATCAGATATATAAAGGAAAGAGCGTGGTACTCACCACCGGGACATCGCTTTGCGGTCGAGTCATAATTGGGGACAAGAGCTATTCGGCAGGACGAGCTGGTGAGTTTCCCGCGGAAAGGCTCTCTGAGAGCCTCTGCTCACTGGGTTTCACCCTGGGAAGGCTCAAGACCGGGACACCACCCCGCATCGATGCCCGAACCATTGATTTTGAGAAGACAATCATCCAGCCTGGAAGCGAAGTCCCGCTCTATTTTAGCCTATGGGGTCCTCCAGCAAGCGACTCGAGATTTCCATCTACTAACCCCATCTACCCTTTGGCTCCTTCCACGTGGAGGCCCCAGTTGCCATGCTATCTGGTCTATACCAATGAAAGAACCCACGAGATAATACGTAGCAATCTGGACCGCGCTCCGCTCTTCACCGGGCTCATTAAAGGGGTCGGGCCCCGATATTGCCCCTCAATAGAGGATAAGATCGTCAGGTTTGCCCATAAAGAGCATCACCCCCTTTTCCTGGAGCCAGAGGGATGGGAGACAAACGAGGTTTACATTCAGGGAGCAAACACCAGCCTTCCCGAAGATGTGCAACTTGACATGCTGCGCACCATTCCAGCCTTAGAGCAGGTGGAAATGATAAGGGTGGGCTACGCCATCGAATACGATTATGTTCCGCCAAGCCAGATTTCAGCCACCCTGGAGACAAAACTGGTTCCTTGCCTGTTCCTCGCTGGCCAAATCAACGGAACAACTGGATATGAGGAGGCAGCAGGACAGGGGCTTATTGCAGGAATAAACGCTGCTCTCAGGGCTAACGGGAAATCTCCCCTCTTGGTGCGCCGTGACCAGGGCTATATCGCGGTGATGATCGACGATCTTACTACCAAGGAGCTGAGTGAGCCCTATCGACTACTGACTTCACGAGCGGAGTATCGCCTTCTGCTTCGCCAGGATAATGCCGACCTCAGGCTCACCCCAATTGGCTATCAAGTAGGACTCATCGATAGGGATCGCTATGAGGCGGTGGAAGAGAGGCGACAGAAGATTGGTGAGGAGCTCGATCGGCTGAAGAAGACCTATTTTACCCACTCAGAGCGCAGCATCAATGCTCTGGAGTTTCTACGTCGGCCAGAGGTGAGCTACCAGGAGCTGATTACCCTGGGTTACGGCTCTATCGGCCTGGCGACCAATGTCGCCGAGCAGGTGGAGATAGAGGCAAAATACGAGGGATATATCAAAAAGCAAAGAGTCGAGTTGGCACGCATGACAAGGCTTGAGGGGCAGCATGTCCCCCACAGGTTCGACTATGATGCCATAACTGGCTTGCGTTACGAGGCTCGGCAGAAACTAAAGAGGTTTCAACCGGCGACCTTAGGGCAGGCCTCCCGCATCGATGGCGTTACCCCCGCTGATATGGCTATCCTGATGGTGCACCTGAAGAGGGGATGGGAATGAAAGACACTATCATGTTCTGCGGCAAGGGAGGGGTAGGCAAGACAACCTGTGCCGCCGCTACTGCCCTGCACTATGTAGCCGATGGAAAGAAGACCCTCATTATATCAACCGACTTCACCCCTTCACTCAGGCATATTTTTGAGCTTGAGAACTCTGCCAATAAGGAGAAACCGGCAAGGATTACGGAAGGGCTATACCTGGATGAAATCGGCTCAGAGGAAGTGAAAGAAATGTGGGATAACAAGTTTGGCGCAGAGGTATATGAGGTGTTTTCCTCCTTTGTCGATATTGGCTATGAGGAGTTTATTGACTTCGTCGCCAGCATGTTACCCGGGATCAGGGATGAATTCATGGTTGATTATATAAGAGAGTTAAGCGAGTCGAGGAGGTATGAACGGATAGTCTGGGATACTGCCCCAGCGGGGCAAACGCTGGGGCTCCTCCGCATGCCATCCATAGTCAACGCCCACCTAAAGCCAGCGCCTCGTATCTACTCCGCGCTAAAAACCACCGGGGGGAGTAGGCGCTCCATCCAACGCGTGATAAAAGGATGGGAGGAGCTTTCCAGCAAGGACATGGAGTTCCTCAAGAACGGGGTAGAGTTTAATCTGGTTACCATAGCCGAGGCTTTGGCAGTACGCCAGCTTGATGGCATCTTCGGTGAATTTCACAGCTATGACCTCAATATCGACCACATTATTATCAATCAGGTAGTGACGGAGCCCGATGCCAGTTTTCTACAGAGCAAGGCTGAGATGCAACAGAGCTATATATCAGAGATATCTACCAAGTACCGCCGGAATCAGCGCATTCTGCCCCTGTTCCCTCATGAGATAAAAGGGATGCCGAAGTTGAAAGAGGTGGAAAGGGTGCTCTTCAGTAATGACTATAGTAGCAGACATCATCCTCCATAACGCCAATGTCCTAACGCTCGATCCTGAAAGACCGAGGGCTCAGTGTGTCGCCGTCAAGGGTGAGAAGATAATATGGGTCGGCAGCAATGATGCGCTACAAGATCTCCAAGGGCGGAAGACGCAAAAAATCGATTGCCATGGAAAGACCCTCATCCCCGGATTTAACGACGCCCACTGCCATATCCTCGCCTCCGCCTCAAACATCCTCAGCGTAGATTGCTCGCCGTCATCCGTCGCCTCTATCGCCCATATAAAAGCCCAGATTCATGCTCAGGCGCAGAAGCTACCTAAAGGCTCCTGGATAAGAGCCACCGGTTACAATGAGTTCTATCTCGCCGAAAAACGCCATCCTAACCGCTGGGACCTCGACGAGGCAGCGCCGCATCATCCGGTAAAGCTGTTGCATCGTTCCAGGCACGCCTGTGTCCTCAATAGCGTGGCTCTTTCGTTAGTCGACATCTCAACAGAGTCCCCCGAGCCACCAGGGGGCATGATCGATAGAGACCTAAATTCAGGCGAGCCCAACGGGATTTTATTCGAGATGAACGCCTACATCGACAAGAAGGTCCCACCACTATCACCGAAGGAGTTCGAGAAAGGGGTCAAGCTGGCCATCGAACAATTCCTATCCTTCGGCATTACCTCCCTCCAGGATGCCACGGTACACAATGGGCTCACGGAGTGGCATACCTTCCAAGCATTGAAAAAGGGAAAATCCCTTGTTCCCAGAGTGTCGATGATGATGGGTATCGATGCCCTTGAAGAGCTTCAGGATAGTAGATTCCCACCCCACTATGGCAACGATGGAATGCGCTTGGGAGCGGTAAAGATCATCCTTACTGAGGCCACGGGTTCTCTTCACCCGAGCCAGGAAGTGCTGAATGGGAAAGTGCTTCAAGCACACCGCGCCGGCTATCAGGTCGCCATACACGCGGTTGAGGAGAGCACCGTAGAAGCTGCAACTCTAGCTATAGAGAATGCTCTAAACCAAGCACCTGTGAGATGCCATCGCCACCGCATAGAGCATTGCTCTGTCTGCCCGCCAGCGCTGTTGGAGAGGCTAAAGAGCATCCACGCCATAGTGGTTACCAACCCCTCATTCATTTATTATAGTGGGGAGCGGTATCTTAAGACAGTATCGAAAGAGCAACAGAGGTGGCTCTATCGTATCGGCGCCTTCTTGGATAACGGCTTAATGTCAGCCGCAGGCTCCGACAGCCCAGTATCGCCTATAAATCCGCTGGTAGGCATATATGCCGCAGTTGACAGAAAAGCAGAAAATGGTGATGAGATTGTTCCTGAGGAGCGCGTCTCGCCTCTCGAAGCCCTACGGATGTACACCCAAAACGCCGCTTACGCTTCCTTTGATGAAGGTCTCAAGGGCTCCATCTCCACGGGTAAGCTAGCCGACCTCGCCCTTCTAAGCGCCGACCCTACGCAGGTGCTACCTGAGGAGATAAAGGACATTCAGGTGGAAATAACCATCGCCGGCGGCAGAATTGCATGGCGCAGGTGAGAGAAAACCCCAAAAAAGAGGAGGCAACACAGGCCGCCTCCTCAGTGCTCATCCGTATAATAGAGCCTAGACAGCACCGTAGGCTTTGTACTCCCCAAATACCTCCTTTAAAGTATCAACCATCTCCCCTTCCGTAGCATAGAGCTTGACACACTCCATAAGAGGAGGAATGAGATTTACACTCTCATCCTCAGCAGCTTCCTTCAATCGCTTTAGGCTGGCTTTCACCGCCTCACTGTCCCTTTCCTGCTTCACCTTGGCCAGATTGTCCAATTGCCTCTGCTCCGCTTCATCCCTCTTCTTCGGATCATAGGGGTGAGCCACCAGCCTGCTTGTCTCCACCTCCAGCTCGTTTTCACCTAAGAAGGCATTCACCCCAACTACGACTTTCATCCCCGTCTCAATCCCCTTCTGGAACTCGTAAGCACTTCTGGCAATCTCACGCTGCATGAACCCTTGCTCGATGGCAGCTACCGCACCACCCATTTCATCGATCTTATTGATAATCTCCCACGCCTCCTCCTCGATCTTGTCCGTAAGCGATTCCATAAAGTACGAGCCAGCAAAGGGATCGACAACATCACTTATCCCAGCCTCACAGATAAGGATCCTCATCGCGTCTTCACCCAGTTGCTGTGCCTCCAGGCTCCAGCCCAGCCCCAGGGGCTCGTCGTAGGGAGGAGCAACCAGAGGAGCGTATCCGCCCATGGCAGAGGCCATTCCTCCCACAACAGCACGGGTCAAGTTATTCAGAGGACGCTGTTTCGTCGTCACGCTGGCGAGGAAAAGAACACCGGGTTGCCGCTGTATCCAGCTTCTGGGATTCTTTGCCTTGAACCTCTCCATCATTATCCTTGCCCACATACGCCGCTCTGCTCTCCGTACCGCTACTTCCGTGTAAAAGTCCATACTGCCACCCAGCGTCAAGAACGTCATCTGACCCGCAAACTTGTCCACATCCAGCCCAGCATCAACACCAAGTTGGAAATAGGCAATCGCATTCGATAGAGTGAAAGCTAGTGTCTGTGCAGCGGTAGCGCCTGCCTCTCGCATATGATAGCCACTGATACTGACAGGATTTAGCTGTGGTGTGTGCTCAGCACAATAAACTATGCTATCCCGCGTCATTCGCATCGATGGTTTGACGGGAAAGATGTACGTCCCTCGGGCTACAATCTCTTTCAGGATGTCATTTTGCGGGGTCGCAACCAGCTTTTCCAGTGGGATGCCACGCTTCTCCGCCAGAACGAAATACATCGCCAGAGTTATGTTTGCAGTTGGATTTATGGTGAAGTTGGAGGCAGTCCTATCCAGATCCCTGTCACCGGTGAAGGCTTCGTAGAGTACCTCGAAGTCACGCAGTGTATCTATCGCCACACCAACCCTGCCCACCTCACCCCGTGCCATAGCATCATCCGAATCATAGCCGCATTGGGTGGGGAGGTCAAAGGCAATATTGGGCCCACCGCTCCAGCCTCGAGCCTGCATAGCTTTATAGAAATCGCGGCAATCTTCCGACGTTCCATATCCGGAATACATCCCCGCCCTTCGCACATCGATCGCCTCAGCCTGCCCCCTCGCCCGCAGACGCATAAGGGGAAAAACCGTGCTGGGGTACGTTCCTGCAGTGTAGGGATATTCCCCGGGGAAGCCCACCTTCTCTATAAAATCATGGTCTTTTACATCCAAGGGAGTGTAGAATCTAGTGGGGCTCTGTTGCAGCCGGTATCGCCCTAGCGTCTTCTGCAGCGTTACCTCCTCCCAGTTCTTCTTTCTCTCTTCTATTTCAGCCAAGTTATCCTTATCCATCCTTACCCTCCTTTTCGCGAATGGTAACCGAATTCAAATCAAAAAACTATTGATATAAATTATGCTAACATTCCGCCATAGCAAAGTCAATAATACACCCTGAAACCGCAGGAGATAATATGGAGTGTAGTTGCGGGGCTGGTATAAAGAAGTAGGGTGGGTTACATTTCATTTCACCCAACCTACTACTCCTGCTCAGGACAGATGGAATTATGATTTGAACTTACGGAATCCAACAACATCCGTGGTGAGCCTGGGCCGAAGTGTCGGCCGACCTGTCGGCCTCGAACCATGAACCGCCCTAACTCTCTCCTCGCCAGAGTCGAGTCTTCGACATTAAAGAGAGAGGGAACGAGATTCTTCCCCTTCAAGGAGCCTGTCCTGAGTTTATCGAAGGGTTCAGGGTCAGAATGACAATGAGGATGGGCTGGGGCTTGGGGATTTCTATGATGTCATTCTGATGGCCCTGAGTGAAACGAAGGGTCTCGAAGAATCTGTCGCCCCACCACTGAGATTCTTCGCTACGCTCAGAATTACAATAGGTATCAGACAGAAGCATAGTGATATCCCAGTCATGCATCTCAGTGTTTGTGAAAAATGATAAGTTTGGTTAGTAGGTAAATTTGAATAGGCTCAAGGTGATGTCGAGTATAATAGAAACAATTGTAGTCAAAATAAATGTAGAAAAGTGGGTTGACAAATCGAACATATGGGTGGTATTATTATATTGCGTTGAGAAACGCGCTATGATATGTTAGGTTAGGAAGTAGCAGGGCTCTAAGCCCTGCTACTTCATTTATTATGTATTCAGTGCGTCATTTACAATCTGCGAATCTCGGATTAGCATGATGCATTTTATTTGTTTCCCTGGTATCTTCGGATTGTCCATTAAATATTCTCTAATATATCCTTGTTTCAGTTCTTGGTCTAAAAATTGCTCTGCTTCTGTAATAGTTTCACCAAAATATTTCATTGGAACCATTAGTTTAATAAAATAAAATCTGACAACGTATGGGATGGCTTTCTCCGGACTATCAAGTTTTTGTATAAGCTGTTGTTGCTTTGCAGGTTTGTCAGCAACTTCCGGTGAAGGAAGTCCTTTAAAAGCTTTTTCCGTTAGATTTAGCCTAACTTCCAGTGGATAAACTCCATCTGTCATTTTTAATAACTCTCGTGATGCAGATCGACCAAAACAAAGAACATAAACATGTTTTCCTCGTTCTCTACAACGTAGTATGATTTCCTTATAATCAGCATCCCCAGCTCCTAGAAGAAAGGCTGTTACTTCTGGATTATCCCTAACTTGGTCATAAATGCCAAATGACATTGATTGGTCGCTTCTGTCTGCACCTCCCCGCTTTGAAAGAACATTAATAGCACGACAACCTCTATCTTCAATTAATCTTGAATCCTGAGCTCGTCTAGTCCAATCTCCATAAAAAAACGTCTGCCTTAATTCACCTAATTCGTTACCTAATTCTTTAAACGCACTTATAATGTCATCTACGGTAATGTACTCAACGTAATCTGGGAAACGCCAGCGAATATTTTCGTAATCGATGTGAGCCATTATTATATCTTTCATACCATCACCCTCAATTTATGCCTTAGATATTATCGGCTATTTTAACAATTTATTCAATATTCCAAATATGGTAACTTATTCCCAAAACCATAGCAGGTGTTCCAGAGTAAGTATTATCCAGCGATTTATGTAGTCTAACGAAATTGTAACATATAAAATGGAATGCTAGATCACATTGTAAATTCTAGATTTTCTTGGAGAATTCATTGGTAAATCTACTAAATCTTCTAATACTCATTCTCATTGAAAGGTTCTGGGTAGTACAATTTGAAAATGGATAGAGATATAGCTTTAATATAATGGCTAGACAGTAAAGATCTTGAAAAGTGGGAATATTTGGATGAAATTGAGCCAATAGTTAAATTTGACTACTTTCGCCCTATAGCATACAATACCAGCGTAATGCCTATATACGAATACATGTGCCCCAGTTGTAACTGCAAATTTGATTTGCGGCGTTCCTTCAGCCAAGCTGATGAAGCGGCATCCTGCCCCGCCTGTAATACAACCGCCAGGAAGCTCCTCTCCGCCTTCTCCGCCTCTTCAAAGAGCGCCGATGGAGATTCCATCTCCATACCTGGTATAGGAAGTAGTTGCAGCACTTGCTCCGCCACAAGCTGCGCCACCTGCAACCTGGGCAGCTAGCCTCATGCCCTCCGTCTCCTCAGCATGAAGAAACCCCCGATACCTCCAAGAAAAAGAGCCTCTGCAATAATCGCCCCAGCAATAAAGAGCGCTGCATCATAGAAGAAGCCCGCAGGGAACATCTTGATCAAATAATCGGTAGCCGGATTCAGCATCCAGGTATCGCTGGTGAAGAAAAGACGGTGGAACCCGAGGAAAAGCCAATCGAAATTGATCAGTGATGCCAACCCCACAACAACAATCAAGGCTATGGTAAGAATGCTACCCCCGACAACCCCCGTCAGCAACAAGGCTAAAAACCGTTTCCTCTGCCAAATGAAGCCACCGACAACAAATGCAGCAACGTAGCCCAATGCGACTACTTGAACAAGATAAAAAAGTCTTATCAAACCTTTGACATCCTTGAGATGGTCTACTTCACGCTGGTTGAATAGCTCATCGCCCTGCGGAGTCAAGACCGTGGTCTGAATCGGCTCGTCCTTCGAATTGAAGTAATGAATCAATTGCCGCGCTGCCACCCGTAAATCTTCATTGCTGATGCCAGTTGCTTCACTAATCTCATATTTATTGAATCCATATTCATACAATCCCATACTATTGACCGCCCAGCGCAGATTGCTGCTAAACAGAAGGGCAGGAATGCACAGGATGAAGACAATCGCTAAAAGAGCAACGATAATCCTCAAAGGCTTTCTTTCCACCATGCCCTCATGGTAGTGAAGCAAGCTCCAACTTGTCAATCCAAGAGCTTTGCTCGTATAATTCAGGCGAGAAGATTTCAAGAAAGGGACATAAATTGGATAGCTTCGATACCCTGGTAGATATTATAGCTAAGCTGCGCCGCCCTGATGGCTGCCCCTGGGATAGGGCGCAGACTCATCTCTCAGTCAAGAACAACCTGCTTGAGGAAAGCTACGAGGTTGTAGAAGCTCTCGATGCAGAAGATATGGGCAAGCTTTGTGAAGAACTGGGCGACCTGCTCATGCAGATCGTTTTTCACGCTCAGATGGCCAGCGAGCATGGGGATTTTACGATAGACGACGTAATTAGCGGCATCAATTCCAAGCTGATCCGTCGTCACCCCCATGTCTTCGGCGATGCCCAAGCCAAAACTGCCGGCGAGGTAGTGGCAAAATGGGATGCAATAAAGCGAGAGGAGGGCAAAAAAGGCGAATCAATCCTTAGCGGCATACCAAAAGAGATGCCTGCCCTGGCGTATTCACAAGCGGTTCAGCGCCGCGCCGCCCACGTCGGCTTCGACTGGGAGGAGGTGGAGGACATCCTCGACAAGCTCGCCGAAGAGGTAGCCGAGATTAAGAAGGCAACCGGGCATCAGCAAAGGGTACGGGAGTTTGGCGACTTGCTTTTCACCCTGGTCAACATCGCCCGCCGGCTCGACATTGACCTTGAGCCGGCACTGCGAGGGGCAAACGTGCGCTTCTATCGCCGCTTTTTCTATATGGAGGAGGTCTGCCAGAAGCGGGGCATTTCGCTTGAGAGCCTTTCCCTCAAGGAGCAGGACGCCCTATGGGACGAGGCGAAGAGGCATCTGGCTGATTAACCCCAGATTCGACACCCACTAGCAAATCAATTAAGATAGAGAGTGGGTGGAAGGAATAAAAAGTCGGGGCGAGAGGATTTGAACCTCCGACATCTCATCTGGTATTAATTACCTGTAAACCTCTCGACGGTGCCTAACTCGCATCACTCTAACTTCCTTGGCTTTGTCATCGATTTCGTAGATAATGCGATAGTCCCCAATCCGGATCCTCCAATCGCTTGCTGAGTCAGTGATCTTTCTACAACCCCTTGGTCTCGGATTTTCAGCCAGACCCTTGATATGGCTGACGACCTTCTGGAAATCCTCTGCTGACAAACGCTTAAGCTGCCTCTCAGCAGCCCGCTCAAGATAAACCTCATGCACCAGGGCTATACCCTTTAAGGAAATCCTCCAGTCTTGTGAACTTCAGCGGCCTCTGGCGCATCCTCTCAAGGGCCTTTACGTCTTCCATGTCCTCCAGGCGCTCTAACATCTCTCGATACTCATCAATATCCAGGATGACTGCCGCTGGCTTGCCGTTTCTCAGGATCACCTCGGGATTCCTCTTTCTATTCTTTGACGTCATGAATTTTTTGCCCCCTCAACCTTCGAACCCGCCACATAGAGCCAACTTTCGTTTTAAATATCCGAAAAATCGGGGCGAGAGGATTTGAACCTCCGACCTCAGCGTCCCGAACGCTGCGCGCTAACCAAACTGCGCTACGCCCCGTAAGCACTATTATAGTATACCCTTGCAACACTAACAACAAGCTGTCATCGCTCAATCGAAGTCCCCTCTCCCTTGAAGGTCGAAGACTCGCCTCTGGAGAGGAGAGGGTTAAGGTGAGGGTGAAGTTCAAGACGCAACTCCCCCTCCCTCTCCTTCCAGGTCGAAGACTCTTCGAGGAAGGCTACCTCCCACCAGATCGAAGACTCTTCGAGGGAGGGAGAGTTGGTTTCTCGACACCGTTCGTGGTGAGCCCGTCGAACCATGAACGACCCTTCGTTGAACTTAGGACAGGCTCTTCGACAAGCTTAGGGTGAACGGAACAACCATTGAAAACTGGAGCGTATGCTCCAGGCTACCCGATTGTATTTTCCAACTCCCTAGCATATGGTGCGAATGGCGATTACCTATCTGGGCGGTATCCCGACGCGTTCCTTGAAGCACACCGTACGTGATGCTATACTTAGAAACCTATGAAATACTGCGTGCTGATAATCGATGGTGCCGCCGACCGGCCTCTGCTCGAGCGCGACGGGAAGACCTGCCTCGAGCTGGCCCATACCCCCAATTTGGATATCATGGCAAGGGATGGACATGTCGGCCTGGTGCGGACAGTGCCGCCGGGAATGGAGCCGTCCAGCCATTGCGCCTGCATGTCCATACTTGGCTACGACCCACGGGTATACCATATCGGCAGGAGCGCCATCGAGGCGAAAAGCATGGGCATCCCAATCGATGAAGGTGATGTCCTCTTTCGCTGCAACCTGGTCGCCGTCCAGGATGGGAAGATGTTGGACTACAGCTCAGGCCACATAGGCAACACCGAAGCTCATGCCCTCATCGCCGCTCTGGGACAGGGCCTTGGCAACGACAAGATTCACCTTTACCCTGGCGTTAGCTACAGAAACATATGCAAGATAACGGGGGGTGACGATACCCTGCTTGCCACCTGCACCCCGCCGCACGATATTCCCGGCAAGCCCATCGGTGAATTTCTTCCCCAGGGACCAGGCAGCGAATTGCTGCGAGACATCATGGCACGTTCGGAAGATATATTGCGCGACCACCCGGTAAACCTGGAGCGAAGGGCTCGCGGCGAAACCCCCGCTACCATGGTCTGGCTCTTCTGGGGCAGCGGGAAGAACCCTGAACTACCGCCCTTTAAGGAGCTTCATAGCCTCGATGCCGCTATGACATCTGCAGTCGATCTCCTTCGAGGTCTGGCAAAATTGTCCGGAATAGAAAACCTTGATATCGCCGGGGTCACTGACGGACTGGACAACGATTACGCCGCCCAGGGGGCCGGTGCTCTCAAAGCTTTAGATAGATATGACCTGGTAGTTGTGCATATCGAAGCACCGGATGAAGCAGGACACGCTGGCTCTATCGAGGACAAAGTGGAGGCCATCGAGCGGGTGGACAGGGAGGTAGTGAGCCAGCTCGTCTCCTGGGATAAAGACGCTCTTCGCATACTAGCCATGCCAGACCACCCAACACCCATCGAGGTTCGAACCCATACCCCGGAGCCGGTTCCGTTCCTGCTCTGGGGCACGGGGTTTTCCAGCTCTGGCGCTGTGAGACTAACCGAGGCAGAGGCGAAAAGCACCGGCATTTTCATCGAGGAAGGGCATACAATCATCGATAAGTTGATAAAGGTACACTAACGTCAGGAGAATGTAATGGCGCGCATTGTGCAAAAATATGGCGGTAGCTCAGTAGCAAATGCGGAAAAGATCAAAACCGTGGCCCGCCGCATAGTAGCCACCAAGGAGAAGGACAACGATGTGGTGGTGGTCGTCTCCGCTATGGGAGATACTACCGATGAACTGGTCAGCCTCGCCCACCAGGTCAGTGAACACCCTGATGATAGGGAGCTTGACGTCCTCCTATCCACCGGGGAGACCATCTCCAGCACACTGCTGGCTATGGCGCTGGCATCCTTGGGTTATCAGGCGATCAGCCTCAGTGGTGCTCAGGCGGGCATCAGGACCACCGACGCTTACCGCAGGGCACGCATCGTTCGTGTTGAGTCACAACGCATCGTCAAAGAACTAAATAAGGGCAAGATCGTAATCGTTGCTGGTTTCCAGGGAATCACCCCAGATATGGACATCACCACATTAGGACGGGGAGGCTCCGATACCACCGCAGTGGCCATGGCTGCGAGCCTTGGAGCGCAGGTATGCGAGATCTATACTGATGTTGAAGGCGTCTACACCGCTGACCCACGCCTCGCACCTGATGCGCATAAATTGGACGAGGTCGGGTATGAGGAGATGCTCGAGCTTGCCACCTATGGTGCCAAGGTACTCCACCCCCGAGCGGTAGAGCTTGGGGAGCTTTTCAACATACCGATACTGGTAGCTTCCAGTTTTGTAGAAAGTCCAGGAACATTAATCCACGGAGGAGCAGATATGGAAGTGAGAAACAAGGTGCGAGGGATCGCACATGACCTGAGTGTAGCCAAGATCACCGTGCTCGGCGTTCCTGACCAACCGGGGATTGCCGCAGCCATCTTTGAGCCTCTAGGAAAAGAGAGCATCAGTGTGGACACCATCGTCCAGAACGCCAGCGTGGAGCGGGTCACTGACCTGACCTTCACCGTTGCCAAAAGCGATCTGGATAAGGCAATGCAAGTTGTCGAGCCCATAGCCAAGTCTATCGGAGCCAGAGGGTGCGTTGCCGATGCCAAGCTGGGCAAGGTAAGCATTGTGGGCACTGGAATGCAGAATACACCAGGCTATGCGGCAAGAATGTTTCGCACCCTTTACGATGCAAACATAAACATCGAGTTGATATCAACATCGGAGATCAGGATCACATGCATCATCGACGAGGCGCTGGTGCGCGATGCCGTTGCCGCTCTGCACATAGCCTTCGAGCTGGACAAAGAGTAATAAGAGAGGATTTGACAAGCCTTTGTAAATAAATAAGGGCAGAATTATAATCTGCCCTTATTTATTTTCTGATAATCTGCTAGGCTGCGACTACTTCCTTGACCTCGGGCACGTGCTCCTTCAGAATCCGCTCAATGCCATTAGTGAGGGTCATGTTACGCATAGCGCACCCGCTACAGGCGCCGATAAGTTTAACCGTAACCACGCCATCGTTGACATCAATCAGTTCCACACCGCCGCCATCTGCCTCCAATTGGGGCCTGATCTTATCGAGGATCTCCTCAACCTTATCTCGCATCATCTTTCCTCCAAATTTCCCAGCTTTGCTCCATTTTAACATGTTATGGTTATATTGTCAATAAAGATGTAACTATTCACATGTATTGACCTACCTAACCGCCCTTAAATGCAATTATGGGGTGCACCGTTTATAACCCCATGCGTAGGTTCGTTCAATCGAACGCCCCTACTACTGCGTCGCCACGGAGAGGCGACGCTACGTCCCGCTTCTTTATTCCCTTCGCGCTCAATTCCTGTAGTTGCCTGATTCATCAGGCTAAAGTTACTCAATCCTTCAAAGAAAGATGGGTAATTACACTGGTCAATGGTTAGGTTGGAGCCCTTCAGTTGAAGGGCTCCAACCGCACCTGGAGCGGATGCTCCAGGCTACCCTGTAAGAACTCCCGTTGACCCTGAGCACAGGCCACCCGTTTACTTTCCCCCTCCCTCTCCTTCTAGGTCAAAGACGAAGTTCTCTGTCCAAATCTCCAGACCATCTTGACAATTGGCTCAACAATATGAGTATAATCATTAAAACCCTCCGGAGGTATTTGTGGAGCTTCTTGCGGTAATTATACCCACCTATAATGAAGCAAAAAACATCGAGGCTCTCATCCCCGAAATTCATGCTGCGCTTAAAAGCGACTACACCACTATAGTCGTTGATGATAACTCGCCTGATAAAACACAAGCTGTAGTTGAACGACTCTCTGCTGCCTACCCCATAAAACTCGTCTCACGACCACGGAAACTTGGCCTTGCCTCAGCGGTAATTGATGGTATGAACTCGCTTCCGGCAGATGCTTACATCGTCATGGATGCCGACTTTAGTCACCCACCTGAGATGCTCCCGAAACTACGAAGTGAAATTCAAATACATGACCTCGTAGTAGCATCACGCCATGTCAAAGGAGGAAGCGCCGCAGGCTGGCCACTAAAGCGCAGGCTCATTTCACGTGCTGCCATAATGTTGGCGCGCCCGTTGACGCCAATTAAAGATACGACATCTGGCTTCTTCGCTATACGCCGTGAATGTCTTCAGAACACTAAGATTACGCCATTGGGCTTCAAAATTGGCCTCGAATACTTTGTAAAGGCTGATTGGAAGAGCTTTATCGAAGTGCCTTTCGTTTTCACCGACAGAAGGCATGGCGACAGCAAGCTAAGTACGCGAGAATTTGGCGCTTACTTCAGACAGCTATACCACCTCTACGCATATAGCTTCTTCCGACTTTTAAGATCACTTGTGTCCATAGCATCGCGCAAACAGAGGTTTAACGAGGCTAACTACGACTGGATTAGCTGGTACAGGGGCAATCCGATACAGAAGTGGTGGAAAAAAACCCTGACTCAAAAAGCCCTCAAGCTTGCCAGCCTATCACAGGCAGAAAAGGTTCTCAATATCGGCTGTGGAAGCTCGCCAATGATAACCCTCCTTGGTAATGGTAGCATAGGCATAGACACAAACATAATCAAATTAAGCTTCATGCGCAAGCGCAGTACAGCGTCATTCCTAAACATGGACGCATACTCACTGGCGTTCAAAGACGATTCAGTCGACCAAGTGTTCTGCATTGAACTGGTAGAACATCTCAGCAATCCCAGACTTGCAATAAGCGAAATCTCACGAGTATTAAAGCCACATAGCACCGCCGTTATTGCAACACCCGACTACGGGACATTTCGGTGGAGAATAATCGAAAAGGTGTATTCTATAGCCATGCCATACGGCTATGCATCTGACCACATTACAAAGCTGACAAGAGAAAGCCTCGTACAACTCTGTAAGCAGCACAAATTGACTCATATCGGAACGGAATACGTGCTTGGTGCAGATATGGTACTGCTGTTCCAAAAGGATTCACACTATAGCGCGAGCATGGTATAACCATATTGGCCGCTCCGAGATGATACTGAGGTCACAAAAGTTGTAAGCGACCACTTCAGCAAACTCCTCCCTTTCCCACTTGACAACTGGCCAAAGTGCATTAAAATATTGCAAAACAGGAGAGGCAGCCTGATGAGCTATCAGACCAGCGAAGCAAAGCTAAGGCGGCAACGTACTAGAGAGGCCATCGAACTGGCAATGCAAGGTCGATGGGAAGAAGCAATTACCGCTAATAATAGCGTCATTGGTATCTTCCCAAACGATATAAATGCCTACAATCGGCTGGGCAAGGCCCTAACCGAGTTGGGACGGTATGATGACGCCATGGAAGCCTACAGCCGAGCCCTGGATATTGAGCATAATAACAGCATCGCCCTGAAAAACCTCCGGCGATTATCCCTACTAAAAGAGGCGCAGCCAGCGCCGGGAGGAGGCAACCACACAGCTTCCCCCGAGATCTTCATCGAAGAGTCGGGTAAGGCAGCGGTGACCAGGCTCGAGAAGCTGGCCTCGGAGGATGTGCTGGCTAAGATCGCCGCAGGCGACCAAGTCTACCTGAGACCAAAGGGGCAAGGCCTTATGGTAGAGAACAAGATGGGTGAGTATCTTGGACAGCTTCAACCAAGGATCGGGGTCCGCCTCGCCAAAATGATCGAAGGGGGCAACGGATATACAGCAGCAATCGCCAGGTCGGCAGATAATGAAGTAAAGGTGATTATCAAGGAGGTATTCCAGCATCCCAGCCAGGCAGGAATCCCCTCCTTCCCAGCCCAGGATTATAGTGGCTTCCGAGCATATATTAAGGACAGCATACTGAAGTACGAACTTGACGACGACGAAAGTGTTGACAACGGAAGTTATCACCTGGAATGGTCGGAAGAAGGAGAGACTTTAGCTGAAGGCGGCACTACTTTGGCCGATGTTGTTGATAAGAACGATGAGGACAAGGATCCCTTCTCCAGTAGCGAAAACTCCCATTAGCACCAATGAGCCACCTGCAGTCGCACACTCTCGCCATTCTTAACCCCGCAATCATGTCCCTATTCACCCTCACCCTTCGACAAGCTCAGGATGAACGTAATAAGTCCTCCCTCCCTCTGGGAGGTATCCTTCCGAGGAAGGAGAGGGAAGGACAGCCTCACCTCCACCCTAGCCCTCCCCTCGCCATAGGCGAGTCCTTCTAGGAAGGACCTTCAAGGGGGAGGGGATAAAAAGGGAGTGGTAAGGTGGGTTCCATTTCATTTCACCCACCATACTTATGCTATCATAGGCTTGTCCACATTCAATCTAGGGGCGTTTAGCTGAACGTCCCTACGCAACAGGTTGCAAACGGCGTTGCCCAGCAACATACTCCATAGCCGATGTATATAACTTTGCCCTTTGACTAGCCCAGCAAAGCATGCTATTCTTACCCTAAGAAAACCCGTATAAACACACAGGCATTGGAGGTCCTGATGGACATCGGAATCGTTAAGCCGATCGAAATCGAAGAAGAGATGAAAGGCTCATATTTGGATTATGCGATGAGCGTTATCGTCTCACGTGCCCTGCCGGATGTCCGTGATGGCCTGAAGCCGGTACAACGAAGGATCCTCTATGCTATGGAGGAACTGGGAGTACGTCACAATACTGCCTATAAAAAGAGTGCCCGCATCGTTGGTGAAGTGCTTGGCAAATACCATCCCCACGGCGATGCTCCAGTGTATGAAGCTATGGTAAGACTGGCTCAGGACTTCTCCATGAGATACACGCTCATCGATGGACAGGGGAATTTTGGCAGTGTGGATCAGGACCCCCCAGCGGCGATGCGCTACACCGAGGCTCGTCTCTCCCAGATTGCCCAGGAGATACTGGTAGACATCGATAAGGAGACGGTGGACTTTACACCAAACTTCGACGACTCACTCAAGGAACCCGCCATTCTCCCTGCCAAGCTCCCCAACCTGCTGTTGAACGGTGCCGCAGGGATTGCCGTGGGCATGGCGACAAACATCCCGCCACACAATATCGGTGAGATATCAGATGCTATCTGTTACCTTATCGATAACCCCGAGGCCGCACCGGAGGAGCTCACCGATTTCGTCAAAGGCCCCGATTTCCCCACCGCAGGCATTATTCTCGGTCGTGAAGGCATCAACAATGCCTATGCAACAGGCAGGGGTAAGATAGTAATCAGGGCCAAAGCCGACATTGAGGAGATGTCCAAGGGGCGCCATCACATCGTGGTCACCGAGCTTCCCTATCAGACGAACAAGGCAACTCTGGTGGAGAGAATCGCCGAGCTAGCCAAGGGAAAAAAGATCGAAGGGATCAGCGAGCTGCGTGATGAATCGGACAGGCACGGGATGCGCATTGTAATCGAATTAAAGCGAGAGGCCCAACCAGAACAGGTCTTGAACAACCTCTATCGGCATACAGCAATGCAGTCAGCATTCTTCGTCAACATGCTGGCCCTGGTCGATGGGCAGCCGAGGGTGCTCAGCCTGAAAACGGTGCTTCAGCAGTATATTAAATTCCGTCAGGAAATAATCGTCCGCCGCTCCCAGTATGAGCTCCGCCGTGCTAAGGAGAGGGCCCATATCCTGGAAGGGCTCAAGATCGCCCTTGACAATCTAGACCGCATTATTGACACCATTCGCCGCTCCCAGAGCGCAGAGTCGGCGCGGAAGAACCTAATGAGTTCCTTTAATTTGACCCAGGTTCAAGCACAAGCCATATTGGATATGCAGCTAAGGCGCCTCGCCGCTCTGGAGCGCAAAAAGGTCACTGATGAGTATACCGAGGTTCTGAAGACCATTGCCTATCTTGAAGACCTCCTGGCCAACCCGAGGAAGGTTCTCTTTCTCATTAAACAGGATATCAGCGAGCTGAAGGAAAAATATGGCGACCCGCGGCGAACGGAGATCATCGAGGAAGAGCCCACGGAGTTCAGGGAAGCTGACCTCATCACCCACCGCAGGGTGGTTCTCACCCTTACCAATAGAGGATACATCAAGCGAATGCCCTGTGAAAGCTACAGGGTTCAGACGAGGGGAGGAAGGGGTGCCACAGGTACCCGCGAGACAGAGGGTGTGCATCGTCTTCGGACCGCCGATACCCATGACACTGTACTCTTCTTCACCGACCGGGGAAGAGTATTCTCCCTCAAATGTTACAAAATACCAGAGGATACCTCCCGAACCACCAAGGGAACACCACTGGTCAAATTGCTCTCACTGGACGAGAGGGAGCAGGTGACCGAGATTCTGCCCATATCGAGCTTTGTGCCAGATAGCTTCGTAGTGATGGCCACCCGCTCAGGACAGATTAAGAAGACCGCTCTTGAGAAGTTCGCCTCGGTAAGAAGTAACGGGCTCATCGCCAACAAACTCAGAAAAGAGGATGAGCTGGTGGCTGTAAGGATGGCTCGCTCAGAGGACGATGTCATTGTAGTAACGGAAAAAGGACAGGCGATCAGGTTCGTTGTCGCCACCCTCAGAGCCGCCTCCCGCTCTAGCGGTGGGGTGCGCGCCATCCAACTGACCCCTGGAGACCGTGTGGTGGCAATGGACATCACCTCACCTGAGGCTTACCTGTTGGTCGTCACTACAAATGGCTATGGCAAGTGCACCCTGTTGACACGGTACCGCCCCCAGACTCGCGGCGGCATCGGGATAAAAAGCATCAGCATCAGCTCGAAGTCTGGAGGTGTTGCCGCAGCGCGCGTTGTTGAACCGTCCTCCGGTGAGCTAATGATCCTTTCCGCTAAGGGAGTCATCATCCGCTTGAAGACGGACATCATCCCAATTCAGGGCAGAATTAGAAAAGGGGCCAGCCTGATGAAACTGGATGAAGGGGATGAGGTAGCCTCCATCGCAACTTTTAGCCAAAGCCCCCCTTAACCGAGTGGGGCAGTATTGGCCAGTTCCTTTGAAGGCCCGCTTATAGGCTTTATGCCCCTATTTGCTGTCATGTATACCGTAGGGATCCCTCCCTTACATCCACACCAAGGCTGTCTAAAAATGTAGTTGCCCATCCTTCTTTGAAGGATTGGGGCGGCCATGCCTGATGAATCAGGCAACTACAGGAATTGGGGATAGAAGTAGGGTGGGTGAAATGAAATGGAACCCACCTTCGTAGGTTGAAATGTAAATGGTGGGTTCCGCCCTTCCGCCGAAGGGCTGCACCCACCCTACTACGCATTACTATCCATGTAGGGGCGTTCGGCCGAACGCCCTTCACCCTCTCCCTTCAAGGGGTAGGGGATAAGATTCCAGTATGGGTAGCCTGGAGCATCCGCTCCAGGCATGGTTAGAGCAGATGCTCAAACCTAACCATTGACCAATTTATTGGGCCAGCCATGCCTGATGAATCAGGCAACTACAGGAATTGCGAGCAGATGCTAACACCGTTCGTGGTGAGCCCAACGCCTTTCGTGGTGAGCCTGTCGAACCTCGCCATAGGCGAGTCTTCGACCTCAAGGGAGAGGGGACAAAAAGGGAAATGACAGAGCCATCCGCAAATTGATATAATAGGTCCAGTTTGGAGGATAGAAATGGTGCAGTTTCGTCGCGATTGGATCGAAAACATCGATAGCATGCAACGGGAGATGGAGCAGCTACTAGACCAGTTTGCCACCCGCAAACCACCGTTAATTCGCTTCTCCCCACGCGCCTGGGAGCCAGCTATTGACATGTATGAGACCCCACAGGAAGTGGTGGTCCTGGCAGAGCTGGCCGGGTTGAGACAGGAGGATATCGACATCACCGTGCATGCTAAAACCCTGGTAATCAGGGGAGAGAGAAGAGAGAGCCAGGAGGGTAACAAGAGAACCTATTATCAAATGGAGATACCCAGGGGTCACTTTGAAAGAGGTATCCTGTTACCAGTGGAGGTGGATACCGACCAGGCGAAGGCTTCTTACCATGATGGCATTTTGGAGATCGTACTACCAAAGCGCGTGGATGAGCAAATCCGTAAGGTTGACATCCGTACCGCTTAGGTCGGGAAAAGGAGAAAGCCATGATAAGTGTAAGTGAAGAAGAACGGAACCCGCCTGAGAAGCCCTCCATTCCCGAGGAACTACTTATCCTCCCTAGCAATGATGCCGTGCTATATCCTTCGATGATCGTCCCCCTGTCAACAGGTGACGAAAAAACGGTGAAGCTCATTGATGAGGCTATTGCCGGGGATAAAATGGTTGCCATATTCGCCAAGCGACCCGATGAAGAGAAAAAACTCTATGACGTGGGCACTGCGGCCAGTATCGCCAAGATGTTCAAGATGCCTGATGGCTCAATTAATGCCTTTATTCAAGGTATTCAGAGAATTCGCCTCAAGGAGATAATTCAAACGGAGCCTTATCTCAAGGGGAAGGTTGAGGCGCTCGAGGATGAGGCGGTGGAAGAGACCACGGAGCTTGAGGCCCTGGCAAGAAACCTGACCGATCAGTTTCAACAAGTGGTCTCCCTGGCCCCTAATCTGCCCATAGAACTGGGCATCGCCGCCGCGAATATACCCGGGCCCGGCAGCCTCGCCGACTTCATAGCCGCCCACATCAACATCGAACTTGAGCAGAAGCAGGAAGTCCTTGAGACGCTCAACGTCGTCGAGCGATTCAAGAAGCTAACCGCCTTCGTCAACAAGGAGCTGGAGATACTGGAGCTGGGAAGCAAGATTCAGTCCCAGATGAAGCAGGAGCTGGATAAGACACAGCGTGAGTTCTACCTCAGGGAGCAGCTCAAGGCGATCCAAAAGGAGCTGGGAGAGACGGATGAGCGCACCGTTGAGATCAATGAACTCACGGAGGCCATCGACAAGGCACAGCTTCCAGCGGAGGCTCAAAAACAAGCGGAGCGGGAGCTCGATCGCCTGGCCAAGATGCCCCCTGCCGCCGCGGAGTACACCGTCTCCAGGACATACCTCGATTGGCTCATCAACCTGCCCTGGGCAAAGAGCACCGAGGACAGTGCCGATATCGACCAGGCGCGGCGGGTGCTCGACGAGGACCACTACGACCTGGACAAGGTGAAGGAGAGAATCCTGGAGTATCTGGCGGTGCGCCAGCTAAACAAGGATATGAAAGGCCCCATCCTGTGCTTCGTCGGCCCACCTGGAACGGGAAAGACCTCGGTGGGGCAGTCCATCGCCCGCGCACTGGGAAGGAAGTTCATCCGTCTGTCTCTGGGGGGCATAAGGGACGAGGCTGAGATCCGTGGCCACCGCAGGACTTATGTCGGAGCGCTCCCCGGCAGGATCATCCAGTGGATTCAACGCGCTGGCTCAAACAACCCTGTTTTCATGCTCGACGAGGTGGACAAGGTAGGCATGGACTTTCGCGGCGACCCCACAGCAGCGCTGCTCGAGGTGCTCGACCCGGAGCAGAACTTCTCCTTCTCCGACCACTACCTGGACGTCCCTTTCGACCTGTCCAAGGTGATGTTCATCACCACCGCCAATATCATTGACCCCGTCCCGCCAGCGCTGCGGGACCGGATGGAGGTGCTGGAGCTACCGGGGTATACCGAGTTGCAGAAACTCAATATCGCCAAGCCTTACCTCATTCCCAGGCAGCTCAAGGAGAACGGGCTGAGCGAGGGGAAGCTGCAGTTTACCGATGATGCGATACTCGCCATAATAAGAAGCTACACCCGTGAGGCCGGGGTGAGAAACCTGGAGCGGGAGATCGGCTCCATCTGCCGCAAGGTGGCAATGAAGGTGGCTCAAGGGCACAAGAGGAAAATCACCATCACCCCTAAAAAGCTCCCCCAGTATCTCGGTCCTTACAAGTTCCGCTACGAGGTTGCCGAGAAGGGCGATGAGGTCGGCGTGGCCACCGGTCTAGCCTGGACACCCGTCGGCGGAGACATTCTCTTCATCGAGGCTACCCTCGTTCCGGGAAAGGGGAACCTCATACTCACCGGCCATCTGGGCGACGTAATGCAGGAGTCAGGGAGGGCAGCGGTCACCTACGCCCGCTCCCTGGAGCAGCGGGAACTGAAAGAGGGGGATAAAGGCTTCTACGAAAAGAGCGATATCCACATCCACATACCCGCCGGTGCCATCCCCAAGGATGGCCCTTCGGCCGGCGTCACCATGGCGGTAGCCCTGGTCTCGGCGATAACCGAGAGACCGGTGAGGAAAGACATAGCCATGACCGGCGAGATCACACTGCGGGGAAAGGTGTTGCCCGTGGGCGGAGTCAGGGACAAGGTGCTGGCCGCCCACCGCGCCGGCATAAAGAAGATAATACTGCCCAAAGAGAATAATGAGAAGGACCTTGAGGAGGTGCCCCAGCAGGTCAGGGACGAGATTGAGTTCATCCCCGTCGAGCGCATCGACCAGGTGCTGGAAGCAGCGCTAAAGTAAGTGTGTTCAGGCAGGTGGGCAATAAGTCCTCCCTCCCTCGCCGGGCAACAACCAATCCTCCCTCCCTTGAGGGAGGGATCCTTCCTCGGAAGGAGAGGGAAAGGGAATAAAATGGGGAGTCCAGAGGGGTATCCCCTCTGGCGGGGGCACGGGGGTGTCCCCCGGTAAAACATATCAGGGCGGGTGGGTGGGCAAAATACATTAGAAAGGACTGCCATGAAACTCATCTTCATTCACGGCTCAGGAAGCTGCAAAGAAGCCTGGCACTACCAAACAAAACACTTCCCCGATGCCGATGCCCTCGACCTCCCCGGCCACCCCGATGGCGAGCCCTGCACCAGCATCGAGGGCTATGTAGACTGGCTCAAAGGATACATCCAGCAGAAGGGCTATCGTGATGTTGTCCTGGCCGGCCACTCCCTCGGTGGCGCCATCGCCCAGCTCTACGCCCTGAAGTACCCCGACGACCTCAAGGGGCTGGTCCTCATCGGCACCGGTGCCAGGCTGCGCGTCCATCCCATGTATCTTGAAGAGCTGGAGAAGGCTAAAAGCGACCCCAGTGCCTTTGCGCAGATGCGAGAAACGGGGATGGAGAATATCGACCCGGAGCTCAAGGAACTGCTGAAAAAGAGGGCTCTGGAGGTCGGCGCGGAGGTGTTTCTCAACGACATGCTGTGCTGCGACAGGTTCGACATCATGGACCGCGTCCATGAAATCAAGCTGCCCACGCTGGCTCTTTGTGGCACTGAGGATGTCATGACACCGCCGAAATACATCAAATACCTCGCCGACAAAATAGCCGGCGCCACGGAGGTGATAATACCCGGGGCCACCCACAATGTCCCCATCGAGAAACCCGATGAGGTCAATCAGGCCATCGCCGATTTCCTGCAGAGCATTCCTTCTTAGGGACGCCAGCCATCGCCAGCAAACCGCCCCACGGCGGGCCGAATAGGTAATGAGGCGCGCCGAGGCCAACGCCGTTCGTGGTGAGGCCAACACCGTTCGTGGTGAGCCCGATGCCGTTCGTGGTGAGCCCGTCGAACCATGAACGGCCCTTCGACAAGCTCAGCAACTGTGTTAAATGTCAAGAGCATGGGCCGAAAATATGAGAATCAACA
>CAYUCL010000014.1:0-45108 GCA_964443325.1 uncultured Dehalococcoidales bacterium
ATAGTGACACGCTATGTCGACGATCTGCGAGGCCTACTTTCTCAAAGTTCCCTGTTTGAACAGAAAGCATTCATACGTAGTTTCGCGAAAGAAGTGCGCGTCACAGGCACAAATGTAGTCATAACATACACAATACCCTTGCCGCCGGATGGAGCAATCGATGAGCAGGCAAGGGTTCTTTCTAGCGTCCATGGTGGTGGAGCTGGCGGGATTCGAACCCGCTACCTCTTGACTGCCAGTCAAGCACTCTCCCAATTGAGCTACAGCCCCAGAATTACATCTTAGCTTAGCACAAAGACTGAGGTGTTTCAAGACAAGCTGTGCTTGACTTAAGTTATGAGATTTGCTAGAATTTCACCAGAGATAATGAGAGGGGCGGTTAGCTCAGTTGGTAAGAGTGCTGCGTTGACATCGCAGAGGTCACTGGTTCAAGTCCAGTACTGCCCACCATGCTTTTGATTCGTAGTTTTCAATAAAGCCTCTGTCTCAGTAGGGATGGAGGTTCTTATTTTGACAGTTGAAGGAGACGATGGCTACTGTTAGTGATAGCACTCAAGGCGAAAAGATTGTGCGAATAAGGCACTCAGCCTCTCACGTTATGGCCGAGGCAGTTCAGTCATTATTCCCTGATGTTAAATTCGGCATCGGGCCAGTCATTGAGGATGGCTTCTACTATGACTTTGACCTCCCTCGCTCTCTTACTCCGGATGACCTCCCTACAATCGAAGCGAAAATGGATGAGATCATCGTCGCAGATATCCCCTTCCTTATGGAGGCAGTGGATAAAGACGAGGCAAGGCGCATCTTTGCCAACCAGCCCTACAAACTGGAACTCATCGATGAAATCCCCGATGAGAAGGTGACCATATATCGCCAGAGCGCTTTTACTGATTTATGTAAAGGCCCCCACGTGAACTCTACAGGGGAGATCAAGGTCTTCAAGCTGCTTAACATCGCCGGAGCCTACTGGCGAGGCGATGAGAAACGCCCCATGCTTCAGAGAATCTACGGAGTTGCTTTCGAAAGCGAGGAGGAGCTGACCAAACACCTAGAAAAGCTTACCGAGGCGGCAAGGCGAGACCATAGAAAGCTGGGAACGGAGCTTGACCTTTTCAGTTTTCATGATGAGGCAGGGCCAGGGCTGGTACACTGGCACCCCAAGGGGGCGGTTGTTCGTCGCATCATTGAGGATTTCTGGGTCAAGGAGCACCTAAAAAGGGGATATGATATCGTTTATACCCCTCACATCGCTAAGGTCGACCTATGGAAAACGAGCGGGCATTGGGAACTTTATAAGGAGCACCTTTACTCCCCTATGGATGTCGAGGGTCAGGAGTATCTCATCAAGCCGATGAATTGTCCCGCCCATATACTGATGTATAAAACGAAGATCCGAAGCTATCGCGAGCTTCCCCTCAGATGGGCGGAGCTAGGAACAGTCTACCGTTATGAGCGCTCTGGTGTGCTTCATGGCTTGACCAGGGTGCGGGGCTTCACCCAGGATGATGCCCATATATTCTGTCGTCCTGACCAATTGGAAGATGAGGTGGTGGGGGTGGTAGAGTTCGCCCTGTTCATGATGCGCACTTTCGGCTTTGAGGAATATGAGGTGCTACTCTCCACACGGCCGGAGAATTATGCCGGCACGCTGGGGTTGTGGGATGAAGCTACACACACCCTGGAGAAGGCGCTCAAACGCCTTAAGATCTCCTATAGAGTGGACCCAGGGGAGGGGGTTTTTTACGGTCCTAAGATTGATATTGGTCTGAAAGATGCCTTGGGAAGAGCATGGCAAGGCCCCACCACGCAGGTCGATTTTAACCTTCCACAGCGATTTGACGTTACCTACGCAGATATGGATGGGGCAGAGCATACCGTAGTCATGGTGCACCGCACCGTTCTGGGCAGTATGGAGCGGTTCTTTGGCTGCCTTATCGAGCACTACGCTGGCGCTTTTCCTGTTTGGCTAGCGCCGGTTCAGGCGATAGTGATCCCCATAGCAGACCGACACCTCGACTACTCCCTTCAGGTAGAAACGGACCTTAAGGCCAGTGGGATACGCTCTCAGGCAGATACCCGCTCCGAGAGGATGAACCTCAAGATCCGCCAAGCACAACTTCAGAAAGTCCCTTATATGTTGATTATAGGCGATAAAGAGGTGGAGAACGCTACGGTATCGGTTAGACTCCGAGGCGGTGAGGATCTGGGAGAGCAAACCATGGAAGCCTTTAAGGCTATAGCCAGAAAAGCTGTAGATGAGAAAGCATCTTGATTTTTTTAAAGAGACATAGTATATTGCCAGCCTCAAGGTGTTGTCAGGGAGGTGACGAAACATAATTAAATACTATCGGGTCAATGAAAGGATTGTCGCCAAAGAGGTACGCCTCATCAGCGAGACGGGGGAGCAGTTGGGCATCATGCCTGTGGCTAAGGCGCTTGGGCTAGCAAGGGAGCGAGGTTACGACTTGGTGGAGGTCGCCCGTCAAATTGACCCCCCTGTATGTCGCCTCCTCGATTATGGCAAATTTAAATACGAGCAGACAAAAAAGGAGCATGAGGCCAGGAAGAAGCAGAAGTCCGTTTTCCTCAGAGAGGTCCGGTTCAGACCTAAGATCGGCAAGCATGACATCGAATTCAAGATGAGGATCATAAAGAAGCTGCTGGCCGAAGGGGATAAGGTAAAGGTCTCAGTGCTCTTCAGAGGTCGTGAAATTACTCACCAGGATCTTGGCAAGGAGATGCTGGACAACGTTGCCAGCGAGTTGAGGGAGGTAGCCAAGGTGGAGAAAGCTCCAGAGATGGATGCGAGACGAATGATAATGATCCTCACTCCAGCCAAGCAGCCCAAAGTTGAAAAGAGGTCCGATGATGCCCAAGTTGAAGACTCATAAGGGAGCAAACCGTCGCTTCCATGTTACAGGCACTGGCAAGATATTGCGCATGAAGGGTGGCAAGAGCCATCTGAGGAGAAAGAAGCCGGGAAGAGTGACAAGGCTTTATGATAAAAAGCTGCCAGTACACTCAAGCGATAAGACCCGGATAAAGAGACTCATTCCCTATTCCTAAAGGAGGACCATTTGACCCGTATAAAAAGTGGGGTAACAACTCGCCGTCGTCATAAGAAGGTGCTGAACCTGACCAAGGGACAGCGTGGGGTAAGGCACTCCCACTATAGTGTGGCCCATGAGGCGATGATGAAGTCGCTAAGCTACTCTTACCGCCATCGCCGTGAGCGGAAGGGTGATTTCAGAAGGCTATGGATTATTCGCATCAATGCCGCCGCCAGGCAGGCAGGGCTATCATATAGCAATTTTATCTACGGACTGAAGAAGGCAGGCGTTGAGGTCGACCGCAAGATGCTGGCTGACATAGCGGTGAGGGACCCTGATGCATTTTCCGAACTTGTGACCATTGCCAGGGGTAGCTCCGAAGCCTAGTTTTTTCGACCTGATTGCCGTTGTGCTTGGTTTGCTAGTGATATCCATATATCCAGATCATAGTCAAATCAGTTTTTTATTACCTCTCCCGATCTCATTCAGATACTTAGGTGACATCTTTCTCTCCTTGCAGGGTACTCTTTCGCTTGTCATTGCGAGATCGCCTAAGGCGACCGAAGCAATCTCGGTGGATGGCAATGAGATTGCCTCGCTTCGCTCGCAATGACAGCAAGACTTAAACTCACAATGACAAGGACAATAGGAGAGGTGATGTGTCACTAATCGACTGGACGAGCAACTCTCCTTGACCCCTCTGCCGCCGCAAGCCTATAATAGCGGGTAATGCTCAAGAAATTAGACCAAACCAGTTCCAAAGCGATTGATGAGCTAAGCAGCCTCTCTGACCTCAAAGAGCTTGAGGACTGGCGAATTCGCCACCTTGGTAAGAAAAGCGCCTTGACACAGATTCTTCGGGGATTGGCAGCGCTTTCTTTGGAGGAGCGGAAGGCCGTGGGCGCCTCCGCCAACGAGGTCAAAGCCTTCTTAGAAAGGCATTATGGGGAAAAGAAGGAAACCCTTAAGCAAGAAGCCTACCAGGATCTAGAGCGGACGCTAACGGTCGAAAAAATCGATGTCACCCTCCCCGGTCGCACCATCCCCTTGGGTCGCCTCCATCCCACCACCCAAATAGTGCGGCAGATATGCGACATCTTCGTTGCCCTGGGGTTTCAGGTTGTGGAGGGACCTGAGGTGGAGTGGGATTACTACAACTTTGAGGCGCTGAACATACCCGCCGATCATCCCGCTCGTGATATGTTTTCCACCTTCTGGATCGACACCGAGAGCAGCGAGAGGCCGATGCTGCTTCGCACCCACACCTCCCCCATGCAAATCAGAGTCATGGAAAGGACAAGGCCTCCGGTGAGGGTGGTGGTTCCTGGGAAGGTCTATCGCTATGAGGCCACCGATGCAACCCATGAATCCATGTTCTACCAACTCGAGGGTCTGGCGGTGGATGAGAACATCACCCTCGCTGATCTCAAGGGAACCCTTTTCGAGTTTGCCAAGCGCCTCTTCGGCGAGGAGCGCAAAGTGCGCTTTCGCTGCGACTACTTCCCCTTTGTCGAGCCTGGGGTGGAGGTGGCTATCGACTGCTTCGCCTGCGGAGGCGCGGGGTGTCGGCTCTGTTCTGGCACTGGCTGGCTCGAGATATTAGGCGCGGGGATGGTACACCCTGACGTGCTGCGGCGAGTAAACTATGACCCCGATGTTTACACCGGCTTTGCATTTGGATTGGGATTGGAACGCATCCTAATGCTAAGATATGGCATTGATGATGTTCGCCTCTTCTATTCTAACGATACCCGGTTTTTAAGACAGTTTTAACGACAGATTATGAAAGCACCTCTTAGTTGGCTACGGGATTTTATTAACATCACCCTGCCGCCAGAGAAGCTGGGCGAAAAGCTCACCATGGCCGGGACCGAGGTCGCAACGATAGAGCGAATCGGTGGCTGGGAGAATATCGTGGTTGGTCAGGTGGTCGCCATCGAGCCTCACCCTAACGCCGACCGCTTAACGCTCGCCACCGTCGACCTTGGAGGGGAACGACTCACCTCGGTGTGTGGTGCGCCAAACGTCGAAGTAGGGCAGAAGGTCCCCTTCGCCCGCATCGGCGCTCAGCTCATTGACCCTGATAGCGGTAAACTGGTAAAGCTCAAGAAATCGAAGATTCGCGGTATCGCCTCTGAAGGGATGATCTGCTCTGAAAGAGAGCTCGGCATCTCCGATAGGCATGAGGGAATTATGGTTCTGCCGCCCGATGCCCCTTTGGAACTTGCTCTCGATAAATACCTCGGCGATGCCATCTTTGACCTGGATATAACGCCCAATCGCCCTGACTGCCTATCCATCATCGGTATCGCCTGGGAGGTTGCTGCCCTGACTGGAGAACCAGCGCACATTCCGGATGTATATTACGATGAGCTAGGGGATGCTATAGAGCAAGCAGCGTCAGTGGAGATCGTTGACCCCGATTTATGCCCCAGATACTGCGCCAGCCTTTTAACCGGCGTCAAAATCGCACCATCCCCCCAGTGGATAGAGCAGCGACTGCTTGCCTGCGGCATGCGCCCTATTAACAACATCGTCGATGTCACCAACTATGTCATGCTGGAGTATGGACAGCCCCTTCATGCCTTCGACTATGAGAAGCTTGCTCAGAGAAGGATAATCGTACGCCCCGCCCAAGACGGCGAACGGCTCAGCACCATTGACGACATAGAACGGGAACTTACAGGCGATATGCTCGTCATCGCCGACGGCAAGGGTCCGGTAGCTATCGCTGGCGTTATGGGAGGCGCAGCGAGCGAGGTCACAGAGGAAACCACGTCGATCTTGCTCGAATCAGCGAACTTCAATGCGGCGAGCCTAAGGCGCACCTCGTCAAGGTTAAAACTCCGCAGTGAGGCCTCGCTACGCTTCGAAAAGGGGCTCAGTCCAGAGCTTCCCATGCCAGCGCTAAGGCGCGCCACCCAGCTTATGGCTGAGCTATCGGGTTCTAAGATAGCTAAGGGCATCATCGATGTATATCCCGGTAAGAGAAAAGTGAAACCTATCTCATTAACCACGATGCGCGTTAAACGCGTCCTGGGTATAGACATAGGGCTCGACCAAATGGAAAAGGTACTATCTTCATTAGGGTTTGTCTGTCATCCAATTTACCGAGGTGAAATCTCCGTCGACATCCCTTACTGGCGTACCGACATTCGTCTTGCCGATGACCTGGTGGAGGATCTTGCCCGTGTAATTGGCTACGATGAGATTCCCACCACACTACCTAGCGGGGCGTTGCCCGAGTATAAGCCAGATCCAATGCGGGTGTTGAGGGAACGGGTAAGCGACATCCTCGTTGGCTGTGGGATGCAAGAGATAATCACTTATTCATTGACCAGCCTCGAGGCGTTGCGCAAAGCCGTTCCCAGTTTGGCACTGACTCCACTGAAGATCGCTAACCGGATAACCTCTGAGCAAGAATACCTGCGCACCACTTTGCGACCCGGGCTGCTGCAAGCCCTCTCCACCAATGAGAAACATGACGAAGATAGCATCAGGCTCTTCGAGGTGGGAAAGGTATATCTGCCCACAGGAGAGGACCTTCCTGAGGAGCTTTTCATGCTCGCTGGAGTGCTCAGTGGTCCCCGTGTCGACCACTCATGGCATGACGAGGGTGAAGCGCTCGATTTCTTCGATGCCAAGGGAACTGTAGAGGCGCTTTTTGAGCGTCTGGGTGCCTCTGCAACCTTCGAGCCGATAAAAGAAGAGGCCTTCAGCGCTGGCAGGACAGCAAGTATCGTCGTTGGAAGCGATGAGGTGGGGATCATTGGCGAACTCCATCCCCGAGTGGCAGAGCGCTTCGATATATCATCCCGCCCCATTTACCTCTTCGAAATCGACCTGGAGCGGCTTCTTAACATCACCATGGCACCTCGAAAGTATCAGCCGATACCAAAATTCCCCGCTACCATTCGCGATATAGCGCTAGTCCTAGATAAAGAGGTGCCTTCAAAGAGGGTGCAAGATATTCTCGAAAGTTACCCGTTGGTGGCCCAGGTTACCCTCTTCGATGTTTATACTGGCGATCAGGTGCCCCATGGGAAGAAATCACTGGCTTTCAGAATTGTCTATCAGTCGCCAAGTCGCACCCTCACCGACGACGAGGTGAACAAAGAGCAGAACAGGATCCTCGACAGGCTCCTCCACGACCTGGGAGCCACTCTCAGAGATTAACCCCTTAGTTACATCACCCTCACCCTTCGACAAGCTCAGGACGGGCCTCAACCCTCTCCCTTCGAGGGAGAGGGGGTTAAAATGAAGTGTAGAGAATAGTTATCCCAACCCGAGGTCTGTTAAAATAAGTAGTTGCCCAATTCATTGGGCGCAATTTGTTTGGCGAGTGTGCCTGATGAATCAGGTTAGAGCCCTTCAGCAGAAGGGCTCTAATCATGCCTAGAGCACCTGCTATAGGCTAGCCATTTTGGTAGTTGCAGCCCAGTAACACGTTTCAAGACATATAAGCAAAATAGAAGTGACAATGACAGTGAGGAAGAGGTAGCGTGTCGCTGATATACTCATGAAGCAGGTTAGCTTGACAGGCTGCTGGATTCGTGCTAGCGTGTTGCCCTAAAGTGCTGCACACGGCTGTTCTCTATCTGTCTGCAGCGTAGCGCTTCCAAATTGCTCCGTCATTCGAGAGACCTGATATGCCAGGCTAAACCTCACACCAAGTAATCCAAAATGAAGATTAACGGCAACACCAAAAGAAAGGAGGGTAAAAATGCCCACGGCAAAGGTTGGCGACATCAACATAAATTACAAGGTTCACGGAGAGGGGGAGGCACTCGTCTTGATCAATGGCTATGGCAGTAACTCCCGCTCATGGTTACTGGAGATACCCACCTTCTCCCAGGAGTTCCAGGTAGTCACCTTCGACAATAGAGGAACTGGCCAGAGCGACAAGCCCGATATCCCCTACACCATGGAGATGATGGCAGGCGACGTGGCCGGTTTGCTCGAGGCTATCGGTATCGATGCCGCCCACGTCTACGGGGTCTCCATGGGAGGTATGATTGCCCAGGAGTTTACCCTCCGCTATCCAGATAAAGTGATAAGCCTCATCCTGGGATGCACCAATTGCGGAGGTCGCCACAGTATCAGGCCCGATGAGGAAGTGATGACGTTCCTCTTCGACGCGGAGCGCATGAAGCGGCTGACACCGGAAGAGGGAGCCCGAGAATCGCTTCCTTTCCTCTTCAGCCAGAAGTTCATCGATAACAATGTGGATATCATTGAACAAATCGTAACGCAGCGGGTGGAATATGTCACCCCACTGCATGGCTATACCAGGCAGGCGCAGGCGATAATGGGCCATGATACTTATGACCGGCTGCCCCAGATCGAGGTTCCTACCCTAGTCATCGCTGGTACCGCTGACAGGTTGGTTCCATTTGAGAACTCCAAGACACTGGCCTCCCAAATACCAAACGCCGAACTCGTCATCCTGGAGAACATGGGGCATGGCTACCTCGTCGAGGCAGCAGAGGAGGCAAACAAAGCGATCCTCGACTTCTTGAGACGCCACCGCCGCTCTAGCTAGCCCTTAAGCTGACTTGAAATCACCTGACATCTAAGATATGGATTTACCCTGTAGCTGGTCTTTTCGCAAGTCGTCGCGCCCGGTAACTCTGAGGAGAGCCGGGATGGTGCTCCTGAGTGCCGTGCCCATCAGGTATAAAACGGGTCAAGGAGGCGTAAGATGAAGTTTCTTCTGTTCTCTATGTATGATGCAGCCAAGCAGGCAGAGCTAGCGCAGATAGCGGATAAGGCGCACGTTAGCGCCCCTCCAGGGCGGAAGTTGCTGGCTACCTACGTCTGCCTGGGAATGCCGTTTGCCAACGTTCCTCGGAATACACTGGTATCTATCAGTGTTATTGAAGCCGAGAGTGCTGAGGCAATGGCCGCGGCCACCTATCCAATGGCACTTGCAGGCGCAACGCTCTGGCACGTTCCTGTAATGGAGCTGCGTGCAGGCGGTGGGGCAGCCGTAGAAAAGAAACTGAGAAGTCGAACGAGCTGAGCGCTGAGCCTTTTCAGGTGCAAGGATCCTAGGGCAGCCTAGCATGCCAGTTGAGGCATGGTAGATTCTATCTTGCCCCATTGGTAGTTACTTTGCTGTTAGCAGAGCGTACAGACGTTCTACATTCATCTTCTGTACTTCAAGGCCCATAGCCTCAAGCCCCATGCCCATGGGATACCTGTCGAGGAAGGATATTTTAGCCTGCGCCTCTTCCTTTGTAAGCCCCTGCTTTACCGCTTGCCTCACAGCCTCCACCCACTCTTCGATAAATGATGCCTGCTCGCTAAGGTAGCTCTTGTCGCAAACTTCACCGTGGCCAGGAACTATTACATCCACATCGAGTTCTTCTATCCTCTTCAGCGACTGGAGCCACTCCTCAGGATATCCCTGATGGAGGAAGGTCTGAACCTTATAGAAGACATTATCGCCGGTGAATACCACTCTCTCCTCAGGGATATGGACTGCGACCTCGCTGGCGGTATGCCCCGGGAGGTGAATAGCTTCGAAGGTGTGCTCCCCTAAATATAAGAAGAGGCGCTCGGTGAAAGTGACGGATGGCTTTTTCAAACTGTATCCCTCCATGAATGGGAGGCCTTCGGGGTCGATAACCTTCATCCGCTCCATCACCATATTTAAATCAAAAGAAGAAAGGGCCTCCCTCGTGCCCTGATGGGCAATTACCGTCCCTGGGAAGAAGAAGTTTCCCGTCACATGGTCACCATGCGGCTCAGTGTTAATCAGATACTTGAGCTCCCCCTTACCCTTCATCTGCTCTCGCCACTTCATTGCATCCGATGGGTTTTGCGGAGAGTCGATCATAACAATGCCTTCATTTGTCGTTACAAAGCCCGGGTTGCAGCCCCGGAAGCCCGTCTCTACGTAAACGTTGGCGCTTACCTGCTGCATTTTGCCCTCCTAACATGAACTAGATCCCAGCATACTCTGCCCCAATTTCCCCTGTCAAGGAAATATACTGGCTGCCCATATGCGTTAGGGAAAAGCGTTTGCCGGGCATTATCCGAATAATATAGCATCTATCAACGCTGTTGAAACTGAAATTGCTGAGGTCTTCGGAGACAATCCAGCTAGCGCGGACTAGCAAGCCTCAAGAAGCCAAAAGATCGTATAACCGTGCCACATTCCACCGCTGCACCTCGGGGCCCAGTGCCTCAATTCCGATATCCATGGGATAGCGGTCGAGGAATGATATTCTCTCCTGTGCCTCCTCCTTTGTAAGCCCCTGCTTTACCGCATCTTTCACAGCCTCCATCCACTCCTCGATGAACGATGCCTGCTCCTTGATGTAACTCTTGTCGCAAACCTCTCCATGGCCGGGAATGATTACATCTACATCCAGCTCTTCTATCCTCTTCAGCGACTGGAGCCACTCCTCGGGGTACGCCTCGTGGAGGAATGTCTGAACCTTGTGGAAGATATTGTCGCCGGTGAATACCACCCTCTCCTCAGGGACATAGACTGCGGACTCGCTGGCGGTGTGACCCGGGAGATGGATCACCTCGAAGGCATGATCACCCAAGTATAAAAAGAGGCGTACAGTAAAGGTGATGGAAGGCCTTCTCAAAAAATATCCCTCCATCAACGATACACCGTCGGGGTCACCAGTTTTCACCCACTCCTTAATCCCATCTGTGGTAAGCGACGAAAGTGCCTCCTTGAAGCCATCGTGGGCAATCACTGTGACCGGGAAGAAGAAGTTCCCCGCTACGTGGTCGACATGGGGCTCGGTGTTTATCAGATAGCGTATCTCGCCCTTCCCTTTCATCTGCTCCTTGAACTTCATGACATCCGAGGGATTTTGCGGGGAATCGATCATGACAATGCCTTCCTTCGTCGTTACAAAGCCGGGGTTGCAGCCTCTGAAGCCCGTCTCCGCATATACATTTGCGCTTAACTGCTGCATTTTATCCTCCCTAAACGAACTAGGCCTCAGAATACTGTGCCCCAATCCGCCATGTCAAGAAAATCTTCTCGCCCAGCACCTTAGAAAAAACATCGTCTCTCTTTTCTCCATTGTCATTAAAAATAAAGCAATCTCGTTGTCATTCTGACCCTTCACTTTGTGAAGGGGAAGAATCTGTTTGAGATTCTTCGGTCGCTTCACTCCCTCAGAATGACATACAGAGCGAGATTTCTCTCAAGGCGCCCCCAGACCCACTAACATGAATCAGGGCAATTCCCTTTCCCCATGGAAGGTGCTAAAATGGATATGATGACATCGATCGTTCTCGCCGGTGGAAAGAGCATCAGGCTGGGGCGGGAGAAGGCTCTGGAGAAGATCGGGGGCCAATCTCTTATCCAGCAGGTCATCGGTCGGCTCTACTCGCTAGAAAATGAGATTATCGTGGTTACTTCGCAAACTTACAACCTGCCAGACCTGGGGGTAAAACAGGTAACCGATATCTATCCAGACAAAGGCCCCCTGGGTGGCATCTATTCGGGGCTCAGGGCTGCGCCCTGCTTTTATTGCCTTGTTGTTGGATGTGACATGCCCCTGTTGAACGTCGCTCTCCTGCGCTATATTATGGAACTGTCTCATGGCTTCGATGTTGTCATACCCAGAGTGGATAGCAATGTGGAGCCACTTCATGCTGTATATTCCAAGAACTGCCTCGCAAGCATTGAAGCGGCGCTCAAGCAAGATAGGCTCCAGATCCAAGGCTTCTTTCACCAGATGAAGGTAAGGTACGTCGAGTATGCCGAACTGAAGAAGTTCGACCCAGAACTCCTGAGTTTCTTCAATATCAACTCCGAATCGGATCTGAAGCGGGCGCAGGCACTCTTGAAGAATGAAGAAGCCATATAAAATATATAGGAGGCTTGTTTTATGGCGAAGGTTATGAAAAGAAGCGTAGTCAAGCAGCTAAAGCACATCTTTGAACCGAAGTCTGTAGCTGTTATCGGCGCATCGGGAGATTTGGGCAAGTTTGGCGGTAGGGCCTTCTTCCTTCCACTGGAAACAGGTTATCGGGGACACCTCTATCCGGTAAACCCGTCCCGCCCTGAGGTGTTCGGAATCAAGACATACCCCAGTGTGCTTGACATCCCCGATGATGTTGAACTGGCAGTCATCGCCGTGGCCGCCCCTCTTGTGCCTCAGGTCATGGAGGAATGCATCAAGAAGGGGGTAAAGGGGGTGGTGATGATAACAGCCGGGTTTGCCGAGACCGGCGAGGAGGGAAGGAAGCTACAGGACGAGGTTGTGAAGATCGCCCATGATGCTGGCATACGTATGGTCGGACCCAACAGCAATGGCATATATAGCTCCCGCGTCAGGCTCAATCTCCTCTACTACAGGGCGCCCCGGCTGGGGTCTATCTCCTTCATCTCCCAGAGCGGCACTCTCGGCGGCTACTTGTTTGAGTGGGCAAACAATAAAGGCTATGGGTTTAGCAAGTTCGTCAGCAGCGGCAACCAAGCCAGCCTCAATGTTTCCGACTATCTGGAATACCTGGAACAGGACCCCGACACCAGCGCCATAGTCCTCTACATTGAGAGTGTACAAGAAGGGCATAGGTTTGTCGAAGTAGCCCGCCGTGTTGTCAAGAAGAAACCGATTATAGCCTTCAAGGGAGGACGCACCGCGGTCGGCTCTCGGGCGACTCTTTCCCACACCGCATCGTTAGCTGGCTCCGACGAAATCTTTGATGCGGCGTGCCGGCAGGCCGGGGTAATAAGGTGCTACGAGGTGACTCACCCCTTCGACCTGGCTGAAGCCCTCACCCAGCAACCGCTGCCCAAGGGCAAGCGGGTAACCATCGTCGGCAGCGGCGGCCAGTGTGTAGCCACAGCCGATGCCTGCGCCTCGCTAGGTCTGGAGCTTCCCGAATTTGATGCGGATACCAAGCGTCGCCTCATGGAGTTGCTGCCGCCCCATGCCCCCGTTCCGACCAACCCGGTGGATACCGCTGCCGGTGGCGACCCTATGACCGGACCCCTGATTGTGGATCTCCTGGCACAGCTCGACTACATTGACGGCATAATCACCCACGGCCCCATGATCGGCTGGGGCGTAACACCAGAACGGATTAGCCAATTGCTCACCGAGTCGGATACGGTGACCTCCGTCCCGGAGAAATACGGAAAGCCGTTGGTATGTACCGCTGCGGCCAGGCGCCCTGGCAGAGTCGATGTTGGCTATGATCTATACCGCCACGCGCGTATCCCCATGTATGCCACCCCCGAAGAATCGGCAAGGGCAATGTGGGGGCTGATGGAGTACGCGGAGATTCGACGCCAGATGGCGCAATCGTAAGGAGCTTGGCAGCATGATCAGTGTGGAGCAGGCCCTGGACAAGGTCCTCAGTTATGTCCATATACTGGATAGCGAGGAGAAGCCCATCATGGACTGTCTGGGGCAGGTGCTCGACGAGGAAGTCTACTCACCCATCAATGTCCCTCCGCTGGACAATTCCGCCATGGATGGCTATGCGGTAAAGGCGGAGGACACCCTCGGTGCCAGTAAATCTTCGCCTGTCTACCTCGATGTCATCGGCGAGGTGCGTGCTGGCACCATTGCCGAGCGAGAGGTCGTGCCGGGCACGGCATATCGTATCATGACTGGGGCACCACTTCCCAAGGGTGCCGACAGCGTAGTGAGATTCGAGGACACCGATGAGGCCACACGTTCCGGGCAACCACTTTCGCAAATTGGTATATTTTGCCAGGTGCCGCAGGGACACGATATGCGTCCCGCCGGAGAGGACATCTCACAGGGCCAGTTGGTTTTACAGAAGGGAACGCCTCTTCGCCCTCAGGAAATAGGGGTGCTCGCCTCACTAGGCAAGGTAAAAGCGAGAGTGATTCGCCGCCCTGTGATAGCCACCCTCGCCACTGGCGATGAGCTTGTAGAGATCGACCAGCCCCTCCCTGAAGGGAAAATCTATAACAGCAATATCTTCAGCATCGCCGCCCAGATACTTCGCTATGGCGGCATCCCCAAAATCCTCGGTGTCACCCCTGACCGAGTAGAGGACATCATAGAAAAAATCAAAGGTGCCCTTGACGCAGACATGCTCATTACCTCCGGCGGTGTTTCTATGGGGGATTATGACCTGGTTAAGGATGTTTTAGCAACGCAGGGGGAGATATCATTCTGGACGGTGCGTATGAAACCAGGGAAGCCACTCGCCTTTGGTGTGATCGAAGGGGTGCCACATCTTGGGTTACCAGGAAATCCAGTGAGTTCAATGGTTACATTTGAAATTTTTGCGCGCCCTGCCATCATGAAGATGATGGGCAAGAAGAACCTCTCAAAGCCATCGGTCAGGGCAATCCTGGAGAACAGTATCGAAAATACCGATGGTCGCCGCATCTTCGCCCGGGCAATTGTGAGAAGGGAGAACGACCGTTATTTTGCCCAACTCACCGGCCCGCAGGGCTCGGGAATCCTCACCTCTATGACCCGAGCCAATGGGTTAGCCATCATTCCCGAGGATGTTAAAGGTATGAAAGCGGGAGACGTGGTTCAGGTGCTTATGCTTGATTGGAGTGAGGAATAGGACATGCCTCCCGTTGTTTGTATCGTGGGCAAGTCAAATGTCGGCAAGACCACGCTGGTGGGAAGACTGGTCTCCGAGTTCAAAGGGCGGGGCTATCGGGTAGCCACTATAAAGCACAGCCCCCGAGGCTTTGAGCTGGATCAGGCAAAGAAGGATAGCTGGCGACATATTCGTGCCGGAAGCGATACAGTTGTCATCAGCTCGCCCCAAAAGCTTGCATTGGTCAGGCCTCAAGACCACGATGCCCCCCTCACAGAGATAGTGGACCTCATAGGAGAGGACTTTGATATTGTGGTAGCTGAGGGATTCAAGAAAGCCAGCGCGCCAAAGATCGAGGTGCATGGAAAAGGATCAGAGACCGGCCTTGTCTGTACCCCCGATGAACTCATCGCCGTCGTCACCGACGCGCCATTAGATGCCGACATAACTCAGTTCTCTCCGGAGGATATCTCAGCAATCGCTGACTTTATTGAACAAAATGTAATGGGCGGCTACCCACCAAAAAATAATGAAAAATGATGTGGCACATACCGTTCGTGGTGAGCCCCTAACCGTTCGTGGTGAGCCCCTAACCGTTCGTGGTGAGCCTGTCGAACCATGAACGGCCACTTCGACAGGTTCAGAGAGAACGGAATAAACCAATTTTCGAAGCAAAGGGTTACTAGCAACAGTTCCTAGAACCTTACATCGAATCGGGAGAATTCCCCGCTATACCCCGACCAATCTACATCAACACTCTTCACCCTTGCTGCGCGCGGTCCCACCTCCAAATACCGCAACAGTTGCTCCAGTTTGTCCCGCTCCCCCTCAGCCACGACCTCTACCGTCCCATTTAGAAGGACGTTTCGCACATAGCCGGTGAGCCCTAGCTCTACGGCGTGACGCATTACAAAGTAGCGAAAATTCACCCCCTGAACCAGCCCATGCACCACCGCATGAAGATTTTCTTGCTGAGACATCTTTCACCCTCTAAAGAAGCCTTGCAAGGGTGCGAAACTTTACTCCATCCAGCCTCTCAAGGCCATGTTCCTTGGCAAGGCTTACCGCATCAATGAATTCTTGCCTCGAGAGGGAACGGGAAAGCGCGGGTATTTTGAAAGCGCGATGGGCGGGATGGTACTGGGCCATCACATTTAGATAGGTATTAGTCGAGACCTCCTCGGCGATGAAGCGTACTACTCCCTCCGTTCCCGCAATATCATTGGGTAAAACGAGGTGCCTCATCAACAGACCGCGCTTCGCCACTCCTCGCTCATCCATCTGGAGGTCGCCAACCTGGCGGTGCATCTCCTTCACCGCCGCCTGGTTCACCGATGGATAGTTCTTAACCCCAGAGAACCTGCGTCCGTTTTTCTCATCGGAATACTTCATATCGGGCATGTAGATATCGACGATGCCATCTAGAAGCTTCAGGGTCTCCACCGACTCATAGCCGCCGCAATTGTATACCAGGGGGACAGACAGCCCCATTCCTGCAGCAATCTGAAGCGCCTCAAGAATCTGGGGGACGACATGAGTGGGGGTGACAAGGTTTATGTTATGGCACCCTTGCTCCTGGAGAGCAAGCATCATCCTTGCCACCGCCCCTTTGCTTGCTACCCTTCCATCGCCAAGCTGGCTGATGGTGTAGTTTTGACAGAACATGCATCTCAGATTGCAGTTGGTGAAGAAGATTGTCCCTGAGCCATAGGTGCCGACAAGTGGTGCTTCCTCTCCGAAGTGAGGCCCGTAACTCGAAACCACCGCTACTGCGGCGGTACGGCATACGCCTTTTTCCCCTTCGAGGCGGTTCACCTTGCAACGGCGGGGGCAAAGCTCGCAATTCCTCAGGATCTCTCGGGCGCGATCCACCCGCTCCTCGAGCTCCCCACTCCGATAAAGCGCCTGATAAGAGGCCATTACTCCTCTTCCTCTTGCTTCTCCTTCTTCCTCTTTTTGATTACCTCAACTGGCCCCTGAGGTTGAAGCACAGTAATGCCTCCCGGCTTCCTGGCCTTTTTTTTTGGTTTCTTGAGCTCGCGCTTTCTGTAATCTCGCCGCCCCATCTTTCCCACCTCTAGTAATACCAGTTTACCAAAATGGGCTTACCTTGACAAGGCAAGCCCCTATCGATAGAATCGACAGTAAGTATATCCCTTGGCCCCGTAGTGTAGCGGCCGAACACGCCACCCTGTCAAGGTGGAGATCATGGGTTCAAATCCCATCGGGGCCGCCATAGATAAGGAGAGTAGTTAATGAGCTATGAGAATATAATTGCCTCAGCGAGAAAAGACGGCAGAACATCCCTAACGGAGGTTGAATCGAAGCAAATCTTGAAAGAGGCGGGAATAGACTCCACCAATATTGGACTGGCCAAGACCAGGGATGAGGCTATCTCACTGTCAAAGGAGATTGGCTTACCTGTAGTGCTAAAGATAGTCTCTCCCGATGTTTTGCACAAGACCGATGCCGGTGGGGTGAAGCTGGGTCTGGATGATGAAGAGGCGGTAGGAAAAGCCTTCAATGAGATTATCTCCGCCATAAAGAAGAACGAGCCCAGTGCCAACATCTACGGGGTATCCGTGCAAAATATGGCCAGACCGGGCGTGGAGGTCATTATTGGCATGAGCAAGGATCCTCAGTTTGGACCGGTGCTCATGTTCGGGCTTGGCGGCATTCTAGTAGAAGTGCTCAAGGATGTTTCCTTCAGGATCGTCCCGCTAGCCAAGAGGGATGCCAGGGAGATGATCAAGGAGATTAAGGGATATCCCATTCTGGAGGGATATCGTGGTCAGGAGCCTGCCGACGTCGCCGTGCTGGAGGATTATCTTCTGAAGGTCTCCGATTTCGTCGATGGCAGGCCTGAGATAAAGGAACTGGACATTAACCCCATCTTCGCCTACAGCGATGGTGCTGTGGCGGTGGATGCCAGGGTGATCCTCGAATCCTGAGAATCAGCCTGTATAGGTTATCGACACCGGAAAATAGTTTGTACTATATCTAGATTTGACTTTTGGCAGCGTAGCTCAGTGGCAGAGCGGGGGACTCATAAGCCCTTGGTCGTAGGTTCAAATCCTACCGCTGCCACCACAGATAAACAAGCATCCGAAAGCGCGTGCATCGTCAGTCCTCAAGCCTGCCGCCGAATCATTCCCCTCCCATCCCCCTATCCCTCTAAGGTGGGTGAAAATGACACGGCCCCCATCCGTAGCCACAGGCCATCCCTCTAACGTGTGCCGCCAAGCATAGCACCGCGCCACGAGGCCACATGCCCAACGCCCTACGCTCGCGTGCTCGGCGGGCCTCACCGTGCTATAATATGCAGGCACCGAGCGGACGCTCCCATGGCAGATGTTACCAGGCTGTTGGCCAGAGCGAAACATGTCTACCGCACGGAGGGATGGGCCTCCTTGCTGCGGCGGGCGCTTCTGTTCGCACTGCAACTTCTCTTCGTCCATCGGGTCTACTACCTCTATGCTTCTGTTCTCGAACATGACCAGAGCCTGAGAGATGCCAGCCTCACACCTCCGTTCGACGACGTGAGCCACATCATCCTGTCGACCAACGAGGAGGTCGATGACCTGGAGGCCAGAGGCTATGAGTTTCGCTCGATCGTTCATGACGCCAGGGCAAGGCTGGACGCCGGAGCCAGAGCATCGTGCGTTTTTGTTGGCAAGGAACTGGCCAACATCGTCTGGGTCGCCATGACTCAACAGGCCAGGAATAGTCTCAAAGGGCCTCCGTTCAGGGTCGATTTCGCCGCCCGCGAGTGCTGGTCGGGGAATGCCTGGGCCAACCCCAAGTACCGGCGTGCCGGGCTGTTTTCTTACAATGACATCAAGAGCCGCCGGCAGCAATATGAGCAGGGAATATGCGTGAGCAAGTGGGCCGTCGGGAAAAACAACACCCCGACCAAGAGAATCTCCAGCCGCATCGGCGCCAGGGTATCTGCCGAGGGCCGTCTCCTCCGAATCCTGTGGTGGAAGTCGTGGATAGAGACGCCACTGAGCCAGGACCAGCAACCACACATGGCTAGCGGAGATGATGCGATGAGAGCGCCATGACCAGTCCGTGGAGGTGCTACGACAACCCGCATGGATTCCGCTTTGAACGGACGCAAGAGCCGAAGGCCGTTGGTTCAAATCCTACCGCTGCCACCAATCACCATTTGATTCCCAATTTGCCACCTCACCTCCCAACGAGCCATTGCTCATGCCCCTATGGCGGTGCCTATCATCCTTGCTGGCATTGTAAGGCCCATTGGGCGAGCTAGACATTTGCTCAACCTCTCATGTAAACTAGAATCGGCCTGAAAAACTATATCTGAAATATATGCACGACTGGAGTGTGGGTATGTTTTACAAGAAGCGTCAGTCATATAAGAAGCATCAATTATATACCGGCCGCTACACGCAAAAAGAAGGGGTAATACGGCTCCCCAAAGATTGTTACTGGATGGTGCTGAAACATCCTCGGGGTGGCGATTTCACCAACGAAAGCGATGCCGAAGGTGAAATAGCATTGATTTTGAGTGACGACAGGGGGCGGGGCCGTCCCCGTTCGTGGCCGGTTATCAGCTTTCTGAGTAAGGAGGAGGCCCGACACCTGGCCAATAGGCTTGGAGAGCTCGCGGGACCAGCGCCAGAGCCAGAGCCGCCGCCCCGGTCTTATAACCGCAGGAAAACCACGGGACAGCTCCTGTAGGCAACCACGCTCGCAGGACTCGGGGTGTTACAGTGTAACGATTCCACAACAAAGCACTGACTAGATGTGCCTCTGTTCAGTCCTCGTTCACAAATTCAGGATACTTGTCTCGAATCTCTGGACATCTCCTGGTAGCCAGCCATTCGAAATATCTATAGGATTCTTTTTGCTCTCGCTGCTCCTCTTCTTCACGCCTGATCAAGTCTTCTAATATCTCCCACTGTAGTTCAAACCATCTGGGTGGCCACGTTTGGAAAATGATTTCCTCATCCAGGGTTTTGCTGTGTATGCCAGCAGCGATACGGTTGAACGTATGGACACATTCGATGAATACAGACATCTCCTTGGGATGCTTATGTACCTCATTCATTATGCCGGTGCGTTCGGCCTTTTTCAGCCTTGCAGTAGCCCCGATCTCGTCTAACCTGTCAAGCTCACTCGTTACATATCCCAGGGTCGACCGCTTTTTCTCAAACTTCCGCTCTTTTGTAGTGCCGAAGTATCTTACGGCTGTAGTCAGTGCAAATCCAATTTGTTGTTTAACGTTTGTAATACCTCGCTTCATGTGCCCCTCCTTGTGAAGACTTGGCATGTTCACACCACACTATGCCCTCACCCTCATATCCATCCAAGTACAGTCGTCATACCAACTCTCGATATATGCCCTCTGTCACTCGATTTGCTGAAGGCAACGTATTGTATCACAAGGAGGCCCAGCTATCTACAAGATGTGTTCGTTAATATGAGCCACTACAGATAACAACTCTTCCAATTATAGCTGCTTCGCAGTATTATTTTTATTACGCCCCGCCAAGTTATATTGACATTATCTCAAGATAATAGTCTTCCAACACTGCTCGCTGCCACTATGCCGCCTGTATACCACAAATATTGCCCATTATTATCCCTAAGCGGGTTTGTGCGCTGTGAAGCGCTGAATCGATTGTTAAAGGTATTTAATGTGCACTATTGACAATAGCGTTCAGTTATATTATAATATGCTCAATTGAATGTACTATACGTTTTGAATTAGACCAAAGCCGAAATCAACGCGCTCATTGGTCGTATCTTAGTGAATGAAAATAGGGAGGAGCAAACTTGAGTCAAGATTTGATCGAACGAAGACCCAGACTGATGAATACCGGAGAGGTCGCCAAGTACCTCAGAGTATCCAGGTCTCTAATCTATCGGATGGCCAGAGAGGGGCAAATCCCTGCTTTGAAAGTGGGGAGGAAGTGGCTGTTTAGAAAAGAGACCATTGAACAGTGGCTGGCGGAGCGTGAGGACGTACTCATTGCAACCGAACAAGGGGAAGAGCACAACTAACGATATCCGCAAACGGGCGATTCCATGCCACAGAAACTGGGAAGGCTTATCAAAGCTTACATTCGCGCCTCTGACATTGCAGTGCGATGCGGAGGCGATAAATTTCTGACCTCCACGGCCGAAGCCGATAGCAGAAGCGCTGAGATAATCGTCGGCAGGCTCATAAGTGAGGCTGAATAATTCCAGTTGAACACGAGCAGATAACAAGTTGTATGGTGCGAAAAGAGGTAGTAAAGGCCGTTTTTACTCCTCTTATTCGAAGCAAGGTGTGCTGACAATATGGATATCAAAGAACTGCTGCAGGAAGTGGTAACAAGTAAAGCTTCTGACCTGCATCTGAGGGTGCCTAGCCCCCCCGTACTTCGTGTTGATGGGGAGCTTGTCCCGTTACAAAAGTACCCTGGCTGCTCGGCAGATGATGTTCAGCAGGCCTTCGAGGATATAACCACTGAAGGCGAAAGAGAAAGGTTCTATAAGGACCTGGAGCTTGACTTGGCCTATAGTGTTCCCGGGCTTGCCCGCTTCAGGGTTAATGTGTCGCAACAACGAGGGACGCTAAGCCTTGCGTTTCGTCATGTTTCGTACACCATCCCAACAATGGAAGAGCTGGGGCTGCCGCGGGTGTGCAAATCGCTTGCGCTTAAAAGAAAAGGGCTCATCATTGTAACTGGACCAACAGGAAGCGGCAAGTCCACTACGCTTGCGGCAATGATTGGCTACCTAAATAAAAACGATAGTCGCAATGTAATATGCATTGAAGACCCCATAGAGTTTCTTCATCGCAATGATAAGTGCCTTATCTCCCAGCGCGAGCTAGGTGACGATACAAGAGCATTCGCCAATGCGCTGAAGCACTGTCTTCGCCAGGACCCTGATGTCATCTTGGTTGGTGAGATTAGAGATTTGGATACCATAGCCACAGCCCTCACCGCCGCTGAAACGGGGCACCTGGTGCTTACCACGCTGCACACCAACACTTCCGGTCAAACGGTGGATCGCATTATCGATGTCTTCCCGCAGGGGCAACAGGATCAGGTGCGAATGCAGTTGTCAGTGGTACTTGAGGCCGTTCTGGCACAGACTTTGCTGCCCAAGGCCGATGGCTCTGGAAGAGTTGCAGCTTTCGAGGTATTGATAGGGACTGATTCCATTAGCAATCTCATCCGGGAGAACAAGGCATATCAAATTCCGACATATATACAGGTCAGCACGAAGGATAGCATGCAAACCATGGAGCAGTCATTACAAAAGCTCGTGATTTCGGGCACGATAACCAGAGAATCAGCATTGGCACATGCCAATAATCCCGAAGAATTACTCATATTGCTTGGTGACGGGAAGAGGAAAAAGTGAAGAGCCTATAGTAAGCAGTGTCTTGTATCATGGGCTACTAAGATTCTGAAGATTAACCAGATGACAGGATGCGTGCAATAGGAGTGAAGGTTTTAACGCGGAAAGCTGTTGATGGATGCGGAAAGGAAGCTAGAAACAGTGCTTGAGCGAGATCAATGCGAGAGAAGAAAGTGGTAGAAAAGCTTTTCGGGGAGTATTTGGAGGAACTGGGCATCTGCACCTCGGAGCAAGTGGAGCAGGCGTTAGATTATTGCGCAGACTGCAGCAAGACGGGTCGTTTTATCCCTATAGGTCAGGCCCTTGTCGAGCTGGGCTTCACTACCGTGCGTGACATCGACAGAGTTCTCCAATTGCAAACCAGAGATCGGTCAACTGCTTATAGTGAGAGCACAGATAGGATGATGGTAACACCAGCAGGAGATAACCATCTGCAGGAACAAGGGCTGGAGCAGGAAGAGATGCAATTGGAGGAACAACCCGAGATGCACGCAGAGGACCAAGCCAGAGCGGAAGTGGGGGAGGAAGTTGAGGAACCAGACATCTTTGCTTCGGAGCAAGCGGAGCAGGACGAGATGCAATTGGAGGAACAACCCGAGGTACACACGGAGGATCAAGCCAAAGCGGAAGTGGGGGAGGAAGCTGAGGAAGCGGACATCTTTACTTCGGAGCAAGCGGAGCGATTGGGCATCTTTAGTTCGGAGCAAGTTGAGAAGGCCTTGGGATACTGTACAGCGTGCAGCAAGAGACAGCGTTTTGTCTCCTTAGGACAGGCGCTCGTTGAGCTGGGCTATGCTACACGTGATTGGATCGACACCATTTTAAGAATACGGCCTGATGAGCGGACCTTGGCTTGTAGTAAGAGCATAACTAAAATAATGGGGATCCCCGCTGGAAGCGAGCAAGCGAGAGAATTGGGTGAGCAAGTGGAGGAATTAGGCCTCTGTACTCCTGATCGAGTTGAGGAGGCTTTGGGGTATTGGGAAGACTGTAGCAAGAGGCAGCGCTATATCTCTATAGGACAGGCACTCGTCGAGCTTGGGTGCACAACACAGGACAAGATCGACGATGTTCTCAAAAAACACGCCAAGATCAAAGCCTCTGCTTATACTAAGGGCATGGTAAAGATAATGGAAATACCTTTGGAGGCCAAGCAAGCGAGAGAATTGGGTAAGCAAGTAAAAGAGTTGGGCATCTGCACCTCGGAGCAAGTTGAGCAGGCCTTGGGATACTGGGAAGATTGTAGCAAGTGGGGTCGCTCTATACCTATAGGACAGGCCCTCGTTGAGCTAGGTCACGCAACCATGCATGACATCGATGAGATTCTCCAAATGCAGGCTGGAGATCGGGCCCATGCCAGCGGTCGCGGTTTGACCAGCACGGAATAGAACACCAGCCACAAGTAGTAAACGGTTAATCTATAAGGCCAGTTGTTACTACATCATTAATTTTACCTGAAAGAGAGCCACTTCAGTCTAACACAAGGTCGTTTTCAGTACGCCTCCCTTAGAGATAACATTATCCCCTCTAACATCCCAGACAAAATAAGGCACCGTGTTTTGTCCTGCTTCGTAATATAGTCCATAGCTCGGCACAACCTTCATAAGATCCGAGTCAAAATGCGTGCCGGAATACAATATCAGCTCGTGAAGTGTCTCTTCTTTTGCCATAGCCAAATATTCTTATCAGTTCAGCGGAATTCCTGAGAAAATAATGTCCATATCGACCTGACAAATCAGTGGCAGCGCTATAGTAACTATAGCTATTAGTTAATGCCAATATATCAATATTATAATTATATACCATATATATTGACATATGGAATTATTTATGCTATAATACATCATCTAGTATTAATAAGCGCTATTGTTGATACGTTATGATACTATATAGAACAATAACAGTGCCGCCCTGTAGCTGAATTGGTGGTTAGGCGGTTAGAAGGATGGACATAAGAATCTGGTGGAAATGGGCAATCATTCTGACGCTCTTTTTTGCGTTAGCTATTTCCCTAGTTAAGAGCCGCCAGATACAATGAATTACCATCCGAGATGTGGGCGGATGACCTTAACAAGAAATCTGTTATGACCACTGCCAGAGATACAGTGGTTCACATACGAAAACCTTTTTACGCCTTTAAACCCTAAGTAAATAGTGGCTGGTGGGGCAGGGTAGCGGGGGCAACCCGGCCCCTCCAGCGGGGGCATCCCCACCCCACCAGCTCTACATTTTAATTAACCCTACATCAATACTGATGACGACGCTGGTTGCATTCTCACCACTTACCTCAATATCCAGTGACCCATCAGTGAATATACTCTACATAGCCAGTCTCGAAATCTAAAAAAAAGCCCATGTGACTACGCCATCACTGGCCGCCACATGGCAGGTCATGAGCAAACGCAATACCATCCTCCTGACATTACCGTTCTCGTTTCAATTTTCTCCTTGAATGTCCAGCAGTTGCCAGACTCAAAGACCCAATGCCATTCCTATGGGATGGTGTATCTTACTCCTGTTAGTTTAGTCGCCGCCTATTGGGCCAGCCACCATCTCTGATGCTTAATAGAGGCGGGCTTTGTACCCGACTATCAAGGTCCCTCAGGTGAGGGAACGATTTATGAGGACAATTGAGTACCGGCACCCTGCAATCAAATTATCCGCAAAATAGTATATGAACACTTTGCTGGATTGTCAATGGGTCTACACTATTTTGTGTGAAAATAGGGTGGTTGAAAGCACCTGCTGTCACATTGTTGCGTAGGTGCGTTCAATTGAACGCCCCTATAAATAGGGTCAAGTGATTTATCAGCGACAGTACAATACCATCCCTCTAGCTCAGCCGCTTATGCGAATATTCAGCCCTGTTCAAAGAGTTAAAAGCCTGGCTAGCTGCTGCCGGTGGTAAGAAGGCTCGCCGAGGTAATTATAAAGGGAACGAGACGCTCTGGTATGAAAGCTGACTGGATGTTCCTTTGAGTAGCTGATACCACTGAATACCCGATGGGCTAGTGAGCACACTTGCCAGTATGCCTCGCTGGAGACAGCCTTGGCTAGATGTACACTCTCCGCTGCCGACCTTTGCGTATCAAGTTTCCAAAGAGATTCATAGGTAGTCCAGCGGGCAGCGTCCGAATGATCAACCATCTCGATAATCATGTCTTGAACTCGTTGAAAACGTCCAATAGCCGTGCCAAACTGTATCCTGAGCCGACTGTATTCTAGTGCCATCTCGACGACAGCCTGGCAGCCCCCTGCCTTATATGCACAAAGGACGGGTATAGATTTGGCGATACCTTGCTCGAGAGCCTGCCACCCTTCATCCATGTCTCCGAGCATATCTGCACGGGGGACTTTCACGGAATCCAGTTTTACCTCAAAAGTCCTCCCAGCCAAGAAACCTGGCAATCTGCGCACCGAGAGTCCATCGGATTCTCTGTCCACCAGGAAGAGAGAAATCCCCCTTGCTGTATCGGCGCGTTTTCCCGTGCGGGCTACAACAATAAAATGAGTAGCCGCTTGAGCATCCATGGTGAACAGCTTTAGACCATCAAGAACAAAATCGCCATTCTTACTCTCCGCGGTTGTCTGCACTGCTCCAGGCTCCCAGCTATACCCAGGCTCAGTCAATGCCAGGGTCAGGATTTGCTCCCCCTTCGCAATGGCTGGTAGAATGCGTTGTTTTTGTTCTTCGGTACCTGCTTCCAAGATGATTAAGCTGCCTAATATCCCGGAGGAAAAATATGGACCAGGAAGTGGACCTGTACCTAATGCTTCGAATAAGACACCAGCACTTGTCAACGAGTTACCAAACCCACCGTATTGCTCCGGAACAATGAGCCCTGGCCAACCCATCTCCACTACTTTTCGCCAAAGTTCTTCTGTATAACCTGTATCTGACTCCTGCAGGTCTTGAATGACCTCCTTTGGGGCGTCTCGCCGCACAAAATCCAGGGCTGTTTTCTTCAACATCTCTTCGCTTTCAGTAAGCCTCAGGGCTAGACTCATATTTTACCTCCCACGATTAGGCCTAATTTCGCCTAACTAATGTGGCCCACATAGCCTATCGTCCAATTGCTAGTGCTCGGGACATAATTATCTTCAGAGCTTCTGGCGTGCCGCCAGGGGCAATGCAGATTCCACCGCGCTCAGCAACTTCAAAAATGCCCTCGTCCAAGCCCCATTCACCATCATCAGTCAAGGCGTAAGGGCCAAGAACCTTTGCTATATCAGCGGTAAGCCTGACACCATAATTTTTTGAGTAAAGCTCCAGTTGTGGCCCCGCATAGGGGGCTCCCACCCCGCTGGAGTTCCTCATGGCAAATAGTCGCTCTATCTGCGCACCGATATAGATGTCCACCACTGTATCAAGCAGTTGAGGGTTTTCTCTTAAACGCTTTACTACATTGGGATTACTTTTACATTGATCAAGGAGCTTTTCCACTACTATATTACGGCGTATCCACCTGCCACCCCCAGCACCATGCTCAACCTCCAGGGTAGCATTTGCCACCCTCCATCCATCTCTTTCTCCCCCAATCAAACAAGACTCGTGAATTCTTACATCATCAAAGAAAACCTGGTACTTAACCCCATCTGCACTATCTACAGTCTCGCCACTAATCAAAGTAAACATAGCCGGAATAAATAAATCGAGAGGGATGATAGTAATACCGGGCAAATTTGCCGGTGCGATAAACATGGCCAGGTTCTGATGCCTGGGGGCTTCAACATCACTGCGAGTCAGCAACAGGAATTGATCGGGCGGGGCGTACATCCCCCCTACAAAGATCTTACCGCCATTGATTATAAAATAGTCCTTATCGCGAACGAAGCGAAGGGCATTGGTCTGTTGATTAGCTTCGTCGGTTCCAGCCTCCGGTTCGGTAAAAAGCTGCCAGGTGCAGGCTTCACCCGTAAAGATAGGAGGCAGGAGACGCTTTTTCTGCTCCTCAGTTCCGCAGGCTACAATGGCCGGCGCTCCCAATGTTCCCCCAGCATCATGATAAGGAGGAAGACCCAAATGTCTTTTGGCTAGCTCTTGTATTAAGATAAACCTGTGATCCGCATCCATACCGCCGCCGCCGTACTCGCGAGGGTATCCTGGATAGAGCCACCCCTTCTTACCAAGCTTACGACCAAGCTCCCGCCTTCGCTGCCACTGTTCGTAGCTAACTTTGAGGGGGTCTCTCGGGCTAGCCAGGTCCTTGGGCACATTCTCATCCAGCCAATCTCGTACTTCCTCAGCAAACCTTTCCTGTTCCTTGGTGTATTCAAATTCTAAAGAGAAATCCAATTTCTACACCTCCACCAGCAGTATATTTTATATTAGGAGCGCTTCACGGATGCCATTCTCGTCCAATAGGTTATGCCACGCTCCTATGTTTCCTTGCCGCAGTTTTATCCTCATCTTCCCAAGAAATCAAGTGAAACGCCATCCACTCTGGTAGTTTTATTCCTATCACTTCTCTGCCTCAACTTCCAGCCTGACCATTCTGATGTGGATGAATCCTGCATCGCCCATTGGATGGCTGTTGACATATCTATCGACAATCGCACCAATGAAATCCTCTCGCAGTGAGTCTGGTATCCTTTCCATAAAGGGAAGCCAGACGGCGCGTACCCACGACGCCAGCCCCTCCTTCCCATGGTGAAGCATGTCTTTGGCGATGAGCTCAACCCGTTTCGCTCTCAGGCCAGCCTCCGCTAGCAAAGCTCCATACTCTTCCGGCCCGTAGAAATGTACTGGCGATGAGAAGCCCACAAAGCAATCGCGCCATCTCGCGTCCTGAGCGACTGCGATCACATTTGCTATGATCTCGGCAGCATTACCCGTGCCACCCATCTGAATCAGCATCTTGCCCGGTGACCTCAAGCTTCTCTTGATTCCCTTGAGCATAGGACGATGGTCTACAATCCAATGCAAAGCAGCATTAGAGAAAACAACGTCAAACTCACTGGAGAAGTCCAGATGCGTAGCATCCATTTGTTGGAAATGTAAGTTAGCAAATTGCCTCGGTGGAAAGCTCCTTTTCGCCAAGCTTATCATCTCTGGCGAACTATCTATACCTACTGCCGCACCCTGTGGCACCTGCTGTGAGATTTCAGCGGTGAGCTTGCCATCACCACATCCTATGTCCAGTACACGCTCCCAGCCTTCAAGTTCCAACTTGGACACCAGCTCCTGGCCCCATTCCTGCGTTTCCGAAGGACTCTTTTGATAACGCTCAGCATTCCACTTGTACACTTGAGTATTCCCCCAACTTCGTCATCGGTCATCACTCTGCGCATTGCTCATGAGATGCTCATGTTCACTCCGAGAAGAATGAGTTTGCGCCAGCAACTTGACCATGTCAATACTCCCGCTGAGACCGCCAAACAGGTGCCATTAGCTAGCCTTTGGGCGTTTTGGTTTGAGGACAACGGACGGTTTAGTCCGGTTAGAGTAGACAAAGCCTTCAGCCTCCTGGATGTCGCCGTACTTAACCTTAAGTTCATCCAAGGGGCCAGCGTCAAGGGCCCTGGTGGGGCATGCCTCCACACAAACAGGCAGCTTATTGTCTGACCACCTGTCCAGGCATAAGTTGCATTTGCGCATTTTGGCACCAGGCTCCGGCCCAAACTGGGGGGTGTTATAGGGGCAGGCTTTCAGGCATTTGACATCACACTCCTCGTTACCCAGGCAAGCCTCGACATCTACAACCACAATCCCATCCTCAGCCCTTTTGGAGATGGCATGAACAGGACAGGCTGGAATACAAACGGGGTTAAGACAATGGTAGCATGGTGCAACCATGTAGCTAACAAAGACATCCGGGAATTTCCCTTTTTCACTGTACAGGACACGCATCCAATTCTCAGGCCCAGCGGGCAAGTCATGCCAATCTTTACACGCCACCTGGCATGCGCCGCACCCCGTACAACGGGTCTGATCAAAATAGAACCCAATCTGCATAGTCTATCCTCCCTTAGGCCTTACTCACCTGAACCAGTGCGGTATTTAACGCCGCTGCCCCACCTTCTGAGTAGGCGTCATTGGTCAGAACATTTACACAGCCGCCACGGTCAATGCCTTCTTCATCAGGATTGTACCAGGCACCTTCAAAGATACAGATCACTCCAGGCACTATACGCTCGGTCACCCAGGCGTTGATGGCTAACTTACCTCGGTCATTGAAAACGTAAATCTCATCGCCATCCTTGATTCCCCTGGGCTCAGCATCCACCGAGTTAATCCAGGCCCGATGGGGCTCTACTTCCCTGAGCCAATCAACATTCATATGGGAATGCACCCTGTTCTTAGGATGGGGAGAGAGAAGCTGCAGCGGGTACTTTTTAATTAGCGGGTCGTTTCGATCTTCCCAGGTGCTTATATACTTTGGAATAGGTGGGCAGAGTGGGTTATTGAGCTCCGCCGCCCGCTGAGAGAAGATCTCAATCTTTCCTGAAGGGGTTTGAAAGGGCTTGTCCTCTGGGTTCTCAATCTCCTCCTTGAAGGCGACAATGGGTTCAGCGAGCTTGACCCGGTGGACGCCTTCGCGTCTGAATTTATCATAGTCCTTGATCTGCTCGCCGGTCTCCGGGTTCTCCTCGACGAACGACCTGAGCCACTCCTCCTCCGAACGAGTATTGAAGTCCGCAAAGCCCAGCTTCTCCGCCAGCTCACAGGCTATGTCAAAATCCGATTTGCATTCCCCCAATGGTTCAATGGCCTTATTGACAACGGTAAAGTAAGGGCCGGAGGGCCAGGGACGGGTGAGGTCGTTACGCTCTGCAGCACTGGTTACCGGCAGTACGATGTCGGCAAATCTGGCTGTGGGGGTTACAAATAGCTCCGAAACGATGAGAAACTCAAGATCCTTGAGCGCTCGGGCGGCTTTGTTGGTATTTCCAAGCTGATTTAAGGGGTTGCCACCAACGCACCAGGCCAGCTTGATATCCGCTGGATATCCTCCTGTCTTTCCTTCCAGGATTGCGTCAAATATCTTATTGATGTGCACCCGGCGAACCAGGCGAAGCCCCAGGTCGAGGGTGCCTCGTATTGAGGGACCACCCGCCTCGACCGGGTTTCTCATACCAGGTATCCCGGAGGAGCGGAACATGTGGCCTATGGGTATACCCATAAGCCCTCCTGCCGCGCTTCCCCCGCGGCGGCCGACATTTCCGGTCATTGCAGTCAGGGTCATGGCACACCGATTGTACTGCTCCCCCATGGCGCTGCGCGCCGGCCCCTGGCAGTCCATCAGGGACGCCGGTTTTGTAGTTGCATATTCCCTGGCCAGCCGCTCAATCGCTGACGCTGGAACCCCGGTAATCTCTTCAGCCCAGGCTGGTGTCTTCTCAACTCCATCCTCGATACCTAAAACGTAATCTCTGAACTTGTCGAACCCGATAGTGTACTTATCCAGAAATTCCTGGTTATGTAGACCTTCTTTAATCATCACATAGGCCATGCTCACCATCATGGCCGTATCGGTGCCAGGCCTGATCGGTATCCATTGTTCGGCCAGGGTCGCTGCGGAATCATGGTATCTGGGGCCAATAGAGATAATTCTGACGCCGGCTTCCTTTGCTTTAATCAGATCATACATGGTGTTTGTGCCGGAAATCATCCTCGCCGGATCCCAGCCCCACATAATGATCAGCTTGGAGTTAAGAAAGTCCTCCCGGCTGTGGCCGACCATGACCGAGCCGTACTGGGCCATCACCGCCCATACAGAGCCTTCGGATGAAACGTTTCCATAGCTGGTGGTGTAACCTCCGAACATGGAGAGCAGTTTGGCTGTTGCCCTCATGCCGCTATGCAGGGCACCCAGATACCCGCCACCTATTAAAAAAATGCTTGAGTTCCCATAGGTGTCTTTAACTCGTTTTAGCTCACTGGCTATCGTTTCCAGGGCTTCGTCCCATGAAATCCGCTCGAACTTTCCTTCCCCTTTAGCCCCTGTCCTTCTCAACGGGTACATGAGGCGGTTCGGGTTATAGATCTCCTGCCGGTATGCCCGACACCTCAAGCAGGCCCTTAGTTGCTCTGGCTCCGGGGCATCGTCGCCCTCTATCCTGATTATCCTGCCATCCTTAACGTGCAGCCTGAGCGGGCAACGCCCACCGCAGTCGAACGCAGTCGTGGTCCTGACGATCTTTGTCCCCTGGCTTGTCGTGCTCATCTCTTCGGAACTCATAATATCCTCCTAAGAAATAAAAGCGGGCTTACTCCTTTTTCTGTACTTGCCCTGATTACTCGACGGGTTGCTTTTCCCGGCGATTGCCAGTTGCAAAGCCAGACATCAATACATGGGAACGGTGCGCCGTGCCACCATTACTTGGGTCGCTGGCCCTCATGCCAACGTCTCCAGTTATAATTTGAGGCGGGTCAAAGACCCAGCATCAGGGTCCCTACATTGAGGGAACGACTCAGAGGACTGAACCATCACGTCTATGCACGTGACCCGCACAGGGAACTCGTGCATAGCAGGCCGAGCCTAGCACAAACTTTTCCATTTGTCAAAAGAGGGGTCAAGTGTCGCTCTACAGCGCAGCAATCGCCCCGCTCATTCCGACCCTGAACCCTTCTCACTTACTGTCATTCCGAGCCGAAGCTTTGAGCGAAGCGAAGAATCTCGATGGGGCGCATATCAGGGCCGCGTTACGCTATTGTCATTGCGAGCGTAGCGAAGCAATCCCTGCGGGGGGCTCTTCGGGCCCCTGTGAAAATAACATGGCTGGTTTCAAACCCGCCCCTACATAGAATTACATGTGCCCCTGCCAATCCTCCCCTGGATTGCTTCGTCGCTGACGCTCCTCGCAATGACATTCTTAGTTTCCCACCATTGCTGAGACGTACATCTATAGGACACTCGCAGTTCATCGACAGATAGGTGTCATTTAATCCGCTCACCCTGAGCTTGTCGAAGGGTGAGGATGAACTTTACCCCTCCCTCTCCTTCCATAGAAGGATACCTCCCTCAAGAGGAGGCAGGACATGTTGTCACCCGCCTGCCCTTCATTTTCTGGGCAGCCCTGTCCGTTGTACCATTAGTTACCCTGGCTTTCACCAAAGAGACGGGATGGAGAAGGATTAAAAACCTGTCCTCAATAGACTAATGCAAAGGTCCTGGCTAAGATCGTACTTTCTATCTTGACTATGCTGGCATGACTTTGTAGGCTTAGGCAGTCGAAATATAGTAGCGGAGGAGAGAAATGGCTGGCAGGTTCGATGATCTTATCAAGAGCACCTTCGAAATCAGGGAAAACGAGGGCGAAGACAAGGTGATGAGCCTCCGGGAGGCCATCGAGCGCAATGTGAAGGCGGGCGCCAAAATCCACATTGGCACCACGCACTGCTGTCCCCTTGCCGCCGTCCTGGAGATTGCTAGGCAATTCCACGAGAAGAAGCCCCACTTCACCCTCATTGTGAGGGGAATCAGGGATACATCGGTGATCCTGCTCCACATGGGACTGGTGAAGAAGGTAATCACCACCTTTTCGGGGAATGTCTACCCTTCGTATGGCCCCAATCCAGTGGCCCAAAGAGCTTACGGGACAAAAGAGGTCGAACTGGAGGACTGGTCCATCCTAACCTTCCCGCTGATGCTCATGGCAGGGGCTCTGGGGGTAGGTTTCATGCCTACTACATCTATCATCGGAAGCACGATGGAAGAGGACAACAAGGAGTCCTTCACAGTGATAGACGACCCCTTTGGCAGCGGGAGGAGGATTGGTCTCCTCAAGGCGCTTAATCCCGACCTTTCCATCGTGCACGGGCTCGCTGCCGATAGGGCGGGGAACACCATCCTCACCCCACCTTACAGCGAGAGCCTTTGGGGAGCTAAAGCGAGCACCGGGGGAGTGGTGGTCACCGTAGAAAGGCTAGTCTCAACTGACTTCATCAGGGAACATTCTCACCTGGTGAAACTGCCCGGGTACATGGTGAATTCGGTGTCAGTGGTGCCCCTGGGGGCTCACCCCGGCGGCGTGTGGAACCAGGGGATGGAGAAGTTTGAGGCTTATGCCGAGGACTATGCCTTCATGACCGAGTTCACCCGTATCTGCAGAGACCCCGAAGCTCTGGATGCCTGGATAAAGGAGTGGGTGCTCGACTGCCAATCCTTCGAAGATTATAAGGCCAAATTGGGGCACGATAGGATCCTGTTCCTCAAGGGCAACGCCGACAGGGATGCGTGGAGGTATCAGCTAGACGCGCTGGAGGGCATGATATCCGAGAGCGAGGAATACAACCCTACCGAGATGATGGTGATAGCCGCAGCCCGGGAGACACGAGATAGAATACTTCGCGATCAATACAAGACAATCCTAGCTGGGGCGGGGACGGCTAACCTGGCTGCCTGGCTGGCCAAGTACCAGCTTCAAAAAGAGGACTACATCGTTGAACTCATGGTGGAGCTGGGGTATTACGGGAATGCCCCTCGTCCTGCGGAGCCCTTCCTGCTCAACTTCGGCAATTTCGCCACCTGCAAGATGCTAACCGAAACACTGGACACGCTGGGGACGTTCGCCTGCGGCGCCACCAATAAATGTATCGGAGTTTTAGGAGGGGGACAGGTGGATAGATATGGAAATATCAATTCCACCAGGATCTCCGAAGAGCTGTATCTCACAGGCTCGGGGGGCGCCAATGATGTGGCCAGCGGAGCCAGGGAGGTGGTGCTGGTGATGCAGCAATCTCGGCGGCGCTTCGTGGAAAAGGTGGCCTATATCACCGCCCCGGGCGACAGGGTGAGGACGCTGGTCTCGTCGCTGGGAGTTTTCGAGAAGCTGGATGGCGACGAGGAGTTCACCTTAACCAAGTACTTTGCCAACTCAGGCTTCTCGTCCAAGGAGAACGCTGTCAGGAATATCAAAGAGAACTGCGGCTGGGATGTGAAGGTTTCTAAGGATATGAAGGAGGTCCCCATTCCCACTCTGGAGGAACTTAGATTACTCAGGGTTTTCGACCCCAGGAAAAACTACATCGAATAGAGTGGCGTACTGAAGGTAAGCCCTTTCGTGCCCTATGGCTCTATTCGATATACGAGATAGGGTCTGAAGCGATGTTGGGATCAAAGGCTCTCTTGAGCTTTCGCATCCAGTCCTGATAATTAAAACACGCTGGACCGTACACATTGACTGCTTGCTTAGGGAGAGCGCCTATAGGCTGCCCAAGGCTTCCTTTCAGCACTGCTTCGTCTGCTTCAGCAATATATTCCACTGCCGCCTTTGCCGACTCAGGGTCCGACGGGTCATACATGAATAGCTCTTCCAGATGCCCAAATCGGCCCTGCTCATAGGGCCCTCCCCAGGCGTTATCGGCGGCATCGTCCACAATCGCACCCTTTTCTATGTACTTCTTCTTTATCTTCTCCCCTACCTTAGCGCCGGCCACTGCCGCATCCCAGGCAGTAGGAGCTCCAAATGAGGTATGAAAGGTACCTGCCAGTTTGAATATGAGCGCTTGGCGATCCGCCTTGATCATGAAAGAAAACCCCATCTTTTGAACCTCGGGGTCTTGTGCTAGCGCTGGGATCCAGCCTCCGGTTTCCGCCAGTATCTCCTTCAAAGCCCTCTCCTGATATTCGATCTCCCTCAGTGAGCCGCCAGCCAGTACCAGCAGGAAGGCATGTTTAAACTCTTGCATCATCTCATCAGCCATTCCTGATTGCCGAATTTGGGCATATTCGGCTGAGGACCTCGCTAGAAGCAGAGGTACCAGTCCTGGAGGTAGCTGCCTGCCCATTACGTATCCTATCTCAGCCTCACAGATCTTGTATGTGGCATCGGCGAAGCTTTCCCAGTTGGGAAAAGCGATAGCGAAAAATCTGAAATTGTCTGGCACCGGCGTTCTGTACTCAGGTGTCACACCTTGCATCGGTAGTACTGGCGGACCATGCCAGGGATAAAGCTTGACCGCACATTTGGTGAACACCCCCATGGCCCCCATTGCTCCTAAGAAACCCCTCATTACGCCTCTGAGGCTGAGGCCTGGTCCGTCTCCGCAAAACCAACCATCTCCCGCACCTAACGAACCTAGCCTGAGGATATCACCTGTGGGCAACACCCATTCCACCGCCAAAGGATTACGGGCACTGTAGCCCATAAAAATCCCCGATAGCCCGTGTCCACACAGGGATGTGCAGCTTGCCAGAGGGGAGAAGTTGGCTCCGGCTCCTATTATGTGGCAGTTCAGTCCTTTCCTCATCGCCTCGACCTGAAGCTGTGCACCGATAACATACGGTTCCACCACCGCGTACATGTTTTTCTCATCGATATCCAGGATCCGGTTCATCCTTCTCAGGTCAAGCTGGATAGTGCCATCACCGCTAACCGCGTTCCACACACCCCATCCTGTACTGAGAGCCTTGTACTTCACTCCGTACCTGTTACACGTCTTAACTATTGCCTGAACCTCCTCTGTGCTTCCCGGTAGAACCACCGCCCCGGGTCTGGCACAGAACTTGGTCCCGGTCTCAGTCTCCGCCAGATACTGGAAAGCATAGGTATCGAGAATCACCGCCTCATCAGAAACGTTCTCCGGACCTACGATACCTTCCAACACCCGATAGACATTTCTGGTTAGTGCCATCTCCGAACACCTCCCTTACATTCTCAAACCTTGATAGCTCCTGCTACTATTCCTCTGGTTCTATATAGAAGGTAGCATCTGCAGAAAAGTTGGGGTCAAACGCCCGCTTTATCCTTCGCTGCCAGACATGGTAGTTGCTGCAGGCTGGGCCGTATATGTCATGGCCTTTGGGGCCCAGGCCCCCCCTCGCCAGCTCCCAGATTGCCAACCCCGGAGCCTGTTTTGCGGTCAGAAGCGAAGTTTCCTCTATGAATTCGGCCGCTCCCTTTGCTGACTCGGGGTCAGCCGGATCGTACATGAAAAGCTCCTCTACATGCGCGAAGCGACCGTGCTCGTTCATCTCCGCCCCCCAGGCCCATTCCGCCCCGTCGTCGACAATCACGCCTTTCTCTATGTATTTCTTCTTTATCTCCTCCCCTAACCTGGCATGCACCATAGCAGCATCGCAGGAGGTCTCGGCTCCAAGCGACGTGCCGAAGCTCCCCGACAGGCGGAATATCGCCGAGTTTCCATCCACCTTGATCATCATGCGGAACGTTGCCTTCTGACGCTCAGAGTCTTGCGTTAGCGCAGGAATCCAACCCCCGGTTTCCGCCAGGATATCCTGTAGGGCTCTCTCCTGATATTCAATCTCCCTTGGGGAATTGGCGCCTAGAACCAACTGAAAGGAATATCTAAATTCTTTCATCACCTCGTCCGCCATTCCTGATTGTCGAACGTTGGCGTACTCCGTGGAGGACCTCGTCGCCATCAATGGCACGATGCCAGCGGCGATTTGTTTACCCATTACGTAGCCTATCTCGGCCTCACCGATCTTATATGCGGCGTCAGCGAAGCTATCCCAACTGGGGAAGCTAAGCACGTAGCACTTGAAGTTCTCTGGGACTACGGCAACATGACCTGGTGATACGCCTTCGAAATGCATTTGCTTGGGGCCAGGCCACTGATACAGCTTGACCGCACACTTGGTAAATATACCCAGTCCCCCCATGGCACCATGGGTACCTCTCATTATTCCTCTGAGGCTAAGTCCAGGCCCATCCCCACAAAACCACCCCGCCCCAGAACCCAGGGAGCCCAACCTCAGTATATCCCCAGTTGGTAGAATCCATTCCACGGCGAGGGGATTGCGGGCGCTATAACTCATGGAGATTCCAGATAGCCCCATGCCACTCATTGAAGTGCAGCTTGCCAGAGGCGAAGCATTGGCACCGGCCCCAATTATGTGACAGGTCAAACCCCTCTTCATCGCTTCAACCTGGAGCTGCGAGAATATAACGTATGGTTCCACCACCGCATACATATTCTTTTCATCGATCTCCAGAATCCGGTTCATCCTTCTCAGGTCTACCTGGACAACCCCTTCACTTCCAGGTGCATTCCACGGACCCCAACCTGTGCTCAGGGCCTTGTATTTCACCCCATATCTATTGCACGTCCTTACTATCGCCTGGACCTCATCCTTGCTTCCCGGCAGAACCACAGCTTCAGGTCTGGTGAAGAACTTGCTGCCAGTAACGGTTTCCGCCAGCCACTGGAAGCAATATGTATCCAATATCACAGGCTCTTCGGAGATGTTCTCCGGACCTACGATATCTTCCAATATTTGGTAGACATTTCTTGTTAGTGCCATCTCATCCCCCTGAAGTTCTCAAAGCGCTTCGAGAAGAAGTTCCACTACGTCATATAGCTTCATCTTCTCGCCGTCTTGCTCCAGAGCATCCCTGAAGTTTCTCTCGCACCACGGACAGGCAGTCACCAGTGCTTCAGCTCCGGTTGCCTCCGCCTCCTCTATCCGTTCCTTCGCTGTCCACAGAGCAAAGTCGGGATAGGCCTCCTTCACCCCTCCGCCAGCGCCGCAGCACCAGGCATACTCCTTGATGCGCTCCATCTCGACAAGCTCGAGTCCGGGGATACTTTTAAGCACCTCCCGCGGCGGCTCATAGATGCCATTTGTGCCCCGCCTGAACTCTTTGGGGGGGTCCTGGATGACGATTTGTCCCAGGACTTTCTTCTCCACACCTTCCCACGGTATGTATGCCTCCGACAACCTGCCCAGGTGGCACGGGTCGTGGTAGGTAACCTGCATCGGGACCTTCCTGGTCGGTTTCAGCTTGCCCTCTTTTATCAAGCGGTCAAGATACTCGGTGATATGCAACACCTCAAAGTTCATCGTTTTGCCTACCTTTGGATAGTGGTATTTAAAGGTGCCATAGCAATCGGAGCAAGAGGTTACCACCGTGCGCACACCGGCGGCATTCCAGGTTTCGATATTATGTTCGGCATACTTGGTGAGCTCGCCGCGATAGCCTATCTCGTAGGCACGACCCCCACAACATGCCTCCTCCTTCCCGGAGATGCCGACGTCAACGCCTGCCTTTTTCAAAAGGGTCACCGCCCCTCGAGCTATGCCCCACAGGTCCTGGTCAAAAGAGTACCTGCAACCGGCGAAGTAGAGGACGTCGGCCTTCTCCGTGGTGATATCCTTGACATCCAGGTCTTCGGCCCATTTGCCTCGCTCGGCCTTTGGCTTGCCCAGGGGATTGTCGTCACTTCTCAGGCTCTCGATCATCACCATATGTGCTGGCAGAAGCTGGCCGTCTTCGACACATCTAGCCCTCAGTTCCAGCATCACCTCAAGGGGTTCCAGATCTCTGGTAACCTTGCACGACACATCGCAGGCGCCACCCATCTGGCATTGATACACTATCTCCAGAAACTTGTCCGTATACTCTATTCTACCGTCCAATAGCGATAGCGCAGCGATTAACTTTCCGCCAGCCGAGTAGGCATGGAAATTACCCCATACCATGCTGGGGCAGACATTGGAGAACCTCCAGCTCTTTATTTGCGCCAGTGGCGGCCATTTGCAAAGTGAGCACCGGCTACATCTCTGCATATCGTTTCGATAATCCTGTAACGCCATTTCAACCTCCCTAGAAGCATAATTTGCCGGGGTTCATCACATTATTGGGGTCGAAGATGCCCTTGACCTTCCTTGAGGCAATGGCGGATTCGGCATCTCGTCTGTAGGCCATGTCTGCCCATGAGCCATAGGGCCTGGAGAAGAAAGCCCCCAGCTTCATCAGATTTTCGCTAGCTGAAGTAAAGAGAGCACGAACCCTATCCACCTCTTTGGGATTGTTTAGATCGCAGGCAAGGTTGAACTCACAGTGGCAAGCGCGCCCCTGCATTTGCGGCTGCAGGTAGATACCGATATCTGTAGTGGGGTATCCAGTTGCCTCCGCCATCTGATACATAGCCTCTATAAACTCCGGGGTTCTATCCAATGTTGTCAGGAAGAAGATGTCATGGCATCCCCCCTTAAACCTGAGCTTCCAGTAGGGCTCCCCCGAAGGTTTCGATAGTGCCTTCGATACCTCTCGCGCCGAAGCACCCGGTACTGCGCTCACCGGCTCGACACCAAATTGCTGGGCGATGTCCATGATATCCTTCTCTTGATATTCAACCCTCTCCTGGGGGAGCCTTTCATAGCCAGCAACGCAGAAGATGAGAATCCATGGCGGCAGGCCCTCCCTCAGCGACCTGATCTGATCGGCATCCTCCCCGAGGAGAGCCGCTAGATTAAAGCTGTTCAACAGGAGCAATTCATCGCCCAACCTTGCCCTGAGAAGCCTATATGCGAAGTCGATTAGCCCCTCGAGCCTATCAGATGGCACCAGGAGCAGCTTATGAGCCTGGGGCAGCAACTCACATCTCACCGAAGCCCAGGTGACTATGCCCATAGTGCCCTGGGCCCCCTGAATAAGCCTGAAGAAGTCGACCTGAAAGGGGCCCATGGGATTGGTCTGCGCCTGCCCTGAGCGCCACTGGTCTTCAATAGTGCCTGGCCCAGCTGCTTCGCCGGTGCGGAACAGGTCGCCGGTGCCAAAGACGACCTCAGTACACAGCAAGGGGTCAGAGATGTCCCACTGATACTTGGGTATGATGGTGGGCTCCCTCTCGAGGAGGCTACCTATCACCGATTTTGAGCTCCGTGGAGCCAGAGGCATGGGCAGCATCAGGCCCTCTTTCTCCAGCTCGGGCTGCAGTTCGCCGAAGGTTAGCCCCGGCTCAACCATTGCTACTCTATTTCTGCGATTAATCCTTATGATCCTTTTCATCTGGCTGAGGTCTACGATAGCCCCTCCCAGGGTGGGTATGGTATCGCCGCGGAAGTGAGGGGGGCCAGAGCTCACCGGTATGAGGGGCATACCGCTTTTATTGGCCCATTTCACGATCCCTTGCACCTCCTCAGCATTCCGGGGCTTTACCACATATTGGGGCTTTATAGGGCGAACAAAGCTCATGTCCCTGGAGTATGATTTAAGGTTCTCAGGGTCATCGAAGACATATTCAGCGCCAACGATCGCTATTAGTTCCTCTTTTTCTGACATCCCGTACCTCCTTTTCACTAGTTTATACGATTTTAGCCTCCCTGAGCTTGAGTGCTAGATTTGCCCCCTTTTCTTCCTCTGTTTCGCCATCTATGAGTTCACATCTCGCTTCCTTGTGCGGGATGTACAGCTTGAGCATTTTTATTCGACCCGTTGGGGGTGATGTGAAGCCGAGGTCCTGGCACCTCCAAGTAGTGACCGGTTTCTTTTGAGCAGCCATAAGCTGCTGCAGAGGGACGCTGCGCAGTTCCCCCAGCTCATGGCTTACCGTGACCAGGACAGGCAGTGGTGATTCGATCACCTCATAGCCATCCGACAACACGCGTTCCAACCTCACTTTATCGTCGATGAGTTCCACTTTTCGGGCTGTGGTAATAGCGGGGATACCCAGAACCTCGGCAATGCCGGAGCCCACCTCGCCGGCGTTGGTATCCGCTGCCATCCTTCCAGTAAGGATGAGGTCATATTTGCCAATTTTCTTTATGGCGGCGGTTAGTATCAGAGCGGTAGAGTAGCTATCGAGATTTTCAAAAGCATCATCCTCCAGGAGAAAAAGCTCATCGGCACCGGCAGCCAGACATTTCCTCAGCACGGCCTTGGCCAGCTTGGTCCCCATGCTTATAGCAGTCACCTCACACTGATGCAGGTCTTTTATCCTGAGGGCAGCCTCCAGGGCATTCTCATCGTAGGGGTTTAGCACTGGGGGGACGCCTGGAGCAGCGATGGCTCGTTTCGCCTCGGGGTCGATCCTGAAGATAGACGGGGGGGCCTCGGGATCAAGAACCTGCTTAACAGTAACAATGATATTCAGCACGCGTCTTATCCTTGTTTGTCGATCGGGGGTCTTCTCTAGCTATCGAGTCGGCATTATGTAATCGGTGAGTTGAACTACAAGTGGCTGTTGGCCACTTACGAGGGCTGCCGTCCGGTTGCATGGAGGCAGTCTTAATTAGCATCGCCACGCTAGCACAACAAGCAGCCTCTGTCAACACTGATAAGCCGCTTGTTTTGGAACCGGCGTGCATGACTGTCTACAGCAAGGAAACTGCACTACCCACTAGGATGTGCAACCGAGTATAGAAGAAGGCAGGGAATAATGGAGTTGACGTTTGAAACTGTCCCAAGGACATAGGTATGGGAACTCAGCGATTGTGCTTTTGCTAACTCGTGTTGCGAAAGTGCCTGGATGGAGAAGATCGAGCGTTTTTACAGTGGACGAGGGCAACTGTTGTTTTAATCACTGTTAAGGCAGGATTAAGACATGGGGGGCGTTAGAAGTCACGGCAATGGAGCATTGCTACTGTAAATTGTGGCGGGTAATAATCGCTACCTTCGGTGACAGTATTGCTTTTCCGTCTATAGCCAATTAACATCTTCTTGCAAAGATACCAGGAATACTGATAATACAACCTGTGACAGTTACTAATAACAATAGCAATATCGCCCCGAAACGAGGCGGTCGGATTCACTGGCTAACGTTAGCTATAGCGCTTCTCGTCCTCGTTGCTCTCAGCTTCGGCCTAGCTTACCTGCTGGGCTATGTTGCGGAAAAACTAAACCTCCCACTTTATGATTTTGCCTGGTTAGCTTATTTGGTTGTATTTGGGACCTCGCTGGCAAGCAACCTCACGATTATAGCTCCTGTACCCTTCGCCGCATCAATAATGATAGCCGCTGCCACAGAATGGAACCCTGTGCTGATAACACTATTCGCCAGCATAGGCGCTGCTATTGGAGAGCTTACTGGCTACTATGCAGGATATCTAGGCAAGAAAATAGCCATATCCGAAAACGTTGCATGGTATGGCCGCATAGAACGCTGGATTCAGCGGCATGGAGTATGGTCTATAATTTTTCTCTCGTTTCAACCCATCATACCGTTTGACATAGGCGGAATGATAGCTGGGGCGGCAAAGATGCCATTGCATAGATTCCTGCCCGCCGTCTGGCTAGGCAGATTCCCTAAATACATAATTATTACATATGCAGGGCTCGGGCTTATTCACTTTCTCCCGATCTCGTATTAGCAAAATGGTTCGACAAGCTCGGAATCCTCAAAGCCCTCCTCAGCTAGAATGGCAATACGCTTTCCCACGAGCACGCTTTTAGTCTCCTCCCTCCTGTGCCACTCCCCTAATGCATCAATTTATGTAAAGTCTCTTCTGTTTTTGACTTACTATATTGTCTTCTGCTTGCCCTGATTAGCTTGGGTAGTTCGTCGCTCACCACAAGAAGCATTCCAGTCACTTTGTTGCATAGATACGACTAGCTGAGGCAGCGGAATACAAAGAAATGTCTACCCGCATTTTGGAGCGGTTATTTGGGCGCGGAGCATCCCTTGGCTCACTATGGATCCAACTGAAGCAATGTCTCTTTGCTATGCTGATTTAACAAGAATATTTGGACTCAGGCCCCAGCCTACCCCCGACCATGGCTTTATCTCCATGTGCATCTCTTCGAGTGCATATTGCCGTAGCTTTCGTAGCAGCTCTTGAAGCTGCTTGAGTTCCTCTTCTGACAATGGGGACATCAGCTCGGCCATTAAACGGATCGCTACTTCCTTGCCAGGGCCAACGAGTTCCTCGCCTTTGGCAGTTAGTTGAATCTGCGTGAAGGGGTGGCCCTTCCGCTTGGGATCGCGCCTCACCAGGCCATCTCTCTCCATACGGTCGAGCAGTCCAGCGATAGAGTGACTTTTACGAAAGAGAAACCGGGATATCTCGGCAGGGATCAATGGGGGGGGATAGTCTGAGCAAAGCCACAGGACATTTAGCTTTTCTGGAGTCAGTCCAACCTTGGCCAGCTCCATTTCCAATACCCGGTACATTGCGGGCCAGGTTTGGGTCATAAGGGCCCAACCTGTGAGATGTGCATCCTTAAACTGAAAATCGTACAATGAAACCTCCTTTTATTTTTTAAAACAATACCATATCAAACTCGTCTTGAGCCGGCCGTAAGCGCAGACCGTCGGTCACGGTCTCCACCGAGGCCAAGGCCTAGGTAGTCACTTCCGCCAGCTTAGACTTCCCAGCCACGATATTCAAAAGCACGTAGTCCCTAGAAACAATCGCTTGCAACCCTCTCTCAGCTCTATTATAAAGGGCAAGGGATGGAGAAGTCATAAAAATAGGAGGAAAAATATTACAAAGTTGTAACATTTTGGGGGGGGCAGGTCGCTACCTTAGGCTTGGAGCATCTGCTCCAGACTTTGGCCAGAGGAATTCTTTGAAGCTATTCAAGCGGGGGGCTGGTCCAGGATATAGCCTGCCTTGGGGATGGTGCGAATCAGCCTGGGTTCGTTGGGATCCCTTTCCAATTTATGTCTCAGCCTACTAATCCATGTTCTGAGAATCGGAATGTCATCGCGGTATTCGGGCCCCCACACCCTAGTAAGGAGTTCCTCATAGAGCATGATACGACCAGCATTGCGGGCAAGCTCGCTGAGCAAAAGCCACTCGATTCGGGTCAGGTATTTACCCTTCCCCCTAACGAGGACGCTGCGCCTCTGGAAATCGATAGTTACATCCCCGAAAGCAAGTAGCTCCGGCATCTTGCGGCTTTCGCCTGGTTCAAGCCGACGCCTCACGGCCTCGATTCTGGCTACCAGTTCATCGGGGTTGAAGGGCTTTGGCAGGTAGTCGTCGGCACCCAGGTAAAGGCCCTTGATTTTGTCGACATCAGCCCCTTTGGCACTGAGAATGATAACCGGCACCGGCGAGAAACTACGAAGCTCTTTAAGCGTCTCAAAGCCGTCCATTTGGGGCATGATGAGGTCAAGCACTATCAAATCTGGCTCTTGAGCCTGAGCCTGCTCCAGGGCCTCAAGGCCGTTACTGGCGGTCAATACCTCATACCCTGAGGCTCTAAGCTTAGGCCTTAGAAAGTTGAGAATCCGCCCCTCATCGTCCACTACCAGTATGCGAAACCGCCTCACCACACTATATCCTATATGCCTATTTGATGCTTCACCAATAATAACTACAAATTCAAGTGGTGTCAAAGTCCTCTTAGCAGAGCAGGTGTTCTTGACCAGGTTTTTGGTAGAGACTACAATCTTACTATGGGCATAGAACGCATATTATCAGGGATGCAAGGAGGATTCCAGTGACCATATCTAGGAAGAATCGAGGGGCGGTGCAGAAGCTACCAAATATGTCCACGAGGGTGGACCTGGAGGGTACGACTTCATCGCTGCATGCGGAAAGGGAAGTGCTTATCGGCATCCTGGAGACGCCGAGCCAAAGCCGGAATATCAACGAGTATCTGGAACAATTGGTGGAGCATGTGAGGAACTATTCAGGATGCCGCTGTGCAGGCATCCGTCTTCTGGACGACGATGGCAATATCCCCTATACGTCCTATACCGGCTTCAGCCCGGAGTTTTACGAGAGCGAAAGCACTCTATGCATCAAGTCGGACAAATGTATGTGCGTTAATGTGATAAAGGGGGATACCGATCCCCGGCTCCCCTTCTACACCGATGGCGGCTCCTTCCTCAGTAACGGCACGACAAAGCTTCTGTCCTCGCTATCTGGGAAGATCAAAGGCCAAACTCGGGGTATGTGTAACCAATTCGGCTATGAATCGTTGGCCCTGGTACCCATGAGACATAAAGGTAGGATTATGGGCCTGATTCACCTGGCCGATGAAAGCGAAAACAAGATTCCTTTGGAAACAGTCCGATTCTTAGAGCGGGTGGGGGCCTATGTCGGCGAGGCCCTGCACGCATTTATTGCTGAGGAGACGCTGCGGCATTTGGAGCACAGGTATCGCACCACATTGGATTCGGCCAGGGATGGCATGGTGATAATCGATGCTGACCGCATCATAGTGGATGCCAATCCTGCCTTCCTCGCTGCGCTGGGCTGCGATTCCAGGGAGCAAGTCATCGGCACACCCATGGTTGACTATCTGGCTCCCAGCACACGCCAGAAACTCGACGCGGGCATGAGAGACACCATTACAAAGAAATTGCGGGAAGGCAAAGGCTACGCTGTCAACGTTGAAATGCTCGCTCTTACCAGAGATGGTAGAAAGTTCCCGGTGGAGACAAACTTCTCACAGTTGAGCGATGAGAGTGGGCAGCCAGCAGGGTCTTTGATTGTAAGCCGCGACATCACCGAGCGTAAGCGGGCGGAGGAGATGCTGCGGGAGTCGGAGGAGAAGTTCTCCAAGGCCTTTC
>CAYUCL010000015.1:0-43567 GCA_964443325.1 uncultured Dehalococcoidales bacterium
GAGGGGCGAACTGGGTTTCTGGGTAAATCCAGAGAACCATGCCAGAATAGTGCAGGTATTGCATGACCAGGGGCAGATTCGCGATAGAGAGGAGGAGTTTCGCATAAAGTCGGGCGAGATCCGTACCGCGCTTACTTCAGCAGAGATAGTTCAAATTGGCGATGAACTGTGCGCACTCTACATATTCAATGACATCACCGAGCGCAAGCGGGCAGAGAAGATGCTGCGGGAGAGCGAGGAACGATTCCGCGCCTTGACCGAGACCACAAGTGACTGGATCTGGGAGGTGAACACAGACGGCGTCTACACCTATGCTAGCCCGAAGGTTAAGGATCTGTTGGGATACGAGCCGAAGGAAATCACCGGCAAAACGCCGTTCGATTTGATGCCTCCAGAAGAGGGAAAACATATCGCTGAGGAGTTCCAAGTGATTGTAGAGTCTCAAAGCTCTTTTTTGAGACTGGAGAACATAAACCTGCATAAGGATGGACGATTGATCGTTGTGGAAACCAGCGGTGAGCCCTTCTTCGACGCTAACGGTCGGCTTGGTGGCTACCGAGGCGTCGACCGTGACATCACCGAGCGCAAGCGTGCGGAGGAGGCGCTGCAGGAGAGCGAGGAGCTATATAGGGTACTTACTGAGAACATGGTGGATGTCATCTGGACCACGGATATGAACCTGCGGATTACCTATATCAGTCCGTCAGTTATGTATCTGCTAGGCTACAGCGTTGAAGAAGCGATGTCCCAGACCATCGAAAAATTATTGACTCCTTCATCTCTTGAATTATCCATGAAGACCCTTGCCGAGGAAATGGCCAGAGAAAACATCGAGCAAGAAGAATCGCGTACATACCGCACTTTGGAGCTGGAGCTAAAATGCAAGGACGGCTCCACAGTATGGAGCGAGACCATGGTTATGTACCTGCGTAATCCAAATGGGCAGATTACAGGGATTCATGGAGTGTCACGTGACATAACCGAACGCAAGAAGATGGGGGAGGAACTAATCCGCCTATCTAACGCTGTTAAGATGTCTACAGACAGCATTGTAATCGGTGATATTAATGCAAAGATCATAGATGTAAATGAGGCTACCCTAGAACTTTATGGCACTGATGACAAAGGTGATTTGATTGGGGAAAACTCCTTTGATCTTATTGCTCCGGAAGACCAAGAAAAAGCATTTGTAGGCATGAATGAGGTGCTGGAAAAAGGATACATTAGAGGTGAACAGTACTATATTATGATGAAGGACGGCCGTAGAGTTCCTGTCGAGATGAGCGTGGCCATGATGAAGAGTATGGATGGAAAACCGATAGGATTTGTGGCTATATCCAGGGATATCACCGAGCGCAAAAAGCTGGATCAACTGAAAGACGAGTTTATTGGCCTGGTGTCCCATGAACTGCGTACTCCATTGACTGTTGTCATGGGCGCCATAAATACGGTGCTGAGCGAACAGGCATATCTATCCCAGGAGGAAACTCACCAACTCCTCCAAGACGCAGCCGTGGAAGCAGAATCTCTGTCTCACCTGTTGGGGAACCTCCTTGAGCTTTCCAGGGCTCAGGCCGACCGTTTGTTCCTTTACGCTGAGCCGGTCCATATCGAAAACGTGGCTCAATACGCAGTGGAGAAAACAAGGCGGCAATCTTCAGCCCACCGTTTTGTGATGGACTTCCCCAAGGGCCTTCCCTCAGTCCACGCTGACCAATTAAGGCTGGAGCGCATCCTGTATAACCTCCTCGAAAACGCAGTTAAGTATTCGCCCCAGGGAGGTGAGATTCGAGTCTTCGCTAAGCTGGAGGGGGAGTATCTAGTTATCGGGGTTAGTGATCAGGGTATCGGCATATCTCCCCATAATCAGGCCAGGCTCTTTGGGGTTTTCCAGCGGCTCGAAGACCCCAGTCTTGAAGGGGTTAAAGGGGCTGGTCTGGGACTTCTGGTTTGTCGGAGGCTTGTGGAAGCACATGGAGGACGGATCTGGGTGCAGTCAGAACCAGGCCTGGGCTCAACCTTTTTCTTTACCGTACCGTTGAGAGACGCAGCAACCTAGCCAGGATTTACCTAGTCCTGTGTAAGTGATCACGGCGTGGGTAAAGAGACGCTTCCCCTCCTATTCTACAGTAATTACCGCAGTCCATCCGTCTAACTAACTATTCATCTATGGAAATACTGCTCAGGTTCAGGACACATTTCTAGTTTGTGCAATCAATATTTCCAGTGCTCCTTGCTTCACCGAAACCGTGGCAGGGCAGAGTGCTGCAGTCGCCAGAGCTTTTCTGCCTGATGGAATGACAGATTTCTTCGCCCCTGTTACAATGCCTTCGACAAACTACGATAAATTGCGGAGGTAATTCAAATGGTGACAATTGCAGACCTGAGGAAAAAGTATCTAGGCGCACCTGGATGTACGGATGAGGACCTGGAGATTGTACAGGCGATTCGCGATTTTGTTGACCGTAAAATGATGCCTCGCCGCAGGGACCTTGATGGAGGCTGGCATCACGACGAGAAGCTGGCGATGGACACCATACATGAGATCCATCAGGGACTGGTAGACCTGGGGCTGCAAAGGATGTTCTTGTCGGTGGAGGTTGGGGGCTTGGGAGCTAACCGCGCTATAGCTGGAATGGTTACAGAGGAATTATCACGTGGTGATTGCGGACTGGCACTGCATCTTGGAATAATCTCCTGGACTATGATGCCCTTTGCTCTGGCAGGACGAATCGACCTGCTGGAACCGCTCTTGCGTAAGATTTGTGACGACCAGCCCCACGCCTCCTGCATGGTCATCACCGAACCATCAGGAGGCGCCAACGTAGAAGACCCAACGCAGCACTGCCGTACAATAGCCACTATTGCTAGGCTTGAAGGTGATGAATGGGTGATAAACGGCCGGAAGATGTGGCCCACCGGCACGGGCCAGTCCGACCTCACCTATATGACAGTGTGCAGCACCGACCCAGAGAAGGGCAATGAGGCACTGGCCCTCATCCACGTTCCACCGGGAACCCCTGGACTGTCCTTCAGCAAGCCAATAGAGAAGATGGGGATGTGCTGGACGGATTGGAATGGTGAGATATTCTACGACGATGTGAGAGTGCCCAAGGAATACCGCATGGCCGGCCCTGAGAAGGACGCTGAGATCTTTCACGACATAATGGGTGCCGGTCGACTTGGCTCATGTACTTTCGCAATAGGAGCCGCCCAGGCCTGCTTCGAAATAGCCCTCGACTGGACCAAAGATAGAGAGATTGCCGGCAGGCCTGTCAGGGAGCGCTCGCTACACGCCAGCATTCTGGGAGAAATGGCTCAAAGGATTGAGTGTTCCAGGGCTTATTACCAGAAGATCACTGAGATGCAAAGGTCGGGGCAGTACGGCCGACCGGGGGAGCCTTTCATGCTCTCAAAATGCTCTGCTGCGCAGAATTACGCCTGTGATACGGCTGTCTGGGTAACAAATAAGGCCATGGAGCTGATGGGCGCCTACGGATACTCCTACGATCTCAACGTGGAGAAATACCTGCGAGATGTGAAAATCGTCCAGCTCTGGCTGGGTGGCCCGCAGCGCCGCTGGTTGGACTCGGCACTGGGTTACTATTCCTTCGAATGGTAGGCAGGCACGAGGTTTTGATCAAGGAAGTCTTACCGCTATATCAATTTCCACTAGATTCAATACGCGTACTTAGATGCTTTGACTATCGGCAAGCGAGACACTACAATAGCAAGAATGGTTAATACGGGGAATTGTGGCTGATGTAAGGTAATTTAATGTTGGTAATAAATTTCAGGAGGAGTGAATGACGGCACTGGAAGAGTTAGTTGAATTAGCGGAGGCACCATACAACCGAACTATCAAGGATTGGAAGGAAAAGGGCGGGAAGGTAGTAGGTTTCATCTGCTCCTATATTCCAAGCGCCCTTGACAGCACAGAGGACCTCGGTTGCCTGTTCACCAGCATACGGTATCTCGCTTTTACCTACTCCGGTGGAGACAAATTTGACAACACCCCTGGTGTCCACTCCGGCAAGGCTCATAGCTCCCTGCACTGCTCTGGTAGCGGCTTCATGGCTGCTTTCACCTGTGATAACCAGTTCATGAGCCATGACCTTGCTGTCTCGTACTATCACCGCTTTGGTGGTTAAAGAACCTATATCTACGCCTATTGCTACCATTTATCGTTCTGCTGGGAGTATATCTCAGTCATCCAGGAACGTCAAATCCCGCTACCTGCTGTAGTGGCTATTGAGGCTGCCGTGCGGCTCAAATCTGTTGAAGAAAATGAGGTCCCCATTTGAACGACACTGAACAAAACGTCAAATTGTTCAGGTCCTGCTGCATAATTGCGGTACTTTGCTTTGGGAGTCGGCAGTCGACCAGTGAGGGCAGCCAAAACGCATCCTGGCGGATTAATTGTATATGGAGTGAAATGCAACGTATGTCAGGGTACTTATGAAAAACCTGGTGAAATTGAAGACTTGTTTACTTCTTAAACTCAGGCTATCCTCTTGCCCGGTATCGGCACCTGCGAAAGATAAACCTCCTCAACCCTTATGACCCCTACCTGCTTAATGTAGAAATAGACCTTCCCCCTCAACTGGGGTGATTCTTTAGATAGCGCCTGAGCCATGTCATAGAGCAACCCCGACCTTTGAAATCCCTCGAAGGTTCCCTTCACCTGATAGGATGACCAAGGGGCTTTATAGACCGTTGCTGCAACCTTCCTGGTGTCAGTCAGGTTCTTTTTGGTTTTGTTCATCATCATATCGGCGAATATCAGCATATCCTCGCCGGGCGCCATCAGCGAGGCGATAAAGGCACAGTTAGGCTTCCCCTCAGCATCAACGGTGGCGAGGAACTTCACCGCGTCTGGGTCATTGAAGAGGTCCATAACCTGTTTTGGCATCTTGGCCATGAGGTCACCTCCTTTTTTCTCAGCCGCTATTTTGGCCCTACTTTGGCCTGCAAGCCAAACGATTCTACAATTCGTTTAAGCTCTTGCATGTGCTCATCAGTGGGGGGTTGGGTGTCTTTAAATTCATAATTGCGGTCTAGTTTCCTGTATTTTGGCTCTCCTAGACGATGGAATGGCAGCAGGTCAACCCTGGCCACCCCATCCAATTTGCACACGAACTCCATAATACCCCTGATATTTTCCTCCCCATCCGTATACCCCGGGATCACAGGCACCCTGACAATCATGGGTATCCCTTTACAACTTATTCTTCTTGCGTTCTCCAGGATTAACTCATTGGAAACCCCACCATAATTTGCATGTTTGACCGGGTCTATCTGCTTGATGTCGTAGAGCACCAGGTTGACATGCTTCAGGATTTTCTCCATGGTCTCCCACTTAACATAGCCACTCGTATCCAATGCTGTATGTATGCCCTTTTCGCGGCACTTCCTTAGAAACTCCACCAGAAACCCAGGTTGCATCGTTGGCTCACCACCGCCCACGGTAACACCACCACCCGAATTGCGGTAGAACAACACATCTTTCTCAACCTCTGCAAATGCTTCCTCGGCGGTCATGTACTTTCCGATAAGCTCCCTGGCCCCGGAAGGGCACGCTTCGGCGCATTTTCCACAATTCTGGCACTTTCCCCTTTCTGTCCTCGGCCCATCCTCGGTAAAGGTGATGGCCCCTTCAGGGCAGGCATCCACACACCTTTTACACCCGATACACCTGGTATCGTTAAATACAATCTCAGGGTGAAACTTCTGGCTCTCAGGATTGTGGCACCACAGGCACGTCAACGGGCATCCCTTCATGAAGACCGTGGTTCTGATCCCTGGCCCGTCCTCTGTTGAATACCTCTGTATGCTGAATATGAGACCCTGTTTCCCCCGGGCCTTCTGGCTCACTTTTCCCTTCTCACAGTTTGTGTTCTACTCTAGCTATGATCTCATCCTGCAAGGCGCGACTCATGCCCACGAAGTAGGCGTTATACCCGGTGACCCTCACCAGCAGGTTCTGATAGCTTTCCGGGATTCTCTGCGCATCTTGCAGGGTCTCCGCGTCTATGATGTTGAACTGAAGGGAGGTGCCGCCAAGTTCATTATATGTCCTCAGAAGAGCAGCAAAGTTATCCAGTTGCTCATCGGTCTGCAGCGTAGTGGGATTGATGCTTATTGTGTGGGAGGCTCCGGAGGGGAGGATGTCGAAACCCAATTTTGCCACCGATTTCATGGCAGCCGTCGGCCCTTTGACATCGCAGCCCTGGGATGGGCAGACGCCGTTTGATATTGGCTCACCGGCTTTTCTGCCATTTGGCGTTGCTGCGGTAAAGGCTCCATCATGGATGAAATGGTTCCAAGAAAGGTATCCCGCTCTGACCCTTTTTCCGGTTGGGGTTACATACTGGCTGAGCTCCTGGCACCAGAAGCGAAATATCTCCCTGGCGATAGAATCAACATAATCATCATCGTTTCCAAATTTAGGCGCCCTGTTGATCAATATCTGGCGTATGTCCTCTTTTTCCTCGAAGTTCGTGCGCAGAGCTTGCAATAGCTCTGCCATGGTCAGCCTCTTATCCTCAAAAACGACCTTCTTAATCGCCGCCAGCGAATCGGCGGCAGTGGCTATTCCAACCCCATTAAAGGTGGTGAAGTTATAGATCGCTCCGCCATCCCTTATATCCCTTCCCTTCTCCATACACCCATCTATAACCGTGGACAGGAACGGACATGGAACGTATTTGCCCCTCAGGGCATCGCAGGCCGATGTTATCCCGGTTACATATTGTATCGTCGCCCTGATCTGCCGCTTGTAGGCCTCCATTACTTGCTCAAAGCTTTCAAATTGTAGCGGGTCTCCCGTCTCTGCCCCCAGCCGCTCCCCGCTACGCCAGTCTTCGCCATCATTCAGCGCCAGTTCCACGCTCTTGGCAACGTTGAAATGCACATCCACCGTGCCTGAGGTATCCTTGCCCTGTGCAGTGTTCTCCAGACAACCGACCACGCCATAATCAACGGCATCGTCATGAGACATCCCCTCCCCCTCCAGGGCCTCAATAACGATCTTATCGAAGTTGAGTATAAAGGGGGAGCCCTGCGTATCGCGTACCATCTGGGAGGCTTTAAGCAGTAGCTCCTTCGGCGTAGCGGAATGAATCCTCAGGTTCAGCTTGGGCTCCAGCATGTTCAATTCCCGGAATGACTGCAGTATCAGATAGGTCAAATCGTTAGTCATGTCCTCCCCGTTGGCTCCCTGGCCTCCGAGGGTGATGAGCTGGCCAAACCCTGCGTTTCGGCCATGGGGCCCTCCAATCGTCTGGTAGTCATAGGCGTAGTTGTGCTTTACGGAGAAGCACTGAAAAAGCTCCTTCGCCTCCTCCCTTCTCAGCCGCCCCTCATCTACATCTCTTCTGTAGAACGGATACAGATACTGGTCGAGCCTGCCGTGTGAGACGCCGGGGCCGGGGTATGACTCAGCGATCATCTCGACCATGTGGGAAAACCAGGTAGCCTGCAGGGCTTCGTAAAACGTCCTCGCCGGGTTATATGGTACCCGGTCGCAGACCTCAGCGACCTTTAAAAGCTCTTCCCTCCTTCTGGTTGCCCTCTCCTTCTTGGCCAACCTTCTCGCCTCCTCGGCGTATCGATGGCTGAACTCGCCTATGGCATCGCAGCAGATTATTATCGCCTTCAAAAACTCCCTTTTCGCCTCGGATGCAGTCCTCCCAAGGAGCCCCTCCGCCTCCTCCTTAATCCCCTTGAAGCCCTTTTGCAGCACCTTGGCATGGTTCTGGATGATATGACCGGGAGTTATGCCGCCACATGAAAGGCCTAGTTTAAGTATCCTCTCTGATTCCTCGATGAGCTCGGCCTCGATTCTTACGAACTCCTCGGTCTCCTCCTCAGTGAGGCATGTGGATAGGCTTGTACAGAACCTGCCTCCCACAATAAGCTCGTCGTCGAGGATGTCAACCGGTATCTCCTGCAGCACCCTCTGGAAGAAAAGCGCCTTTCTGATAATTAAGGGTTGCTCCCAGAACTCAACGGGCATATCCAAGTTGATCGCCATCGCTGCCAGGCCATCCCTGTTTGCTTTGAGCACGCCTCCCAGCATATCGGGCACCGAAATGAAATCCAGGATCTGATAGACCACATCGTTGGGTATGCCAGTGGTGAATGACATTACGTTATTCTGGAACTCTCGCTGTTCATCCAGAAAGTAGTAACCCCTCAGGCGTCTTACCCTCGGTGACAGCATCTCTGAAGCTTCCCACAGTTTCTGTTCAACCATGATCCTCACTCCTCCCTTCTTGTTCCGCCATATCTTTTCACCATAGTTCTAAACCATGATGGGTAGACCCTATCTGTACCGCCTCGGGCCTTGCTTTCCCCCGCGCAAGCCAGCTTACGCAGGTTCCGGCGAATTAATGTATGGTTAGATTCGCACTCCTGTCGACCAGAAGTATAACACACTGATCCAAATCAGGGTAACATGCTGGTTGACCGAGAGGAGAGTGAACCGCTGCCTTATGTTATAATGTCATTGCCATAAGGAGGTTTGTAATATGGAGGATTGGAAAGAGCGCATCTTTATAGACCCGAATGTCTGCCATGGCAAGCCTTGCATTAAGGGGACGCGCATTTGGATATCCTTGATAGTGGACAATCTGGCTGCTGGTTCCAGCGAGGAGGAGATCCTGGAGGCATATCCTTCGCTATGCCAAGAGGACATACGTGCAGCACTGGCCTTCGCTGCTGAAATGACAAGAGAACGGTATGTTGACATTCCTTTGAAGATCTGATGAGGATTAAGCTGGACGAGAATGTAGACGAGCGCCTTGCTGTGCTCCTCAGAGATGCGGGGCATGATGCCAATACAATTAGAGAGCAGGGCCTACATGGAACGGAAGACAAAGCTCTCTACGAGATCTGCAAGAGGGAAGACCGCCTTATGGTGACGCTTGACCTGGATTATTCGAATATAATCCGCTTCCCTCCCGAAGGAACTCCGGGTCTTATTGTACTGCGCGGACCGAACCAGCTTTTCTGCACCATGCGGATTCTTATGGAAACATTGATTGATGCCCTCGCCAGGGAATTGCCTGCTGGCAAGCTGTGGATTGTGGAGCCAGGTCGCCTTCGTATTCATGAGGAGGCGGATAGTGAATAATCACTAATGGTAGATTGAAGTATGCCAAAGATTGAAATCACAAGGACCGAAACCCTGCCGACAAGAAGTATAACACACTGATCCCAGTCTGGGTAACATGCCAGTTGACCAAAAAGAGAGCATCTGCGGTTGAGCAAACCGCTACATTGTGTAAGAATTGCAATAACAAATGGCGATTGGCTCTTCGCGAGAGATACGAGGGTATTTGCTGTAATGTGTCGTTCTTACGAGTTGGCATAGCCCTCCCTTGACAGTGATATCTAAACAGCGATAACCTATAAATCTTGGTGTTTGGTTAGCGTTACCTTTATCTACTATGATGCCTGCAATTAGGAGATACATTTCGTTATAATAGGCATGAGGATAGTGGAAGTATGGGCTCTATAATTATCTTGTTCATTGTACTATTCATTGTTGGTATCATACTGGCGTTTGGTCTCTTAATAGTCCTCACACCTGCAGGCTTGTGGGCCGAGCGGAAGTATAAAAAGGACGCTTACCGACTTCTAGATAAAGCCAGGCCTAGCTCCAAAGACATTCAGCGAAATATCAAAGGGCTGTCTCCATTTCAGGACGCAGAAGCAAGAGAACTAGTCAAACGCCTCTTCGATAAGCGAGAACGAATCAGGATAATAAGAAAGAAAACCAGAGGCTTTACACCATGAACGCCAATCACCCCCGACTCCACCCAGTGCACTACCCGATTGAAAGCGACCCACTGACCGCACTCGGGATTAAGTCCCAGGCGCGGCGCTCCTCATCGTACGGTGCTTGTTCCACATAGCACTCTTCCCCAAGGATCATAGTTTCCCTGTGGTCACCATAAGGTGGCCATGTCCCCAAGCTTTCACAGCTTGGGTCGCCACTGTGGGCGAACGCTAGCCAGGCGTCCTGGATGTGCTCAGCAAGAGCATCAGCCGCCGGTCCTGTACCCGAGAATCTCTCTTCGTATGCGCCGAATAGGAAACCCACTTCCAGCGCGTGGCAAGCACCCAAGGCACCGCCAAGCATTGGTGACCGCCAGGTGAATAGGTAGTTGTAGGCGGACTGCTTATGGCGCTGCTGAGCCTCGGCAAGATGAATAGCCGGTATCCTAAATACTATGTCGGTCATGATTGCCATAAATAGCTCGGCAGGGGTGGTTGGCGCGCCGCGTTCGGCCCGTGCCTCTCGGTAGCTCTCTAACAGGCCCTCTACACTCTCACCAGGCATTAGCTGCTGACAGCGCCGTAGCAGACCGGCCTCGTCCAGCTTTGGTAGCTCCTGGTCCATCAGGCTAAGCGATTTCCACTCCTCAAGTGTCGAACCCACTATGATAGGGATCTTATCCGCTGAGTCATCCCTGATAGCATCGAGCGGCAGCGCAGGAAGTATTGCTCCGTCTATCACCGGTTGCAGTGGCATGCCTATCCTCAGGTTTGACATCATCATTTTGAGTGTTAGCTCCTGTTGAGCAGCCAGCAGTCGCTCCACCGGGAGCGAACGTAGAGCATCAACATCACTTGTGTTCAAACCAAGTATTTCAAGTAATTGCTCCACAACCTGCACCGCTCCATCCAGTGGCATTGCTGTATTGGCAGCACCGCTCTGCGGAATCGCCTTATGAAATAGCCCCTGCGCCCTGGGCGTGGCAAGAAGGCAACCGACACTCATGCCGCCTGCCGACTCACCGAAGATGGTCACATTCTCAGGGTCGCCGCCAAATGCCGTGATGTTATCGCGCACCCACTCCAGTGCAGCGATCTGATCCAGCAGGCCCTCATTACCCGTTGCTGGAATCCTGCCTCCGGTGACCTCGTTCAGGTTCAGGAAGCCGAGTGAACCAAGCCGGTAGTTGATTGTCACGACTACAACGTTGCCCCGTGCTGCCAGTCTGCTCCCTTTGTACACCGGCTGCGAGCCGGAACCACCAGTGAAGCCACCACCGTGAATCCAGAAGAGCACTGGTCGGCATGCATCGTCGAGGCCGGGAGTCCATACATTCAGATACAGGCAGTCTTCGCTCTGAGGTTCCTCTACACCTAATTCCATGAAGATACCCTGTTGAGCCATGTTTTGAGGTGCAGTGGTAGCGTACGACTGTGCCTGGCGCACACCACTCCAAGGCTCTACAGGCTGCGGAGGAAGCCAGCGCCGCCCTCCGACAGGCGGAGCAGCATAAGGTATACCCTTGAAAACGTACAAGCCACGCCGTTGGTAACCCTCTATCTTCCCGGCGTTCGTCTCTACAGTAGTCTCCACGGATGTGCTCATGTCATGCTCCTTTCCCCGTCATCATACGGCAACGCGTGGCATCTTCATAACTGCCCAACGTTTTCGTGGGCATATCCTAGCTTTGTTTGCCGTGATAGTCGAAGTCGCTGGTCTTCATCGCATAGTTCACAGACTCAGCCCCTTTGCGACTACTCAACCGTCGCTCACCTTATTCTTCCAGTTTCGGTTCGGTCCTCGCAGTTTGAAATTCTGGAAACCTTTAAGACAGTTCTGGCAACCATCGTGGAAACGGGCTTCTCCGGCGGGCCTGCGAGAATTCCTTCTGGAACGGGAGAAACATCATTTCTTCTTAGTTGCGATGACTAGGGTCGTTGCTCCCCGAATCCTGTGCTCGACCACATTGTCAAACCCGCCATCCCTCAACCAGCTATCAAATTCGGAAAGGGTATAGGTATCCCCACCTCTGCTAACGATTAGCATATAGACTGCAAAGATAAGAGCCCTTCTCGGCTTGGACCTTTCTTCATCAGGAACAAGGTCATTAATGACCAGGGTACCTCCAGGCTTAAGGGCCTTACATATTTTGCTCAGGATCGCCTTATTGGTTTCTGGATCGAAAGCCTGCAAGATATTGCTGGCAATGGCAATATCGAATTCCTCTTCGCCGTAATCGATGCTCAATATATCACCAGGCTTATAGGTGACACGATCGGCTACACCCATATCGCGGGCAACTTCTTGTGCGACCCTTAGCACATTTCGCCAGTCGATGTCAGTAACGGTTGCCTTGCGATCGCGCTGCAGCAAGACATAACCGTAAACCCCAGAGCCGCACGCCAGATCCAATACCCTGACCCCGGGTTCCAGTTTGCTACCAATTCCCAAAACGTCAGCGATAACGGAGGCCGTAGCCAATCCTGCCGGTGTTAAACCTATGGCCACATCCTCCCACGCTTCTGAGTGAGCGCCGTATACATCTACAATCGCTGAGCCTTTCTTCACTGCTTCGGCAATCCTGCCAAAGGCCTCCCAGTCTCTTAAGGTAGTAAAGAGAGCATATCCCATGTAGGAATCTTTGCCCTTCACCAGAAATTGCTCTGCTGTTGGTGTCAGGAGATACTTACCCTCTGCCTTCGAGACTGTTCCAAGTGCACAAAGGCCATTGAGTAGAATCCGGACGCCACGCTCACTTGATTCAATCGAGGAAGCCACTTTCTCAACCGTGTCATTGCCCGCTGCGATCTCCGTGAAAACATCCAGTTCAATCCCAGCTTTCAAAATAGCCGATACCCAGAAAGAACCGGCCATATCAAGGATCTCCTCAAGGCGCACAGGGCCCTCAGAGCCTGACACATTCCATTTCACCATTACAAACCTCCGCAGACTCCCAATCGAGATCTCTGGTGTTCACAGATTGCCCCGATGAAACCTATAGTACCAGTTCATGTTGGCTATCGCCTTAGCCGCCCGATCCAGATTCGGGTAGATCGTTACCTCGGCATCAGAGAGCTTCCTTTCCCTGCCTTCATACAGTAACGCGTGGCATCTTCATAACTGCCCAACTTTTTGGTGGGCATATCCTAGCTTTATTTGCCGCGAAGGTCAATTGTCCTGCCTGGACCCCTATCTTGAGTTTCACGAGAGTAGTTGTGACATCCGATCCATGAAGCCAAAGTCTACGTGCCCCAACGTACCCAATGGAAATGCTTTCCCAGTGGGTGGTTCGGTTCGAGGGTGCGCGCAGCCAAGAATACGGTAAAAATTCGATCCCAAAGTCATAGAGTACAGTCAAGAGGGACTATCAGATAGCTATGTCGGCGTCGCTTAATACACACAAATGTAGAGATGATTTAATCTGAACATAGCTGGCCAAATTACACAATAATTCCTTTATGGGCACTAGCAGGGTCCTTTACTCCAGTCATAGTCATGGTTCTTTTTAATTCATCTGCCATTTCCGTTATAATCGTCTTTACCCCTTCTTCGCCATCTGCAGCCAGGCCATAGAGTATGGGTCTTCCCAACCCTATTGCTTGAGCCCCAAACGCCAGCCCCTTCAAGACGTCTGTTCCCCGTCGGAATCCCCCGTCAACGATAATGGGGATTTTGTTTGCTATTACCTTAACAATTTCATCCATCATGTCTAGAGGATGGGGAAGATAGTCGATAGTATGAGCCCCGTGGCTAGATACTACTATTACGTCCGCACCTACTTCCAGCGCCTTTTCTGCATCCCAGGAACTCAATATCCCTTTTAAAATCAGGGGCCTGCTTACTTTTTGCTTGACCTCCTTGAGCTCGTCCACTGACATAGGGGAACAACCTCTCACTCTTCTTGTGCCCAGGCCAGCATCCACTTCTATCCCCACCCAGGTAACGCCAGCGTCCTCTGCTTGTGATATCATTCTCATCACTATGCTTCTGTCAGCAAAAGGTTTGATGGTCTGTATCAACGGGACGCCAACTTCCACAAGTTCTCTGAGGTTGGAGGGAATCGGCGTACCTAATGACATCATGGAGCCTGCCTTTTTCAAAGCTCGGGCAACCTTGAGCAGCCCGTCCTCCTCAATTTGAGGAATTGGTACAGTCATAGAAGACATGATTATCGGAACCTCAAGCTCTACATCAAGCAGTCGGGTTCTAGTGGTTGCTTCAACTGAGTTTATGGCCCTCTGACGAAACATATAGCTTTTGAAGATTTCTTCATTATGTCTTAGTACAAATCCGGTTCCCACACCTTCCAGGTTATAAGTCAGCCCCTTGGCTTCCATAACCTCCGCACCCTTTTGGTAGATCTCATCAAGTGTCATGGCTTCCCCCTTTATGCTCGCTCTAGCTCCCGAGTAGATTCTTTGCCTTACAGCCTCTCTTACATATCCCTATCGTGCGTAGTGCGGTGATCGGTGTATGCGGTTGTGGAACCACAGAAAAGAGGCTGTTACCTCAGATTGTCCACGTCTTGCGCCCTCACTCGCCCGGCTGCAGGATGAGCCTTTCAACGGCAGCCGACTCTACCTGTTCCTTTGCCCACAGCATAGGGTAGTATTCCACGTTGCGCCAAAGGTCAATCATATCGGCATAGTGCGGGCTATAGGGATGACCGCTCTGGCCTGTGGTGTGAACGGTGACGCTCCGCGTCAGGTCGGCCAGGTCGACGATCATGCGCATCGAGGGCAACCCCAATACGTCGAAGTCCCCGGATGCCACGCTCCACAGGGTGTTGTTCACAGTGGACGTGCTACCGCCAACGGCGAATGGACCGCGATTGACCATGTTCTCGATCAGACCGATGCCGCTTAGTCCCAGCGGGTAGCTGACAAAGGTCGCAGTATGCAGGTCGCCCCACCTCCATTCATTGCGATCTTCACCAAGCGCAGCAACCGTGTTGGCATAACCCTCGCTGAACGAGCGAAGCAGAATGTCGTCGCGCGATTCGACCACATCCTCCGTTTCGATGTCATCCCACCATGCATTGTTGGGTTCTTGCATCAGCAAGGATGTAGCCCATATATCCCTATCACTACCATACGCTTCGATGTCCTCACCTAACTGGTCGCTATACAGGTTGTCTATCAGGCTGGCCCAGAACTGAGCATATAGCGCCGCTCGCTGGCTATCCATATTGCACTGGTAGTCCCATTCCAGCAGCCAGTCGCGGGCTTCAGCCAGCTCAGCATCGCCAAACTGAAGGTTGGCAAGGTAGGGCATTATTTCTTCAGCGCTGATTAGCTTGTTGTCGCCCTGAATAGCTTGGAAAGTGGCGACAGTGTGTGGTGCCTTCTCTTTTAATAATTCGACAATCCGTTGAGCGCGATAGCCATAGTTCCACTCCTGGCTGATTACGTAGTTTGGCCCCTCGCCTAATTCCTGCGCTAGCTGGTCATAGTATTCCAGTGGAACGAGCGCCTGGTTTGCCGTGGCGATATATCCTTGTTTTGGATTTAGGACGCGTGGCAGGCTGTCATATGGGATAAATCCCTGCCATTCAAACTCGTCCGTCCAGCCGGGAACGGGCACCAGCCCGCTGTGATCTGCGGCACGAATGGGAATGCGACCGGGCGTCTGATAGCCGATATTGCCTTCCACGTCTGCATAGACGAAGTTCTGTGAAGGAACATCCCAATACTGCAGCGCATCTCGGAATTCCTCCCAGTTCGTTGCTTCATTGAGCTTGAGAATGGCCCGGCATATTGTGCCTGGGTCCAGACCTGTCCAGCGTGCCGCCAGCGGGTCCTCATCGTTGAAACCGAGGATCTCACCGGTTTCCTCATCTACCTCATTATCGTTGATGATTGGCCCCAGGTGTGTCTCGCGAACCTGAATGGTGATTGGCTCTGCGCCGCCTCCGAAGCTGATGGTTTCCTCATGGACGGTCATATCGCGCCACTCACCGTTCCACTCATACTGAAGTGGATTGTCGGGATTGACACGAATCTGATACAAGTCCAAGACATCGGGGCCCACGTTGGTGACCCCCCAGGCGATATCGTTGTTGTGGCCGATGATAACCGCCGGTGAGGCTGAAAAGGCAAAGCCTGCCATGTCGAGAGATGGTTCGCCGCCGGCGGGATGGCAATGTAGGCCGACCTGGTACCAGATAGAGGGCATCTGGATGCCCAGGTGCGGGTCATTGGCCAGCAGTGGCATACCGCTCTCGGTCATGTTACCGCTGACCACCCAGTTGTTGCTGCCGATGCCTCGGCCATCGCCGAAGCATAGATTCATATCAGGCAAGCCACTGCCAGCAAGCAGCGTATCCACGCCAGCAACCTTGGCCGTATTGTCACCGTGAGCACTCCCGGTTGAACCCGCCATGGACAGGTCTTCTGGCTGGATGATGGTTGGCTTTTCGCCGTAGGGCCATGGAGGTGTCATCCACTGATCGGTCATTTCCTCGCCGAGGAGCTCGTAGAGGGTGGAGCGGTTCTTTTCCCCACTTGTGCCGGGGCCCAGGTCCCACGCCAGCACCTTGGAAAACACCAGCGTGTCAACGGGCGTCCACGGTTCGATTTCGATATCAATGCCGGTCAATTTCAGCGCACTGTATTCCAGAGCGAGATCGCCGGTGTTACGATTCATTATGTAGGCGTTGACGCCATCGGCAAAAGCCTGCAAGTAAGCCATGGTCTCGCTGTCATAGCTGCTTGCCTCCTCTTCCGCCACATGCCGCCAGCCAAGAGTGCGGATGAAGATGTCTGTGGCGAGCAGGTCATCGTTTTTGCCGGTCAGTTCCTCGATTGTGCCGCTCCCAGCGTGCCGGAAGAACTCCATCTGCCACCAGCGATCTTGCGCTTGTGTGTATCCCTGAGCAAACAGCAGGTCATGCATGTTGCTGGCGTAGATGTGCGGGATGCCCCACTCATCGCGCAGGATTTCCACGCTGTCGCTCAATCCGGTGACTATGACTTCCCCCTCATGTTGTGGCAGCGGCCCCCTGGTCAGATCGTAGAAGAAGAGGTAACCACCGACAAGAACAAGTACGACGGCAACCACAATTGCTACTATGACAATTCGAATGACTTTCTTACTGCGAACCACTTGCATTACCAATCTCCTTTGTCATAGCGCTGACCTTATCGAATAGGGTGCCGAGAATATAAGATGTGAAGACCCGACACCCACCTTTGCGATGCACTCTATTCGGTCCACTCAAATTTGCGATTGTTGTTTCAATGTAGCATAAGCCAGATAGGCTGTCTAGCTGGGCGAACCTGGAGAAACAAGGTATGGCAGGGAAACCGCGGCCTCAGACAGTCGCAGGCGAATTCAACGGGGTGAATCCGTGGGCGATTACGGGGGTCGAATCCATTCAGGGCCACAGCCTCAGCCTGAACGCTCCGCCATTCTGTTCAGGGGCGATGAGGCTCTGGCATCGTGCATACTAGCTATGGATAAGAGTGGGGAAAATGCGTGGATTAGACGGGAATTGCTGTAAGTTCTGTTGTTTCTTGACGAACTAATGGCATATTGCATAGTATAAGGAATCTGGAGAGCGTGTTCGAACATAAGAAAAGGAGGATAAGACAATGGGGTTTAAATATCTGAACGGCAAAAGCTGGCTTGATGTGACCCGTGAGGAACGGCTCTTCTGTTCCTTTCTGTATTGGGACATAAGACAGAGTGAAAGAGACTTCATAATATGGCTCAACAATAACACGGACTTAGCATTGCAAGTTGATGCCAACTGGGAAATCGGATATGAAGTATGTTTCTACAGAGATCTTCTCAAGCTGAGAGACGAGCCAATAAGTTCCACAGACTTCTCTCCTAAAAGGACGTTTGACTTATGCCTTTTTTCAGAGGACAGCATCGTCATTATAGAAGCCAAGGTGCAGCAGATGTTCGACGAATCCCAGGTTAGAGTCTTTCTAGAAGACAAAAGAGATATTCCCTTGATAATAGGAAAAGACATTGACGTTGTAGTTGTCGCTCTAGGTTCGTCCATCTATTTCGATAATTGCAAGATCTATGGCCATACAAGTATCGTGGACAACTTTGATGCACTGATTACATGGAAACAGATGCATGATTTGTACGGAAAGGCTATCTACCTACGAGCGAATGAAACGTATAAGAACTAGAGTCAAAGCCGCGTAACTGTTCTTCAGTTAAAAAATGCCATAAGCCTCGGTGGCTTACTCAGGTCGTTCCCTTAGCACTTGGAACAGGCGGACCATCGCCTCAGTGTCGCGTTTGCAGTATGCAAGCAAGGCCTTGCGGAGCGAGCCTCTACGATCCGCAGATGTCTCTGGTAATATCATCTCTGCGTAAGCGGTCGAGGCCTGATCCCCCTCGCATATTTCCAGGTCGCTGTAGTCCAAACCGGGCACCAGAGCGGGGAGCACCGACTTGAGCGAGAAAGAGCCGTGAAACTCCGGGTGATAGCAATGCCTTCGGACAAGCTGCAGCAAATCGACAATACGTCCATCCAGTAGGGCTAGGAGATCGCCAGAAAGCTCGGGAAGTGCCTGGGCAAGCTCACGGATGCGCGTCGTTTCAAAGTTGGAATAGGTGATAATTGTTCCGGTGGTTCCGAGTGTCTTCAGTAGACTCCTGGCAAATGGCTCGCGGGGGTCGCCGAACCCTTCGTTTAGAAACTCCTGATGTGTAAGCCGGCCATCTCGTTCCAGAATATGGTTTGACCACTGAAAAGGTATTACCTGATACGGACGTGTACCGACATAGACCGGCAGCGCAGGATTGAACGTCTCAAAATCCAGAAAGTGGATGGGATATTCGAGTTGTGCAAGCGCCCTGGTGAGCTCAGGGTTCACGTGGACACGGCTGTTGACCACACAGTCGCGGACACGCTGTTGTGTTGCGTTCAGACCAGGGAAATCTGCGGGAATGTCCCGTATATCCTTAATGCCTTCTTCCTCCAGCAAATCCAGCAACTTCTGGCTGGCCCGTGGAAGCTGGGTGACGGAATGCTCTGGCTCATCAGTATGACAGTGGCCATAGAATGGGCATGTGTATGGCCGAGAGCACTGCTTCCCTGCCTTAATGTCCGGGGGCTCCGGATTCGATAAATGGAACCTCATTTCGCCTAAGATCGATGGAATATCCGCCAGAATTGGTTGCACCTCATCGGTGATGTCTTTCACAGAGAACAGTTGGCCCAGGTCGTAGTCGCCTCCCTGGTAAACGTACTCTTTGTTCAAATGGGCAAGGCACGCTTTTCTTACCGGTATGCCACATCCTCTAAGCACATAGAGCTGCACTCCCAGATCTGGCAGATGCTCCTCCTTGGCCGATGTGGTGGATTTGACCTCAATGAGGTCAAACAGATCATCGCCCGCGCGGGCGAGAATATCAACACGAATCCTTATGTCATCATACAAGAACGCCGCCTCGTAGGTCGACGGTATTGACTTGTCAGAGAGCGCTGCCTGAGTCGATATCACAGCATCTTCGTGCTGGAAGTAAGGCTCGCTAATGTGTAGCCCGTCGGCATAGATGTTTCTAGCGAGCTCACCGACCCTGGTCCCGGCATCCAGGATTGCCTGCTGCCCTACATCGACCGGGTCGGCAAGGTCGGGGTGGAAGCACTCCAGGTACAGCCGCCTGGGGCACTGTAGCCCCGCAAGAAAGCGGGACTTGGACAGGACTGGCATTGGCTCCACGTCTGAACTGTTCAATTTACCGATCCCATGATTCTAGGGCGCCAATGCTGAAGGCACAGCGTGGACAAGTCAAGAGACGAGGACATCACACCCTTGGAACGTGAGTTTCACCGATTGCCTGTCATTACACAGCCCGGATTCCCGCACGAACTCTTCCCATTTGTCCTTTTGTGTCTTATCATGCAGCCGCCTCGTGGCGCTACCGATATAGAATCCAATCTTGCAGCCACTCTTGTAGCAATGAAGTGAAGCCTGGCAACACCCAGCGCGCGACCGAATCGTCACGCCGTGGCCATCTGGATTAGTCTTGTGTGTAACAGGGTACCGCACTAGTAGTTGCTTCGAGTATTCGCTCTTCTGGACCACGATCTCCCACTGGCATTTTCCGGGGGTTGATTTTTGTTCGTCTATAAGTTGCGCAGCTATTGGTCCTATCACGGAGGTCATTGCTGGCCATGCTGGGTTGACTTGATGCATTGTGGGTTTTCCATTTCTGGCAATTCCGAATAGACATGCATCACTCAAGGGACACTTCTCACATTGTGGCGTGCTTCCGCAGATGGCGTATCCCTTGCACATGTCGTTGCCCTTGCCGGTACAGAACCACCATATGAAGAAATCCACGATGCCCGGCGCATGGCCCAAGTCTATGCTTTCCACTACCTCCCCTGCTAGGCAGGATGAGCAGAATAGACTTAGGGCGTCCTGTAGATCACGGTACGCCAGTGGGTCCTGCTCACCCCGACTACTGAACACGTGGTAAATGCCCGTACGAACCAAGAACCTCCTCTCATGAATGTCAATCGGGATAACATCCCAGTACCCGAAATCGCGGAGGTAGTTGTCGGCGCCCTTCTCGTAAAGAACCTTGCCCTTTCGTCCTTCCTTCCGCAGTTGGTAGAGGTCATCAGTGAAGTCCTTGAGAGTTGGGAACTTGGCGAGTAGTTCCTTCGCCCACTCCGCCCCGTCTTGCTTTTTGCGGAATCGGCTGTATTGGTCGATAAGACTAGCCAACGCGCCTATGGCTACCTTTGTTCTGAAAGCCCCTTTGTGTTGGCCGATGAACGAGTTGAGTGCAGCGTCAAATCCTGACCGCGCCTCACGATACCAAGCATTCGTCACTTTGACTGTGACCAGAAATCGCAGTGCTTCTTCGGAGTCTGGATTGCTCTCCAATGCGTTCTTCCACCTGTGGCAATTCCCAATATCACGTCGGATTGCAGGGTTGCATTCCCCTTGAAGCATCCAGCGAATGGTGTCGCGAAACTTCCCGCAGAGTCTTCCTGCGTCGAACTCCATAATGACTCCTTTCTTCTGGGGGACCTGCTGGCCGATAGGATCTCTCCTTAGATTGCTTTCGCTCACCGACCCTGGTCCCGGCATCCAGGATTGCCTGCTGTCCTACATCCATCGGGTCGGCAAGGTCGGGGTGGAAGCACTCCAGGTAGAGGCGCTTGTGACATTGCAGCCCAGCCATGAAGCGAGACTTCGACAGCTTTGGTATCTGTTCTCTAACCATCTCTCATTAAAATCTTTGCACACACATGATAGGATACTTGAATTACGCACGTTGTAGTGAGCTATACCATGGATACTGCCAGCGAGTGAGACCTCGTCCAACATCCCGCTTAATTTTGTCCCGGTAGCAAAGCTTGTACTTCAGCGGGCACTGCTCATACATGATCAGTTGCGAATGAGAGTAGGTCGGCATAAAAATACCTCTTTAACTCGGCCTAATTTAGGTGGAGCACCATAACCTATTTATTGCCTAACTGACGCAAACGCTCTACGACCCACATCCCAACCAAGGTGGACGCATCAGTAGTAAGGTCCTTCGCTTCATCCTGCAGCAATCGCAGCTTCTCTGGGTTTAGCTGTATGGTGACCTTTCCTTCTCCTTGTTGTAGCTTCTTCTCATCTAATAGCCCTAGCTCATCATGCGGCCTTTTACCAGTCGAAATGTCTGTGAGATAGTCAAGGAACTTGGTTACAAGTTGTTCATATCGCTTAGTCCGTTTCCCACCGCTCTCTCTGTTTCCCTCTTTCCACCACTTGCTCTTGAATTCATCCCAACATTTATTCTTTTGGAAAGCCTTCATGGCCATCCCTTCCCTAAGTTGATAACCTCCACCAACAACTCTGAGCTCTTGTATATAGTCCCGCACTGCGTATAGCCTTTTCTCTTCAGCAAAGACTCGAACCTTATCCAGTGGTAGCCGCTTTGTACCGTCATCCGTTTCTCTTTCTTCTTGTTCTGGGCTCATTTTATTTATCTCCTCATTATTTTGTCTATCCGTTTGCACTTTCATGCTCCTCGCTAGTTTCTTCCCTTCTTTGAACATATAGTACTCAATATTGTCCGCACGGCAACCGAGCTCCTTTGCCCAATCGTCCATGCAGTAGATATACCGAATATACCCTTCGGGATAAGACCTAATACTAGATATTTGACGTTTCTTGTCTCTATTCACCTTCACGAGTAATTTAAATAGGTCATATCCTTCTTGTCTGTCTAAGAATTCCAAGAACTTTGCGACATTGGTATCAAGAATAACTGGTAATGGCCTAATGTCGTAGCTCAACCCAACAAAGTAGAAGAATTTAGTGAAAAAGGCAGGCCTACAATAGGGTAGTTCGAATCTCTTATAAGCCTCCAAAATCTCGCCATTCTTGATTCGTTCCATTGTTTTCTTAAGAAGCGCTCCTTTAAATCTTAGGTTGGACAAGCTATTCTCGGTATTTCTTCGCCCTCTTCCTCGATTTCCCCATCCCCATATCATACAAGCAAGAAACAACCTCCTTATTTCTGCGTGGCCTCCAGACTGCGTCTGAAGACCAAAATACCGAACATCAGAACGGCTTATTTTCTCAGGGCATTTTTGCACGATTATATTTAGGTCGGTACTAGTAACCTTATCATTTTCGAAGTCCTCCTGCCACTTCTCAGGATCGTAACCCCACCCAGAAGCATTCTGGAATACTGCAAGTATGTCAGCCCTGTGTTCACGCAGGTATTTTGGAAGTGGCAATTTGTAAATATCAGACATTTTGTTTCACCATTAAATCGGTAAGCTGCATAACATTCATTATTAAAATATTACCCTCCGCATTCATCTATCCTCTCCCTCAGAGTCTTAAGATTAACCACGTCTTCTTTATTATATTGGAGTAGCAAAGCCAGGGCATCCTCGTCACCGTGATTACGATACCTCCCCCACAGTATTACTGCCTGAAATCCATCGACACCCTCCAGCTGCCTGACGATACCCAGTTGCCGCTCCACTGCTTTGAAACCGCCGTGAAGACCTTTTCGCCAGCAGTCATACATCAGGTCGTGGTGATGAAAGATGTCGGCCAAGCTTACCCTCCAAAAGGCGCGTATGAAAGGGAGGTCAAATATGAACCTAGGTTGCTGACCATTGCATTCAAAAATCGATGTTCTCAGGGAACACACGCCTATTAATCTCCCGAAAGTCCTTTTCATCAAGCGTTCTTCTTTCTGAATGCAGTCTGAATATGATATCCCTTAGATAATCTGCTTCCCATATCTCGGCGTAATGGGTGAATTCACCACCGCATCTTGGGCATGAAAGATGCAATACCATTGCATCTGGAAAGTCATATTGCGCGATTATTTTGCCTTTGACTCTCTGCATATCCACAGCAAAGCACCACCTGCATTCGGGCTCTTCTGCACTGAGATGAGCTTCGATAGCTTGCTTAGTTTTTTCATTATTCATTTCCGCATCCTTCCCGCCTATATAGTATTCCATTTGTTGTACAGAGTTATATAGGAGTTGGAGAGGGAGATTTCAAGGGTATAGTCAATAAATGTGTAATATACATGGCTCGTTTCCCCACTGCCTCGGCTGTATTGCAGCGGACATCGACATCTTCATATCTTCGGAGTCCCCACTCACCCCACCTCCAGTTCGCCCAGCACCTCCATGCCCACGACCGACTGGCGCGGGATGACCAGCGTGTCCCTGTAGTCTATCTGTGCTTCGCCCGACTCCGACACGTCCGTGCCCACGTGGCTACTGATGGTGACCCTCTCATCGTCGTCCGCCATGAGGAGACCGAAGCTGACCATCCTCGACGGCTGCAGGCTGGCGATGTCCTTTTCCTCTATGTCATCCTCCTGGTGTGCTGCATCGAGCCATGTCACCTGGACGACCGGCTTCTTCGCTCTAGTCTTTCCATTCTCGCCGGTCCCCGCCGGCCGGCCGGACGTGTGGCCTAGATACATGTCTATCATATCGGCAAAGTAACGCTCTTCATCGGTGAGTTGCCGCTGCACCAGGTCAATCCAGACGCCTATAGCCTCCCGTATCCGGCACAGAGCTTCAGACTTGGTGCTGGCGTCAACCGTGCAGCCGGTGAGTTCCAGACAACATGCCCTGTAGTGCTTGCCCGTGTCATCGTCGTCATCTTGGCACTCCTCCACATTGACCTTGAAGCTGCGGAGCACCCGGTAGGTTCTCTCAGATGTCATTGCGCACCTCCATGCTGGTCTGCACTGCTACGTTTCTAAGTATACCACACGCCTGTGACAACCTGCTGTCACAAGTCTTCCCCGTAAACATCCAGCATGGCTCTGGCCGTTTCAATAATATCCTGGCGGATGCTCTTCGGCTCCAGGACCTCCACCTTCTCGCCCCAACCCAGAATCCAGGAGTAGAGCTCAACCGTATCGGTAACGGTGAAAGTAACGATCACAGAGCCGTCGCGCTGCGGCTCCAATCTTTGCGAGGAATGCCATACCGTCTCTTCCATAATCCTGGCCAGCTCGGGGCTGAACCTCAGCCTGACGGTTTCGGCTTCACCGCCGGCAACAATGCCCCAGGACGAAGCCAGGTAGGCGTTGGCATCGAAGTCGGCGGGAATGTCGTAGGTCTCGGATGTCATCTCTGTTGCCGTTATGCGCTCGATCTTGAAGGTGCGCATCTCGTTGGTCCGGTGACAGTACCCAGTTACATAGCTGGAGTGTCCAGCCGCCGCGGGCTCGATGAAGTAGGGGTCGACACGCCGTTCTGTCGCCTCCTCATCGCCCAGCGCGTGGTACCATATTCTGACGGTACGCTGGTTCACCCACGCTTCAGCCAGTATCGCCATGGTGCGAATAAATTGCCTGTCCAGCGCCTGTTTTTGCAGCCAGTCCATTGTCTTCTGGATCTGGTCTCTCAGCGGAAGTTCAACAGCCGAGTTCAGCTTGAGGAACGTCGAGGCGATATTGGGATCATACCTTCGTGAATAATTCAACAGGAGCCTGGCAGCGAGGAAGATGGTCATGGCCTCCGGAACACTAAAGCGGATCGGGGGCAAGTGATGCCCCTCGACGAGGAAGCGCTTTGGGCCTTCCTCTCCAACAGGGACGCCCAGCTCATTCTGAAGGGCATTAAGGTCGCGGTATATAGTCCTCCTGTCGACTTTAAAACGGTCGGCGATTTCCCGCACAGTCCAGGCACGGGGAAGAGGATTCTGGGAAAGGGTTATCCATAGACCGATAAGCCGCATTGTGCGGTCCATCGCGTCTTCTCTCCTGCGTTTTTTCATATACGACCCACCTTTAAGTGAAAGCATTATATCACAGGTGTCAAATAATCAGACTGCTCTATCCTGAAAAAGCCACAAAGTGCCGAATTTTGTGACAGAAGGTGGTCACAACGGTGTGTTAAAATTTTTGACATTCGATAAAAAATAAAAAATTGCAGGAGGGAAAGAGAGGAAATGGGCGACAACGGGAAGTTAGAGGAACTTGAGAAACTAGTGGAAGATGAGATACCTGAGCCGTTCATGTCGAGGCGCCATAAACGCGAGCAAAAACGCCGGGCTGCCATTGGCCGTTTCCTGGATAAAGAAGAAACGGTAACTGTCTCGGTAATCGAACCCAGGTACTACGGCGAGCTTCTGGCCTGGGCCGTTCAGCGCCACATCGAGGCGGAAGGGTGGAAAATCCTCAAAGCCATCGGATACCAATACCCGGAACCGGTGTATATAGATGTAAATACGGGCAGCGGTGAGTGCCAGAATGTCCTTCGCGATGGCACGCTGTTCGTGGAGAAGCAGGGCCAACGCTTCGCGGTAACCGTAGATGTAAACCTGAGAGGCTACAATTCGGTAATAGTGACCGGCACAGCCAACAGCCGGGAAAAAGTTTACGAATTCGCCAGCGGCATCCAGAGCGTTGTCAGGGAACAGAACTTCTATCGTGGCAAAAATCTTGAGCTCTCCGGCCGTATTCGCTTTTTGGATGTCCCGGATAAGACGTGGAACGGCATTATCATGGATCCAGAGGCAAAGGATGAGATCCAGGCCAACACCATCGGTTTCCTGGCAAACAGGGAACGACTCGCCGGCTACGGGATCCCGGCAAAAAGAGGAGTGCTTCTCGTAGGTAAACCGGGAACGGGCAAGACCTTGGTATGTAAGGCGCTCATGGCGGGGAGTCAGGGGATAACGTGCATAATGGCTCATGACTACGCTCTGGATGAAGAAGAATACATCACACAGCTCTATGAACTGGCGCAGGACCTCTCCCCGTGCATCGTCTTCATCGAAGATATCGACCTCATTGCGCAGGATAGGATTGAGTGGGGGTACACCAGGGGGCCGGCCCTGCTCTCCCTGCTTTCAGTTCTAGACGGCGTCGAGGAGTGCCATGAGATAGTCACCGTTGCCACGACAAACCACCTGGAGACGCTGGACAAGGCCATCGGTCAGCGCCCTTCACGGTTTGACCGGATCATCGAGATTCCCTGTCCTTCATTGGAGCAACGGAAGGAGTTCATCTCGTCCCTCTGCCGCAAGATACCGCTGGATGATGATATCCAGGCCTGTATGGCCCGCAAAACAGACGGCCTTACACCCGCCCAGATACAGGAGGTGCTCTACAGCCTGGCCATAAGATACGGTCAAACCGAAGGACCGGATGAACCGGGCTGCCTGAAAGTGAGTATGGAGCAGGTAAATGGATCCATCTCGCGGATAAACGGTAGAAGCAAGCACCAGATAGGCTTTCCGGTCCGGGACAACCATAAGGGTGAATACGTTGGAACGAGGATGGAAACCCGGTAAGGGATTCGGCACGGATGTTTAGAAGACTGATAAGGGGAATGCTACTGCTGCCCTTTTCAATTGCTCTGGCGGTGCTGGTCATTATCGGTCTCCTCGACTTCGACCTGCTGATGACAATAATCCCGAAGCTCATAGCGGTAGCCGTCATCGTCGGGGTCTTTGCCCTGATCGTGAAGGCGATGTTTTTCCCCGGATAAGTGAACGGAAGGAGGTGAGAAGAATGAAGCGACCAGTAGAATGCCCGAAGTGCAAGGGCAGCGGGCAGATACCCAGGAAGGACCTGCCGCCGATGCTCAGGGGGCCTCTGGCCTTCGGAGTGCGCCAAAACGATGAATGCCCAGTTTGCAACGGCGTGGGCTATGTAGAAAGCTAGGCGGTGCCTGGCTCACAACTGAGACCAGGAACATTGGATTCCGGGTGTTACTAGTATGGAACGGGTGTGGGTGGGTGACACCGTGTTGCGTGCGCCGCCTGCTTGCTCGGCATAGTGCTAGAGCGGGCTGACGGTGTCATCCCACCCTCCTGACCATGGAGACGCATCATCGACTGAAGCTAGAGTAAGCGTACGGAGGTATGTGGAATGATTACGACGTGCATCATACTTTACCTCGTCCTATTGTTTGGCTTATTAATCGCCTGCCTTTTAAGACGGGTTGGATGGAGATGGTTTTTGCTCGCATCCATGCCGGTTTTCATAGTAATAGGGATTGTATGCCTGAGTTTCGTCCTTCTCTCGCTGATGGCGGCAGGTGACAGGAGGACAAGGGTTGAACCGAGGCAGATCAGGCCAATTGGCCTTCCGTGGAGGTCCTATCTTGCGAATCCGAAGCTAGGCGACTTCTCGGTGGATCCCAGGCTGTACGATTTCACCAGCAGGTTGAGGAGGCTTTGGTGAGGTACCTGCCAGTGAGGAGTCGAGGCTGCGACAAAAATGTAGTTACACGGGGTTCGCGCAGCGAGCGGGAAAGGAAATCGGTACAGTTAGTACAGCAGAAATCTGGAATGTATGAAGACTCTGTGCAGATAATATGAACCAGGCATAGTTGAGGGGAATGAAATATGATATTGCGACCACCGTGGCTGGCCTGATAGTAGACGGTACGTAGGCGCTAAGGTGGACATGCATCCCTATCTTCCGTTCACATAATCGAGGAAGGCCCTTACCGCCATACGGAATTTTGCATCGGGGACCACCGTGAGATGGTCCTTGCCTTGAATGAGAAAATGGCAGCCGTTGGGGACCAGCATGGCCATCCTAGATTTGATGGTGACATCTCATCTTGGGAATATGAATGATACCTTGATTGCTCTGTTGGTAGCCTTGTGCATACACACTTGCAATGCCTGCCGCCACTGGTCCAAGGTGAACCGGTGGGTGATGAACTGGGCCAGGTCGAGCTTCCCCTGCGCCAGGAACTCCAAGGCGAGGGCGAACGCGTGTTCTCTCCTGCCTTCATAGTTCTCCATGCCATAGCCGTAGATTCCATGAATGGTGAGCTCTTTCAGCCAAATTGGCGTCCAGTCCATGCCTTTAGGCTCAGTTATGCCTAGAAGGTTGAAGGTGCCGCGATTGGCCAGGATCCGCAGCGAGGTGTCGATGCTGCCTGATATACCTATGGTGTCGAAGACACGGTCCACACCCCCGATGAGAAGGGGCCTGGTGAGGATGGGCTTGTACAGCTTGGCCCCGGTGCGCTCCGCTACTACCCTGTAGATATGATCCTTTCCCGCAGCGGGGTTGATGACCTCATCGGCGCCCACCTGCTTCGCCTTATCTGCATGGAACGGCGAGGGCTCCACCGCCAGAATCCTTCCCCTGAACCCCACGACGCGGAGGGCGGCTATGGTGCACAGCCCCATCACACCGCAGCCGTAGACTAGCACCGTCTCGTCGTCCTTCACCTCGTTAAGCAACACCATGTGCAGGGTGCAGGCGAAGGGCTCGACCACGGATGCGTCCTCGGAGCTCACCCCATCGGGAATCTTCAGCAGATGGGACTCGTGGGCCACCCCCACCTCGGCCATGAAGCCGCTGGCGTCGGCGCTACTACCCACGAACATGCCGGCCTGAAGCCTGCCCTCGGTGAAGTTTTCGCAAAGCATGGGCAGTCCCCTTTGGCACATGCGGCAGGGTGGGTCAATGCCCCGGGCTACGCACCCCAGCACGCCGCAGACGGTCACCCTCTCTCCCACTTCGAACCCCTCCACATCGCTTCCCATCTCGATGATCTCGCCGCATACCTCGTGGCCGACCACGAACGGGTAGGAGGCGAAGGGGGCGAGAGTGAAGCTCTCATGGCAGGTGAAGATGCTCATGTCACTGCCGCATATGCCGGCTATAGTTGGTCTGATCTTGACCCATTTCGGTCCCGGTAGCATTGGCTCAGGGATGTCACGAAGCTGGGTGGGAGATATAGGTGTGGTAACGACCCGTGGGAAGCGGCTGGCGAGAGAGTGTGTTACCAGGTAACGTGGAATATTGTATTTGAACTGTATAGCCTTCATAAGTGGACTCCGACCTCTAATCTGACGGTAAGGCCTATCATGGTCTTATCCTCCGCCTTATTATGTCGCATCAGTGCCTTCCTCCATTGGGCCTTCACCGGTGAAGACGCGGAGGAACAGCATAAGCCCTGGTGGCCAGGTACTTGCCTCCACATCGCCCACCACATGGATGACGGATGGCAGGCCGGAGTCGACTGCCCGCTTGAGCGCCGGCTTAATCTCCTTGACGTCTTCCACGTACTCGCCGTGGCAATCCATGGCCTGAGCGATCTTGTCGTAGCGGATGGGGTAGTGGGTGATGCCCACCATGGCGTCGCGGCCACCGAAGTCCATAATCTGGCCTGGAGCCTCCATCCCCCACTGGTAGTCTGCATTGATTATCACGATAATGGGGATGTTCTGCCTCCCTGCTGACTCCAGCTCCATCAGGTTGAAGCCGCAGGCGCTATCCCCTGTGATAACGTAGGCTAGCTTGTCCGGACGGGCTAGCTTGGCCCCCATGATGTATGGTATCCCCGTGCCCAGATGACCGAACTTGGATGTCCAGAAAAGGGTGCCTGGCTCGTAGCTGTCATGATAGATCATGGAGTAAAGGGCGGTGTTGCCACCGTCCATAGCCATAAGGGCGTCTCGGGGGAAGAAATCTCGCACCTCCATCGCCAGCTTCCCCGGATGCACCGGGGAGGAGGGTGCGCTCTCGGCCAAGCTCAGCGTCTCTTGCCACCATCGCCTATCTATCTCCTTGAGCCGCTCCACCTCCGGTCTCATCTCCCGCTTCTTGGTGATGTCCTTCAGCTCGGAGAGGAGGTCGGAGAGCACTCGCTTGGCATCGCCCAGGATGGCGATGTCTACGTCGCGGCTGCGACCCAGCACCGAGGGATCCACGTCCACCTGGATGAACTTCTGGGTCCCGAACTCGCCCCAGTCCGGAGGCTGGCAGTAGAACTCCAGGTCGCCCATCTGGCTGCCCACCACAAGCACTACGTCGGCTGTCTTGCGTACCTCGATATTAGCGTCGGAGAGGATGTTGAAGCTCAGGGGATGGTCGCTGGATATGAAACCCTTTACCGCAGGCGAGATGGATATGGGGGCGCCGAGGAAATCTGCCAGGGCAAGGGCTTCCTCATGGGCCCAGGAGTGGCGAATCCCGCCCCCGAAGTGGAGCAGGGGAAGTTTAGCCTCGGCCAGCAGCCTGGCTGCATCCGCAATCAGCTTCGGGTCTGCGGGCAGCCTTGTGGTCAGCCGATACCTCTCCGGGGGAACCAGGCGATAGTCATCCTCCTCGACGGTTGCGTAGATTACGTCGTCGGGCACATCAATATGCACCGGGCCTGGCCTGCCTGACAGCGCCTCGCGGAAAGCTTTCTGCATGTACTCCGGGATGCGCTCCACATCGCGCACGTATGCGTTCCACTTGGTCACGGGAGCAAAAAGGTCCATCTGGTTTGTATATTGGAAAGCACCGCCTCTATCGGGGTAGCACACTCTGAAGCGGCGCTGGGCGGTGATGCCGACGCAGGGAATGCCCTCAGCATAGGCGGTGACAAAGGCCGAGACCATGTTGGCGGTACCGGGACCAGCTCCCGAAAGAGTGGCAGCTATCTGCCCAGAGGCGCGGTAAAAGGCATCGGCCATGTGACCGGCCGCAGCCTCGTGGCGGGGCGTGACAAATCTGATGCCGTATTTGTCCAGCTTGCCCAATATCGGGTTGTAGGCGAAATCGGGCACCCCGAAAATGTGTGATACCTTCTCCTGTGCCAGGTGCTTGAGGATTAGCTCTCCTCCAGTTATCTCTCCCATTTGAACCTCCTATCGGTAATTCGTCTCACAAAGTCACATAAATAGCGGGTGTAGGCTGTTAGCTACATGAGGGTGTTTTGGCATCGGACACTGTAAGACAAGCGAGACCAGTTGTCAACCGCATATGCTCGTTCGTGGTGAGCTTGTCGAACCATGAACGTCCCTCACGTCCGGGATGCTCTATCTTTCTACAGGACAAAATGCCCTGTAGAAGTTAGTCCCTCTAAACTCGTCTAATAATCTTGCCTCCCGTATTTACGCATAATGCAGCACGACCCTTTAGGGTCATTCTCAGAGCGAGGCTAAAGCCTCGCGCTAGGTTGCTGAACAACATCAGTATGCCTTAATCCGTGGATTCTTCTTGAGGATTGAGGGAGTCCTCTCCCTCAGCTTTCGTGAAGGAAATGATTCCTTCACGCCTCAGAAAAAACCAACTAACAGACGAGTCTTTTGAATTCGGACTCACGGATCAAGGAGTATGGCGGGCATATTGACAACCACCCTCACTTATGATATATTCCGGCACGACAGCTAGGCTCTCTTGCGGTATTCCGTGAAGAGCTTGCTTATATAGTGGTCAGGTCATTCAGGCCAGACCCCATCATTTCGGCGTGAAAGTGCGCCTGGGGGTCTGGCCTATTGAATTAAGAATAGGAAAGGAGGAGAAAATGAAAGTAGAGCATTCTATCGAAATCGCAGCACCGCCGGAGAAGATTTGGCCACTGATAACTGAGCGTGAGAATATATTGCAGTGGCATACTGAAGCTCAGACGCTCGATTTCATCGGTGAGCAGCACAGTGGGGTAGGGGCAACTTTCTACATGGTGGGAAAAAGCGATGGCCGGCTTATTAAGTCCGTGTGTGAGATTACGGAGTGGCAAGAGAATAAGAAGTTCGCCTTCCACGAAACCTTGGGCATGACAAAGAAGTTTGACGCATCGTATACCATTGAAGCCACCGAAACGGGCAGCAGACTTACAACTGCGTGGGACACTGTAATGCCTTATTGGATTATCGGCAGTATTATGTTGCTGTTTTTACGCAAGCAATGGGTGAAGATGTCGGACCAAATGATGGCGAATATCAAGAGTCTAGCAGAGACATAAAAAAGGTAAACTTCTATTAATCTGCCTTCAAAGCCAATTCTAGCAGTGGAAACGATGATGGCCCCAGGCGTCATTGCCAAACCTCTTTTGCTTCGAACGGGGCAATGTGGCGCGGTTCGCTCAGTTCTGCTAAACTCACTATCAGAGGCTATTGTACACTCAGCATGTGGTCGAGTTGGCCCATGTACCGCTTGAGTATTTTCGTAGTTTTCTGGCCAGCCCTGTAGTGAGGACGATTCAATGCCTGCCAATCTGCCGCCGCTGTACTTCGCCGCCGAGAAGCGCTTTCGTGCTGCCAAGAGCACTCCCGAGAAAATCGAGGCATTGCAAACGATGCTGGCCATCATGCCCAAGCATAAAGGCACTGACAAGCTACGTGCCGGACTCAGGAGCAAGATGGCAAAGCTGACTGCAGAGGCTGAGAGGGCACATGCCACCGGTCGGAAGGGCAGCTCTTACTATATCCGTAGAGAGGGGGCGGGGCAGGCAGCACTGGTGGGGCTGCCCAATGCAGGCAAATCTCAGCTGGTTGCGGCGCTAACGCAGGCTACACCTGAAGTCGCCGACTATCCCTTCACCACCCACTTCGCTGTCGTGGGCATGATGCCGTTCGAGAACATCCAAATACAGCTTATCGATTTGCCTCCAGTCACCGATGCTGATGCCCAGTCGTGGCTGCCGATGTTTTTCAGGAACGCCGACGTTCTGGTGCTGGTGGTAGACCAGTCAAACGATTGTATCAGCAAGGTAGAGGAGCTTCTGGAGAGGCTGGAGCAAATGAGAACAGGACTGATTGGAACTGCGGGCTCCGAATTGTCACCCACGGCGAAGAAAGCTCTCATCCTGGCCAACAAGAGTGACCTCTCGGCTGCAAGGGATAACGTCGGCGAACTCAAATCGCGGTACGGAAGGGAATTCCCTGTCATCGGCGTTTCAGCCAGGGATGGAAGCGGCCTTGAGGACTTCAAGCGCAAGCTCTTTGAGATTTTGGATATTGTCAGGGTACACACTAAAACTCCTGGCGAGCAACCGGACCTTACTCAGCCCACAACTCTGAAGCGCGGAAGCACCGTAGCGGACGTTGCCGAGTCTATCCATAAGGATTTCAGAACGCAGCTGAAGCATGCCCGGATCTGGGGCTCGGGCAAATTCGATGGTCAACTGGTCAAGAAAGACTACGTTCTGAAGGACGAGGACATCGTCGAATTCCATATTTGAATCTGCTACCTCAGGACACAGGGCATCTATTCCATACAGGGTTCGGATAGCGGGTACGGGGTCTTTCTCTCCCGCTTCGAGAGGTTGAAGGGTAGGGCGAGGACTGCGGCACTCACTCAATAAAACTCGCTTTTGTTCAACAGCCATAAACGCCCCCAAAGCCGGCGTTTTAAAGACTGTTCCACGTGAAGGAACGTATATGTGGTAGCTGATGCCTCAGGCAGAACAACTTTGGACTTGTGGGAGGATGATAATGAGCCTTATCAGAAGCGTGGGGAGAAGAAAAACGGAGAGAATGTCAGACAGATCATTTCGGGGGATGATGGTGGCATTCAAAGTCGTTGATTTCTTCTATCCCCACATCAACAAGCGCGTAAAGAAATTTGGCATTGAAGAAGGTATGACTGTAGTTGACTACGGTTGCGGTCCCGGTAGGTATACAACGAAGTTCGCGGACCTTGTAGGCGAAAAAGGGAAGGTCTATGCAATAGACATCCACGAAATGGCCATCGAGGCTGTGAAGAAGAAGATTGCTAAGCACAATCTAACGAACATTGAGCCAGTGTTAGTGGACAGTTACGATAGTACCCTTCCTGATGGCGTCGCCGATTTGGTGTGCGCAATCGATATGTTCTGGATCATAAATAAGCCGACAGAGTTCCTGGGAGAACTCAAGAGGATTGCACGGAAGGGTGGAACGCTGGTAGTTGATGACGGTCACCAGCCTCGCAGTATCACGAAGCAGAATATACTTGATTCGGGACTTTGGGACATAGTTGAAGAGACATCTGACCATTTGAAGTGCAAACCAAGATAGCGCTCTCCCTGCTCGGACGGAGACTAGAAGTTTTGCCTGGTGGCCCGCGTCACTGGTGTGGTGCACAATATGCGGCAGACTGTAGTGGGAAGAGGAACAAGCAATGACAGACCAAGCCCCCGGAGAAGAGATTTACCGCCAGCTCGAGCAAAAGGAAGCCCTACTGGTAGCGCACTGATGAGGCAATGATGGTGATGGAGTGCGGGCTCTTCAGACTAAGCAATCAACTCGTTTACGCATTCAGCAAGTATCTTGATATAGTAGTCTACATCATCAGATGTAGTTTCGGGTGAGATTAATGCCATGTCATGATAGGGTGAGAGTAAGATGCCGCGGTTGGCTAAATATATATGAATCAGTTTCTCAAGCGGCCCAGTCAGTCCGTCTGTCAACAAATCCCCCTGGTTACTGGCATCCTCTTCGAAGAGGGCCTCTCTTCCATTCTTTGGCTGAGTCGCTCGGAAGCGGAATTCTACTCTGCAGCCGAGGCGTGCAACATACCATGGTAGGTCAGCATCCTTTATTATCTTCTCGATCCCTTCGGCTAGACGCTGAGCAAGAGGAATCATCTTGTCATAATTCGACTGGGTTATGACATGCTCGAGTGCTGCCTTTATCGCGGTTGCTGCTGTTGCGTTGCCGGACAATGTTCCTCCAAAGCCGAAGAAATTCTGCCATGGTATGCGAGCATTGAGCTTATCGCCAATCTCCTGGCTGAAGCCAAAAACAGCTGCAGGAAATCCTGCGGCAATTGCCTTACCAAGCACTAACATATCCGTCTCAAGACCCAATTCACCGGTGAGCCCTGCTGGACCAGCACAGAGGCAATGTGTTTCATCAAGAATCAGCAGGGTTCCAAAACGCCGGGTCAGATCCCTCAGGGCCGCATGGTAACCTGGATCAGGATGGATTATCCCAACATCTGTCATTGCTGGCTCTGCTAGTACACAGGCTATATCTTGGGGTGACAGTGCCTTCTCTAATGCATCAATGTCATTAAATTCGATTACGCGCGTCATTTGTTCAGGGTTATCCAGGCGTGGACCCATGCTATAAGGATTGTTGATGGTTATTCCCTCAAGGAGAACAACTAATGCTTCGTCCACACTGCCATGGTAGCAACCATTATATACGAGGATCAGCTTCCGTCCTGTTACCTCACGGGCCACGTGGATTGCAAATCTGTTGGCATCCGTAGCTGTCATCACAATCTGCCAGTATGGCAGTTTGAAGCGTCTCTTCAATTCTTCCCCGACCCAGATAGAGTCTTCCGTGGGAAGCATGTGGGCCATACCTTTGGGCATGTGTTCCTTTATTGCTTCGAACACTGCCGTCTGCGAGTATCCGAACATCGCTCCTGTATCCCCAAGGCACAGGTCAAGATAACGATGGCCATCCACATCCGTCAGATATGTCCCTTTCCCTTCCTTTACAAAGATGGGAAAAGCCCCTGGCCAAACATTCATCCAGGTCATCGGGACACCCCCGAGGAGAGACTTTTTCGCTCTCTCAAATAATGCCTGCGATTTTGGTCGTTCTGCTACATAGCGCGACTCTTCCCGTTCCACAATTCCGTTAATTTTTGAACTCTCAATTGATACCATGAAGCTTAACCTCCTATTATGTTTTACTTCTTACTCCTATAAGCTAATTGCAAAACTCTCTAATTGAAGAATATTTTATCATGTTAGGCCTATAAGTGTCTAAATCCTAATCCCGAGAGGGTGGCTTGTCAACACACTAATTCAGGCCATAATCCCGGATTTTTGAAAAAAAGGGGCTTCAGCCGTGAAATGAGCAGGTCTTTGGCTCCTTTCGGGTCTAAGCACGGCAAATGGGTAGGTGAGACCTTTTTGATAGCATGTGGAAGTGGCGTTTATTGGCGAAGCAAGCGCTCCTTGTTTACAAGCGTGGTTGTTTGGGCTAAAATAGATACGATTTAGGGCGGTTAGCTCAGTGGCTAGAGCGCTTGCTTCACACGCAAGAGCCCCCTTGCTAGCCAGGGAAGCTTCAAAACTAGCCACGAAAAAATGTGACTAAGCAAGCGCCCCCCTTTTAATATCCTACCCTTTGTCTCTTTCGATCTTCTCCGCTATCGCCTCTTCAAGCCAGTGTCCCAGGCCCTTTTTGGCGGTCACAGCAGCAATCTTTGCCTGGTGCAACACGCTGAGCCTAATCCTTATATTACGTGGGACCCTAACTTCTTCCTCGTTCACAGCTGCAATAAGCGTAGTACGTGTAGCGAGCCCTGTCAAGAGGTTTTAGACCCATTTTATGGAGGATTTTGGGAAGGAGTTATTCTACTGGTGGCACTTCATTCACGTCCGATATAGGCTTCTACTAGATCATACAAGGAAACCCCAAATCTATGCCTACTGGTGGATAAGAAGAAGCGATCCTGACACGCCGGATTGTCACACTCGACCTGAACCTTCCCTTTCCTCAATAGCTCCTCAACCCCGAACGCAGTAAGCTCGGTACTTGATTTTGTGCCGCATCGATCGCAGGTAAGGGTCCACGGCCCCTTTAGAAGCTGAAGGGCGTTTTCGTTTGCCCTTCCTTCCAATTCACTGATTCGGGGGTGGACGTTTTTATTGAACCACGCCGGCCACGCAGTATTGACCAGTTCGCCCAACCTTTGCCGTGCTTTTACTTCCGCGCTCTCTTCAACCCGCCTGCCGAATTCGGAATCGAGCCCTGATTTAATGCCAGCCTCCACCTCCTTTCGGTAGTACTCCTTGAACCTGTCAGGCCAGTTATCGCTGTGGTAAAGGATCCATTTTACCTTCTTCTCCGCCTCGGTGCTTACGACAGCCGCTATCTCCTGTGGCCAGAGCCGCCCTTTCACGATATCAACAAGCCTCTGGTACACTAGTTGTGGCATTTCTCCCTCATACTCCCGCTTCAGTTCCTCGAACCTTTCGCCACTTCTCCTTTCGATCTCGGCATCCATGGCCATGAGAAAATCCTGCCTAGCTTCGTCCAGCGATGTCTGTCCACCGTCAACAAAGCGCACCTTAAGCTCCTTATAAACGGCGAGTTCCTGGGAGGTGCTCTTGAGGCGGGTGCCCAATGCGGCGACCTTCCAGGAGAGTTCATCCCTCTCCCTGATAACCTTGTCGTAATTCTTTATCGCCTTCAGCTCCCGGATATATCTTTCGATGTTTTCCACGCTTATTTAAACCCTCCTGCAAGACCGGTTTCCGCCCAGGCGATGAGAGCTATGAGGGGCAGCTCGGCCCCCCGACTAATGTACAGAGACGGCGGAATGATGGCCTCTGGCATCCTAACCAGAGGGTTCATGTTATTCAACATACACCACTTCGCCGCCCTGCCAAAGAAAGAGCGCACCACCTCCTTGGCACAGGCCTTCAGCACTTCATCGTCAGCCGCCGTGAGGAACCGGGCATACTTTAGTTCATTTTCCATCTTGCCTGCCTCGGCCTTCAGCTGGCCCCATCTCACCGTTTCCTTCCTTACCCCTTCAAGAAGGGATTGTAGCTGACTAATAGCTTTGTTGCTCACTTTTATGATCTCTTCTACGCCTGAATTTGACAGCGTCTTTATTGAACCCTTAATCCCAGCAAGTTCTTCTTTTAGTGCCTTCGCCTGAGCGTCCAGTTCCTTCACCCTCCGCTCGCAGCGCTCGATTTCCTTCCTCTTGGCCTTTATGAGTTCTCCCATGCCTTTGTACTGCTCCAGTTCCTGAGCGAATTGATCAGGCCCCTTGAAATTGGCCAATATGCGGTTCCATAGAGGTATATGCTCTGGCTTAATACCCTGCTTTAGCAGGGTCTCCATCGCGTCCACAGCCTCTACCCTCTCCTTATACCGCATTTCAATGGTTTCCAATTGGGTTTTCACCTTTTCTCCTTCCAACCTTTTGTTTTCGGCTATGGTCTCCCATCTCTTTGCCTCCACCTCAAAACCCAATGCAGCATCGTATTCCCTAAGCCCATCGAAGAACCTCTGGAGAGCCTCCTCGCGCCCAAGTCCATGCTTAGCACCAATGGTGGCAACCGTGGAATGAAGCTCGCCAAGCCGTGCCACATCGAACTCCAGCTTCTCCAATTCCTCCGCCCGGGCGAGAAGCTCCGCCTTGGCGTCGACTTCCTGGTCAAGCTGGTTCAGGCGATCTCTAGTGCTCCGCTCTCTTTCCTCAACATCCCTGATCGCCTGATTCCTCTCCTCGATCCGCTCACTTATCTTGCCTTCCTCTTCAGCAAGTCTACGCTGGCTCGCAACTACTTCTTCATCAAGCTCTTCAATCTGACGGTATTTACCGATAGCTCTTAGCACTTCCTCAGGGCTGCCCATGGCTCGGGCTGCCCCCGCTATATCAGAAAGCGAGCCCAGCACGAAGCCTGCCGACTCGATTTCGCCCTTATATTTCAGGACTGAGGCAGCATCCGGGGCTGTCAATCCGGATGATTTCCACTCCGTGCAGAGTGCAATAAATGCAAGGGCATCGATGCCTGCTCTCTTAAGCTCTGCGATTAGCTCCGTTATCTCGTCGATGGAGGTGCTCCCGCTTTCGAGCTTGTCCCTTAAAGCAATAGTCTCCTTGACATCCTCGGTGGAGAGCCCCTTTGATAGCATCTCGCCGAAAGCCGCTGTAGTGCTCTGCCATGGTCCCAAATTCATTACTGTCACCCCCCTCGTATATTCTTTTATCGTAGTCCCGGCCCACCTGTCATGGGTGAGCTCGGATATCTGGGCGTTGGTCATTCCCATCACCCTGAGCTCCCTCATAAGCATTCTAATCCTCTGATGTTGAGATGGGCCGAGTTCACCTCTCTTGGCAAGAACTAAAAGCTCTTTCGCTACCTGCTCCAGTTGCATCTTTATATCACCGTTTTCAGATCTGAGGGCATATTCCTCAACCACAGTTGAAAAAACCTGACGGGTCAATCCCTACACTAGATAAAAGCGCAGGAATTTTGAATTTTACAAGGGGGGCTGCTGTCAGGTTCTTCGATAGTTGACAGCGCCTGCTTAAGCGGTTACGGAACTCGCTACACGCTCACGAATGTGGGATAATGAAAGGGAGGATGAAAAGGAAGACGAAGATAGATGGGTGGAGAACTGGAAAGGAGGAGCGGAAGTATGTGCACACGTACATGGATAGGGTTTGCTCAGTAAGAAGGGAGGACTGGTGGCCTTAAGGGAGATCTCTGATGTGAATGGTAGGTAGTAAGCCCGCCCTGATCCCTGCCGTAGTGTACACTACGGAAAGTATGCCGCACCATCCGCCATTACCTCCTTCCCATACTCCCAAGGCTTATAACATTCCTTCCTCCCATCCTCCCTCCCTTACTCCCTTCCATCCTTCACACGTTTCCCCTCTTTCCCCCTCCTATGCAACATCCTCCACGTCCTATTTGATAAATAAAAGGAGAATTCCTGATGATTGTACGATACTTCAAGTGCCCTATATGCGCTAAAACCACTCCTCTAGATGTGCTTGAAATCCCAGATGAGGAAGGCCTGTTTACAATCCAAGAGAGGGAAAGCGCCGGTAGGAGAGGCTTCCCGAAGGTCAATGAATACGATGTCCTCGATTCCGGCGAAGATGGGCTCATAGCGGAGTTTGCCGAGAGGATAAAATATCTCTACGAAGAGCTCCAAAGGCTAGGCTACTTGAGCTAGGGAAAAGGGTAGAGCCGCAACAAGACGGTGTGCTGTGTTCCGAATAAACATTTTGGACAAAGGTGCAGTCGTAAGCCGACGATTGGCAGCAGATGTATGAAAACGGCCATCGGTAACGGCGATGCGTTTACGACATCCCACTTGGGTAGCGTAAGTAGGCGCGACTGGCCCGGCCAGCCTGGTTACCAGCCTCCTCCGGCACTTTACATATTCTCAAGAGACCTTACTTCTTGCCTTTCCCGTTGCCGCCTTTCCGTTGGTCGTGAGGGACTGTTACTGTGGCCTCAGCATTGGCACTATTCTCAGCGGCATCGGTTACAGTGTATGTGATGGTGTATATGCGGCCATTGCCGCTTCCAGCTCTCTCGGCTCGCAACGAGAAGCAGTAGTCCTGTGTGCCGATGTCAGCCCCCTGAATATCGTTGACTGTGTTGCCATCGCCGCTTCCATTGGCATCGTCCGGCTCATTGCTGGTAACTAAACTCAGAGTCACTATTGGATTCGTGTCACAGATGTCCTTTACCGTCACAGTCGCTGTAATCTCGACCATCTTGTGATTAGGTGGCCACAAGGTATCTGGGCTCACTGAAACGCTTATCTCCGGCGGTGTCGTGTCAACAACAGTTACATCCATTGTGTCCGTGTCGCTGAGCTGCCCGTCACTGACAGATAAAGTAACAGTCGTTGTACCGAGAGGAAATACTGGCGTTGGGTTGACGCTGCTGGCCAAGCCGCCAACCCAAGTCCACTCATAGGTCAGCTCATCTCCATCAGGATCGTAGGAACCTGAACCATCCAGTGCTACCTCGGCACCCTCATAGCTGCTCTGCTCCACGGTCTGGGCATGGCCTGCGTCGGCTACTGGGGGCTGGTTAATCAATGGCACTACAACGACGACCTGGTGGGGCGCAGCTGGCAGTCCATAGTTGTCAGTTGCTACAAAAGTCAGTACATGCACTCCTGTCTGGTCTGCTGCTGGAGTCCATGAAAAGCTGCCAGTGGAAATGTAACCTACCTTGGAGACGCTTAGCGTGGCTCCTGAAGGCGCCTCCATGATCTCCAAGTTGACCTCGTCACCAACATCAGGGTCCGAAGCTTGAACAGTGAATGTGAGGGCGTCGCCCACGGCTATTGTAAACTCGGTGCCCGCTGGTGGGGAAGGAGGCACATCGAATGCTGGAGGGTTATTTGATGCTGGTGGATTTGCGATCTGCTCGAGGGTCTCGACAACTGTGTTCATCTGATTAAACATGCCAATCAGGCCAGGGATCATGATTTCCTCGACAAAACTCGTCCAATCAAGAAACCCTTGAGGATCACCTGTTGGAGACACGTCGTTGAATAGATTGTCCAGCCAGCCAATCTCTTCATCTGTTAGCCCAGCATCGATCAGGGTGCCATACTGGTCGGGCGTGAAACCCTCTGCGATGACTTGTTCCAGTATTGCACGCAGATCGTCCTCCATTGGCCCAATTTCGGTCGAGTATATGCTTTGCAGTGCAGTCGTGCATGTCACCAGCTCTGCCTGATTCGCACTGAGTAGATTCGAGAACTGGGCAACAGCCTGCGCCTGGAGCGAGACGAACTCGGGCTCTTCGGCGATAACGGCCCCCTGCAGACGCTCAACAGAAGTCATCAGAGCGGTGGTTATTGCATGCTGCTCCTTAATCTTGGTGAGGAATTCTGCCCATGCTATGATCAGCGGCGCATCGCAGCCAGGCTCTATTGGCTCCACGGGTTCTAATGTGGCGACCTCAGTGAAGTTTGGATCCGGGGGGTCCTCGGCCATCCATTCGAGGCCTTCGCGCACAATTAGAGTTATGCTGTGACCCGCGATCACTTTCGTGATTGCACCAGCACAGACGGTCTTCGAGGCCGGCTCTGGTGCAAGGCACGCTCCAATGACTGTCATTACACTCAATAAGTTCAGCCAAGGTCCTGCAGCGTCAAGCGTGGTTGCGCCAGTTTCTCCAAGGTTCTTTTTTGCTTGTACCAGGCCTTCCCATACTGTATCGACCACTTCTTGCCACAGGGGTATTTCCGCCATCGAGACAAAACGGAAGTTGTCCAGGAAGACGGTAGTGTCGTAGATGGAATCTCCCAGATCCATCACCGAGAACACTAGTGTGACGTTAGTGGTGCCAGACGGTATGGGTGCCACCGTTGTGAGCGTTTCTGTCGATCCATCGTATGTGGTTCCTGCCGCGTGCGCGGCCGACATGCCTACAGCGCCTGTGGTGTTAATGGTCACCAACTTGCCACTAGGATCGACGGCTACGTTGTTGGGAGCTGTTATAGTCCAGCCTGAAATCGTGAATGTCGATGATGTGGTTTCAATGAGGAATGCGTCATTATATTGAGTTCCCACCCACTCCGGGTACTCCTCGCTCAAGAATCTCCAGTCGACAGCCCAGTATCTCGCCCACGTAGGCACCTTCAAGGTCAGGGTAAGCTGGACAAGATCGTTCCCCTGATTATTGTTTAGCCCACCAAGAACGGTAGAGAGACTTCCACTGCTGTTGGGCAGAACAGCGTTTTGTGCATTACCGCTGGATATCGCAGCAAAGCTGTTCCCAGAAGTTGGAAAGCCGAGCAAGAAACTTGCGCCTACAGCTGTATCTGGGGTACGTGTGTTGATCCACTCTATTGGGTCTACGAAGCCATTGGTGTTAGCCGGCGGCAGGTCATCCCAGTGGTTGAGCCCCATCATCCCCCAACCTCTGTTGTCCCTTGGGTTTTCCAGGTCTACATGGGTACTTGGAACATCTTTACTACGGCAGATTCCGAAGTGGAGATGTGGGGAGCTAAGTGGGCCAATCTTTGCAAAAGCCTCCCCAGCTACAACCTCCTGTCCATCAGCAAAGCTCTGACCTCCAGGAGGCCTGACGTGACCATACAGGGCAAGGAATTCTTCCCCTGTGTTCAACTCATGCCTGACAAAAACACCATAATTTCCCTTCCCCCAGCCCCTCGTACCATCAGCATCGTAGTGACTCAAGACTATCCTGCCATCCGCAATAGCATAGACTCTGTCTCCTACATTTGCCTTAATATCCTGACCAATGTGATACTTATCAGGCAAATAATCACTTACACCGTCATTGTTCCAATCGCGATCTCCTCTAGCAAGCCAGCCTGCATAATCATAATATCTACAGGCTCCACCATAACCGTATGATACAGGGGGGTCATATTTGGGTTTTTTACCAGTAGGATACACGAATCCTGTGCTGGTAACGTCTGGCGATACAAACACGTGCGTACCCGCAGGGTCACTAGTACCTAAAGATGTGCTCACAATCAGGTTAGCTGGGACATCCATTGCCGTTGCCAGTTCTTCAGCTGTAGCGGATCCACCTTTTGGACCAGAGGTAGGGATACGATCTGGTGAGTCTGCCATCACAGGGATTAAGGTCGTACCTAAGACGATTAGAGCCAGTGCCAAAACACTCGCAATTTTTAGTAAACGCATCGTGCCCCCTTTCGCTCTAGCTGTGTTACTTCAGCTTCATTTGATATGGCTGAATACTACTCTTTCCCTGATATTTGTCAATACGTGGAATGGACTTTTCCACGCGATTTCTCGAGATGGACTATTTCCAAGGGGAGCGCTCGTGTGAGATAGATAATTGACGTCTGAATAGATAGCGCAGTCTAGTCATTCATATTAGAAGTTATGGGTAACAATCCGCTAGAAGGTGCAAGGTGAGGTTCAACCGCGTATGATTGAAGCGCTGGCCATCGGTGAGGACACAAAGTACTTTTTCGTTAAACGATAATGACACTAACCTAGCTCTTTTGGCCCTATACTGAACGATGAAGCCTCATAAGCCCTTGGTCAGTCGTTCAAATCCATCCGCTGCCACTTTGTTTATTTGTCTTCAGAGTAATAGATAGAACTTGATTATTGGGTGGGTAGACT
>CAYUCL010000016.1:0-43278 GCA_964443325.1 uncultured Dehalococcoidales bacterium
ACTATACATCCTTCAGCAGAAGGACCACCTTAAATAACATACAAGGGTGAACGGAGCGAAGTGTCTTGTGAACAGGTAGAAGCTAGGCTATTGCACTGCAGCTTCGCAGTTCTTCAATCTTTTCCTTGCTATAACCCAATTCCTGTAGAATATCATCGGTATGCTGGCCGGCAAGAGGCGCCAAACTTCTTACCTGTCCTGGCGTCTCCGATAGCTTGATGGAAATCCCTACCTGTTTGACCTTGCCGAACTTGGGGTGGTCCATCTCTACTACCATCTTTCGGTGATTTAGCTGTGGGTCGGAGAACGCCTCGTCCAGCGGGTAGACCGGGGCGACGGGGACGTCGGCTTGCCTTAGCAGTTCCACCCACTCATCTCTTGTCTTGGTGAGGAAAGTCTCTCGAAAATAGGCGAATATCTCCTCACGCTTCTCGCCTGTGTCAAATTCGTAGGGGCTGAAATCCTCCCTGCCCAGTGCCTTACACAGGTTCTGATAGAACCACGGCTCCAACGCTCCAAGGCTGACATATTTCCCGTCCTTGGTTTCATAGATATTATAGAAAGGCATCCCACCAAAAAAGAGTACATCTCCCCTTGTAGGCACTGCGCCGGTTGAGAAATACTGGGCTGCTTCGGCATGCATCAGCGACAGAACGCCATCCGTCATTGAAATGTCAACATACTGTCCCTTTCCCGTTCTTTCCCGCGCCATCAGGGCGGCGAGAATCCCTATCGCACCTTGCATGCCGCCGGCGGCATAGTCCGCTATCAAGTTGGCTATTACCGCTGGCGGACCGCCCCTTTGACCGATCATGCTCTGAGCCCCGGCAATCGATATGTAGTTGATATCATGTCCTGATACTTCCTGATAAGGGCCGTCCTGCCCATAGCCGGTAACGGAACAATATACTATTCTGGGGTTTATCTTCTTTATGGTGTCGTAGTCCACTCCGAGGCGTTTTACCACGCCAGGCCTGAATTCCTCCACAATGACATCGGCATCCTTGGCCAGCTTATAAAAGATCTCCTGAGCCTCCGGTGCCTTAAGGTTGAGAACAATGCTCCTCTTGTTGCGGTTCTCGGCGTCGTAGGCTCTTCTCTCCTCACCAGCCATGGCTGAAGAAAAAGCCTGGGCGCGGCCTCCCCCGGGTTCGACCTTTATCACGTCCGCTCCCAGGTCGGCGAGGAACATGGTGCAATATGGTCCTGGCGCAAGGCGGGTGAGGTCTACCACCTTGATTCCCTCCAATGCCATTGTCATATTCAGACCTCCTATCTTTTCTCCAATCTTATGGCAGCCCAAGAAAGGTTGTCAACTTTGAATCACACGAAGTTTTCGTTTAGGCGGATAAAGCCTTGATTGGCCATTTAAGTCTCGGATGGGGGAATGAACTCAGTGGCGAAGGCTTGAACCGTGGTGAGACCTGCTTCCTCTAAGAGGCGGTGTACAGCCTTCATCTCGTCAAAGCTGGGCCACAGTAGCCGTCTCCTGTAACCACCGTCGAAATAGGCCATAGCAGTGGTCTGAATAGAGGGGTCAATATTGTAAATTTCATTTCCAATATGCCGAATCTCGTCCAGGGAGATCAATTCCTCGTTGTAGGGAATTCCGACGCCGATGAATACCTTATCATGGTAATGGTGGGCTATATAGTCCACTGCATTCCAGGCGTTCTCTTTACACCTTTGCGCTAGCTCCTTATTTCGTAACCCCGTTATTCTCATGAAAGTATCTATGTGCAGGCCTTTGAGGTCTATCCCGAAATCGGTCAATCCGGCATCGATAAGCTCATCGATGTAATCCTCGGTAAGCAGGGAGCCATTGGTGGAGATATGAAGGCGGGTCTCTGGCTCCGGATTAAGCCGCCCAAGCTCTTTCAAGAGTTGAATAAGCCAGGGCCTGTTGAGAGTAATTTCGCCACCAGAGAGGCAGAACCTGTCTATCTTTAATTCTTCCTTTACCTTGGTCAGCATCATAGCTGCTTCTGTGGGCGTGTAAGCTCGTCCTTTCCCCATGTGGGTGATCATCCAGTTATGGCACTGTGGGCACCTGAAATTACACCCGGCAACAAGGCAGCCTATCTCCAAAAAATTAGACTTGGCATTTTTTCTTACATCCCACGGGGTTCCTACACCGCCGTAAGGAAGCCCACCGGTCGGCCCCACAATTCTCAACGGGACCCAATCCTGGGGCAAGTCGGTTTTGATCTTCATTCCCTCCTTTGCCTCTGTAACACAGGCTCGCCGTACCTCCCCATCGATCTGCACAGCGCAATCCCAGCAAGCACCAACTCCGCAGGGGGCGTAGAGTGCCCCTTCGGCGGGCAGACCGGCGGTGATGTTGTAGCCTATGTGCCACAGCGCTTCCTTCACGGTTATCCGCTCAGGCACGCTCCTCAGCACTCCATCAACCTCGATAGCCACCTCTTTTTCTCTTCTTACCTCCACTAGCTCGAGAGCCTCGTTGGGGCAAAGCTGAACGCAGGCACCACAGCCAATGCAGATCTCTTCCTCCGCACCTGGACAGTCAACAAAGGTACGGCAGGCACCGCAGTCGGCACACTTCTCTGGATTATGGCGAGCTTCGAAAGGCGTAGCTTAGTTCCCCCTTCCCATTATACTGCTTATCCCCCGTATCAACAGGAACGAATTTTGAAGCTGTGCACTCGTCTCAATCTCCTGTCGCTAAAATAGACCTCCTAATCTTTAATACAAGTCTCCTTGGCAATCTTATGGCAGTATGCGAAACCCTGTCAACGTTGAACCACATGCGAGTGCAATGTCTTTCACTTTTAGTTACCGCCATTCATTGTAACCCATATGTAGCAGTCATTGCGGTCGATTTTATGTTGATTAATCGTAGCTATCGTGATATAGTTTCGATATGAAAGCTGATTTTATTCTTCGTGGCACTATCACCTCTCCCAGGGGCTTTCTGGCTGGCGCAACCTATGCCAGTCTGAAGGTCAAAGGTGGGCTCGATGTGGGCATCCTTTATTCAGAGGTGCCCTGCGTTGCTGCGGGACTGTTTACCAACAACCGCATCAAGGCTGCCCCTGTCGTGTGGTGCCAGGAGCATATCGCCGATAGTAGGGGGCAGGCTATTGTGGTCAATTCGGGATGCGCCAATGCCTGCACCGGCGCGCATGGGCTTGAGGATGCTGCTGCCATGGCGAACCTGGCAGCTAAGAGGCTGGAGATTACGCCTGAGGACGTTCTGGTCGCCAGCACCGGCGTTATCGGTGAGAGGCTGCCCATCGAGCTTATCGCCGACGGCATTGAAAAGGTATCCCTTTCCCCTGAGAGTGGGCACGAGCTGGCGCAGGCCATCATCACCACCGATACCTGTACAAAAGAGGCAGCGGTGGCAGTTGAAGGGAGCAAATTTGCCATTGGTGGCATCGCCAAGGGGTCGGGTATGATCCACCCTAATCTGGGCACCCTGCTTTGCTTCCTGGCTACCGATGCCGCAGTCGATGCCCGTTTTCTGGAGAAAGCGCTTCGAGAAGCGGTAGATCTTTCCTTCAATATGGTCACCATCGATGGCGACACCAGCCCGAATGATACGGTGCTTATCCTTGCCAACGGGATGGCGGGGAATGAAATAATTAATGAAGGCACGAGAGAGGCGGAGGCCTTTCGACAGGCGCTGACAGAGGTCTGCACCTATCTTGCCAGGCGCATCGCCGGCGATGGCGAGGGGGCGACCAAGCTCATCGAGGTCACTGTGGAAGGGGCGCTCACCGTAGCCGATGCCCGGGCGGCAGCGCGCACTATAGCTGGCTCCCCATTGCTGAAAGCGGCGGTGCACGGGTGTGACCCAAACTGGGGGCGCATAATCGCTGCACTGGGCCGCAGCGGCGCTGAGATCGATGCATCGAGAATAGACCTCTTTTTGAACAACATGTGCCTGATGGCAGAGGGCTCGCCCCGTTCCTTCGATAGGGATGGAGCGAAGGCGGTGATGGCGCAGGACGAGGTGCCGATTAGAGTGTGCCTCAATGTGGGTGACGGCATTGCCACCGCCTGGGGCTGCGACCTCACCGCCGAATACGTGGCAATAAACAGCGAGTATACAACATAGGACGTGGAGGCAGTACCAGCTTATCAGCGCTACATTGCAGGAAAATGAAAGAGGCTGAAAAAATGAGCAAACCTTTTGTGGTCAAGATCGGGGGGAGCACCCTGGGCAGCCATGATACCACGCTTGAGGACCTGGTCGCTCTTCAGAGGGAGGGACAGGCAGTGGTAGTAGTTCATGGCGGAGGCAACTTGATAACCCGCTGGCTTTCCAGGCAGGGTGTGGCCACCAGGTTGGAGGATGGGCTCAGGGTGACGGATGAGGAGACCATCGAGGTGGTGGCCGCTATCCTCTGCGGGCTGGTCAATAAAGACCTTGTCGCCGCTATTCAGTCGCTGGGCGGGCGAGCCATGGGTTTGAGCGGCATTGATGGGCGCCTCATCGAAGCAAAAATCAAGGATGAGAAGCTTGGCTACGTGGGGGAGGTGGTACGAATCAACCCGGAGCTCATAGAGATTCTATTGAGAGAAGGCTATATCCCCGTAATTGCCCCTTTGGGTCTTGGAGCGAAGGGCGAAAAGCTTAATATCAATGCCGATACCGCCGCTGGTGAACTCGCCGCTGGCCTTGGAGCGGGGAGGCTTATCTTGCTTACCGATGTTGCCGGCGTGATGGACCGTTTGGGAAAACGGTTTCCCCACATACCGGCCGGCGATGTCAGTTCTCTTATCAAATCTGGTGCGGTGATTGGGGGGATGATTCCAAAGGTTGAGGCATGTCTATGTGCCCTTTCCAGCGTGGCTATTGCTCAGATCGTCGATGGCCGGGAGCCTCACGCTCTGGTTGAGGCCATAGCCGGAAAAGGGAGCGGGACGACAATTATATGAAAAGGGGTTGGCAATGACGGATTGGCGGGAGTTGGAGCGGAAATACCTGATGAATACCTTCAAGAGGCTGCCAGTTACACTGGTGCGTGGGCAGGGGGCGAGGGTATGGGATGATGAGGGAAGGGGTTATCTGGATTTCATCGGCGGCTTGGCGGTGGATGTCCTGGGTCACTCGCATCCCGAATTAGTAAAGGCGATTTCAGAGCAGGCACACACCCTGATTCAAACATCTAACCTTGTTTATACCGTGCCCCAGATACGCCTGGCTGAGCTTCTTGTTGAAAACAGTTGCTTCGACAAGGTCTTCCTTTGCAACAGTGGCGCCGAGGCCACTGAGGGGGCGGTGAAGCTGGCGCGCAGATACGGCAAGCTCCGTCTCGACGGTGCTTATGAGGTGATTACGACGATGAATTCCTTTCATGGTCGCACACTGGCTATGGTTGCAGCCACCGGACAGCCGAAGTTTCAAGAATCGTATACCCCGCTCCCTGAAGGATTTGTAAATGTGGAGTATGACAATATCGATGCCATCAAGAAAGCGACGGGGAGAAAAACCTGCGCGGTGATGCTGGAGGCGATCCAGGGCGAGGGTGGGGTGAACGTCCCTACTGATGATTACCTGAAGCAGGTTAGAGCCTGGTGCGACCAACGGGGCATTCTTTTCATACTTGACGAGATTCAAACGGGGATGGGGCGGACGGGAACGCTTTTTGCTTACCAGCAGTCTGGCATCGAGCCTGACATCATGGCCATCGCTAAAGGATTGGGAGGTGGTGTGCCCATTGGTGCTTTTCTGGCAAAGGATAAAGCTTCTGTCTTTGCCCCGGGGGACCATGGCAGCACATTTGGCGGTAACCCTCTTGCCTGCGCTGCAGGATTCGCTACCTTGAAGTATATTCTGGAGCAAAATGTAGTGGAAAACTGCCGCAGTGTGGGAAATTACCTGATGGCCCACCTTCTACGGTTGAAGGCGAAGTACGATTTTATCATCGAGGTCAGGGGGCGTGGCCTCCTGATCGCTTTGGAATTCTCGAGTGACATTGCTGAAAATGTGGTGCAGGCTTGCCTTCAAGAGCGCTTGCTAATCAATGCCGTGAAGCCGAGCGCCATTCGCTTTATGCCTCCACTGATCATCGGGGAGAAAGAGGTTGATGAGGCGGTAGGCATCGTTGGGAGGGTGTTGGCTATGGTGAGCAAGGAGATGATGGCGACGCAGGACTAGCTGCACGCTGGCCGAAAGGAAATGAAGGGCAAGGTTATCTGGTCTTCCATAATCTTAGCTGTTATCATAATTCTACTTGGTGCTGTAAGCTGGTTACTATTGTCCCCGTGTCCACCGGGTGAGTTTTGTATTGTAGATGCTGGTCAAAGCGTCGCACAAATACCTGAGGATGTAAGGGAGGATGCCAATAGTCTGGCATCGGAGTTTATTGGCAGTGACTCTGTGGGTTACGATATGTTCGTAGATAATCTTTTACAAGTATACTCAGAAGCTGAGGGCACTGATATTCTCCTTATCTTTAACTCCGGTGGTCAGGGGCAAGAAGATATCGGTCCTGAGTGGGGAACTATCTTAGAGGGAATCAGAGATGAGTTAGATAGATTGGGCTATACCCACATGCTGGTGATATACGAAAGGACTCTCGGCGGTTTCTGGAATTTTGTCAAGGAACTGAGAGAGACGATGCTTTCCTATCCCTCAAAAGGAAAGCCGTTGGCTGCTCAAATAAGTTTTTTAACCGAGCACATTGAGGATATCAAGGTTATAATACTGGGTGAAAGCTCTGGAGCAATGGTCGGTAGTCAAGCAATGAAGCTTTTACAAGCCAATCATGAAATATATAGTATTCAAACGGGGGCTCCTTTTTATTACCGCCAAGCGATGTCAGATAGGTCGCTGGCAATGAATAGCAATGGTATGAATCCTGACAGCCTGAGCAATTGTGACCTTTGGATGATTTTCCGGGCCAATCTTGGGCGCATTCCTACCTATAGGCCTGAGGAAGGCCATTTCCTTTTTTACCTGAGAACACCCGGTCATATTTACACATGGGATCACCCTGGTGTTAACTCGCAGATTTCAGCTTTCTTAGAGAAGCATTTCGGAGGCAATTGAGGTTTCGGATTGGAGGTGAGCCAAGTGGCAGATAAGGTGGTACTCGCCTATAGTGGGGGACTGGACACTTCGGTGGCCATCAGGTGGATTAATGAGAACTACCACATGGATGTCATCACCCTGACCGCTGATCTGGGCGGTGAAAAAAGGGATATGCCCGCCATTCAAGAAAAGGCGGTTAATGTAGGGGCGGTGAAGGCCCTGGTGGTCGATGCCAAGGAACTTTTTGTCAGGCACTTCGTTTTCCCCGCTCTTCGAGCTGATGCGCTTTATGAAGGGCAGTATCCTCTGGCAACGGCGCTCGGTCGCCCGCTCATAGCCAAGTTACTGGTGGATGCTGCTGCTGAGGAGGGCGCTTCGGCAGTGGCTCATGGTTGCACCGGAAAGGGGAATGACCAGGTTCGGTTCGATGTGACCGTTAGCGCACTTGCCCCACATCTTAAGATCATCGCCCCGGCTCGGGAATGGGGCATGACCAGGGAGGAGTCTATCGCTTATGCCCAGAAGTATGGCATCCCCGTTCCGGTCACTGCCGAAAGCCCCTATTCCGTTGATGAGAACCTGTGGGGGAGGAGCATCGAGTGCGGTGTTCTGGAGGACCCGTGGACTGAGCCCCCTGAAGAGGTCTTTTCCTGGACACGGTCGCCGAAGGATGCTCCGGAGGAGCCTTGCTATGTTGAGATTGGCTTTGAGAAGGGAATTCCCATAAGCCTCGATGGTAGGGAGACGGATGGCGTAGCATTGATTCAGGAGCTAAATAAGGTTGCTGGCGAGCACGGGGTGGGGCGGATCGACCATGTGGAGAATCGGCTTATTGGAATCAAGTCCAGGGAGATCTATGAGGCGCCGGCGGCAACCACGCTCCTTGTGGCTCACAAAGCTCTGGAGGCGATGACTCTCACCAAGGACCAGTTGCGCTTCAAAGAGAAGGTTGCTTCGGAGTACGCCGACCTCATGTATAATGGGCTGTGGTTCACTGCCCTTCATCGGGACATCGCTGCCTATGTAGAGAGCACGCAGCGCTATGTAACAGGAACGGTGCGCGTAAAGTTATTGAAAGGGAACGCCAGTGTGGTAGGGCGAAAATCGCCCAAATCGCTTTACAGCTTCCGCCTTGCTACCTATGATAAGGGCGACGAATTCGATCAGAGCGCATCGCTGGGCTTCATCCATATCTGGGGGCTTCCGGTGAAGACACAGGCCCAGATACAGGGATGGAGGAGCCTGGGGCTTCCGGTCGGGACACAGGCCCAGATTGAGGGGGCGGAGCAGACTGAGGACTCGTTGGCGGAAGACAAAGAATAATAAGCAAGGGTTGATTGCCAAAATTGAGGCTGCTTAAAAATGTAGCGCGAGGCTTTAGCCTCGCTTAAAGCGACCCTGAAGGGTCGCTCTACGAAGTTTTGCGTGTGAAACATCTCTGAGATTGAACGGTGAATCAAAATCAAACAACCTTAGAATTATGTGAGGGGTGAAAAGATGGATAGGAAAGCCGAGCTAATCGACCAGATTCTGAACTTGGAGTTTGACATGTTCCAAAGAGTCCCTACTCTATCGCCGACTGCCTGCCAGGAATCCGAGGGTGGATTCCGGTTAATGAGGGGGAGTGCTTTTGAAACTTGGTCCGAGGCAACTTTAGAGTCCTACAACGAGGATTTGCTTCAAGCTGTGCAGGAGGACAGGAATCTGCTTACGGAGAAGTATGCCAGGATGGACGATTTAATACCCTGCATGAATTTCAATCCAATAATCGATGATATTGTGAAAATTGAGAGTAAATGGCAGGCCGAGGCGCGTCGTAAGTATCCTCATATCCTCGGTGGAGGGGAGGTGTGTGAGGCTGAAGGATTCGAGACATACCTGCGCAGTGAGCTGGAGACCTATTCCGACCAGACTTTAGACCTGTACTACCGGGATATTGTGGAAGCCCAGAGGGAAGAGAAGAACCTCTCGGAAGAAAGATACCTGAAAATGTCTCTCAAGTTGGGATATAGCTCGTTGGAAGAACACGAAAACGCATTGAAGGCTCAAATGACTTGAAAACCGGCATGGAAACTGGAGAGTTGACAGCGCTCACTTTTGAGATGGGACCCTCGCGACCGCCTAGCGAGGCTCAATCTTTGATGCTGAGGGCTACCAGGGGGTGCCCGTGGCACCGCTGTGAGTTCTGCTCCAGCCATAGGACAACGAGACTCCAGATGAGAAGTGTAGAGGAGATAAAGAGGGATATTGAGACGGTCAGAATCATTGCCGATAAGATAAGGGAGATGTCTTGGAGGAAAGGCTATGGAGGAAACATCAGGCAAATAGCTGCTTCCGTATATGAGAATCCGATCAACGACAGCTTTCGGATTGTGGCTCTCTGGCTTTACTTTGGGGGACAGAATGTATTTTTGCAAGATGCCGATTCCTTGATTATGAGGACGCCGCAATTGGCCGAGGTCCTGAGATTCCTGAGACAGACCCTTCCCAGTGTTACCAGGGTTACCACTTATGGCATGTCGAAGACAGCGTCTCGAAAGACCCTGGATGAGTTGAAAGAGCTTTATGCGGCCGGTCTTACCCGGTTGCACGTTGGATTGGAAAGCGGTTCTGATGAGGTATTAGGATACGTGCAAAAAGGTGTTACCGCCGCGGAGCATATCGATGGAGGGAAAAAGGTAGTTGAGTCGGGGATTTCACTTTGTGAATATGTAATGCCGGGTTTAGGTGGCAGGCGATGGCGGAAAGCACATGTTCGTGAGACTGCCCGCGTTCTGAATGAAATAAACCCCGATTTCATCAGGCTGAGGAGCCTAGCTATTCGTGAAGACATACCTCTGTACCGCAAGTATGAGAGTGGCGACTTTGAGCTGCTAAGCGATGATGAGGTGGTGGAGGAGATAGGGGGATTAATCCAAGGTCTCGAGGTAACCAGCTATCTGGCCAGCGACCATATAGAGAACCTACTGCAAGAGGTTGAAGGTCAATTGCCCAGAGACAAAGAAAAGATGCTGGGGTTTATCAGCAGGTATTTAGCCATGCCTCCTGAGGAAAGGCTTAATTTCAGGCTTGGTCGGAGGATGGGCTACTATACGGATTTGGATGACTTTTCTAATGTGCATAAACGCGAGCGAATTGAACAGATTATTGGAGGGATAAGAGACAGAGGCGAGGATATCGAAGAGGTTATATTCAATCTAAAGAAGAGGTTCCTGGTGTAGTGAGATAATTGCTGCACAAATGCGTTGACACGTACGGTATTTCGTGCGAGCAGTGCTAGTTTTTAGAAGGGTAGCATGAATGACCCGAAGAACCTTTAAACAAGTGTGGGATTTCATAAAAGGCATGGAAGGCAAGAAAGTGCGCACTCTTGACAGAGGTTACGTCAATGAAATATTCAATGTGACTGATGAAGGAGTGTGGAGGATCTCTTACCATAGCACAAGTGGCGGTTTTACTTTGGTAAGGAAGCGCGAGTTTGAGAAGATATGGGACGAGCTTCTACGAAATGGCATGTGTGTCGCGAGAAGGAGCAAGGCTTGGAGGGTTGCCTGCGCCATTCTGAACGAACTTCCGGAAGTCACGTATAGTCTGCGCCCTTTGACGTTATACTTGATGACAGAATAATGTGGTGGCACTGACTTGTGTCGCTTATGTGGAGTATGTTTATGAAGCTCTTGCATGGTCGTTTTAATCTATATAGAAATCTTGAACTCCGTGAAGCGAGATGTTAAAAGACTAGAAGAATGCTACAGATTAAATAGGGGGAGCAATGAGGGAGGTTGTTTTATATCCTGGTGAGGATAGTTATTGGGTAGTTGAGTGTCCTAGTTTACCTGGCTGTATCAGCCAAGGAAAAACGAAAGAGGAAGCTCTTGGAAACATCAAGGAAGCTATAAGCTGCTACATACATTCTCTTGAAGAGGATAATCTTCCTGTACCGGAAGAGAAGTTTGAGATAACAGTAGTAGTAGTATGAGCAAGCTTCCTGTTATATCGGGCAGAAAGTGCATTAGAACGTTAGAAAAAGTGGGCTTCTATTTCAAAAGGCAAGAAGGTAGTCACGTGACACTGAGACGAGATGAACCGTTTTCCCAGCTAGTTGTCCCTCTTCATAGGAAATTGGACCGGGAACATTGCGGGCTATTCTCCGACAGGCCAATTTATCAGTAGACGAATTCGTTGCATTGCTGGAGAGGCGTCGATGAAATAAGGCGTAAGGTCATGATTAAAGCTGAGTACATGACTGAAAAAGAAGCTTTCATGTAAAAAGCTTAGCGAAATCTATATCTAGTAAGATTATATTCAAATAAATACAAGGCCTAAAGTAGATCTGGAGTTAGATTAAGAATATGAAACCGTTGCGCGGTCGTTTTCAGAAGGAGGTTGATAAGAAGGTGGTGGAATATACCGCGTCCATCCATTTCGACAAGCGTTTGTATAAGCATGACATCGCTGGCTCCATCGCCCACGCCAGGATGCTGGCGAAGCAGGGCATTATATCGGATAAGGAGGCGGAGCTTATCGTCATGGCGCTCACCTCTATCCGTGACGAGATCGAGCAGGGCACCTTTGCCCTTAGAGATGACCTGGAAGATATCCACATAAACATAGAAGCGAGGCTCATTGAGAAGGTTGGGGAGGTAGGTCGAAAATTGCATACCGCCCGCTCCAGAAACGACCAGATTGCCCTGGATATGCGTCTCTATGTCAAAGAGGCGATCTCCAATACTGTTGAGAAGCTCATCGATTTACAGAAAGCCCTTCTCGACCTGGCGGAGGCAAATAAGGATGAAATATTGCCTGGCTATACCCACCTTCAGCGGGCGCAGCCAGTGCTATTCGCCCATCACCTGCTCGCCTATTTCGAGATGCTGCAGCGCGATGTGGAGCGCTTCCATGATTGCCTGAAACGAGCTGATGTCATGCCATTGGGCAGCGGAGCGCTCGCTGGCGTGCCCTATCCTATCGACCGCGAATTCCTTGCCAGGGAGCTGGGCTTCAGCCAGATAAGCCGAAACAGCATGGATGCCGTCTCTGACCGCGACTTTGTCATCGAATATCAGGCGGCGGCGAGCATCGCTATGATGCACCTCTCCCGCCTCGCCGAGGAATTCATTCTCTGGTCGTCGGCGGAGTTTGGTTTTATCGAGCTTGACGATGCTTATACCACGGGCTCAAGCCTAATGCCTCAGAAAAAGAACCCCGATGTTGCTGAGCTTGCTCGTGGGAAGACGGGACGGGTCTATGGCAATCTCCTCGCTATCCTGACTACGATGAAGGCTTTGCCGCTTTCCTATAATCGCGACTTGCAGGAGGACAAGGAGGGCCTGTTCGATAGTGTGGATACCCTTCTGTCCACCCTGGATGTTTTTGTGGGGATGGTTGGTACAGCAAAGGTGAAAGGTGAGAAAATCGGCCTTGCCGCCGAAGAGGACTATATCCTTGCCACCGACCTGGCAGACTATCTGGTAAAGAAGGGGGTCCCCTTCCGTGAGGCTCATGGCATAGTGGGGGGTTTGGTGCAACACGCTATAGAGAACGGAAAGAGCTTCAAAGAGCTAGGCATCGATGAATACAGGAGCTTTTCCCAGTATTTCGAGAAGGATGTCTATTCGATTACGGTTGATTCCTCGGTCGAGGCTCGCAATGCCGTTGGTAGCACGGCACCAGAGCAGGTAAAGAAACAGCTGGCGAGCGCCAGGAAGATTGTCGAAAGTGTTTGACTGTCACCCTGAACGCCAGTGAAGGGTGACAGGCAGGATTATTAAAATGACCTTGTTATCGATGAAGGGAAATGAGCTTTAGCATAAAGATAGCTCCCTCTATTCTCTCCGCCGACTTCGCTCGCCTGGGGGAGCAGGTGGTTGAGGCGACCGAGGCGGGTGCTCACTACATCCATATCGATGTTATGGACGGGCATTTCGTCCCCCCGATAACCATCGGCCCGGTGGTGGTTAAAGCCATTCGCCCCTTGACGAATTTACCTTTCGATGTCCATCTGATGGTTGAAACACCGGAGCGTCAGATTGAGCAATTCGCCGAGGCTGGTGCAGACATCATCACCGTCCACGCCGAGGTTTGTCCTAATCTGCATCAAATAGTGGAATCGATAAAGCGACTGAATGTCAGGGCTGGCGTATCTCTTAACCCGGCCACCTCTATCACTGCAATCGAAGATGTCCTTGCTAACCTCGATTTGGTGCTGGTGATGACAGTGAACCCTGGCTATGCCGGGCAGGCCTTTATGGAGGAGATGTTGGACAAGATAGCCCACCTCAGGCAAATCCTGGATGATAAGGGGCTCAAGGCTGAGCTCGAAGTCGATGGGGGGATCACTGCGCAGACAGCACCTAAGGTGGTTCAAGCTGGGGCGCGAGTGCTGGTTGCTGGCTCGGCGCTATTCACTGGCAGGGAGAGTGTGGGAGAAGCGATGGACAGGCTGAAGGCTAGCCTCGGTAGTGGCTAGCCGGCTAGCTTATGCTGGGTCCTTAGGCACCTGGTGCAGATATTGAGCCGCACCTTTTTACCATTGATGATCATTGTTTTCTTCTGACTATTCACTTTCCACTGCCGATTGGTGTGGCGCTTGGAGTGACTAACATTGTGTCCAAACTGGGGTGTCTTACCACATATATCACATTTCCCTGGCATCTGTTCCCCTTTGACCAAATTTAACTTTTGCTGTAGAATTCACCAAGCTAGGATACCATAATGGAGCGTCCGTGGCAAGCATTAGATGGATGAGTGTTTATTTTATCAACCTCACCCCGATATATCGGGGCAAGGGTCTGGATTCTTCGCTTCGCTCAGAATGACAGTTGGGTGTTGCTAGGCACTCTTAAAGAGGTGAGATGCGAGAAGTAGATATTTGTAGCGGACAAGACTTGGTCGGCATGTTTAACGCCGCCGTCGCGTGTCTGGAGAGGAATGCTGCAGAGTTGAACTCCCTTAATGTCTTCCCCGTGCCCGATGGCGATACGGGGACCAATATGCTCCTTACAATGCGCTCGGCGGTAGCGGAGGCCTCACACTGCGCAGATGGGAACGCCTCCACGGTTGCTTATTCTATAGCTCACGGTGCTCTGATGGGGGCACGTGGGAACAGTGGGGTGATCCTTTCTCAGATTTTGCGTGGCTTGGCACTAAAGCTCGATGGTAAGGACTGTCTGGGAGGGAAAGACCTGGTGGCAGGGTTGAAGGAAGGATCAAACCTCGCCTATAAAGCCGTGAGCAATCCTGTTGAGGGCACCATACTTACTGTGATCAGGGAATCTTCCGCTGCGGCCGAGGAGGCTTCAGTTAGTAACGACCTATGCAGCATTGTGGAGGTAACCGTTAGAACGGCGAAGGACGCCGTAGCTAGAACCCCTTCCCTTCTCCCAGTGTTGCGTGAGGCTGGAGTGGTTGATGCTGGTGGATTGGGGCTTTATGTGATCCTTGATAGTTTTCTGCGCTACCTTCATGGCGAGGTGGGCGAGGGATATGAAATGCTCGACCAAATGCCTATCGAGATCCCCAAAGTCGCCACCGGGGAACTTTCCTACGGTTACTGCACCGAATTTATGATCGAGGGCCAAAATCTAAGCCTTGATGATATTAGGGCTAGGCTTGAGGCTGTCGGCGAATCTGTGATTGTGGTAGGGGATGAGAATGTGGTGAGAGTCCATTTGCACAGCTTGGATCCTGGTTCTGCAGTTAGCTATGCTGCATCCTTGGGCACGCTACGTCAGGTGAAGATAGAGGACATGGATGAACAGCACGATGAGTTCATGGCCATGAAGCGTTTACCATCGATCGATATTGCAATAATAGCCGTGGCTTCTGGGAAGGGGCTCGCGGAGGTTTTCGGGAGCCTTGGTGTTACCGCTGTTGTCCCCGGGGGCCAAACAATGAATCCCTCGATTGAGGAGCTACTGAGCGCGGTGGATAAGGTGCGCTCTGATAAGGTTATTCTCCTGCCCAATAACACCAACATCGTACTTGGTGCGGAGCAGGTTCGAGGGCTGAGCGCTAAAATGGTGGAGATTGTGCCCACAGAAACGATTCCTCAGGGCGTGGCAGCTCTCCTAGCCTTTGACCACGAAGCGGATCTTGAGGCGAATATTAAGGCGATGGAAAAGGCCAGATTGGCGGTGAGGACGGTAGAGGTTACTACTGCAGTGCGCTCGGCAAATATTGGTGGCTTCAGTATGAAGGCAGGTCAAGCTATTGGTTTTCTCGATGGAGAGCTGAAGGCCGTTGGTGATAGCGTTCTCCAGCTTGTTAAAGAAATGCTGGAACAAATAGATATAGCGGGAAGCGAGATCGTTACCATCTACTATGGTGCCGATACTGAGAGCGCTGAGGCTGAGGGAATTGCTAAGCTGCTCCGCCAAAAACACCCCCACGTTGAAGTGGAGGTGATCTCCAGTGGTGAACCCCATTATAATTACATCGTTTCGGTGGAGTAGTACCCTTGGATATAGCAACGCTTCGTAAGATACTAGAGTTGGAACGAAAAAGGAGTTATCGGGATGATGCTGTGGTGGGGGGGCTGGACCGCTATATTCTACGCTGGGCGGATGAATTTCCTCAGGGGTTGCTTCCGATTAGTTATGCCAATTTAGATAGGGGACAGCGGGAGGACTGGGTAACAAAGGTTCTTCATCGGCTCAATGGGGTGGAAGGTAAGATACTGGAGCCAAAGAGGGCAAAAAAAACAACTAGAAGGCAAGAAAACCTCGATGCACCGATTACTACAATCAAGGGGATTAGCGTCAATCAGGCTGCCAAGTTTCGCCGACTCGGCGTTGAGACAGTACACGACTTGCTCTACTTTTTCCCTAGGCGCCATATCGACTACAGCAAAAGGAAAACTATCGCCCAGCTGGAGATAGGCGAGGAACAGACCGTTGTAGCCACGGTCTGGCAGGCACAGGTTACCAACCTGGGTCGTAGGCGTTCCACCGAGGCCATCGTGGGCGATGAGACCGGCAACATGAGGGTTGTCTGGTTCAATCAACCCTATCTTGCCAAGAAGCTTCACACTAACTCGCAACTGGTCTTGAGCGGAAAGGTGGGCCTGTTTAAGGGGGTAAAGGTTTTCCAGTCCCCTGAATATGAGCCCCTTACTGAGGATTTGACTCACACTGGTCGGCTCATCCCCATCTACCAACTCACTGAGGGGCTAAGCTCTCGCGTGGTAAGGAGGCTGGTCAAGGAGACTGTTGATCTTTGGTCACCGCAAGTCCACGACTTCCTGCCCGAGGATGTTAAGAGTCGTGTCCAGCTCCTCGAGCTCTCCGAGGCGATAAACCAGGCTCACTATCCGGAGAACGAGTTACTTAAGGATAAAGCCAGGAAACGGTTGGCCTTCGATGAGATGTTACTCATACAGTTGGGGCTGCTCTCGCGGAGGCGCGATTGGCGGGAGGGTGGTAAGGCAAGCCCTATCAAGCCTGATCAACAGATTGTGGACGTGTTCATCAACTGCCTGCCCTTTACCCTCACCAGGGCTCAGCAGCGTGCCCTCAAGCAGATCCTCGCTGATTTGGCAAAGGTGAGGCCGATGAGTCGGCTTCTTCAGGGTGAGGTTGGCAGTGGGAAGACCGTAGTTGCAACCGCAGCGCTCCTGGCCACGGTGGCTAGTGGCTATCAGGGTGCCTTTATGGCACCTACTGAGATACTGGCGGAGCAGCATTTCACCAACATCTCCGCTCTTTTAGCCCGAGCAGGTGAGGAGGGAAATCTAGAGGGTAGCCTGCGAGCCTTCTCATCCATATTGCCTCAAGAGATAACGCTGGCCCTGCTTACAGGAAGTATGAAAAGGAGAGAAAAGGAGGAAGTGCGCCGGGCTATTTCGGAAGGAAAAGTGGATATAGTCGTAGGTACACATGCCCTAATTCAGCAGATGGTGGAATTTAACAAGCTCGGGCTAGCCATTGTGGATGAGCAGCACCGCTTCGGAGTGATGCAGCGTTCGGTACTTCGTCAGAAGGGTTCCAACCCGCACCTGCTGGTAATGACCGCAACACCTATTCCGCGCAGTCTGGCACTCACCCTATATGGCGACCTTGACCTCTCGGTGATCGATGAGCTCCCAGAAGGCAGGCAGCAAATAAAGACAAGGTGGCTCGACCCTGAGGAGCGGGACAGGGCTTATCGCTTTATTCGCAAGGAGATCAGTGAGGGACGCCAGTCTTTCATCATCTGTCCCTTGATTGAAGAGTCGGAGGCCATCGACACCAAGGCGGCTATCAACGAATATGAGCGTCTCTCTACTGACGTCTTTCCTGATCTTCACATTGGGCTGGTCCACGGCAGGCTTAAAGCTGCGGATAAGGAACAGGCAATGAAGAGATTTCGACTGGGAAAGCTAGACATCCTGGTGGCCACCTCTGTGGTGGAGGTTGGCATCGATGTTCCCAATGCCACGGTGATGCTTATCGAGGGCGCCGATCGCTTCGGCCTGGCACAGCTTCATCAGTTTCGTGGCCGAGTTGGCCGAGGCGAGCAGGCCAGCTATTGCATTCTGGTCGCCGAGAATCCGACGCTGGAGGGAAGAGATCGCCTGAGACTCTTGGAGAGCACTCAGGATGGGTTTGTGCTTGCTGAAGAGGACTTGAAGCTAAGGGGGCCGGGTGAGTTTTTTGGCACCAGGCAGAGCGGCCTCCCCGACCTGAAGATGGCCAAGCTCTCCGACATGAGGCTCCTGGAGCTTGCCAGAAAAGAGGCGGTTCGTATGTTCAAGGGGGATCCGCAGCTCTCTTCGCCTGAACACCAACCCCTTGCAGTGGAGATGGCTCGGCTTTGGCAGGATGGATTTACCGAGTTGGAGGCGTGATGATAAAGGACGATATCACAATTCTTCTGAAAGAGGCGGCTCTTGAGGCACAGAGGAAGGATTTACTTCCGCCGGTGACGATGCCTGATATTGTGCTGGAGCGCCCCCAGAATCCGGAGCATGGTGATTATGCCTCAACTCTACCATTGAAACTGGCAAGGTCAGCACGGATGAATCCACTGACTATCGCCCAGAACCTCGCCAGTCTTATACAGCTATCTGACGAGATTGACAGCATCGCTGTGGCGTCGCCTGGTTTCATCAACTTCTCTCTGAAGAGCGAGTGGCTCACCAAGCAGGTGGAGAGCATCATAAGTTCCGGCGAACGATATGGAGATGTTGACCTGGGGAAGGGTGCCAAGGTGCAAGTGGAATTTGTAAGTGTCAATCCTACAGGCCCACTGCATGTGGGGCATGGCCGTGGTGCCATCCTGGGAAGCACGCTGGCAAATGTGCTTGCTTGCTCGGGATACGATATGGTCAAGGAATATTACATTAACGACGCTGGCGGCCAGATGGATGCCTTCTATCGTTCACTTTATGCGCGCTATCAGCAGGCACTGGGAATTGATGCCGAGATGCCCTCCGAGGGCTACTTTGGTGAATATATGATGGATATTGCAAGAGAGGTCATCGCTGAAGAGGGAGAAAAGCTATCAGACAAGCCAGCCGAACTGGGCAGGATTGGAGTGGCTAAAGTCATGAAGTCTATTAAGTCCGATCTTGAAGCACTGGGCGTATCCTTCGATGTCTGGTTCAGTGAAAATAGCCTTTTTGAGCAGGGGCAGTACGACAGGGTGATGGCTTTCCTCAAGGAGAGGGGCTACATAAGTGAGAAGGAGGGGGCCGTTTGGTTCACCTCTACTGCCCTTGGTGAGGATAAGGATAATGTGCTGGTGCGAAGCGACGGTGCGCCAACATACTTTGCTACTGACATTGCATACCACTACAACAAATTCATCGAGCGAGGCTTTTCCAGGGTGATCAACATCTGGGGTGCAGACCATCAGGGGCATGTCTCCAGAATGAAGGCGGTAGTAGGTGCTCTGGGCATCGACCCAGAGAGGCTCCAGATCATTATCTCCCAGATGGTTACCCTGAAGCGTGGCGAGATTGCGCTTCGGGCATCGAAGCGCACTGGCGAACTCATTATCCTTCATGAGCTTGTAGATGAGGTTGGCCCCGATGTCTGTCGCTTCTTCTTCCTGTCTCACTCCGCCGATAGCCAGATGGACTTCGACCTGGAGCTGGCGAAACGCCACTCGGCGGATAACCCGGTCTATTACGTTCAATATGGGCACGCTCGTATTGCTAGCATCCTCCGTCTAGCCCAGGAGAGGGGCATTGACTACAAAGAGGGGAATGTTTCCTTGCTCACTGGTGACCCCGAGCTTGCCCTAATAAGGAAAATGCTCCAGCTACCAGAGGTGCTGGAGTTGGTAGCCTCAACTCTGGAACCCCACCACCTCCCTTATTATGCTTTGGACCTGGCAACCACATTCCATAACTTCTATGAGAAGTGTCGTGTTATTTCGTCTGATGAGGCGCTCACCTCGGCTCGTCTCAAGCTGGTTGAGGCAGCCCAAATCGTTCTGGCGAAGGTCCTTCATCTTATGGGGATGACCGCTCCCGAGAAAATGTAAACATTGGTCAAAAATGGGGGCGGGAATGGAGATGGCGCTTGAGGGAAGTAAGAGTCCTGGATTTCACCCTATGCCAGCGTGATGCTGCTGGCTGGTCTGCCTGTTCATCTCTCCTGAGACAGGGTGGAGAGGAACTCGGTGTTGGATTTGGTCTTTGCCAGTCGTTCCAGAACCAACTCCGTGGCCTCGGTGGTGTTTTGGGAGTTTGAGGCCACCAAGTTTGCCATTCGGCGAAGCAGCCAGATCTTTTGTAGGGTGGTTTCATCCATAAGTAGCTCCTCATGACGGGTGCCGCTACGCTGGATATTCATAGCAGGGAAGGTCCTGCGTTCCGCAAGCCTGCGGCAAAGATGGAGTTCCATATTCCCGGTTCCTTTGAACTCTTCGTATATGAGATCATCCATGCGGCTCCCTGTATCGATAAGGCACGTGGCAATGATGGTAAGCGAGCCTCCCTCCTCGATGTTCCTAGCAGCGCCAAAGAAGCGCTTGGGAGGGTAGAGGGCAACTGAGTCGATCCCTCCAGAGAGTGTTCGACCACTAGGGGGCAAGGCTAGGTTGTAGGCGCGGCTCAGGCGTGTGATGCCATCGAGGAGGATCATCACGTCTCGCCCAGACTCTACCAGGCGCTTTGCCCTCTCAAGCGCCAATTCGGCTACTTTGGCGTGGTTCTCCACCGGTTCGTCGAAGGTGGAACTCACTACCTCGCCCTTAACCGAGCGCTTCATATCGGTAACCTCCTCTGGGCGCTCCCCGATAAGGCAGACCATGACATGGACGTCGCTGTGGTTTGTGGTGGTGCCATTGGCGATGTGCTTAAGTAGTATTGTTTTACCCGCCTTTGGGGGGGATACAATGAGCCCTCTTTGCCCTTTGCCAATAGGGGAAATCATGTCCAACAGTCGGGTAGAAAGATTGGAAGGGGTCGTCTCCAGCTTGATGAGGCTGTTGGGATAGACGGGGGTAAGGGTACTAAAATGGGGGCGACTCTTGGCTTGCTCAGGGTCGATGCCGTTTACCGCCTCTATGCGCAAAAGGCTGTAGTATCTCTCCCCGTTCTTTGGCAGCCTCACCTGACCGGTAATCATATCACCGGTTCTGAGTCCGAAGCGGCGAATCTGGGACTGAGAAACGTAGACATCGTTAGCCCCTGGTTTGAAGTTGTCTTGACGCAAGAAGCCGAAGCCATCATCCATGGTCTCCAGTACACCACCACCAAATATATTCCCTTGAAGTTCAGCATTCGCCTGAAGAAGCCGCAACACCAGGTCTTGCTTTTTCAGCGTAGTATAGCCAGAGATGCCGTACCCTTTGGCCATATCCAACAGTTCATCACGACTCTTTGTTTCCAGTTCCGCGATATTCATGGTCATTTTTTCATTACCTCTTTCCAGTCATTTGCAAAACGTGCGATTCCAATGTCGCTAAGAGGATGGCGAATCATTTGCATCAGCACGTTGTAAGGGACAGTGGCGACATGAGCCCCTGCCTTGGCAGCAGCGATCACGTGAAGTGGGTGGCGAACGCTGGCAGCGATCACCTGAGTGTGCAGATCATATTTATTGAAGATCTCCACTGCATCGGCAACCACTTGCATCCCTTGATGACCAATATCATCGAGCCGCCCTACGAAAGGGCTGACATAAGTTGCTCCAACAATGGCGCCCAGGAGGGCCTGATTTGCCGAGAAGCAGAGGGTGAAATTAGTCTTTATATTCTCTCGCGATAGAACGAAGATTGCCTCAAGCCCAGCCTCCGATGCTGGAATCTTGACTGCGATATTTGGGGCCCAAGACGATATTTGCCGTGCCTCCTCAATCATGCCCTGGGCATTTAAGCTTAGCGCTTCTACAGAGACGTGTTCGAGAGGGAGAGAGCATATCTCAAGGACTGCCGACTTGAAGTCGATGGCTTTTTCCCTAGCAACCAGGCTGGGATTTGTTGTTACCCCACTTATTATGCCCAGCCTGGCAGCATGCCGGATGTGCTCTATGTTTGCCGTGTCAAGGAATATACGCATTTAAGACCTCTCAGTTTTATTCGGAATCAATATATCATCCTAGCATGGATTCATCTGTTGAAAATGAGTGTTGGGGCGAAGGTAAAGGAACTCATCATGGTTTTGTAATTAGCCGTCATAATGGCAACGGACGCTGATCCCCCTCAAGAAGCGCTTCCTTAGTTACTGCGATGAAATCGCGAAAAAGCGGGTGAGGGCGATTAGGGCGCGAGTGGAATTCCGGGTGAAACTGGGTGCCTACCATGAATGGGTGGTCTCGAACCTCGCTGATCTCTACCAACCTCCCATCTGGAGATAGACCGCTAAAAACCATTCCTGCCCTTTCTAACCTCTCCCGAAAATCGTTATTAAACTCGAAACGGTGGCGATGGCGCTCATAGACTACATCTTCGCCATAGGCGGTGGCGGCTCTTGACCCTTTAGTCAGGTGGCAGGGGTAACCGCCCAACCGCATCGTCCCCCCTTTCTCCTGCAAATTGTGCTGCTCCGGAAGCAGGTCGATTACAGGGTAGGGGGTCTGCTCATCAAACTCGGTGGAATTGGGTTGAGAAGAGTTCAGCGCATATCGAGCATACTCAATAACCATAACCTGCATTCCCAAACATAGCCCTAGATACGGGATTTCGTTCTCCCGGGCGTATTTAGCGGCAATAACCATCCCCTCAATGCCTCGGACGCCGAAGCCGCCAGGGACAACAATTCCTTGAACAGAGCGAAGCAAACTATCCCCATCACGCTCTAGATCCTCAGAGCTAATCCAGTGGATGTCTACATCTCGATTATGATAGACCGCGGCGTGTCGAAGCGCCTCGCGCACCGAGATGTAGGCATCGTGTAGCTCCACATATTTGCCCACAATTGCAATGTGGAGCGGTTCCGTGGGCTCCTTCATCTGCTCCACAAGTTGTCGCCATTCGCGAAGGTCCCCACTTCGCTGGGGTAAATCAAGCATCTCCGAGATAAGCTCCCCCAGTCCCGCTTCCTCGAGAACGAGGGGGGTCTCGTAGATGATGGGCAGGGTAGGCAGTGGAAGAACAGCGCGCCGATCGACATCGCAGAAAAGGGCGATCTTGTTTCTGCTGTCTTCGGTGATCGGATAGTCGCTTCGGCAAACAATAACATCTGGTTGGATACCGATGCGCCGCAGTTCATTAACGCTGTGCTGGGTTGGCTTGGTCTTCAGTTCTCCCGTAGATGAAAGATAGGGGAGAAGGGTTACATGAACATAGAGGATATTCTCCCTACCCATATCACTTCTCATCTGACGGATGGCCTCTAAAAATGGAAGCCCCTCTATGTCACCCACAGTACCTCCTACCTCGACAATAACCACATTGGCTTTCGATAGCTGGGCTACCTCCCTAAAACGACGCTTTATCTCATTGGTAACATGAGGCACCACCTGGATGGTACCACCAAGGAACTCACCTCGCCGCTCTTGAGCGATGATGGAGCTATAAATCTGCCCGGTGGTCACACTGGAGGCAGTGGTAAGGTCGGTATCGATGAAGCGTTCGTAATGACCCAGATCGAGGTCAGTTTCGGCACCATCCTGGGTGACGTAGACCTCGCCATGCTGATAAGGAGACATCGTACCTGGATCAACATTGATATAGGGGTCCAGCTTCTGAATGGTGATAGAGATATTACGGCTCTTCAGAACCTTTCCTATGGATGCGGCAGTGATACCCTTACCTACCGAGCTAACTACACCACCAGTAACAAAAATATACTTGGCCAACCTTCAGGTTCCTTACGTGGAAAACACAGAGATTTCTACCGGAACTCTATTAGAAAGAAGCGAATACTTCTGAGGAAATATCTAAACTGTAAGCTCGAGGAACTTGTTGCGTTCACTTACGCTTACTAAGGTAAATATTATAGTGGGTTTTAATAATGTTGTCAAGTATTACTCGGATGGCGTACTTTCTTGGCTTGACTTTCACACTGCAATGGCTGTATTTTTATATGGCAGGGCTGTTTGGGAAGACAGACAGTTGTTATGGAATAGAATGAGGGGTAAATAGAGTTTGAAGCTCGTTACATTTGAGGTTTCCACACCGCTTGGCCCTTTCCTCAGGATAGGCGCTCTTAGCCATGACAAGATCATTGACCTCAATATGGGCTATCTTCGCTATTTGAAGGAGGAGCACAATCATCCACAAGCCTATGAGCTAGGTGGGGTAATTCTTACTTCAGATATGCTTGCATTCCTTCGCGTTGGTGATGACGCAAAAGAGGCGGCTCAAACTACTATAGAATATGTTACGGAAAAAATGAGCGAAGCTCCGGTTCTTGGACCGCGTGGGGAAAGGGTTCTATATGAGCTGAATGAAGTACGGCTCAGGGCACCGGTGCCCAGGCCTAATTCATTGCGGGATTATATGAGCTTTGAGCAGCACGTAAGCCCATCAGAGGCAAGGCAACTTCCTCCAGCTTGGTACGAGATACCTGTGTGCTACAAAGGAAATCCTGATAGTGTGATTGGCCCTGAAGATACCATCCTTTGGCCCAGCTTCACTGACCTGCTTGATTATGAGCTGGAATACGGAATTTATATCGGCAAGGAGGGCAGGAATATCAGCCAGGATGAGGCTGAGAAGTACATAGCAGGGTATACTATCTTCAATGACGTTAGCGCTCGGGATATCCAGATGAAGGAGATGAGTGTGGGGCTTGGTCCGGCCAAAGGGAAAGATACCTGCAATGTGATGGGGCCCTGTCTGGTGACCCCTGATGAAATAGACTGTCGTAATATGAGAATGATCGCTCGTATCAATGGCGAGGTATGGACTGACGGCAATAGTGGAACCATGTACCGCACGTGGGCTCAGATTATAGAGTATGCTTCCAGGGATGAAACCCTGTACCCCGGCGATTTTCTGGGCTCAGGGACTGTGGGTGGGGGGTGTGGCTTGGAACATGGCAAGTGGATCAAGCCTGGCGATGTCATTGAGCTTGAGGTAGAAGGCATTGGCATACTACGAAATCGGGTAGGCGAAAAAGGGGAATGCTGAAAAAGATGTTGATTCCACGAGGGGGTGAATAGATTGTAGTTGACTTCATGTAGACTTTGATGCAATTTTTTCGGCACTCTCATAGATATAGATACAGAACTTAGACAAGATCGAAAAAGGAGGCTATTTGCATGGATTTCGAGTTAACCGAAGAGCAGAAGATGGTGCAGACGACAGTGAGGGATTTTCTGGAGAAGGAGATCGCTCCCATAGTAGACGAGCGTGATAGACAAGGCGCATTCAATAGAGAAGAGGTAATAGGGTACATCAAGAAGATGATGCCGTTTGGTTTCTATCGCTTGCCTGAGGAGCTTGGTGGCGAGGTGATCGACGCAATAACCAGTGCGCTCATGGAGGAAGAACTGTCACGCGTCTGGCCGAGCTTAGCTGGTTCCGTCGGGCTAGCTGGATTGGCTGTCGCGGCGTTGGCAATGGCCAGAGGGGAAACCAAGGAGAAGTTACGTGCAAAAATCGAGAAAGGTGAGTCTATCGGATGCCTGGCCATTAGCGAGCCCAATGTAGGCTCTGATACCACTGCGATCGAGACTATGCTGACCAAAAGCGGCGACCGATATGTTGTTAATGGTACCAAGACCTGGATAACCAATGGATCCATTGCTGATGTGGCCATCGCTCTGGTGCAGACGGAGAAAGGCAAGGGGCAGGCAGGGATGGCCACGGTTCTCCTCGACAGGGATGTTTCGCCTTGGGAAGCAACGGATTTCCACAAGATAGGGTGGCGTGCCGCTCCCACCTCTGAGATGTATTTGGACGATTGCCCCGTGCCGGAGCAGAATATCATCGTCGCACCATGGATGCTCGGCGGTTCAGGAGAGGGTGGTGGAGGTGACAAAGCAGCGCAGGCGTATTTTGGTTTCATGCAGAGGCTCAATGGTATTCGGGCTGGTATGGGGTTAATGTCTGTGGGCATTGCCCAAGCGGCGGTTGACGCCTCGATAAAATATGCTAAGGAAAGGACACAGTTTGGCAAACCCCTGGGTGCCCACCAGTTGGTTCAGGACATGCTCGTCGACATGCTCACCGATACCTGGTCGGCGCGTTTGTTATCATATCGTGCCATCTGGCTCGGCGGTCAGGGGGTGAAAAACCGTATGGAAACCTCCCTCGCCAAAGGCTTTGCTACTGAGGCGGCTCTGAGGGTGACCTCCAAGGCTATCCAGATTCACGGCGCTATGGGTCTTACTGAAGATTGTCCCGTGGAGAGATACTTCAGGGACGCTAGAATGTTGACCATGCCTGATGGCACCACCCAGATCATGAAGCTTATTGTGGGGCGAGAGGTTCTAGGCATAAGGGCTTATACATAGGGAACTTGTAGTCTCTGTGTCTTCTTATTGCGTCAGTAGGCATGGGTCTTAAACGCCGGTGATTATCCTTACGGGGTTAGTGATGCTCGGCGTTCCATGCCCTCATTCTAGTGAGACTTTTCCGTAAGTGAAAGGGCAAGTAATGAAAGATCGCGTCTTCTCTGGAGCGAGACCGACTGGAAGACAGCATATTGGTAATTACCTGGGTGCCATCCAGAACTATGTCAGGCTGCAGGATGATTACCAGTGTATTTACTGCATCGTCGATGTCCACGCCCTCACCACCCTTGAAGACACGGACAAGCTTCAGTCCAACATCAACGAGATGATGCTCGATTGGCTGGCGGCGGGGCTCGACCCGGAGAGGAGTATCCTTTTTGTCCAGTCCCATGTTCCTCAAGTGATGGAACTACATACCCTCCTCAGTATGGTCACCCCTCTAGGCTGGCTGACTAGGGTAGCTACTTTTAAGGAAAAGGCTAGGACACAGCCTCATAACATAAACTATGGCCTGGTGGGCTACCCTGTGCTGATGACCGCAGATATCGTGCTTTATAAGGCGGGAATCATTCCTGTTGGCGAGGATCAATTGCCCCATCTGGAGCTGGCTAGGGAGATCGTGCGCCGCTTTAACTATATCTTTGGCGATACGTTCCCTGAGCCCGAAGCAAAGCTAACCAATACCCCATTAGTGATGGGGCTGGACGGGGTAAACAAGATGAGCAAGAGCTTGAACAATGAGATCGAGCTCGCTGCCTCAGCAGAGGAGACAACACAGCGGGTGATGGCCGCTTTCACCGACCCCGCTCGCAGGTATCGCAGCGACCCCGGTCACCCCGAGGTGTGTAATGTGTGGCGCCTCCATCACTTCTTCAACCCCAACAAGGTGGATGAAATCGCTGACGAGTGCAAAGATGCCCGCCGTGGTTGTGTTGAATGCAAAGAGCAGTTAGCGGATGGGATAAACCGCGCTCTGGCTTCCTTCCGCGACAGGCGCGCTGAACTGGCGGCCAGGCCTCAGTATGTCAAGGAGGTTATTGCCGACGGTGCTAACCGCGCCCATGCCATTGCCACCGAGACACTGACAGAGGTCAAAGAGAGGATGGGGCTTATTTAGGAATGAGGATGCAATTACCTTTATCGCATAGTGGAAGAGAGGCTCTCGAGGTAACGACTCAAGTGGCAAGCGAGGCGGGGAAAATCATAATGGGGCATTTCCATGGTGAGAAGCGCATCTCGTATAAGCCAGGAAGAAGCAACATCGTTACCGACGTTGATTTGCTTTCAGAGGAGAAGATCATAGCGCTCCTTCGGGAGGAGTATCCCAGTTTTGGTATTATTACCGAGGAATCCGCAGATATTACTGGCGATTCATCCTACACTTGGATCATCGACCCTATCGATGGCACCCGTAATTATGCTCACGGCGTCCCGCACTTCTGTGTTTCCATTGGCCTGGCCCAGGGCGAGGATATAGTACTGGGCGTAATACACGACCCGGTCAGACAGGAGACTTTCTCGGTTGAAAAGGGGCAAGGCACTTTCTTGAACGGTTCGCCTGTGGCTGTCTCCAGTAGAACATCGCTCGAGACATCCCTTGTTGGCTTCGATATGGGCTACAATGCTGAGCGGGGACGGGAGACGCTGGAGGTAGCTGGCGCTCTCTGGCCTGGGGTTGAGGCGGTGAGGGTGATGGGCTCTGCGGCGTTGGGCCTTGCCTACGCTGCCTGCGGCAGGCTCGATTTATACATTAATCTGTCCCTTTCGGTATGGGACCTAGCTGCCGGCATGCTGCTCGTTCGTGAGGCGGGGGGATTGGTCACCGATGCCGATGGTCAGCCTTCCACTACCCGCAGCGATAGTATCATTGCTGCCAACCAATCGGTATACGAGGAATTCATGAGGCGGAGGAGAGAGAAGAAGTTGGGATGAGCTTCTTACAAGCACTGCAGGTTCAATAAAGTGAGTGTGCACATCACATTTGAGAGGTTTTAGTTATTTATTCACTCCGAAAACAAAATCATAGTTTTATTAGGGCTGGATTGGAGCCGATGCTCCAATCCAGCCTAGAGCAGATGCTCTAGGCCACACCTTTGCCATGCCTGCCATCCTTGGACACAGGATAAAAAAGCTGAATGCTATAATAGGTATAAATTTCATTACCATTTTTTCACCTCTATTGCCCTTCTTTTCCACAAGAATTATAAGAACGTTTGGAAAAGACTATTAAAGTTTGCTGGTGGTTGGGGTTGATCACTTAGTGTGACCCTTTAGGGTCGCCTCTATTAGCGAGGCTAAAGCCTCTTGCTACTCTTCCCTCCCTACCTTATTCACTAACCAACTCCTGAGCAGGTCATGTAGTTCATCGTGACACTCTCTCAGGAAGTGACCCGAGCCCTGGTAAATAACAAGCTTCTTGGGCTCGTTGGCCCACTCGTATATTAGCTGCGAGCACTCGACGGGGAGGTTGCGGTCACGGCTCCCATGAATGAGGAGAAGTGGCTTTGGTGCCAGCTTTGCCACATCATGCGCCCCGTATGTCTGGCTGGAGAGTCCCACCACAGCCGTCACGTCAGGGCTCATTGTCCCCGCCATGATTGCCACGGCGCCTCCAAAGGAATGCCCAGCAAGAGACACCATATCTATATTTTGGCGCTTTAAAAACTGAACCCCGACCAGCATGTCGAGGACGCACTTATCGAAGTCGCCGGGGTACCGATAGTCGAGGCGTAGGGAACTTATGCCACCATCCACTAGCTCTTCGCTCAATGTGGCAAAGATGCCGAAGGATGGCCCGTCTAGACCGCCAAGGGCGCCGCAAACCCAGATTACCCCTCCTGTATTGCCCTCGCGGTGGTGAAAGATGCAGGGGATATCGCCCTTTAATGTGTTGAGGATAAGGCGCGTCTTATTGCCAGGAAGCTCGGCTGTCTGGAAGCCCTCCAGAGAGAGCGTACTCTTGGGCTTTTGTTCCACTATTTACCCTCAAGCTCATATCTGGATATATCTAAGAACCTGTAGCCCTCTCTCAAAACCTTGTGGCTATCGATTATCTTTATTCTTCTTTTGAAAATGGGGCCATCGGTGACGAAGGTGTGATATTCTCCCTGCTCACCGCAGGGGTGGATATTGAATTCTTCATTAAGCCTCGAGAGCTCTTTGATAAACTCTTGGCTCACCTTTTTGCCCAGCCATTCGTCGCCAAAGAACTCGGCCTTTGCACTGACGACGATGGCCTCGAAGCCGGCTTGTATGAAGTTGTTGAGGAGCGCATGCGGTTCATTGCGCCATAATGGCGATATAGCAGTCACCTCAAGATCACCGCAGACCCGCTCAACCCATTCTTTATGCTCCTCAATGTCGATATCTCCGAATACTATCCCATCAACCCCCTGCTCCTTTAGCTCCGCTACCGCTACCTTGAACTCTTGCTCGTAGGTATCCCACGTGGTTTCCCTTTGAAGGATCGGTATTTCCAGGACCTCAGCCTGAGCGGCTATCAGTTTAGGGTCAAGACCATGGGACATGCTCCTTTTCGCGTCCCGGTTTACCATATTCAATAGAAAGCATGGCTGCAAACCGCTGGAGACTGCCCTGTAGAGTGAGAAACAGCTATCCTTGCCCCCGCTCCATGATATTGCGGCCTTTACACCTTGGCTCATTGAGTACGATGCCTTTTGACGAAATTGCCCATCCGCTCCAGTGCCTCCTCGATCTCCGCCATTGAAGTAGCGTAGCAACAGCGGACATATCCCTCGCCACACTGGCCGAAGGTGGGTCCAGGGACAACTGCCACCCGCTCTTCAAGGAGAAGCCTCTCGGCAAACTCGTCTGAGGAGAGCCCGGTGCTCTTTATCGAGGGGAATGTGTAAAAGGCCCCCAGGGGCTCAAAACATGTGAGTCCGATATCGTTTAGACCCTTGACCATGACACGTCTGCGCTGGTCATACTCGGCCACCATCTCCTTCACCTGGGCCTCTCCATCTCTGAGTGCGTTGATTGCCGCCATCTGAGCCATCGTCGGAGCACACATTATGGTATATTGGTGAATCTTCATCATCGCCTCGATTACCTCCTCCGTTGCCGCAGCATAACCCAGTCGCCAGCCTGTCATGGCATAGGCTTTGGAGAAACCGCCAAGGAGGATGGTGCGCTCCTTCATCCCTGGTAAAGAAGCAAAGCAGGTGTGCTCTACGCCATAAACCAGCCTTTCATAAACCTCGTCGGAGATCACGACTAAGCCGTGGCGTTGGGCCACCTCGGCTATCTTAACTAACTCCTCGCGGTCCATCACTGCGCCCGTGGGGTTGTTGGGGTAGCCGAGAAGGATGACCTTGGTTCTCGGGTTGATTCTTTTATCGATATCCTGCGCTTTAATCTTGAAATCGTTGTCGATGGTGGTGGGCACGGGGATAGACACCCCTCCAGCCAAAACGGTGCAGGACGTGTATGATACATAGCTCGGGTCGGGGATGATGACCTCATCCCCTGGGTCTACGATGGCTCTCAGCGCCAGGTCAACCCCTTCGCTCACGCCAACTGTTACCAGTAGCTCGCGCTCGGGGTCGTAATCAAGATTGTGGCGGACCTTGATGTAGCGGGCGATCTCCTTCCTCAGCTCCAGAAGCCCGTAGTTGGACGTATAGGATGTGTATCCCTTCTCAATGGAATATATACCCGCTTCACGAATATGCCATGGGGTGACGAAGTCGGGCTCGCCAACACCGAGTGATATAACTCCATCCATAGAGGCAATTATGTCAAAGAACCTCCTGATTCCCGATGGAGGGATGTCCTTAACCCGCTTGGATATGAGATCGCGCTTCTTCATTTTTCGCCCTTTCATGCTACAAGGCAATTGTCATATGACTTCCAGATTTAGCGTCTCTTGAATTTCAGCAATCACAATGTTCGAAATCAAGGCATTATGGGTACGCGCTTCGGTCCCTCTTCGCCATCCATAATCTCCCCATCCTCCTTGTAGCGTTTCAACAAGAAGTGGGTTACCGTTCCCTGCACTCCTTCGATAGGGGCGAGCTTTTCCGAAACAAAGCCGGCGACTTCATTCATCGTCTTGCCCACCACGAATACAGCGAGGTCATAAGTGCCTGAGATAAGATATACCGTCCGCGCCTCAGGGAAGCGGTATATCCTCTCGGCGATGGCATCGAAGCCCACATCACGCTGTGGGGACACCTTGACTTCAGCCAGGGCCCAAACCTGTTCCTCACCCAGTTTGCCCCAGTTGACCATTGTTCTGTATTTTAGGATAGTGCGGTCACTCTCCGCCTTCTTTATCGTTTCCTCTACCTGAGCCAAAGGGATACCTGTCATCGTGGCGATCTGCTCGGGTGTCTTTCGAGCATCCTGCTCCAAAATTCTAAAGATCTCGTTCATATTACCCTCCATCTTACGACCTTTTAAGGCTATCCATTAATCAGGGTGGGTTGGAGCCCTTCCGCTGAAGGGCTCCGATCCCGCCTAGAGCTGATGCTCCAGGCTACCCTGTTTTACTGAGTTTCTTGGACACCTGCTTGTACTCCGAAAATAGATTTATTCCGTTCGCCCTCAGCCTGTCGAAGGGGCGTTCATGGTTCGACGGGCCTGTCCTGAGCCGAGTCGACGGGCTCACCACGAACGGTATATCGCGCAGGCTATTTCATGATTCATTGGCTGTCAACCGCCCATGGGTGTTTGCTATACTTTATCACAATCATGAGGACTTGATATAGTCTAACCCCTGGTTCAGCGCCCGGGGCTTGAATCCGAAGTAGCGCTCCACTGAGTCCAGGTCAGTGATATTATCGAGTTCAAGCTGGGCCAACTCCACTGAGGTCACCGGCGGATTGCCCATAGTTATTCCCATCGCTATCACTGCTAATCGCATCAGGGGCATAGGTATGTGAACCTTGACTCGTCTCATACCCAGAACATGTTTAACAGTATCCAGCATCTCTTCGTAGCTGAGGTGCTCCGGGCCGCCTATCTCATAGGTCTGGCTACCTTTCTCATTTTCTAGTGCCTGAATTATGCAGGACGCTACATCCTCCACCCAGATAGGTTGAAAGCGAGTATTTCCCGAGCCAGGTACGGGAGCAATGAATGGGAACATGGTAAGCGACCGTATCATACTATCAATAAAGCTATAGCCAAAACCCTGGCCAAATATAGCCGATGGCCTGAAGATGATAAAGTCCAGGTTGCTGTTTTGCACTGCCTCCTCACCCTGCCATTTGGAGTAGGTATAGCGGTACATTGGGTTGGGACTGGCCCCAAGGACACTTATGTGGATGAACCGCTTAACACCACAGGCCTTGGCAGCTTCCACCATGTTCATTGTTCCCTGGGCATTAACTCCGCTAAAGGTAGCGCCTTTGGTCTCCCTGATTATCGCCACCAGGTGGATGACGGTATCTACGCCCTGCATTGCCTCGATGAGGCTTTGAGGGTCGGTTACATCCCCCACTGCCAGCTCTGCGCCGTTTTCCCGAAGTGTTTCGGTCTTTGCCATACTTCGCACCAGGCACCGTATCTTCTCTTCGCTTTTTACCAGCCTGGGTATGAGGTGGCTACCTACAAAGCCAGTTCCTCCACTAACCAGGATCACTGCTCGACCTCTAGTTCAGCTACCGACCACCTATCTTCCGGCTCGTGGTAGCAGAGCTTAAATCTCTCTCGTTCCTTTGTCTTCACCACGAAATATCTTTCCCCCGGCTCAAGCCACTCTTTTTCGACCTGCTTCACCTCATATTTCTTGCCTTGCCAAACGAAGGAAGCAGGCCGGTCGGCATAGTGCCGACCGGAGTAACACGTGACGAAAATAGACTCACCATCCACCATATTCGTATTCTTTGCTTATGCTGGTCTATCACCCGCTCGTGGTTTAAGTCAAGGCGAAGGAGACTATGTTCCCTTGATGTTTTACTTTTGTGAGCACTCCGTGCCACAGGTACAGCCTCAGCATCTCTTTGGGACACAAACCTCACCCTCAGGGTGGCCGTTCACCTGCCAATGGCACTTGCTATCATTGGCCGGTACAGCGGTCATAAAATCGGGAACAAGCTTTGTCCATTGTATATCGCCAGGTTCACCATCCATAGTCGGCCAATTTCCGTATTCAGTATTGTAAGATTCAAGTGCATCTTGAATGGTATCCCTGGCCTCCTCGCACGACATTGACACTATTGGCAGCGGTGTCAGCGTAGTCGCTGGTGTGGGTGTTGGCGTTGGCCCTGGACCTATAGCGCACGTTGAAGCAGACACCAGTAAAATACTCAAAATGAATATTAATATAATCCGTTTAGCTTGCATCGTTTTCTCTTTCCGAAATTGGGGGTCGTTGCTTTACCCAACCTGTCGCCTGCTCGTAGGCGAAGCCAATACGGAGAAGCGTCTCTTCGGAGAAGGGCTTGCCCAGGATCTGCATCCCCACTGGGAGACCATCGCAGAATCCGGCTGGGACGACCAGGCCGGGGATACCACCGATATTTATCGGCAGGGTGCACACGTCGCTCAAATACATCTGGAGTGGGTCGTCCACCTTCTGCCCGATCTTGAAAGGCACTGTCGGCGAGGTAGGGGTTATCAAGGCATCGTATTGCTCGAAGGCCTGCTGAAACTCCTGCATGATAAGAGTGCGCACCTTTTGTGCCTTGAGGTAGTAGGCATCATAATAGCCGGCGGACAGGGCATAGGTGCCCAGGATAATGCGCCGCTTCACCTCAGGGCCAAAGCCAAATTGCCTCGTCTTCTCCATGTCATCCCACATGTTCTCTCCATCATACGAGTAGCCATATTTTACCCCATCGTAGCGAGCAAGGTTGGCCATCGCTTCCGAGGGGGCGATGATGTAGTAAGCGGCGAGGGCATACTTGGTGGAGGGAAGCGTTGCCTCCCAGTCAACGGTGGCTCCAAGCTCCTCAAGCTTTGAAATGGCGGTGCGCATCGCTTCCTCAACCCCTTCTTGCATTCCTTCAACAAAGTACTCCCTAGGAATGCCCAGCTTAAGTCCCTTAAGGTCGGGGATGAGCGCTTTTGTGTAATCGGGAACGGGATAGTTCACCGAGGTGGAATCCCTTGGGTCGTAGCCGGCGATGATGTTCATCACCAGAGCGGAGTCGGTAACATCTTTAGTCATAGGCCCGATCTGGTCGAGGGAGCTGGCGAAGGCCACCAGGCCGTATCTTGAGACTCGCCCATAAGTGGGCTTAAGACCGACGATATTGCAGAATGCCGCTGGTAGGCGGATGCTGCCCCCGGTGTCGGAGCCCAGGGAATACATCGCCTCACCGGTAGCCACTGCTACCGCTGGTCCCCCGCTCGAGCCACCAGGAACGCTGCTCAGGTCCCACGGGTTGTGGGTGACAAAAAAAGCCGAATGCTCGTTGGAGGAGCCCATAGCGAACTCATCCATATTACCCTTTCCTACGATCACTACGCCCGCATCTCCCAATTTCTCCACCACAGTTGCATTGTAAGGAGGGACAAAATTCTCCAGCATTCTTGACGAGCAGGTGGTGCGAATCCCTTTGGTGCACATATTGTCCTTAATCAGTGCTGGGATGCCGGTAAGAGGCGTTGAATCGCCGCTGCGGATTCGCTCATCAGCCCGCTCCGCTTGACGGAGGGCTAGCTCCTCGGTAACTGTAACGATAGCTTGAAGCTTTTCTTCAACTTGGGAGATCCGCTCCAGGACAGCCTTTGTCAGTTCAATAGAGGACACCTCTCCTTTTTTGAGTAGCTCGTGACTTTGGTGAATGGTCAAATCGTACAGGTTCAAGCCTTCCCCCTTTTAGTCCAGCACCGCCTTTACCCTGAAGTAGCCATCCTCCTGATGGGGAGCGTTAGCCAGAATGTCACTCTGGGGCAAGCAAGGTGCTGCCTTGTCCTCTCGAATTACATTCTGCAGGTGAATAGGATATGCTGTAGGCGGAACATTGTCAGTATCAACCTCTTTCAGGATATCGAAGTTCTCAAGGATATTGGATATCTGTTCTTGGAATCTCTCGAGCTCTGCCTCAGACAGACTCATCCGGCAAAGGGTGCCAATGTGCAATACTTCTTCACGACTTAGTTTCATTTTCACCCCCTGAATGTGTGATTATAGCACCCGGATGCACTCCAAGGCAACGGGGACTGCGTCTCATGTAGCGCTGGGCTTTGCTCTCGCAATATGTGGAGGAAAGAGGTTGCCACTGACTCATGAGAAGCATATAATGAAACTGAGGAAAGACGATGAGGGTGCTTCTGTATAGTGGTAAGGGTGGTGTGGGTAAAACCACTATAGCGGCAGCAACAGCGGTGCGCTCGGCTGAGCTGGGCTACAGAACCATTGTGCTGAGCGCTGATGCTGCCCATAGCCTCGCTGACTCGTTCGATATTAGCCTCACGGGCGATCGTCAGCCCATTGCGCCAAATCTGTGGGGGCAGGAGACGGATATATCCAAGACTATAGAGACCTACTGGCGTGATATTCAGGATTGGGTGGCAGCGCTCATGGCGTGGCGCGGTATAGAGCAGATAATGGCCGACGAGTTAGCCGTCTTCCCTGGTATGGAGGAGTTGGCAAATCTTCTATATATCACGGATTATTACAACAGCGGTGATTATGACGTAATAATTGTCGATTGCGCCCCCACTGGTGAGACACTACGTTTTTTAAGCTTCCCAGAAGTTCTGGGGTGGTGGATGGATAAGTTGTTCCCCATTGGACGTACTGCTATCACTGTCGCGCGGCCCTTTGTCAAACACATGATGGGGATTCCTGTGCCTGAGGATAGCGTTTTCCAGTCGGTAGAGAAGCTTTACACGCAGCTCGATAAGATGCGCGCCCTGCTCACCGACCCACAGAAGTCATCGGTGCGCTTGGTGGTTAACCCGGAGAAGATGGTGGTCAAGGAGGCACAGCGCTCCTTTACCTACTTCAATCTTTATGGCTACGCAACTGACCTGGTGATCTGTAATCGCCTTATCCCGGAGGAGGTGGTAGATCGATTCTTTGAAGCATGGAAAGAGACTCAGAATAAAAATTATCAAATAATTGAGGAATGCTTTGCTCCGATACCGATTCTGTCTGTTCCCCTTATGGGACAGGAGGTGGTTGGCATTCCTATGCTGCGGCTTGTGGCCGAGGCCCTGTACGGAGACAGGGACCCGACTGAGATCTTCTTCCAAGGGCAAGCGCACGCTATTGAAAGTGATAATGGTCACTATGTGCTGACCTTGGATTTGCCCTTCGTTACCAAAAGGGATATCTCCTTGGTGAGAAACGGCGATGAGCTTGTTGTTCAGGTGGGAAGCTATAAGAGAAATATCATTCTTCCTCGGACACTAGCGGGTTTGGCTGTTGCAGATGCTAGGTTTGAGAGTGAGCAGTTGCGTATCAGGTTCGACCAAATGGAGGAATATAAAAGTTAACATGTCATAGGGGGTGATACTAATGAGTGAGAAGATACTCGAGGTTGAGCACAGACCAGGAGAGGAGTGGGTAGTGCGCATTAAGCCAGTTGGGCTAAAGTGGCTACCTGAGGAAACCAGGCGTCACATTTCCGATGCACGAAAGGAAATGCTCCTTGCTATCAGGAGCGTGGTCGATCATGCCATTCAGGGCATCGAGGAGGGCGAAAAGAGCAAGGGGAGGAGTAGAGCTAAGAGCCAGAAGGTAAGCAGAACCAAGGTTGAGGTCGAATAAGAAAAGGGGGTTAGTTTATGCAGCAACACACCACAGAGCAGATGCGAAATGTGGTGCTGCTTTCTCATAGCGGTGCAGGAAAGACCTCGCTCGCCGAAGCGATGCTCTTTAACTCGGGGGCGATCAACCGTTTAGGAAAGGTTGACCAGGGGAACACCGCCTCAGACTATGACCCTGATGAAGTAAAGCGCCAGACCAGCATTTACCTTGCCTTGCTCCCCTGTGAGTGGCAGGGGTTCAAGGTGAATACCATTGATACTCCTGGTTATGCTGATTTTGTAGCTGAAGTTAAGTCTGTGGTGCGCATCGCCGATGGAGCAGTCATTGTCGTTTGCGCTGCTTCCGGTGTAGAGGTAGGCACAGAGCTGGGATGGGGCTACGCTGATGAGCAGGAGATTCCACGCTTGATCTTTGTCAATAAGATGGATCGGGAAAATGCCGATTTCTATAGAGTCATGGAGGAGATTAGAGCTAACTTTGGGAATAAGTGTGTGCCTATAGAGATTCCCATCGGCGCCCAGGATGATTTTCAAGGGGTGGTCGATCTCATCAGGATGAAATCCTTTAGTGGGCCCAAGTGGCAGGAGGGGGAGATTCCAGACTCCCTCAGGGAGCGAGCTGGGGAATTCAGGGAGAAGCTGGTGGAGGCAGTGGCTGAAACTGACGATGACCTGATTGCCAAATACCTGGAAGGTGAGGAACTCACTGAAAAAGAGATCGTTCAGGGTCTACGAGCTGGTGCCACGGGAGGGCAAGTGGTGCCCGTCTTGGTGGGATCCGCTGGTCGGAATCTGGGTGCTGCCAGACTCCTCGATGCTATTTGCCATTATCTTCCCTCGCCCCTGGACCGGGAGCACCTCACGGCAGTGAACCCCACTACGAAACAGGAGGAAACTGTCAGCGCCGATGCCGCTGGCCCCCTGGCTGCCCTGGTGTTCAAGACCAGCGCTGACCCCTATGTAGGCAAGCTTACCTATTTCCGTGTTTACAGTGGCACTATCTACAGTGACTCTACAGTATGGAACAGCACCAGGGAGCGCCAGGAGCGAATTGGGCAGCTCTATGTGATGCGGGGCAAGAATCAGGAACCTGTGCCCCACCTGATCGCAGGAGATATCGGAGCGGTGGCCAAGCTGGCAGAAACTACTACCGGCGACACCGTCTGTGGTCGAGACCACCCCCTCATTATGCCCACGATAGAATTCCCCCAGCCTACCATGAGCTTTGCGGTGCATCCAAAGACTAAGGCGGACCTTGATAAGCTGGGTTCGTCCCTGACAAGGCTTGTTGAGGAGGACCCCTCCCTTCAGGTTCACCGCGATGGCGATACCTTGGAAACAATCCTCTCTGGTGTGGGCGATGCTCAGCTTGAGGTAGCTGCAGAGAAGATGCTACGCAAGTTTGGCGTCAATGTGAATATGGAGACTCCAAAGGTCCCCTACAAGGAGACCGTCGCCGTCTCCACAAAGGCCGAATATAAACACAAGAAGCAGACGGGGGGACATGGTCAGTATGGGCATGTCTTCCTCGAGATAGAGCCGAAGCCAAGGGGGGAAGGATACGAGTTTAGCAACAGGATTGTGGGTGGAGTGGTGCCGAAGAATTATATACCATCGGTGGAAAAGGGGGTAGTTGAAGGGCTCCAGGAGGGAGTACTAGCGGGGTATCCTGTGAGTGACATAAAAGTGACGCTATACGATGGCAGTTATCATACTGTAGATTCTTCCGATATTGCCTTCAAGATTGCTGGCAGCCATGCTGTAAGGAAGGGGCTATCTCAGGCGCAACCCGTCTTGTTGGAGCCGGTGATGGATATGAGAATCATGGTGCCCGAGGGCTATACTGGGGATATTATCAGTGACTTAAATGGCAAGCGGGCCAAGGTGCTTGGCATGAACCCGCTGGGGGGGCTAAACGTTATTGAGGCTCAGGCGCCGCTGGCTGAGGTTCAACGCTATGCCATAGATCTTCGGGCAATAACGCAGGGGAGAGGGAGCTTCCAGATGGAGCTGAGCCACTATGAGGAGGTGCCGGCCCATATCGCCCAGCGCATCAGTGCGGAAAGGTAGAAGGCTTAGTATAGAGCTCAAATTCAATCTTAAAAGACACCGCCTCGCCAGGAAAGCAAGGCGGTGTCTTTATCCTAAGGTAGGATATATTAGCCGGCCAGGAGGTTTTTGACCTTCTCGGTGAAGGCAGGGAGCACTTTCTTGTAGTCCCCGACGATGCCGAAGCGAGCCTCGTTGAATATGTTGGCCTCGGCGTCCTTGTTTATTGCGATGATGTTCTTCGCGCCAGAGCAACCAGCCATGTGCTGACTGGCTCCGGATACGGCTACTGCAATGTACAGGGTTGGGCTCACAATCTTCCCAGTGAGTCCTACCTGCATGGCCGCTGGCACCCAGCCATTATCACATGGCGGCCTGGTGGAGCCCACTGCTGCTCCAAGGAGCTTGGCCAGCGCCTCCAATTCTTGGAAGGCCTCGCCGCTGCCCATACCCCTTCCACCCGTCACTATTACATCGGCATCCTCCAGCTTGATCCCTTCAACCTCCTCCTTGACCTTATCGACGACAGTGGTCCTGATCATTGAGGGGTCAAGACCGGCGTCGATGGTCACCACCTCCCCTTTCCTGGAGTCGTCCTTTCCCATGGGGTCCATCGCCTTAGCCCGTACTGTCGCTATTTGGGGCTTGGTCCCTTCACAAACGTAGGTTCCCATGGCATTACCTCCATAGACACTGCGGGTCTGGAGCAGCAATTTCGAGTCGGGGTCAATACTGAGATCCAAGCAGTCCATGGAGGTTGCCGTGTCTAGCCTGAAAGCTAACCTTGGGGCAAGATCGCGCCCCATTGCTGTTTGTCCCATAAGCACAATGTTTGGTGAAACCTCTTTGACTATCTTTTCCATGACCGCTACGTAGCTGTCTGTCCGGTAGTCCTCAAGAAGGGGATCGTCCACAACGAAGACCTTGTCTGCCCCGAAGGCGATTGCTTCTGTGGCAAGGTCACCAATGCCGCTCCCTATTAAAACTGCTGAAAGTTCCTCGCCCAGAGTATCGGCAAGCTTTCGGCCCCCGCCGAGAAGTTCCGCTGTGATTGGGGCCAGCTTACCTTCGGTAATTTCGCCACAAATCATTACCCCTTTATTATCAGCCACTATACTTACCTCCTTTAAAGATCCTGTGATTATAAGAGCTTGGCCTCTCTGAGTTTCAGCGCCAGATTAGCTGCCGCCTCCTCAGGGCTCTCTCCCTCGATGATCTCGCATTTCCCTTCTTTGACAGGCTGGAATACCTTGAGAAGCTTTATGCGTGTCCCAGCGGCGCCAAGCTGTGACGCATCAGCGCCAATATCCTGAGCAGTCCAGGTGGGCACTTCCTTCTTCGCCGCTGCCATAATCCCTTTGAGCTTTGGATAGCGGGGCTCACCGAGCTCGTTGGATATTGTGATCAATACCGGGGTGGAAACCTCGATCACCTCATAGCCATCGCTGGTTACCCTTTCTACCTTTACCTTGCCATCCAAGAATTCCACCTTTTTCGCCACCGTTACGCTGGGTATTCCCAAGAGCTCAGCGATGCCGGAGCCCACCTGGCCGGCGTCCCAGTCCGCTGCTTGTCGCCCGCAAAAGATGACGTCATATTCGCCCACCTTCTTAATGGCCATTGCCAGAGCATAGGCTGTGGAGCGACTGTCGGCGCCCTCAAAAGCGGCATCTTGGAGCAAGACCAGATCGTCACTACCCATGGATAGTGGTTTCTTAATCACATCCATGACGAAGTTCTTGCCCAGGCTGATTGCGGTGATCTTGCCGCCATGAGTGTCCTTGATCCTTAGCGCTGCCTCGACCGCTTGCTCATCGAAGGGGCTAACCACCTGTGATACCCCACCGGCGGCAACAACCTGATTGGCTGCCTCATCCACCCTAAAACTACCCGCAGGCGCCTCTGGATCTGCTATCTGTTTTACACAGACAATCATATTGGGCATAATATCCCCCTTTCTAAAAGTTAATGGTGAAGTTAAATCCCGCTAAAATCGATCCAACAGTAAATTTAATCATGTAGAGGGGGTGGATGTCAAGCGGGCGCCATGGTACAGCACGCTGGTGATATGTTACCCTTGCCGTTTCCTTGGCACTGTAACCAAAGCGACGTCTTTGTCATCCTGAGCATGGTTGGCAAGCTGCGAGCGAAGCCTGGTAGATGCTTTCCTCTATGGAAACGTTGAAAATGCTATTATAAAGCATGAGAAAGAATCGGATAATGGCCTGCGCGACAAGGGGAACAAACGCTTGACAGGCACACTGGTATATTATAGAATGTGACATAGAGATAATGGAGTGATGCACAACGCATTCTAGAAAGGAGGAAGCTGATATGGCTAAGAAGAGGGACCAGGTTGACTGGGGTGCGATCAGGCGGACCCAACTGGGTGACGCTGATGTAGCCCGTCAGATGGGCAAAGGTGCAGACGAAAAGGATACAATACCCGAAAAGGCGTGCACCAACTGTAAGAATTTCATTGAGAGCGGGGCCTCTGAAAAAGGCGAGGGCTATTGTGCGGTATTGAGAGCCGGCTCCAACATATTGATCGACCCGCCGAAGATTGTGACTGAGGGTGAGGTGTCATTCTTTACTTATTTTAATATGGATGCTAGCAAGTGTCCGTACTACGATCCGATGGAGTTTATTGATCATGACATTTCGGAATGCGCCGACCCTCGGTATACGCGTGGCCAAAGATCGACTATGAAATAAACTCTGACGGAAAGAGGGGCTGGCGTATTGGCCAAGAAGAGACAGGGAGCTGACTGGGGTGCCATCTTCGACACAATGTTTGGTACTGCTAATGTAGAGCGCCAGATGGGTAAGAGTTCTGAAGAGAAGGATACCATTCCAGAGAAGGCGTGTACCAAGTGTAAGCATTTCATCGAGAGCGGTGCGTCGGAGAAGGGAGACGGCAATTGCGGTGTCCTCAGAGATGGCTCCGACATACTGGCCGACCCGCCGAAGATCGTGCTCGAGGGGGACGTGCCATTCTTCACTTACTACAATGTGGATGCTAGCAAGTGCACGCAATATGCCCCGATGGAGTTTATTGACCATGACATTTCGGAATGCGCCGACCCTCGATATACGCGTGGCCAGAGAGCGACTATGAAGTAGGCTCTGGTTCAGGGAAAGAGGTGGTTGCAAAGCGAAGGTGTCATTGAGCGAAAGGTTTCAAGTGCAAAAAAATTTAGCTAAGGGGTGAAAAGTGGCGAAGTGTGAAGATTGTGCTAAGTTCTATCCTGATGAAGATGACGAGAGCAAGGGGGTTTGCGTGTTTCAAAAGCGGGATAGCTCTGTCGGTCCCCTTTATTGGGACACCAAGGAGGTAAAGGCAGATATGGATGCCTGTGCCGGGTTCGAAGAGAGAATGCCACTCTTGGAACAGATAAGGTCAGCCGAGGCTGTACCAGAAAGGAGTGGGGGCTAAGAAATTGGCAGAGGTAATAGCAGCTAAAAGCTTGGCGCCAGATAAATCGGTAGAGGAGCTTGAGAAAGAGCGGGCGTGGTGGTGGGCAGCGGAGAAGACCAGGTCGCCGCGGCTGGACTATCTAAGGAAGGCGATGTGGAAGAAGGGCCAGGCAGGAGGGAAGCAGCCTGAGGGCCTCAAGATTGAGTTGGAAGCGGCTAAGCTTTACCGGGAGTCGTGGGATGAGAGCGTGGGCCAGGTTGAGATGAAGAGAAGGGCTATGGCTACTGCCCATGTCCTGGAGAATAAGACGATCTTCATCACCGATCACGCGCAGCTTGTGGGGTATTACGGTCAACTACCGCATACACTCTATTTTGACGGCTCCGGTGGAGGTGCCGACGTCGCTCTGGCCATACCGGGGGTGTTGCCTGAGCCGGAGGAGGAGTCGAAGAAGTACGTGATGGAGGTCCAGGAATACTGGCACAATGAGATGAGGGGGTCGAGGAGAGCGGAAAGGGCATTCACCGACCTCTTCAATATGGAGGACCTGGTGAAGCAGCAGAGCGGCTCTCTTTGCTGGGGTGCGCCACTTCCAGTTGGCTATTCCAACAAGGACTATGGCTGGTATCCAAGAGGCTTCAAGTATATAGTAGCCGATATCGATAGGAATCTGGATGAGGCCTTCGATCTGGTCAAGACAGGCATACCCGGGCCGCACCTATTTCCGCTCTATGAGAAGATCAGGAACTGGGAGGCGATGATAATTGGCCTGGAGGCGATGATGGCGCATGCCAAGCGCTTTGCCCGATTGGCGCGTATCGTAGCGGAGAACTTCGAATCGGACCCGAAGCGCAGGGAGGAGCTACTGAGGATAGCGGAGACATGCGAGCGGGTTCCCGCCGAGCCTCCGAGGACACTGCAGGAATCGCTGCAGTTGGACTGCTTTATGCAGGTGTGCTTGTGGACCGAGCAGTTTGAAGGTGCGTGGCCATCGCGGCCCGATTACTGGCACTGGCCGTACTATAACAAGGATGTGAACATCGACAAGAGGATAACACATAATGAGGCGGTGGAGCTGGTAGGTGAGCGTATGATCCGCGCTGCTGAGGTAGGCACCCTAGGTGTGAGGTGGCTGGCTGAGGGGCTGCAGGGTATAACCGGCACCTACGTATGGACGTTGGGTGGAGTGAATGAGGATGGTTCCGATGCCTGCAACGGCTGTACGATTGCCTTCCTGCAGGCGGCGAGGCAGGTACGGACGGCGAATCCGACGTTTGGCTTCC
>CAYUCL010000017.1:0-39077 GCA_964443325.1 uncultured Dehalococcoidales bacterium
TCTGATAATAGATTTGGCTCACCACGAACGGTGTCTGGCAATGCCTATTCTCATGGTTCGTTGGTGGGTGACCGATCATGGGTGTTTAGTCCTGTCCCCACACCTTGACCTTCCCCTCCACCAGCGTATAGCACGGACCGGCATCCGCTCTTTTCGCCTTATACCAGGGCGTCTTCTCCCATGCCCGCAGTATCCGCCGGTTGGTAATTGGCAAAATCCCTATGTCAACGATTTTCTCAGCGACCTTGCCTATAAACGGGGGCAATTTATAGCACCGAGAATAGAGTCGAGCCAGGAACTCGAAGAGCCTTCTAAATGCCCTCACCTCCTCCGCAGATATGCTTGTTTGTTCAAGGACGGTATCCTCAAAGTAGGAATCGGTGTGCTTGTCGGTCAACAGACCTTTCTTCTTGCATACCTCGAACAGCTTTGTCCCGTGATAGGGATAGAAGATAGAAACGTGTATCACCTTTGGCTTCACCCTGGCATTGAGCTTGACGGTGTCCAGAATCTGGGCCCTTGTTTCAAAGGGAAGCCCGACCATGTTATAGCTCAGGGTCTTGATCCCCACCTCATCGCAAAAGGAGAAGGCATCGGTAATACGCCGCGTGCTCACCTGGCGGTCAAGGACATTGCGCCGCATGTGCTCGTTGCCACTCTCCACCCCGAAGCGTATCAGAGAGCACCCTGCCGACCTGGCCATCTGGGCAATATCCCGGCTCATCAGGTTTGGCTGGCAATTCATCTCAAATGGCAGTTTTATCCGCTTGCTATACTCCCTGGTGAAGTACTCAAACCACTTCTTGTTAAGCGGAAGAAGGTCGTCATGAAAAACGTTATAGTCGACCTGGGGGAAGTTCCTCGTGACCATCTCCACCTCTTCCATGAGATTCTCCACGCTTCGCAGCCTGATATATCCATTGCCGCCGTAGAGTTGCTTTACGGCGTGATTACAGCAGTAGTTACAGTTATAGGGGCAGCCACGAGAGGCCATGTAAACACTCCGCCCCATAAAACCCACATCAAAGCTCTTTTCATAGGGGAAGACCTCCCGATCAGGAAAGGGCAAGGTATCCAGGTCATCGACGAGCGGTCTCAGTGGATTTCGGTGAACTTTGCCGTCCTTCTTAACCCACAGGTTGGGGATGCCGGTAATGTCTTTTCCAGCGCCGAGGTTATCACAGAACTCCAGAAGGGCATCCTCCCCCTCGCCAATGCAGACCACGTCGATATCCTTCAGGGAGATAACTTCCTCAGGGCTTAAGGTGGGATGTATACCACCGCAAATGGTGAGTGCCTTGGAATGGTCCTTGGTCAGCCTCGCCAGAGGAGCCAGATGGGGGAAGGTATTGGTCACTATGGAGAACGCCACAACATCGGGACGATTTCTTCTCAGGAAATCAACGTATTCTCCTTCATCTACGTCGCCCAGGACATGGAAGAATTGGCATTCATATCCTCTACGTCTCAAATAGGCGATGAGCGAGCCGATGCCAACATGGAATGGCCCCATAATCCGGTAGCTGGGATCGATATAGACGAAGGCAACCTTCAATTTAACTCCCGTTCACTCTTTTGGCCATGCAAGATAAACTCAAAGGCAAAGCGGTCAAACAGCCACGGCATGACCTTCCCCAGGTGTTCCCACAGGCGGGCGATGGGTGAGGGGGTCCCGGCAGGGGCATGGGTAAGGGCTGTCACCTGGAACTTAGAAATGCCATCTTTAGCCAGAATGCTCATCACCTGGCGTGCTGAAATAGCATTTTCATATGGAGAGGGGTATGCCAATCCTGACGGCAGGAGGAATCCGGGGAGACGAAGCTGGAAGATGGCGTGCTTGTTGGGCTCAGCGACAATGATATGCCCCCCCTGTTTCACCACCCTGGCCATCGCCAGAAGTGGCTCATCAATGGGATGGGTGTGATGAACCGAGCCCTTGGAGAAGACCACATCGAAGGCCTCAGCACGGAAGGGGAGATGGCGGGCATCGCCACAGACGCAGTGCTTCACCCCTGCCTCCGCCAGGTCCTCAAGAGGACCACTGGCAACATCCAGGTTGATAATAAAGGCGCCCTCAATTTCTAATGGAAGCGATACCAAGCGGTCATTACCGCTCCCCACATAGAGCAGGCTCTTCCCTTCGACTCCACCAGCCCTCTGTTCGATAAACTGGCACAGGTCTCTGGCCCCTTTTTCGGCGTATGATTCAAAAATCTGTGCCGCCCTGGCATCCTGATACATTACCCGTTTAGCCCAGTTGTAGAGCTGGTGTTCCCACATAAAGCGGTCGGTCTCCGGGTCAACCGGGGCCACCGAATCCTTCTTCTGTAGCATCGAAGACTCGATCCTCTTTAGATAGGCACCTTTTTGTGGCAGGGCATCAGCGAGGTGGGCCGGTAGCATCTGAGGTATACCATTCTTTATAGGGTAGTGAGTGCCACAGGATGAACAAGCCAGAGCACCCTCAGGGAGAAGCACCAAATCTTCTGAGCCGCACTCGGGACAGGACAAGAAGTCAAGCAGACTTTTATTCAAGTTTTCACTCTTTCATATTTGATACAGATTCAATCTATGCCATTCAAGTCTGTGTGCGATACTGCTCAAGGGCTTCATCGGGGAAATCGGCATTGGTAAACACCCGCTGCACATCATCGAGCTCCTCTAGCTTATCCAGCAGCCTCAGGGTATGGAGCGCCGTCTTTTGGTCAAGCATTATCGTATTGGTGGGCACCATCGATAACTCAGCGGAAACCACTGTCAGGTTCTTCTCCTCTAAGGTCTTTCTCAATTGCTCTAGATCTCCGGGAGATGTATAGATCTCCAACAAGCTATCTACAACCCTGACATCTTCGGCGCCAGCATCGATTGCAAAGAGGGCAAGTTCTTCAGTGTCCGCCGCCTCGACAGTGATTATGCCTTTGGACTCGAAAATCCAGGCTACACAGCCGCTTTCACCCAAGTTACCACCGCCCCGTGAGAACACATTACGGACCTCCGATACGGTGCGATTGCGGTTATCGGTGAGCGCCACAAGCAGGATCGCCACACCACCTGGTCCATAGCCTTCAAAATTGGCCTCAATGAGATTTGCCCCTTCAGTTCCTCCTGCACCTCGCTTAAACGCTCGCTCGATGCTCTCCATAGGCATATTGTTGTCACGGGCTTTCTGCAGTGCCAGGCGAAGACGTGGATTCATATCGGGGTTGTCACCGCCCTCGCGGACGGCAAGGGACAATTCCCTGCTTAGCTTGGTGAAAAGCTGCCCTCGCTTGGTGTCCGTCGCCCCTTTCTGGCGTTTAATCTGGGACCATTTGGAATGACCTGACACTTCGTCCTCCGGCTCGATCTTTGAGCAAATTCTATCACCTTGTTAAGTCAAGGTCAAAGATGCCGATTCCCACAGGCAGTCCAGAGAGGTCCTCCGGGCTGCAAAGCAGGTATCAACACATCTCTGGGTACGTGGGTGGTATAGGAGCAAATCCCCCCTCCCTCCAAGGGAGGGGGGGACAAAATGAAGTATAAAGAATAATTCTCCCACCCCGATGTCTGTTCAAATATGTAGTTGCCCAATTCATTGGGCGCAATTTGTTGGGGGAGTGTGCCTGATAAATCAGGCAACTACAAATATGTTGTATGTAGGGTTAGCGACTGCACCCTTCGACAAGCTCAGGACGAGCGGGAATGAAAAGGGTAGTCTTGAGGGGTCTCCGTTGTGTCAGGGGTTGGGGGAGTGTCCACTAGGAGTGCATTTCGGGGCAGGTGATTAAGGGGAAAAGGTATACCAGAGGTGTAACCTATAATTAAACACCCTTGACGCAAAGTCGGTTGAGGGGTATATTCGCTTAAATGAACTTTTTGCAGAAGCTGCTAGCCGCCGCCCGCACCAACGAGAGCCTTCTCTGTATCGGGCTGGACCCTGACCCGGAGCTTATGCCTAGTGTGGGCGTGATTGAGTTCAACAAGCGCATCATAGACGCTACCAGCGATCTAGTGTGTGCTTATAAACCCAATCTAGCCTTTTACGAAGCTCTGGGGATCGAGGGGCTTAAGGCGCTGGAGAAGACGGTGGCTTACATTCCGAATACGGTCCCCATAATCGGTGATGCCAAACGGGGCGATATCGGTAACACCGCCCGCGTATATGCTAAAGCGCTCTTTGAAACCTTCGGCTTCGATGCCGCTACTGTCAACCCATATCTGGGCTACGACTCTATCCAGCCCTTCATCGAGTACAAGGACAAGGGGGTTTTCATTCTCTGCCGCACCTCCAATGTTGGGTCGGCCCACTTCCAAGACCTGCGACTGTCCGAGGCTTCTATTCCTCTCTTTGAAATTGTTGCCCAACGGGCGAAGGAGTGGAACATTTATGGTAATGTTGGTTTGGTTGTAGGTGCCACCTATCCAGAGGAACTCATGCGGGTGCGCCATCTCTGTCCTGATATGCCCCTGTTGATCCCAGGCATCGGGGTGCAAAAGGGCGACCTGGCCGGTGCTGTTCGCAATGGAGTTGATGAGAGGGGTGAAAGAGCGATCATTAGCTCCTCAAGGCAGGTAATATACGCCTCTAAGCGGGAGGATTTCGCCGCAGTTGCGAGGGAAGAGGCGCTGAAACTTCGAGAACAGATCAACCTGTACTTGGGAGAATGTCCAGAAAGTTAGCCAAACAGGGTAGCCTAGAGCATCTGCTCTAGGTGTGGTGGGAGCAGACGCTCCTACCTACTCATGGGGTCTAGATAGGCAAATTGGAGTCTTTGTAGGCTATGGAGATAAAGGTTGGCGATATAGTGCAGCTTAAAAAGAAGCATCCCTGCGGCAGTGACCAATGGCAGGTGATCAGGGTGGGAATTGACATTGGAATCAAGTGTCAGAAGTGTAACCGGCGTGTGTTTTTGGAGAGGGGAGTTTTTGAGCGAAGGGTGAAGGCATACTCACCACCGAAGGCATGAATAGTTGTTGACATTAAGAGCAATCTAAGGTAGAATTTTAAAAAGGGAGAGTGCCATGATTGAGATGTCCATCGACAGCATCCGAATGAGCATGATGAACTATCAGCGGGTGGTCATACTCAAGGAGAAGGAAGCGGAGCGTTACCTCCCTATCTGGATTGGCCCTGCAGAGGCGGATTCCATAGCAGTGAAGTTGCAGGATGTGGCGGTGCCTCGACCCTTAACCCATGACTTGCTGGGTTCGGTAATTGATGCCTTGGGTGCCGTGGTCACCTCAATCATAGTTTGTGACCTTAAAAATGACACCTTCTATGCCAAGATTATTCTCAGAGTTGACGGTGAGTCCATGGAGATCGATTCCCGCCCCAGCGATGCCATTGCCCTTGCGGTGAGAGCTGAGGTGCCTATATACGCCGATGAGTCAGTGCTCGACAAAGCGGGGATACTTCTTGATAAGGACAGTGGCAAGCCTCTACCGGCAAGCGGTGAAAAGGAAGAGATCAGTGAGGAGGAGTTGAATAAGCTTGCTCCCTTCACAGACTTTATCGAAACCCTCAACCTGGATGATTTGGAGAAAGGGAGCTCATAGCCAAGTGCTGTGGACGTATAGCAATGGATGAAAGACTCATCAAAAGACTAGTCTCCACAATAAAATGTAGCGTTTGCGGTCACCACTACGAGGGAAACAATGTAAAGGTTCTGGGTCATGACGATGACGTGTGGTTTGTTAGCGCGTATTGTCCCACCTGCGGTAGTCATAGCTTAGTTGCTGCGGTGATCAAGGAAGGTCCTCTCCCTGAGTTCATTACCGACCTCACTGATGAGGAGTTTGACGAGTTTAGTGAAGCTGAAGAGATAACCGCCGATGACGTACTCGACATCCATAGTTTTCTAAAAGAGTTTGACGGAGATTTCTCTTCACTTCTCGCCACGGAGTAAAGTCAGCCTAGGATGTGTTACAGCGTCGTCAATATATTAAAAACCCCCGATAAGAGAAGGGGGTTTTTCCTATATCTAGAAGAGTTGCTTGAGCCAATAGCGCATGATATACTAGGCGATGGTGACCATAGTGAATCGCTGGGTGGCGGCGTTAAGACTTACGGGTATTGGTTTTTACATCGGTGGATGCATTTTGGGGGGGGTGTTCTTTGGACTGTGGATTGACCGCAGGTTCGATTTCACCCCCTTATTTACTTTTCTGGGGCTTGGTTTAGGACTTTTAGCTGCTTTCTACGGAACCTACCGCATGCTTGTCCCGGTGCTGCGAGGAAAAGATAAGGATGTAGGTGATGAATAGAGGCGGTTGCCTACTCAAAGTAGGGATTCTGATACTTGCTATACTGATACTGGTTGTAGTTAGCAGTATCTTCTTCCCTACCCATAGGCCCCATGTTGCCCTGCCCGCTGAGGCCGTTTTCTATATCGGCAGCTTTCCTATTTATAACACCTTCCTTGCCTCGTGGCTTGCCATTCTAGTATTGGCGGCAGTCTTCTACCTCGGCACTCGCAAGATGAAACTGATTCCCAAAGGATGGCAGAATGCGGTGGAGGCAGTCTATGAAGCTTTGCACAATTTTGTGAAAGAGACGGCAGGTGCGGAAAATGCTCGTCGCTTTCTCCCTGTAATCGCCACCATCTTCTTTTATGTCATAGCTGCAGCTTTGACCTCGCTGCTTCCCGGCTTCGATACCATAGGCTTCGGACATACGGGACAAGAGGCGGGGGCTTTCTTTGGTACATACCAAGGCTGGATAGTAGAAGAGCCACTGCTGCGGAAGGCGAATACCGACATCAACTTCCCTCTGGCCTTAGCCATTATATCTTTTATGTTTGTTACATACAGTGGCATCCGGGCCCTGGGCTTCCGTAAATATGCAAGCAAATTTGCCCGGCTTGGTCAGGTATTCCACGGCATTGGCCAGCTAATGAGGGGTAAAGTTCGTAGTGGGCTTAGCGGGCTGTTCCTCGGGCTTATAGATATATTTGTCGGCGTCTTGGAAGCGATTAGCGAGTTCGTTCGCATCATCAGCTTCACCTTTCGTCTTTTTGGCAACATGACCGCGGGCATGGTGCTGCTTCTGATGATATCCTTTCTCGTCCCGTGGATTATTGCCGTGCCTTTCTATGGGCTGGAGTTACTGCTTGGCTTTGTCCAGGCGTTGATCTTCGCTGGCTTGACCTTGGTATTCGCCACCATCGCGGTTAGATCTCACGACATAGACCACGAATAGAAAATTTTTATGAAAGGAGCTATGGGATGGAAGCAGAAGCAATGAGGTTGTTTGCCGCAGCCTTAGCAATCGGCTTGGGCGCTTTAGGGCCTGGGCTCGCCATTGGGATTTTGGGGTATGGAGCGATGCAGGCTCTGGGAAGAAACCCGGAGGCTCGAGGCGCGATCATGACCAATATGATCCTGGCTATAGCTTTCGCCGAAGCTGTGGCCATCTACGCGCTTATCATAGCGATTATCCTTGCCATGGGAATAGGGGCTTAAGGCTCGAAGAGGAGCATCATTATGCAACAAGAAGGTCTACCACTATTTATCACACTTATCATATCAGCGGTAATTCTGGGGGTATTTATTGTCCTAGCAGCTATAGTTGGGGTACTTCTTCTATCCTGAAGAGCAGGTGATTTTCCCCAACTTGCAGGAAGGAGTCTACAATGGGTCTTGGCATTAGTTGGCAGGGCTTGCTAGCGCAGCTCATAAATTTCGCGCTCCTTTTAATTCTACTCTACTTCATCGCATATAAGCCCATTCGAAGAATGCTCGATGAGCGTTCGGAGAAGGTCAGGGTAGGTATGGAACAGGCGGAGCACATGAAAGAGATGATGGCCAAGACCGAGGAGCAGGTCAAGGAGCATCTTGAGGTAGCCCGAGGGGAGAGACAGAATATATTGGCTCAGGCAGAGCAAGTGGGTCAACAACTAAAGGAAGAGGCGCGGGAACAAGCGAAGCAGGATGCGGAGAGCATTGTCGCCAAGGCGCGCGTTGAGATCCAGCGAGAGCAAGACGAAGCCATTGGCGAACTGAAGCGACATTTCGCTGACCTGGCGATACTGGCTGCCGAGAAGGTGATAAGCGAGACCCTGGATAAGAAGAAGCATCGTAAGCTTATCGATGAGGTGCTCGAGCAGGCTTCTGAGGAAAAGGCTGAATAATGGCGAGAGCTTCGGCAAGAAGGCACGCCCAGGCAGTCTTTCAGATTGCCCTGGAGCAAAATGAGCTGGATCGGTGGCGCAACGATCTGGGGATGATCGCTGAGGCGATGAATGACCCCCTTCTTTACGCTTTTTTAGAAAACCCGAAGATTCACTTCGACGTGAAGACGAGAATCCTGAGCCAGCGCCTCGAGGGTATAAGTCCACTAGCAATGAACCTGGCACTTCTACTGGTGGCAAAGAAAAGGCTGGGCATCGTTGAGGAAATAGTTTATGAATATGGGCGGCTGGTCGACGAACATCGGGGCATCGCTCATGCGAAGGTAGCTACAGCGATTCCTTTAGATGAAAAGGATAGGGACAGCGTGACACACAGGCTCAGTGATGCACTAGGTAAGGATATTCTGCTTATCACACAGGTTGACCCATCCATTATTGGGGGGCTCACCGTAAGGATTGGCGACAAGCTCATCGACGGCAGCACTAAAAACAGATTGCAGGCATTGAAGAAAATCCTGGTTGGGGCGGCAGAGTAGAAATAGTAAGAAGAGTATTGTGGGCAACTAGGGCTAGGGAGTAGCCCTTCCTGAGCCGTTCATCGGCAAGGAGAAGCTCATAGACTGGAGGTAGGTTTAGATGGCTCGCGCTCAAGATATTGCGTCTATCATCAGGCAGCAAATCGAGCAGTTTGGAACTACATTGACCATGGTGGATGTAGGTACCGTGGTTGAGGTAGGAGACAGCATTGCTCGCATTTATGGGCTTTCTGGTGCCAAGTATAATGAGTTGCTCGAGTTTCCAGAAGGTGTGATTGGCATCGCCCTTAACCTGGAGGAAGAAAGCGTCGGTGCGGTCATCCTTGGTGACTATAGCAAGATCAGGGAAGGGGACGAGGTTAAATGCACCGGGAGGATCGCTGAAGTGCCGGTGGGTGATGGACTAATAGGGCGAGTAATCGATCCGCTGGGTCAACCCCTCGATGGCAAAGGGCCTATAAAATATGAGAAGACCCGCCCTATGGAGCGGGTGGCTCCTAATGTGGTAGCTCGCAAGTCAGTGGATACCTCGGTTCACACCGGTATCAAGGCCATCGACAGTATGATCCCCATCGGGCGGGGGCAGCGAGAGCTGATTATCGGCGATCGCTCCACTGGTAAGACAGCCATTGCCCTCGATACTATCATCAGCCAGAAGGGGGGCGACCTTCTCTGTATCTATGTTGCTATCGGGCAGAAATCCTCCAAGGTGGCTCAATCTGTGGCTACCTTAGGGAACCACGGAGCTATGGAGCATACCATCGTAGTATCGGCCCATGCCTCTGACTCTGCTGCATTGCAGTATCTCGCCCCTTACGCCGGCTGTGCCATTGGTGAGGAGGTTATGGAGCAGGGGCGTGATGCCCTGGTCATCTATGACGATCTCTCCAAACATGCCTGGGCCTATCGCCAGCTCTCCCTGCTGTTGCGCCGTCCCCCAGGCCGCGAGGCTTACCCAGGAGACGTGTTCTATCTGCATAGCCGTCTTTTGGAGCGCGCCGCAAAGATGTCGCCGGAACATGGCGGCGGCTCACTGACCGCTCTGCCAATCATTGAAACTCAGGCTGCAGATATATCGGCCTATATCCCTACCAATGTTATCTCTATCACTGATGGACAAATCTACCTGGAGACGGACCTTTTTAATGCTGGCATTCGGCCGGCGTTGAATGTGGGGCTGTCGGTGTCCCGTGTGGGTGGTGCCGCTCAGACACAGGCGATGAAGCAGGTGGCGGGGAAATTGAGGTTGGACCTCGCTCAGTATCGGGAGTTGGCAGCATTTTCCCAGTTCGGCGCTGCTGAATTAGATAGGGCAACTAGAGTTCAACTTAATAGGGGGCAGCGTATGACCGAGGTCCTGAAACAGCCTCAGTACATTCCCATGGCTCTGGGAAAACAGGTGATCATCCTTTACGCCGTGATTAACGGCTACCTCGATGACATCCCCGTGGAGCGGGTAAGGGCCTTTGAGGATGACTTCCTCCGCTTTATGGCAACAAGCTATCCCGATATAACACAGCGCATCGCTAAGGAAAAGGCTATAAGTGATGAGGCCGAGGAAGCATTAAAGAAGGCAATCGTTGAGTTCAAGGAGACTCTGCCTAAGGAGTAAGCGTGGCAACAATTAGAGAGATCAGGCGCCGCATCAAGAGCGTCCAAAGCACGGCAAAGATCACCAAGGCGATGGAAATGGTTGCCGCCTCAAGGATGAGGCGGGCCCAAGAGCATACCATTGCTGCCCGCCCATACGCTGAGAAGATGCGCGAGGTTCTGGCTGATCTCGCTGCCCAGCGCCAGGAAGACGAGGAACCCCAACCTCTGTTGGTTCAGAGGCCGGTGAAGAAGATTGAGCTCATTCATATCACCTCCGACCGTGGCCTTTGTGGCGGGCTCAATGCTAATATCAATCGAACTGCGGCGAGCTTTATTATGGAGCAGAGCGTTCCTGTGACCACCGTTACTTTAGGTCTCAAAGGGAGAGTTTTTATGATGCGCTCTGGCCAGCAGGTTCGCGCCGAGTTCACTCGTATCGGCGACCGCCCGTCGGTAGCCGATGTCCTCCCTGTTGCCCGTATTGTTATAGATGATTACACCAATGCAGTTGTTGACCAGGTATATCTGTGCTACACACAGTTCGTGACCACCGTGACCCAGAAACCTATGCTCTGGCAGTTGCTCCCTATTGAGGGGGCAGCCGAACCTGGGCGGCACACTGAATATATCTACGAACCCTCCCCTCAAGAGGTTCTGGCTCAGTTACTCCCTCGATTTATTGAGATGCAACTCTACCATGCTCTTCTTGAGTCTATCGCTAGTGAGCAGTCAGCTAGGATGGTAGCAATGCGAAATGCCACCGATAACGCCAATGATCTCATCGAGGAGCTTACCCTTACCCGTAACAAGCTGCGACAGGAGATGATCACCGAGGAGTTGATGGACATCACTGGAGGGGCGGCAGCGTTGGTTTAAGTATTATAGACGATGAACACGCTCAAATCGTTGAATCGCAGTGATCTGCCGGTAGTAATTACATGAAGTTTGGATTTGAAGAACTGGAGGTCTGGCATTTGGCTTTAGAATTGATAGATGAGGTCTATAAAGGGGAAATCGCTGTTGACCTGATAGGAATACACCAACGGTTTGAACAAACGAAGTGATAAAACGTTTTAAACGAGTAGAACATTTGTGGAGGTCTTTATGGCAAAAGGAAAAGTAGCTCAGGTGATTGGAACAGTTGTGGATATAGAGTTTCCGCCGGATGAGCTTCCAGGCATTAATAACGCCATAGAGATAACCCATGATGGGGTAAAAATCATACTTGAGACACAACATCATGTAGGAAATAACTTGGTCCGCTGTCTAGCAATGTCGCCCACCGACGGCCTCGGAAGAGGCGCCGAGGCTATTGACACGGGAGCGCCGCTTTCCGTCCCCGTGGGCAGAGCCACCCTAGGAAGGCTGTTTAATGTCATGGGTGACCCCCTGGATGAGCTAGGAGAGGTAAAGGCCGAGGAGCATTGGCCCATCCACCGCCTACCCCCCTCTTTCGAAGAGCAAGAGACAACGACCGAGATGTTAGAGACAGGGCTTAAGGTTATCGACCTCATCACCCCATTTACTAAGGGAGGAAAGGTAGGCGCTTTCGGTGGTGCTGGGGTTGGAAAGACAGTTATCATTATGGAGCTTATTCGCAACATTGCCACCGAGCACGGTGGTTTCTCCGTCTTCGCAGGAGTAGGAGAACGCTCTCGAGAGGGCAACGACCTGTGGTATGAAATGAAGGCCTCAGGGGTTATTGACAAGACGGTTCTCGTTTTTGGGCAGATGAATGAACCCCCAGGAGTGCGCGTGCGTGTTGGCTTCAGCGCACTCACCATGGCGGAGTACTTTCGTGATGTTGAGGGGCAGGATGTGCTGCTTTTCATCGACAATATCTATCGTTACATCATGGCGGGCATGGAAGTCTCGTCGCTTCTTGGACGTATGCCCTCAGCAGTTGGCTATCAACCAACCATGGCTACTGAGATAGGAGACCTGGAAGAGAGGATCACCTCTACCAAGAAGGGCTCCATCACCTCCTTCCAGGCGATCTACGTTCCTGCTGATGATTACACCGACCCAGGTGTGACCACTGTCTTCGGTCACCTGGACGCCGTCATCGCCCTGGAGCGCTCTATCGTCGAACAGGGGCTATATCCTGCTGTCGACCCCCTGGCATCGACTTCGCGCATCCTCGACCCCCGCGTTGTCGGCGAGGAGCACTACGAGGTGGCGCGTGGGATACAACGGGTGCTCCAGCGCTATAAAGACCTCCAAGACATCATTGCCATTCTGGGCATCGAGGAGCTCGCTGAGGAGGACAAGCTCATTGTAGCGCGCGCCCGTAAGGTCCAGCGCTTCCTCTCTCAGCCCATGTTCGTTGCTGAAGCCTTCACCGGAAGGACAGGGCGGTATGTCCCGGTGAAGGAAACGGTGCGCGGCTTTAAGGAAATCCTTGAAGGTAAGTATGATGACATCCCTGAGCAGGCCTTCTACATGATAGGCACCATCGATGAGGCGGTAGAGAAGGTGAAGGAACTGGAGGGATAGAAGGAGGCACAGTTGCCCAAACTAAGGTTTGAGATTGTAACTGCAGAGCGAATGGTCTACTCGGACGATGTGGACGTAGTTGTCGCCCCGGGTGTTAAGGGACAACTGGGCATCCTACCCAATCATGCCTCGCTCCTGACCATGCTTCAGCCTGGTGAGCTGATGGTGAGGAAGGAAGGGGAAGAGACAGTGATGTTTGTTAGCGGTGGCTTCCTTGAAGTGATGCAAAATCGGGTGACGCTGCTCGCCGATGTTGCTGAGCGGGCTGATGAAATTGATATCGCCCGCGCCGAGGAGGCGAAGCGCCGCGCTGAGGAGCAGATCAAACAAGTCCCTCCCGAAATGGACCTTGCCGCCGCTGAGGCGGCATTGCGCCGCGCTCTGGCTCGCATTAAGATTGCAGAGAGAAGGAAAAAGAGGCCTGGCCCACCGAGAATTGAGAGGCAATAGAAGGAAGGAAGTAGATCAGAGGGGAAATACTCAAAGAATTGATATATACAATATTACACAATCCGTTTGCGGTGAGCCCTTCGACAGGCTCAGGACAGGCCCGTCGAACCATGAACGGCATTCCAAAAAATTGATGAATCATCTAAATCTATTATCAGATTATGATGGATAGCCTACCCTTATTCATCGGGTTGCTCTAGGCATGGTTGGAGCGGATGCTCCAACCTACCCCATTAGACAGAACAGACCCTTCGGGGCCGACAGTCGGTCTGTCTTACGGACTCCGATACTTCGCTCGGAGTAGTCCTACGGCCCGGGCTCAGGGCTAATGTAATAAAGCCTATTTTTGAAGCAAACCCTCGATTACTTCAATAACAATGCGTCCCTGCTCCAGTTCCACCGATTTCACCACGTCATCGATTGCGGGTATGAGTACCTCCCTATCTCCAGAACGCACCACATAAACATCATTACTTCCGGTAGGTAATATCTTGGTGATGCTCCCTAAGAACTCCCCATCGGTGGTCCAGACCTCCAGCCCTATAAATTGAAACTGATAGTACTCGTTCTCTGACAGGGGGCGAACTTTCCCTCTCGGCACCTCCATGAATTGTCCGCGAATCTTCTCCACCGCCTCTATGCTATCGATTTTCGCAAGCTTAAGGATTACCATCCCCTTATGCCACCTGCTCATTTCGATTATCACAGGGCTCCCAGCAATATAAACCTCTTCTTCAGGAGAGAATCGGTCGGGGAAATCGGTCATCACCTCCACTTTCATCTCTCCCTTTACCCCCCAAGGGGCAACCACCCGACCAACCACAATGGAATCAGAATCCATGGCTCTTGCTAGACTATGTCAAGGTCTACTCGAATGCCTTGCTTCGCTGCTAACACCCTGAGCAGAGTGCGCATTGACTGGGCTACCCGTCCTTGCTTGCCGATCACCCTGCCCATATCTTCCTCATCTACTTGAAGCTTAAGAAACACTCTCTCGTCGTTTCGCTCCTCGGTTACCAGCACCTTGTCTGGATTGTTGACTATGGCTTTTGCGATGTATTCGATAAGCTCTTTCATTTCTTCTCCCCTAGTTTAGATTTTGATTCCTTTCTCTGAAGAATGCTAAGCAGCGGACTCCGTTTTGAGCCTTTCCAAGATGCCAAGCTTATCTAGCAAACGAGCCACGGGTTCTGTGGGTTGGGCCCCTTGGCGAAGCCATTTCAGCGCCTTCTCTTCGTCAACTACAACGGTGGGCGGGTCAGTGAGTGGATCGTAGTGTCCGATGATTTCAATAAATGAGCCATCACGTGGAGCTCGAATATCGGCGACAACTACTCGGTAGCTAGGCTTCTTCTTCCTTCCAACACGAGCTAATCGGATCTTTACCATCTGTACTCCCTTAATGTTGCCGTTTGATGTTGTTATTATGGGTGATAAAGCTCCTGGTGTCAATGGTCTAGGTTGCCACGGGATATTCACGGGTATATAATTTACCAGTGTGAAATGGCGCAACCTTCACAGTTGGCATGTGAGTACCGCTGATGCTCGGGAGATTCAGCGTTCGCTTGCCTCTCAAGTGGTGCGGAAAGACGAGATCGACGCCCCTCATCTCATTGCCGGTGCGGACATCTCTCATGAGGACGAGAGAGGGATAGCAAAGGCGGCAGTGGTTGTTCTGCGTTTTCCTGAGCTTGTGCTTGTCGAGAGGAGCGTGGTCGAAAAGAGGGTCGAATTCCCGTATGTGCCTGGTTTTTTATCGTTTCGAGAGATCCCTCTGGTTCTGGCTGCTTGTGAAAGGCTTACCCTGACCCCCGACTTTTTCATCGCAGATGCCCAGGGCATCGCTCATCCAAGAAGATTGGGGTTAGCCTCTCATCTGGGGCTTTTCCTTGATATACCCACTATAGGGTGTGCCAAGTCAATCTTATGTGGTCGGCATGGCGATTTGGGGGAAGAACCTGGCGCTCGTGCTCTCCTCTTAGATGGCGATGAGGTTCTCGGGGCAGCACTGAGAACGAAGCGGAGAGTAAAGCCAGTTTATGTTTCCATCGGGCATAAGGTTGACCTTGAGGCAGCGCTCCACTGGGTGATGGCCTGTTGCAACGGCTATCGCCTCCCCGAGCCAACTCGCCTCGCTCACTTAGCTGCCGCAGGGAAATTGCCTGCACCGTCAAAAGAAGAGCAAAGTAAGCTACCGATGTAACTTAAGGAGTAAAAATGCAAGAACAAAAGAAGAGGCTGGAAGACCTCAGCGAGCACATCTCCAATGTAATGGTGCGTCTTTGACATCGCCGGTAAAGAAAGGGAGATCGTTGAAATAGAAAAAGAGTCGTCACAGCCCGATTTCTGGGGTGATCAAGAGAGGGCGCAGCAGGTGATGCGCCACCTCTCGGAGTTAAAGGGGGAGGTGGATAGGTGGCGCAGCTTGGAGGGAAAGGTTGCTGAGCTTGCCGAGCTAGTTGATTTAGCTACTGAGGAGAAGGAACTCTCCTGGGCAGAGGAAATCGACTCTGATATTGATAAGGTTTCTACTGAGTTTGAGGAACTGGAGTTCAGCCTGCTGCTCCGTGGCGAGTACGAGAACAGGAACGCCTTCCTCGCTGTTCACGCCGGCGCTGGAGGCGTTGAGGCTCAGGACTGGGCTGAGATGCTTCTCAGAATGTATCTCAGGTGGGCGGAGCGTCGTGGATATCGTGCTGAGGTAATCGAGGTCTCCCGCGGAGAGGAAGCGGGAATAAAGAGCGCTCTTATCGAGGTCGCTGGTCAGTATGCATACGGTTACCTGAAGTCGGAGCGTGGTGTGCACCGTTTGGTGCGCATCTCACCATTCGATGCATCCCATCTACGCCATACCTCCTTTGCGCTGGTAGAGGTCTTGCCTGAGGCGACGCGAGACATCGATGTCAAGATAGACCCCGATGATCTGAGAATTGATTTCTACAGGGCTAGCGGCCATGGGGGCCAGAATGTGCAGAAGACCAGTACTGCCGTTCGCATAACCCATCTTCCCACGGGGCTGGTTGCGACTTGCCAGAACGAGCGCTCCCAGTACCAGAATAAGGAAACCGCGCTGAAGGTTCTCCAATCTCGCATCTTGGAACGTGAGATTGCCAAGAGGGCAGAGGAGCAGGCCAGGCTCAAGGGAGAGCATGTCGCCGCAGGATGGGGCAACCAGATCAGAAGCTATGTCCTGCACCCGTATAAGATGGTGAAGGATCATCGCACAAGCTATGAAACCAGCGACCCCACCTCAGTGCTCGACGGGGAGCTGGACGAGTTCATCAAGGCATACTTAAAATCTACCATTGGTGAGACAGGATGAAGAGGCTGTGCTTTTTACTCATTCTAACCCTCGTTCTGCTTGCTATCGTTCCCCTTAGGGGCCTAGCCGAGGACGGGGTAAATGTTATATCCAGCAATGCTCAGGCTCAATTTCCTCAATCGATTATTTTCACTCTAGAGGCAGAGGCTGCCACTGAGATCAAAGACGTCGATCTTCAGTACAGGGTGAGCAGGTCAAGCTTGGTCCCGGTTAGTTGTCGAGTTGATGTTGATTTTGTACCAGGCCAGACGGTGACTGCAACCTGGACGTGGGACATGCTGGAGACAGGTGGGCTTCCGCCGGGGGCTGAGGTAGAGTACTGGTGGTTGATTGAGGATGCCGATGGTCAACGGTCTGAGACCTCACCCGCCAGCGTCGAATTCAATGACCTGCGTTATGACTGGAGCAGCTTGACCAGCGGTGACATCACCCTCTTCTGGTATGAAGGCGACTTCTCATTTGCTCAAGAACTCCTGGATGCTGCTAATGGAGCGCTGGTGCAGCTCGCCGATGATATCGGGGTTTCCCTGGAACAGCCAGCTAGGCTCTACATTTATGCTAGTTCATCGGACCTCCAGGGCGCTTTGGTATATCCTCAGGAATGGACTGGAGGTGTTGCCTTTTTCGATTATGGCATCATAGCTATCGGGATTTCCCCGGGTGACCTGGCATGGGGTAAGAGGGCTATTGCCCACGAGCTGGGACACCTTGTGGTTCATCAGGACGTCTTTGGCCCCTATGGTGAACTCCCTACCTGGCTGGATGAAGGTTTGGCAATGGATGCCGAGGGAAAGTTGCGGTCAGACCTCCAAAAAAAGCTTGATAAGGCAGTTACCAATGACACGCTTTTCTCAGTGCGCAGCATATCCAGCAGCTTTCCCACCGACCCAGATGAGGCGGCGCTTTGCTATGCCGAAAGCTACAGCGTAGTGCAGTTCCTCGTCGATAACTATGGCAGACATAAGATATTAGAGCTGCTGAATGTATTTCACGATGGGAGCACTTACGACGATGCCCTGATTGAGTTTTACGGCTTTGACATGGATGGTCTCAATACCGCGTGGCGTGAAGGCATTGGGCTTGGGCCCCAGCCAACCCCTGATGATGGGGGTTCGGGCATCTCTGTATACTTCCTAGCTCTCATCATTGTGGTGTCAATCCTGGGGGCTCTCATCATCTATCTCATGCTCCGCCGCTATCTGCGCCCCGTGTTATAGGGCTGGAACCTCACTCCAGATTGTCTCGGGGCTGTGGAGGCTTCTTTATACTGACTCGCCACACGTGAAACAGGCGATACAACGCCGTCAGGTTGGTAGATATCGCCAGTATCCACAGAATCACGAGGAGGGCAGGTTCGATGGGGCTCAGTATAAGTCCAAGTGACAGGGTAATAATCCTCAAAGTCCTCCTCATAATCCCCACCTCGGCATCCAATCCCAACCCCTCTGCCCTCGCCCTCACATAGCTCACAATTAGCGAGCCTACTAAAGTGGCAAAGATGAGGATCACCTGCGTACTGGCCTGCTCCATGGCATAGAACCAAAGAAGTCCGAAAAGCAGCACTGCCTCAGAGTAACGATCCAGGCTGGAGTCTAAGAGGGCACCAAATCTCGTGGCCCTCCCCATGGCCCTGGCCATCGCCCCATCGATGAAATCGGAGCAACTGACAATGAGCACCAAGAAGCCACCAATAAAGAAGTGCCCTTCAGATAGAATCCAAGCGACAAAGATGATCAGTAAAAAGCCAAATATGGTTACAGCATTAGGAGGAATTCTCGTTTTGGCTAATATCCGACCCAAGGGATCAGCAAGGCGGTGCGCTCTATCGCTGATTTCAGAAGGTCGAAGAATATCTTTCCAGGTAATAGTCAGCCTCCTCTATACCGTAGTTTATTAGACCTGTTCCATCGCTTGCGCACTATGCCTAGCGATCAAGCTACCATAGTAGTCCATTACCCTTTGGGCAATGTTCTGCCAACTGTATATTTCTGCGTTCAGCCTTCCTCTAGCGCCCATCTCCTGGCGCAAGGATTCATCACCGAGGACTGTAATAAGGGCGCTAGCAATAGCGTTCTCATCTTTAGGTGGCACCAGTAGCCCCTCGACCCCGTGGCTCATTACGCTAGCGTAGCCTTCGTTCGCTGAAGCAACGATGGGCTTTGACGCAGCCATAGCCTCCAAAAGAACGATGCCAAAGCTCTCTTCCCCAGTGGCCGGAGCACAGAAAACGTCAGATGTCTTGTAATATCTGGGGAGGTCTTCATAGGATACATAGCCGATGAAGACCACGTCCTCCAGGTTCGTTTTCTTCACCAACCCTTCATATTCTCGCCGCTCCCCGGGTCCTACCACAATAAGCCGGGTATCGGGTAGATCTTTCTTTACTTGCTTATAGGCACCCAAGAGATACTTCAGGCCTTTACGTCTCTCCAGTCGACCAACGAATAAGATATTCAGCTTCCCGTCGCAGAATTCCTCGATGGGGGGTACATCAGCGGAGAAGTGCTCTAGGTCAATGCCATTGGGAATTATCTCATACTCGCCAGGGAAGTGTTTGCTTATGAACTCCATCGCAGGCTTGGAAACAGCGATTTTGCCATCGAGCCTCTTAAACCACCTGATGGCAAATGGCCTAGCGATTTGGTATCCTCTTGGCACACGGTGACAGGCATGAAAGGTGCCCACATTGATGGACTTCGATACGCACAGTGTGAGAAAGGGCAGGGTAGAGCCCAGTGGCTCGTGGAGGTGGACGATATCAAATTTTTCCCTTTCAAGTATGGCCCTTACCGATGAGGACAGGAGTGGCGACAGGGTGACCCTGGCGATAGAGCCAGCGGAGGGCACGGGGATAGGCTTACCCAACGCGATGAGATCCTTGTGCTCCAGAAAAGCCTCGCTACGAGAGCAAGGAGCAATGATCCTGACGCAATGCCCCATCTTGATGAATTGTTCATAAAGCTGGGATATGTGACCGACCACTCCACCAGGGGAGGCGAAATCATATGGGGAAACAAGGGCAATCTTCATAGGAAGTTTTCCCTGAGGTTTCTTAGCATGCCATGAAGAGAGAGTCCCCTGCTCTTGCGTTGCTGCCTTATTATCTGAAGAAATCCGATATCGCTATACTTCACCTGAGTACCATTGCGCGCCTGGGTCGTCCGCTCTAAAAGGCTTCTTTTAAATTCCTCGGCGGTTCTGCCGGGAAACAGAGTGATGGCACCCCCCACTGCTTTCAGAAAATGGGCATCACTGCCCCCTGTTTCGGCAAGCCCGTACTTTTTATTGAACTTCCTCGCCTTTTTATTAGAGATGCGGCCCACAATCGTAGCATTAATCGTCTCCACACCATCAAGGTAGATATTTAAGTCATCACTGGCCATGATCCTCTCCAGGCTCTGCTGGCTAACACTTCGAGTTAGCCAGCTCATGGGATGAGGCACGATACAAAGACCACCCTGTTTATGAATTGCTTCTATAGTATTTTCCAGGGGCTGGAGATATGGGATAGGGCTCTCTATAAAAAGGCCGAGAAGATGCCCATGAAGAGTGGTCACCTCCGTGCCGACTATGACTCCGAAGCGATAACCACGTTTTGCCGCTAGCTCTCTGGCCTGGTAACTGCCCTCAATCTCATCATGGTCGGTGATGGCAATGACATCGAGGCTAGTCTTCTCCTGCACAAAGGTGACGATTTCGGAAATGCTTGCCATGCCATCGCCCACACTACTATGAATATGGACGTCTGCCAGGCCATATTCGGTTCCTCTCAATCCACGCCCTTGATCAATCGTCTCCGGCAATGAACTCCTCCAATATCCTGCGTGCTTCATCATCCTTATATTGGATAGGAGGAGATTTCATGAAATAGGCTGACGGCGCAACAAGTGCCCCGCTGATGCCACGGTCCATAGCCAGCTTGCAGCATCTAATGGCATCCACTACAACCCCAGCAGAATTGGGGCTGTCCCATACCTCAAGCTTCACCTCTATATTGAGAGGGACATCACCAAAGGTTCGCCCCTCCATGCGGATGTAGCACCATTTTCGGTCGCTAAGCCATGGAACATAGTCGCTAGGACCAACATGAATGTCATCTGGCGCTATTTTGTAATCCAGTTGCGAGGTTACCGCATTGGTTTTTGATATCTTCTTTGATTCTAATCTCTCACGCTCAAGCATATTGAGGAAGTCGGTATTGCCGCCGAAATTTAGTTGATAGGTCCGTTCCAGTTTGACACCACGTTCTCGAAAAAGGTTGGTGAGCACACGATGTACAATGGTCGCCCCAACCTGACTCTTTATATCATCGCCTATTATTGGCAGTCCCTTCTCGGCAAACCTAGTCTGCCAGTATTTCTCCCTAGCAGTGAAAACGGGAATGCAGTTGACAAAGCCACAACCAGCGGCAAGCACCTGCTCGATATACCATTTCGTCGCTTCTTCGCTCCCAACGGGCAGATAGTTGAGCACCACATCGGTCTCGGTCTCTTTGAGAATGCTGACGATGTCATCTGTAGGGCCCGGGGCTTTGGTGATTATCTCGGACAGGTATTTGCCCAGCCCATCATGGGTCATGCCTCGGGATACCTTCACCCCGGTAGCTGGAACCTGGCAGAACTTGAAGGTATTGTTGGGTGGGGTATATATCGCTTCGCTAAGGTCCTTACCCACTTTCTTGCGGTCGATATCAAATGCAGCAACGAATTTAATATCTCTAATGTGATACCCGCCCAGGTTGACATGCATCAAACCGGGGATCAACGCATTTTCTGCTGCTTCACTGTAGTAGTGAACACCCTGCACCAGTGATGATGCACAGTTTCCCACACCAATAATGGCTACGTTTATATTGCCCAAATTTATCTCCTGTTCTATAATAAACCTATTCTATTAGGGAGGTGAGTTATGGTCTATGATTTTCACACTCATTCTACCTTGAGCGATGGCTCTCTATCGCCAATCGAACTAATAAGGCGAGCGCAGGTAAGAAACTACAAGGCTATCGCTATTACCGACCATGCCGGCGTTGGCTCTCTGGAGCGGATAATTAAAGAAGTCGCCGAGGACTGTGCTCTGGCCAGGGAGCACTGGGATATTATCGCCATCCCAGGTGTAGAGCTTACCCACATCCCTCCTCCAGCGATCTGCGAAGCGGCAAAGCGTGCCAAAGAACTTGGGGCATGGCTGGTTGTTGTTCACGGCGAGTCCATTACCGAGCCCGTAGAAAAGGGTACCAATTCTGCAGCAATTCTGTGCCCCTATGTTGATATTCTATCACACCCTGGCCTGCTTACTCTTGAAGAAGCCGAAATGGCAGCCGCTAACGGCATTTTCCTTGAAATCAGCGCCAGGAAGGGACACTCGCTTACTAATGGCCACATCGCTCAATTGGCTAGACTTACAGGAGCCAAGCTCCTCCTCAACTCCGATTCCCATAACCCCTCGGACCTGCTCTCCCCCGACTTAGCCCGCCAGATCGCACAGGGCGCCGGCCTAAACGAGGAAGAGAGCGTTAAAGCTCTAACAATCAACGTTTGTGCCCTGCTAGAAAAACTACCCCTACCATAGTAGAACTGAACCCTATGTGATAGTTTGGTATCGCTCAGAGGCTGTATCAATTAGCTCTTGCCGATTCGGAACACCTTTGTCCCGCAGGTAGGGCACACCCCTCGAATTGCCGGCCTGCCGTTCTTTAGAGTAACCCTCTCAGGATTCTTGATCTCCTTTTTCGCTCTACATTTGAAGCAGTAAGCTTCTGCCATTCGTGTCACCTCCTTCCAGGCTAGTTGGAATATAATTGCTTCGTACCTTAAATGTCAAGTCCTTCTGAGGATGTCTCAAATAGGGGATAGGTTGGAGCAGATGCTCCAACCACGCCTGGATCGGAGGTTCCCGGCTTGTTTTGTGCTTGGGCCGTAGGACGGCCGACCTGTCGACCTCGAATGATGAGGGTGAGCGTCTCCCTCATCTAATTGCTCCGACAGATCGTAGTCCTCCACTTTGCGAGAGTCCGATAAATCGGACGATGAATCGGACCTCCCGCCAGGAGAGCCATGATTTGCTCTGGCACTCACCCACCTGCTCTGAGATGCATTAATATCTGTTTTAAAGTATCAGGCGAAATAGCCCAATAAATTGGGCAAATAAATGGTCAAACAGCCTCCATTTCCCTATTCCCTTTGTCAGACTTGTAGGGCTTTGCAGGGCGGTTTGCGTGCAGCGCAGCCAGTAGTCCATCCCCACCTCATGGAACATTTTTAGGCCTTTATAAGGTGCTCTTGCGCTTTTTCCGACTGACCTTATATTTGTACAAAGCTCAACCAGGACCGTATACCCTACGGAGCACCCTGATTGGCTCCCAATTCATCAAAGAGCCTTATCTCGTCGAAAACGCCTCTATTGAAGTGTTGATATTAATTGCTTTTGCAAGCTATTGCAATAACATTCATCATATGGCAAAATAGGGTTTGTGAAAATGAAGGCTAAGAGAAACCTTTCCGATATCTTGCGGGAGAGAGGCTACCGTCTCACGCCGCAGCGCATGATCGTGCTGGAAGCTATCGAAGGAGCCGATTATCATATCAGCGCCGAAGAAATCCATACCAAAGCGCATGCCAAGTATCCCCACATCAACATCTCTACTGTGTATCGTACTTTGGAGCTTTTAAAAGAGCTAGGTTTGGTGGCAGAGACGGACTTAGGCGGCGGGCGCCTCATCTATCACCCGGTCGGGAAGGCGCACCACCACCATTTGGTGTGCCGAAAATGCGGCAAAGTCCAGGATATTGATGAGTCAGTTTTCGAGCGGCTACGAGATGAGATCGGACAGAAGTATGGCTTCGATGCGGAATTTGAGCACATGGCGATCTTCGGGACCTGCCGGAGCTGCAGCGGATAATGGTCTCTCTCTTTTTAGGTATTGGTGCAATCAGTTGCAACTGCATCCAAGTGCGACTAACACTGAGCTTCATGCATTAGGAATGTAATTATGCCTTGGGGGAAAGGGAGTGCAAGGTAAGAGAATGCTTGCGGTCAGGTTAGCGAAAATCGCCGAGCTGGAAACCCCGTAAGCCGTAAAACCATTGCTTGCCCCAAGAGCGAGGAGGAAAAGTGATCATGGAGAATCAAGCGCCACACAATCCCAGGCATGAAATCGAACAGGCCATAGCTGCGGGGGATTTGCAAAGGCTACTAACAATGAGCGGGCTATTGCACGGTCATTTCTGCCCCTTTTTGGCTTTCGGAGTCAAGGCATCTGTTCGAGCTGTGAAGGAACTGGGCATTAAGTCCACCGGCATGGAGGAAGTAATCGCTATCATAGAAACCAACAATTGCTTCAGCGACGGCGTGCAATTCATTACTGGCTGTAGCTTTGGGAACAATGCTCTCATCTATAGAGACTACGGTAAGACGGCTTTCACGCTAGCCAGGAGGAACGGAGAGGCGCTGAGGATATCAGTCAAAGTCGATAGCCACTTCCTACAGAAGCATGAGCCCAAGGCTGCTGAGTTATTCCAGAAAGTGGTGGTTGAGCGCGGGGGCACCAAGGCTGACCAGAGAAGCCTGGGCGACCTGTGGAGGCAGGCCGCTTTCAGAATGCTGGATATCCCCGATGATGAGCTATTCGATGTCAATCCCGTAACTGTAGACGTCCCCGCCTACTCTCGAATCTTTGCCAGCGTGAAGTGCGCACTATGTGGTGAGTCGGTCATGGAACCCTGCGCCAGGATAAGGGACGGCAAGTCCGTGTGTATCCCATGCTCGGGGCAGGAATATTATGAGCTTGGTGGAAATGGAATGTCTTTGATTAAAAACATGGGCTCGGCTTAAGAGAAACGCGCTGGCTAGAGGCCGCCCGTTGTAGACGCATAAACCATATGAAGGAGGTACCGATGATTCAGAGTAAAACTAAGCGGATTTTGATGTTCTCAGTGCTTGTGCTGGCGTTGGTAGTACCCCTGCTGCTATCTTCTGCCTGTGATGGTGGTTCCTCGGCGGAGATTACCTACACCGTCACCGACCCTACCGGCGACTGGGGCTATCCCTCGCCCTACAGCCACTACTCCAGGGGTCCGGGATACGTGCGAATGAGCCTTCTATTCGACTCTCTCGTGTGGAAAGATGAGAACGGATTCATCCCAGCGCTTGCCGAAAGCTGGGAGTACATTGAGGCCGATAACGCATACCTTTTCCAGTTGCGGGAGGGGGTCACGTGGCACGATAGCGAGGATTTTACCGCGGATGACGTTGCTTTCACCGTTGAATACGTCAAGACGCATCCACTGCCCTTCGTCACCCTCATTGGGCCGACCGGCGTGAGTGAAGTGGAGATCATCGATGACTATTCAATCAAGCTCTATCTGGAACAACCCTTCGCTCCCTTCGTGAACGACGTAGCCGGCACGATGGCCATACTCCCAGAGCATGTGTGGGAGTCCGTGGATGACCCTCTCGCTTTCAGCGGGCCGCAAGCGGTGATCGGCACCGGGCCGTTCACGCTGGCCGACTACAGCAAGGAGCACGGAACATATCTATACCAAGCCTATGACGGCTACTATCAGGGCAAGCAAGTGGTCGAACGCATCATATTCGACAGGGTGAGCGAAGAGATGGCACCCACGGCATTGCGACAGGGAAGCGCAAACGCAGCCGCTATCCCACCTGAGATGGTTGACGAGTTGCAGGCTGATGGTTTCACCATCCTGTGCTCACCGTACGCGTGGAATGCCAAGCTGATCATTAACCACACCAAGGAACCATTCTCGTCAAGGGAGTTTCGGCAGGCTCTCGCCTATGCAATCGACCGGGAGGAACTGGTGGAAATCACCCAGCGTGGCCATGCCGTGCCGGGAAGTCCGGGCATGCTCCCGCCCGACAGCCCGTGGTACAACCCAGATATCGAGATGTACGAGTACGACCTGACGATAGCACACCAACTGCTTGCCACGCTGGGATATGAACTGGATAACGGCTCTCTTACCAAGGATGGCAAGTCGGTCGAGGTGGAACTGCTCACCCAAGCCGGGTATGGGTTCAAGGAGGTCGGCCAGTTCGTTCAACGGGAGCTAGAAGACCTTGGCCTGAAAGTAGACCTTGTCATGCTAGAAGGCTCGACGCTCGATGCCAGGGTCGAAGCGTGGGACTTCGACCTGGCGATCTATGGGCATGGCGGTCTCTACGAGCCGTCGATACTGCCCAAGGTGATCACAGGGAAGGGATTCAACAGCGCTCGCTTCACCGGCAACGAGACGCTGAACCAGCTTCTGGAAGGCCAGCTTCACCAGATGGACTCCGAACAGAGGTTGGAGACGGTGCAGCAGATTCAGGCAATCTATGCTGAAGAGCTTCCGGCGATAACTCTGTACTACCCCGACTGGTACTGGGCCCATGACGGCAGCGTGGAGCTCTTCTACACCGAGGGCGGCATCGCGTCGGGCATACCCCTACCCTTGAACAAAATGGCCTTTCTGTCATATGAGGGCCACTAGTACGGAGGCACGATGGAACGGGCAAGTGAATCTGGTAGAACCAGCAACGCATCTGATATGCGACTCAGGCGTGTCGGTGTTGTCAGGAGTGTGTTGAAGCGGCCGAGTCTGGTTCCACAGCGGGGTGACCTGAATATGAAGACTGGGGTTAAGAAGGCCCATAAGGAACGCAGTACCATAGTTGAGCTTGTGATAGACGAGGACCTGACGGGCATTCTCGATGGCATCGATGGTTTCTCGCATCTTATGGTGCTTTACTGGGCCCACATGGTCACAGACGAGGCGCGATCGATAACAAGGGTCCATCCAATGGGGAGAAAGGAGTTCCCTCTCACGGGCGTCTTCGCCACCTGCAGCCCGGCTAGACCCAACCCCATTTCCGCGACTGCGGTTCAGCTCATCGAGCACAGAGGCAATGTGCTGGTAGTGGATGGACTTGAGGCCGTTGATGGCAGCCCCTTGATAGACATAAAGCCCTACATTCCGTACTACTACCGTGCACACAACGTAAGGATGCCTGATTGGGTAATACGGATAGGGCGTGAACTCGACGAGAAATCGCCAAGCTCAGGCCCGGCCCATGATACGGAGCGATTCGAAGGCGGAGAGTGAGATGCGTATTCTGAGCAAACGGAATGCGCTCACGTACGCCATAGCGCTCCTGTTCATCCTGTCGCTAAATTTCATTCTGCCCCGCCTGATGCCAGGCGACCCGCTCATGGCTATCTACGGCAAAGAAGCACTGGTGCAGATGTCACCACAACTGCAGGCGGAACTGGTGCACCGCTTCTCACTTGACCAGGCGTTGTGGCAGCAATTGGGTGCCTACTTCGCAGCCCTCTTCCACGGTGACCTTGGCTATTCCTACTACTACAATGCTCCAGTCGTTAATGTAATTCTGGGCCGGCTCCCATGGACTCTATTGCTTGTCGGCCTGTCTTTGCTCATCTCTACGGTGCTGGGCGTGGTGCTGGGGATCGAATCAGGCTGGCGCCGTGGCACCAGGACCGACCGGACCATGCTCACCGGCCTCATGGCTCTCAATGGTTTCCCTGATTTCTTCATAGGAATGGTCTTGCTTCTGATGTTCGGCGTGCTTCTGGGCATACTTCCTCTCGCAGGCGCCATAAGCCCATACTCCGGCCTTTCGGGAGGTGCCCTCGTGCTGGATGTTCTGAAACACCTGGCGCTGCCTCTGGCCTCGCTGACGCTAGCCCATCTGGCCAGCGGCTATCTGCTCACCCGGAACACAATGATTACCGTACTCAAGGAGCCTTACATGCTCACCGCCAAGGCCAAAGGCCTTTCTCAGCGGCTCCTCAAGTACCGGCATGCAGGGCGCAACTCCATGCTGCCAGTGATAACGATGACTGGCATATGGCTTGGCAAAGTGGTAACGGGGACCCTCTTCGTTGAGATAGTCTTCTCGTATCCCGGCCTGGGATACCTCACCTATGAGGCCCTGCTTTTCCGTGACTATGCCATCATCCAGGGAGTTCTTCTGCTCGTGGCCACGCTTGTACTGGCGGCCAACTTCATGGTGGACCTTTCCTATTCGAGACTGGACCCGAGGGTGAGCTATGCACGTTGACCTCAAGAGGGAAGTCACTCACAGCAGCGCGGGGATATTCGGAATCACCGCGCTAGCCCTAATAGTGCTGCTGGCTCTTTTCGCCCCGTTGCTGGCGGGCTATGATCCCATAGCCCAGAGCGTCCATTCCTTTCTAGCCCCATCCTGGAGCCACCCCCTAGGCACCAACCATGTGGGGCAAGACATATGGAGCCAGTTGGTGTACGGGGCAAGAACGTCGCTGATGATCGGAGTCCTTGTTGCTCTCCTTTCCACGCTGTTGGGGGCTACGGTAGGGGCATCAGCAGCGCTCATAGGTGGTATGTATGACAGAATCATGATGAGAATAGTGGACGCTCTCATCGTCATCCCCATCATAATCGTCTTGATTCTGGTGGCTGCCTACCTGCGGCCCAGCGTGTGGACCATAATCGTTCTGCTATCGCTGTTGGGCTGGCAGGGTGGCGCCCGCATAGTAAGAGCACAGGCTCTTTCACTGAAGGAGAAAATGCATGTGGCCGCCGCGCGGTCGTTCGGCGCAGGCACGTTGTATTTGATGTACCGCCACATAGTGCCAGATCTCAGCCCCATCCTGCTGGTGGAGTTCATCTACGCCATGAGAAGGGCGGTGTTCATGGAGGCTGGGCTAGCCTTCATTGGCATCTCCGACCCCAACGTCGTGAGCTGGGGCGTTATGATGCGGGAAGCCCTGGAATATAGCTATCTCAACGTGTGGGTCTGGTGGCTCCTTCCGGCGGGCATCGCCCTCTCCCTGCTCATCATATCCGTAACATTCATTGGACACTCCATGGAGCCAGTGATGGATCCGCGCCTCAGAGGTGAAGCTAGTGCTTAACATCAGGGAACTCCAGGTAAGCTATGGGAGCAACCGCGTTCTCAGCGGGATAGACCTCGACGTGCACGCTGGCGAATGTCTGGCTATAATCGGCGAGTCCGGTGCTGGGAAGACCACCCTGGGCTTAAGTATTATGAGACTGGTGGAAGGCACGATCAGAGGCGAGATTATGCTTGACGGTGAGAACATACTCGCGCTGTCCGAGGAATCGATGCAAGAAATCAGGTGGAACAGGGTCTCCATGGTGTTCCAAAATGCCAACAGCACTCTAAACCCGGTCTATACGGTGCTCGCCCAGGTCATGGAACCAATGGTGGAGCACAGCGTGAAGAACAAGTCGGACGCACGAGAGTGGGCCGGCAGTTTGCTGACACGAACCGGCCTCTCCAAAGACAAGTTCGATTCATATCCACACCAGCTTAGCGGTGGCGAGCAGCAGAGAGTGCTGATAGCCATGGCTCTGGCCAACGACCCTGAGATCATAATCCTTGATGAGCCAGTGTCCTCACTGGACGCCACGTCCAGAATTGAGATTATCGAACTGCTGAGGAGCATGGCCAAAGACCATACCCTGATCTTGGTAACCCACGACATTGCCACAGCCGCCAAGCTGGCGGACAGCGTGGCCACGCTCTACGCTGGTATAATCCTGGAGATGGGCCCAGCATCAGACGTGCTGTCTCGCCCGAGACACCCGTACACCCGAGCACTGCTCAGGTCATATCCCAATATGACCACAGTCAAAGACCTCCAGGGAATAAAGGGGAGGATGAGCCGTGAAACCGCTGGTTGCCCATTCCACCTGCGGTGCACCCAGGCGATAGATGTCTGCAGCACGGAACAGCCGCTGCTGGCGCTCGCCCACGGGAGATACTTGGCATGCCACCGGGGCGGCATCATAACCCTGCTTGCCGCTACGGGGCTGCGCAAGTCCTTTGGATCGAGAAGGGCGGTAGACGGGGTCAGCCTCACAATCGAGAGCGGTGAGACCCTGGCTCTGGTGGGCGAGAGTGGCTCTGGCAAGACTACCCTTGCTAAGACAATCATGGGCCTTCTTCCCGTCGACGAGGGCGAGGTGTACCTTGAAGGGAGAGGAGTGCCGGTCAGGGGCAAGGACTTCTTTAGGCAGGTCCAGATGGTCTTCCAAAACCCCGGCGAATCGCTGAGCCACCGATTGTCCGTGCTGGAACTGGTGAGGGAGCCACTTGACGTTCAAGGGGTTGGTACGAAGGAGGAACGAGAGCGCAAGGCTATTCGAGTTATGGGAGAGGTAGAGTTGCCAACCAATGAGGATTTCCTGCACATGTACCCGCACCACTTGAGCGGCGGTGAGATGCAGCGCGTGGCGATAGCCCGCGCCCTCGTTCTTGACCCCAAACTGCTCATAGCAGATGAGCCCACTTCCTTCCTCGATCCCAGCCTGCAGGCCAAGATTATGAAACTGATGCTGAACCTTCAGGAGCAGCGAGGGCTGAGCATGTTATTTATAACCCACGATATAGCTGTGGCGAGGAAGGTCAGCGATAGGATGGCTGTCATGCATGATGGTAGAATCGTCGAGGAAGGGCGCTCGAGCGAGATCATAACCGCTCCTACCCATCCCTACACCCAAGCCTTGGTGACTGGAGCGTCGGACCTTCACTCGGGATCTGTCGGGACATGATTAGATGATGTCCACCCAGCGGCCAGTAGGTGGGATACCGCAGCATGGCATGCCGTGAATCCGGCGGAGCACAGGTTGTCGTATGGGCCATTTTTCTCTGGCTACGTGCAGGAAGCTGAGGCTATTGATGGCAATCGCCGGCGCACAGGTGAAGCGGCGGCGCCTTGCAGGTAAGACGCTTAAATCAGACGCTTCGATGCGCCACGACGCAGGTCACGGCAACGAAGACCATCTGAGGATCGTTCTTCAACGTCATTGATGTGACGGCAGACAAAAGTGGCCAGGCCATTGCGTAAATACTTGGAATACCGAGGTGCATATGTGGCATAATAATCTACATGCCGCCGGTTCTCAGCCACGCGACGCATAGGAAACTGACATGTGGCTGGCAAGTTAATGCCTGCAGAGGCCCTCGACAGATGGAGAGGGACAGACTCTAGTTGCTTTTACCTTGCGAGCGAGAGGAGGATGCTATGGCCTATGACGGCTACAGTTGCCTGAAGGTGCGGTTTGACCGCGGGGTGCTGTTCGTAACCATCGACTACCCACCTATTAATCTCCTTGACCTGCCTCTAATGCTGGAGCTAGACCGGCTCGGCAGGGAGATAGAGACTGACGATGGCGTCAAGGTGGTGGTGTTCGACAGCGCCAACCCCGACTTCTTCATCGCCCACGTCGACGTTGGCGTGATCTTGCAGCTCCCCACTGAAGTGCCGCCGAAAGAAGAGACGCTGGGGTTCTTCCATGCCATGGTGGATCGATTCAGGACGATGCCCAAGGTTACCATCGCCAGGATCGAAGGGCGTGCCCGTGGTGGCGGCAGCGAGTTCGTTCTGTCGCTGGACATGAGGTTTGCCGCGCTCGGCCGAGCCGTCCTCAGCCAACCAGAAGTCGCGATCGGCATAATCCCCGGCGGAGGCGGGACGCAGCGCTTGCCCCGAGTCATGGGAAGAGCCAGAGCGCTTGAAGTTGTTCTCGGCTGTGATGATTACCCGGCTGACCTGGCGGAACGCTATGGGTATATAAACCGCGCCTTACCACTGGATGAAATCGGGCCCTTTATTGAGCGCCTCGCCTATCGCATTGCCAGCTTTCCCGCCGAGGCCATAGCCCTGGCCAAGGCTTCGGTTGACAGCGCCGAACTGCCCACGATGCAGGGCTTGCTTAAGGAGGCCCACTATTTCAACCAGTCCGTGGCAACGGCAGAGGCGCAAAGGCGAATGAGGAGGTTCCTCGAGCTGGGAGGCCAGACGCGCGAGGTTGAACTTGATCTGCTAGACCTACTCGACCGTCTTGTCAAATGAAACTGAAAGGACTCTTCGGCTGACAGACAGTCGGCACCATGCAATTGCTTGTGCATGCCCAATACCATGTGAAAGGAGAAGACAATTGAACCCTAAAGAGATCAATGAAGCGGTGACCACCTATCTGTGGCCTCAGACCTTTCCCCTAGCCGTTCGAATGTGCCAAGCGGACGAGCTTCCGGAGCGAGTGAGGCTCCCAATGCGTGACCTCGGCTTCAAGGTCGCTCTGTGCCAGGCGATCACCATGGCTCGCCGCTACGGCTGGGTGGTAGCCCAGGCTCTGGAAGATTCGACCTGTTCGTTGGGAGCCCTGAGCCTCGGCTTCCTCTTCCCCAAGAAAGGCTGGCTTGACGGCAGCTTCGGCGAGACATTAGGGCAGGACAGGGAGACTGCCGCGGCGAGCGCCCAGAACCTTCCCCGGTTGGAATATGGGCGCTACACCCACGTTCTGATAGCCCCTCTGGAGCGAACCGTCTTTGAGCCTCAGGTCATCGTGGTTTACGGCAGCCCGGCCCAGATGATGAGACTGATACAGGGTAGACTAAACGCAGAGGGAAGACCGCTCTCCTTCGACGTGAGTTCTGGGGCAAGCTGTGCCAACTGCATCGCTCTCCCCATTGTCGCGGATGAGTGCCAGCTCGTAATGCTAGGGCCAGGAGAGCGGATCAACTGCTCAGCTCAGGATAGCGAAATGGCCGTCGCCATCCCTATGAGCAAAGTCGACCAGGTGGTCAGCGGCCTGGAGGCAGGCCACCGCTCTGGCATACTGCGCTATCCCACGCCCAACTACCTCCGCTTTCAACCGCAGCACCCACCCCACATCATGAAACTCTGGGACTACCTGTCAGCGGAAAGCTAGTCGGATTCTAAACGAACGCAACCGTGCATGCGGGCACGAGTCATACCGTGCGCAGCATGCTACAGAAAACATGACACGCCAGTGCCGACCTGCCTATCAGTTTGGGGATGATGTACATCCTCTCCCCGAGCAGGTAGTTCCGCCACGGCCCGATCTTCTTGTATTGCTGAAGTAGATGGCGATGACAATCCATGGCACTATGCCAGCGATGCAACCGAAGATGTAGGCCGTCCAGTTTGTCTTTTTCGTCGTCTGATTGTGGACCTCCATCATCAGAACGAAGAAGAGCACGGTGGCATAGATGGTGAAGATTTGGACCGACTGTCCACCAACATCGCTACCCTGGGGTCAAACGCGATGTTGCTGAACGGATGGCCGTTGCCCTGCGTGGCGAGAACGCAGAATAATTGCGATGTGAGGACTTCCCTTAGCCGTTGCGATGCCTGCTAAGTGTCGCCCATTTTTGCTACCGCCAGAGTCGTGACGCAAACGCTACCATACGATGCCTCAGGTGTAAAGTGGGCCTAATGCTTCCGCCTGACCCTCGACTCAGCCCTCCATGCGCCTTATAATAGTCTCTGCTCCCCAAGTGAGGAGACGTCACACAGCGGTAGTATGCTGCGAAGTCCAATACCGATCGATAGAGGAGGCACCAAGTTGTTTAAAAGAGTACACGTTTTCAGAGTCAAGCCTAAGCAAGAACTCGCCGCAGAGATAAAAAACTACTGCATGCAATATGGAATCACATCGGCAGTGGTCGTGGGAATAATCGGGTCTGTGGAGAGCGCCAAACTGAACTTTCTCAGGCAACTCCCTGGCATGTATGAAACCGTGGAATATGCGGGTCCACTGGAGATCGTCTGCGCCCAGGGCTCCGTTGCCCTGAAGGATTCAGATACAATCGTGCATATCCACATTCAGCTTGGCGGTCGCGATGGTTGCCATGGCGGACATCTGGTGGAGGCGATGGTGTTCTCCACGGCAGAGGTGGTCATAGCCGAGCTCGAGCAGCAACTGATGCGGTATGCCGACAGCTACACCGGCCTGAATGAACTCAAGCTGTAGCATATACGGGGAAATGTCCCTACGGGCTTCGCCGGTTCACTCGTAGACCTTCTCCTCAGCAATCTCCTCGTCGGTCAGGTCAACGTCGGCCTCTGTGTCACGGCCCTCGACGCCCTTCGCCAGTAGTTCCTTATAGTACTCGTGCTGGATGATAAGGTTCATGACCTCCGCGGTCCCGGTCCAGATCATGCCCAACCTGGCATCCCGCATCGCCCGCTCTATCGGAAAGACGCTGGTGTAGCCGATGCCGCCCATTATCTGCATGGCTTCGTTAACTACCTCCCACTGCACATCGGTGGACATCTTCTTCAACTCAGATACCAGCCGCCTCTGATAGCCTCTGGTGCCCACTCCTTCGTCCAGGGTCTTGGCCACCGCGTAGGTAAACGCACTGATGGCGTCGAGCTTGGTGATGCACTCGGCTATCTTGAAGCTGACCGCCTCGAAGCTCCGTATCGTCTGGCCGAAGGCTTTCCTCTTGTCGGCATAGCGCGCCGCAATCTCCAGTGTCGCTCTGGAGCCGCCGGTGGTGCCGCTGACAATCCTCTCCGGTATCATCATCTGATAGAAGATCATGCCCCCGGCGTTCTCTTCGCCTACCAGGTTCTCCGCTGGCACCCGCACATCGCGCAGCACTATTCGGCCTGCGCCGCCACCGCGCGTACCCATCAGGCCGTAGACGTACTTTACATCCACCCCCATGTCCCTCTCCACGATGAACAGGCTGAGCGAATCGCGTGTTGGAGCCCCGGGATTGGTGTTGGCATACAACACGAAATAGTCGGCGCCCTCAGCGCCCACGATGAATCGCTTCTGTCCGTTGAGGACGTAGTGGCTGCCCTCCTTACGGGCGACAGTGGTGGCGCCGAAGAAATCGCTCCCTCCCCGCGGCTCGGTGAGCGCCTCGGCGCAGTACATCCTGCCTTCTAGGGTTGGCTTGAGATATTTCTCCTTCTGCGCATCAGTTCCAAAGGCGTTCAAAGCCTCACCGCAAATAGTGACCAGGCTGTACAGGCACGACAGCGACATCCCCAGCTTGCTTACCTCGTCAAGGGCGATCATCTCGTCCACCCACTTCAGCCCCCTGCCACCGTATTGGGGTGGGAACCGCAACCCGAGTAGATTTCTCTTTCCCGCCTCGATCAGGAACTCCTTGGGGAATCTGACCTTGTCGGCGTCCATATCGAGGAGTAGCTGCCGCGGGATGCTCTTAACAAAGTCCCGCACCTCCTCCCTCAGCTTCTTCTGCTCTTCAGTCAGAAACACTTCCAGCATGTGCCACCTCCTTCTACTCCAGTTCATAGTATATCCTCAATCCATGCGAAGCTCAATGACCAGCGATTTGTTGAACGATCGTTGCGTGAACATCCAAAGGGCATTAGATCGAGGAAGGAGCGAGGACACTCTACCTGCCTGACATATCGATAGCGCAAACCATACTGATTATATGTTGACAATACCTTCAGGCGCCGATAGAATAGTTCACAAATACAACTATTGCCCTTATTAAATATCTACTATTGGAGGAGGTTGACAGTGAGGGACCAAATGCTCGATGCCCTCGCGGATGACCTGTTCAGCGTACCCGCCCTTGTGGTGAGGGCCAGCCGGAGGAAGTTACTGAAGACGGCGCTCGCTTGCATCGACGAGTCCATTACTCCACTCCATTTCGGCATAATGAAGGCGCTGAATGAAGCCGGAACGCTGCATGTCACCGCAATTGGCGACAGATTGGAGGTACCAGCGCCCCAGATGACGCGACTGGTGGACAGAATGGTGGCACTGGGGCTGGTGGAAAGGCGACCTGATGCGACGGACAGGCGGAGCATCAATCTCGCGCTCACCGAAAAAGGTACAACGATGATAGAACAACGCAGCGTGGCGATAAGAGACAGCATTAAAGAGGCGCTGTCCTGTCTCACAGACGAGGAGTTGCGGGAGTTTTCAGCCTCCCTCAGGACTCTGAGGGACATATTTTCGAAGCTTGAGTGAAGTAGTCAGATGCAGAACGAAAGAGTGAAAGCGCTCGCCACCAAGGGAATAGGCAGACTGCTATGGAGCCTTTCCTTGCCCGCAGGTGTAGGCATGTTCGTCATGGCCCTGTACAACGTTGTGGATACCATCTTCATTGGCCGCACCGTCGGTTCCTTGGGGATAGCGGGACTCTCCATCGTCTTCCCGGTTCAGATGCTGGTCATGGGTGTAGGCCAGATGATAGGCATAGGGGGGGCCTCGCTGATTTCGAGGTCACTCGGGGCTCAAAACGTCAATAGGGCAGAGCGGACGCTGGGCAATGCTATACTCTGCGTGTGTGTGCTGGGCATCGCGATCACAGTGATTGGCCTGTCTGGTAGTAGCTTCTGGCTCAGGCTCTTCGGTGCATCGGAGACTGTTCTCCCCTTTGCCAGGGACTACTTCAACATCATCCTGCTCGGCACGGTTTTCCGGGTCTTCGCCATGTCGGCAAACGGCCTTGTCCGGGCTGAGGGGAACGCTCGTATCCCTATGATTGCCATGGTGGCAGGAGCTGTTCTCAACATCGCCCTTGATGCGGTCTTCATCGTAGGTTTGCGGATGGGTGTTTCTGGTGCCGCCATTGCAACCGTTCTGGCACAGGTGGTCAGCGCGGCGTATCTGATGAGTTACTACCTTCGCCATCGGAGTTCAGTGCGGATCGCTTTTCGCAATCTCGCCCCTGAGCGTTCGGTGCTGCGAGAGATTCTGGCGATTGGGGTATCGTCATTCGTGAGGACCACCGCAGGGAGTCTGGTCATCGTCTTCGTGAATAGAAGCCTGGTTGCCTACGGTGGTGATATCGCTGTTGCAGCATTCGGTGTGCTGCACCGCATCATCATGTTTTTCTTCATGCCGCTCGTCAGCATTGCTCAGGGACTTCAGCCAGTGCTCGGATTCAACTACGGGGCAGAACGATACGACAGAGCATTCAGGGCCATAGAGATCTCCGCCATCGCAGCGACCATACTAGCGGCCCTCTCATTCATCATCGTTTTCTTCTTCCCGGCGCCGATTATCCGCATCTTCACCACCGACAGCGCTCTGGTGTCCACGGGTTCTCATGGTGCCAAGCTTGTGTTCTTCGTCATGTATCTGCTGGGGTTCCAAATGGTGGGGTCGGTGGTGTTTCAGGCAATCGGCAAAGCCGTACCAGCCTTCATCATTGCGATTTCTCGGAATGTGCTATTCTTCCTTCCAGCGGTCCTCATATTACCGCGGTTCCTTGGCCTTAACGGTGTCTGGGCCTCATTTCCTGTTGCCGATTCCCTCTCGTTTGTACTCACCGTTCTACTCGTACTCCCGCAGGTGCGACGGTTCAGGAGGGCGGCTCTGGAGAGCAGGGCAGTTTTAGGTGCGCTGGCGTCTGACAACCCCGGCACCGCTGACCGGGGAAGTGACTCCGTCGGTGCGAATGGGGAGGATAGGGAGCATTGATTGCGTGATTCCCAACGAAGACTCTCTGGCAGCTTGAGTGACAGTCAGAAGAGCAGGCGGTGTAGCCGTACAGAGACCGGTAAAGAGAGGATAGTGGTAAGGCCACGCTTAGCCCACACTACCTATGGGCTAGTCTCCTGCCCATTTCAAAGGCGTCCACCAGTGTGGTGGAGTGTTTCTTAATATCTCCCTTCCTGTCCACCCCCCAAACGAGAAGCTCATCGACATACTCTACGCCAATGGCCTGGAAAAAGTATTTCACTGTCAATATTGACCCGTCAAACAACTGCTTTCCTCTGGTGGCACCCACAGCGATAAATGCTCCTTTGCGCCCGGAATCCGGCGGGCCTTGCTTAAGGACGTATCTTCGTGCCCACAGCGCCTGACAACGGTCTATGAGTGCCTTGACCTGACTGGTGAGCCCATAGAAAAACATGGGCGAAGCAACTATTACAACATCAGCATCGAGAAGTTTGGGGTAAATGTCATCCATGTCATCTCTTATGACGCAGTTGCCATCTCTGAGGCAGGCATTATACTCTTTACAGGGGGATATTTTGAGCTTGTCGACGATTATCTTCTCAACCTCCGCTCCCTCACTTTGCGCTCCTCTCAAAGCCTCGTCTAGCAATAAATCGGTATTGCCTCCTATCCTCGGACTTCCCATTATTGACAATACCCTCATTGCACACCTCCCATGATGGTGGATACACCATACCGAAGGTCACTAGATACGAGACAACAAGAATTATTAGCCGGGACAGCTGACTTCATAGGAACCTCACTATGCTATAATACCAGCAAGCTGAGCACGTTTCAAAGGCAAAGATTCGAAGCGGAGTAGTTTGAGGAGGCGATAAGCATGAAAGGACTCAAGATACTGTCTTGGAATGTTAATGGAATCAGAGCAGCAAGAAAAAAAGGCCTGCTAGAATGGCTAGACAGAGAATCTCCAGACATTCTTTGTGTTCAGGAAACAAAAGCGCACCCTGAACAACTAGATTCAGACCTGGTCGAACCGCATGGCTATTATGCATATTGGAACTACCCAGAAATAACAGGCTACAGCGGGGTTGCCACTTTCACTAGGGATAAGCCAATAAGCGTTCGGAATGGTTTTGGTGTTCCAGAGTTCGACCTAGAGGGCAGAGTCATAATCGCAAAATACCCTGAATTCACTTTGCTGAACGTTTATTACCCAAACGGAAAGAAAAATGAGATCCGATTGAAATACAAGATGGATTTTTATGATGCTTTTCTCCAATGTGCGGAAGGTCTTAAAGCAATAGGGGAGAAACTAATCATCTGTGGCGATTTCAATACGGCCCACAAAGAGATAGACCTGGCCAGGCCAAAAGAGAATGAAAGAGTCTCGGGATTTTTACCTATAGAGAGAGCGTGGATGGATAAGCTTGTTGCTCACGGTTACGTTGATACGTTCCGCCACTTTACCAAGGAACCAGATCAGTATACGTGGTGGGATCTGAAGTCCAGAGCAAGGGAAAGGAATGTGGGCTGGAGACTTGACTACTTTTTCGTAACTGACAGTCTATTAGAATCAGTTTCAAACGCATTTATAATGCCTGAGGTTATGGGCTCCGATCATTGCCCTGTTGGAGTCATATTGAAGACAGCTTAACCGGGTTGCATTATCAACCAAAGCTGCATCAGGATGAGACACCAACGACAGTTGCCAAGACCTGTTATGGTAGTTAAGGGGTTGAGGGCAACATTATTCTCACCACATCTACGTTGGCGTCCTCACTCGAAAGAGACATCTTACCCCGGAAGCGAAGCTTGAAGTCCCCTATCAGGTAATCACTGAGGTCGATGACCTCATTGTGCCATACATTCTCCAGGTCAACATTTCCCCTGAGGCGGGCGACCTCATGCCATGCTGTGCCATTCCACAGGTCGAGCGCCAGGTACTCCCCGGTGTCAAGCCCGCTCTCGATTAACCAGGAGAATGTAAGGGTAGCCTGTGACGTTCCACTGAGATCGATAGCATCCTTCAGCGTCAGGGTGGCATCCTGTGCCCAACCGTCAACCTCGGCGGAGTGGGAGCCTTCCACTGCCCGCTGGGTGGAGCAGAACCAGTCGTTTTGGGCGTCCTGCACCCAATTGGCCAACGAGCCGCTATCAAAGTTGTCGAAGAAGACTTCGTCCGGCGTAGGCGTGGGTGTGGGCGATGGCGTGGGCGTGGGCGTAGGTGTGGGCGAAGGTGTGGGCGTAGGCGTGGGTGTGGGTGAAGGCGCAGGTGTAGGCGTGGGCGTGGGCGTAGGGGTAGGTTCAGGCGTAGGCGTGGGTGTGGGAG
>CAYUCL010000017.1:39177-41798 GCA_964443325.1 uncultured Dehalococcoidales bacterium
CCTCTACTGCCCGCTGGGTTGAGCAGAACCAGTCGTTTTGGGCGTCCTGCACCCAGTTGGTAAGGGAGCCGTCCTCAAAGCTGTCGAAGAAAACCTCGTCTGGCGTAGGCGTGGGCGTAGGTGTCGGTGTCGGGCTAGGTGTAGGGCTAGGCATAGGCGTAGGTGTAGGTGTAGGCATAGGCGTAGGTGTAGGTGTAGGTGTGGGTGTGGGAGTAGGCGTAGGTGTGGGCGTAGGCGTGGGGGTAGGCGTAGGAGTGGGTGGGGCTGCGGCAAGATATGCATAGTATACATAGCTCTCTATGGCACATTCTCCACAACCCACCTTGAAATACCCATCACCGTTCCAGCTAGAACCCCAACTGTTCCTGACAATCCAGTAGCCCTCCGTTTCGTCGTAGCCAACTATTACAACGGCGTGGTTTCTACCAGAATCATTGGTACATCTATAAATCCCGTTGTCAAAATGCCCTCCATAGCCTCTTCCTATGCCCATAGCAACCGACAGAGGACCCTTTTCAATCAGATACTGCTTTATTGTTTCTATATCGCTCGAAACCCGTTCCGTCTCATCTATCGTCTTCAGTCTATCGCTCCAATCAGAGCACCTATTAGAGCAAGGACAATTGCTTGCGGTATAGGGGAAGCAAGCCTCATTGGTGATTCCATAGTCCCTTGTAAATCGAAGTGCAGTTGCATGCCATCCACCCCCACAGCTTCCACAAGATGTGCAACAGTCCGATACCATGTATTGTTCGGAGAGGTCTAAATCCAGGTCTGGGTCTCCGTAGATGATGTTATACTGCGGCTCCACAATGCCCACGGCTGAAAATGCCCAGCAGCTACCACAACCGCCTTGATTCTTGACTGGAGTCATCCAGTTCTCTCCGTCTTTGTCTCTCCAGTCAAAATGATCAGGAAGACCTGCTTTTATTTCCTTGATACGTCCCTCATCGGAGCCAGTATAATTGACCCCACTGACCTCTACTGCACTCCCCTCGCCCAAATTAAGGAGTTCGGAGACTGTTTTGTGCGGCACATCCGCGACTGGTAGTACACACGTAGTACATTTCGTAGTAAAAGAATCGTTCTCCTCTTCTTCTGCTACAGGCCAACCCTTCTGGGCACAATAGGAGAACTCTGTACCGCATTCACCTCTGTAAAAAGCCCAGGCATCGTGTTCTTCGCCACTTGGCATTACGCAAATTCCTGTCTCCCCGTTCCCGGTTTCCACCGTCTTGTATTCATAGCCCATGCGCTCACAATAGATTGCCGCCGGGTTTCCCAGGCCTATACTTTGATCCTCTCCAGTCCCACAACCGTTTCCGCAAGCGCACTGGTTCCCAACCTCTCCTGTCCAATAATCTCCATCATTTGCCTCCCTCAAAATCACTGCCTCTACATCGGCAAGTGGATCAAGAACCTCGCCACTCAAAGAGGGGTAGGGCTTGGATTCAAGCACTCCAGCAGCAGAATCAGAGATAGCAATCGGAAATACTATTGCTATCGTCAATAGCATCACGATTGGCAACAGTAATGATGTGAATATTTTAAGGGGATTGTGTTTCATGCTATCTTGCCCCCCACAGGCCGCTTCTCCCAGTTGGTAATCTTAGCACAAGAAATGAAGCTTGTGTACTATAGCAGTTTCCCAGGACTAGAGGTAAGTGCAGCGATTCCGGAGGTGATTCAGCGCCTGGCATCATTACTCAACCTCGGTAGGAAACGATCGAGAGTTTTTAAAAATCCCCTCACCTGTGCATCTCTCTGCCGGAATTCAACAGTAGGAGAGAGTCGTCACAGTGTGGTTATGGTAGCATATTTAGTGCCATTTGTCAATGTATTTTAGTTATCACTACTTTACAAAGATTATTAATATTCATAACTATTTATAATAAACATATATAGCCTATTACAAGTATCTTATAACTAAACTAACTTTTAAAAAGCATATGATAGTTAATGGATAAAGTGTGTATGCATATGCTGGTTTGGAACACTGGAAAGTGGCATTATGTTTAGGAACTTAATTTCTGTCTAGGTGATATCGACCAATTGCTTCGGGCAGGGACATCCCGGCTCACTGTTCAGGCTTGATACATAATATGATTGGCGTCAGAACAACATATGAGCGCAGCCCTACGTTACTCAGAAGAGAGCGTATGGTCTCAGGATAAAAAGGATGAATTGGAAAGGGCTAGAACGATTCTGAGGAAACCAATGCCCGTTAAAACATCAGAGGCGTTCTAGCAATGGATATTAGTGAATTGCAAAGTGACGAGGCATGTTGTGCTAGGAAATGACTAATCTGAAGAGAGTTGATCCCGTTCAGCGGTATTTATGATGGGTATTTCGGAACATTTCCCGAGATATTCTTCGAGGAGAAGGAGTTTATATCAGCCTTATAGCAGTTGCTTATCTCTTATTCGGAAACCTGAAAGAAATGACGTATTGTATAGCGTCGGAATTAGGATATCAATTCTAGTCTTAAAGTATCTTAGCGATAAACCATAGTCTATTACTTCATGCTTCGCTGTAGAGAAGCGATATTCCTCAACCTTTGTGCATTAGTCAATAACTTCTTCCTCAGCCTGATATTCTCGGGAGTAACCTCTACCAGCTCA
>CAYUCL010000018.1:0-8974 GCA_964443325.1 uncultured Dehalococcoidales bacterium
ATAAGCTATCTTCCCACGGTAATTTTTTAGATCTATCTTGTATAAACTATTCATAGCGGTTTCTACTAACTCTGTAGTCGGATATTGCAAGGGCACACCTATTACAGAGCCTCCAGCTTCCAGCCAAGCAGAGACAAACGCAAGTTCTATCAGCGGCTTCCCTGTCCCCCCGGGACCACTTATTAGAGTTGATGAAGGATAAAACAACCCCTCTGGTAATAATTCTGCCAACCACTTATATTTTATTTTCAACGTACTCATTTTCTTTTTATCAACGTAAAATAAAACCTATAATCCCCTTTCCATAACCTTATGGAACCTTACTTTCCTATTGATTTTATCATTTGAGGTGCACGTTTAAGTATTCTTTCACCATCCGCTATTATCTCAGCATATTCTCCCGATTCAATTTTGTCAATTTCCCTCTCCCACCTTGGAATCTCCCTGGATTAGGTAAAGAGATATTGGACAAGCCCTTCTCTACTTTACTGAAGAGGTCTATAATAGACACTGGCTTTGGTTACCCTGGAGTATTCTGCATAGATAGAGAAACTCAATCCATTGCCTTTGGGAAGTATATTAAGAAGGGGTCGAAATGCCTTACATTAATGTGCCTGAACCAGACGAGGTAGAAGGCTATGTGAAAGAACAAATGAACATAATGGCGAAACTGACAGGGGGAATTTCAGACACGGTGAAGATTCTAGGTGTTCGTGAGGATATCATGAAAGCGACGAGCACACTCATTCAGACCCTACTAGTGAGCCAAACGGAACTGCCATACGTTACCAAGGAAAGAATAGCGATACTAGTTTCCATAGAGAATGGGTGCAGCATATGCGTCGGGGAGCACCAAAGGATTGCCAGGATGCTCGGATTTGATGAAAAAGAGCTTGAAGATATTCTTAAGGGAGTGGAAGCCTTGGACGCTCCAAGCCCGGAGAAGAAGCTATTGAGACTATGTGTTAAGAGCGCGAAGGAAAGCTACAAGGTACTGCAAGAAGACATTGATGAGTTGAAGGAAATAGGCTATTCGGATACCCAAATCCTGGAAGCGATTGCCATTGTGGGCTACTTCAACTACATCAACACCATCGCCAATGCTCTGGGTGCGACGAACTGAGCGATGACGCTCCATAACTGGGGAATTGAACATGCTACCTAATGACAACATGCACTAACACGACAGGCTCGCAATTTCATATTAGCCGCTTTAATGCATGGCACGATTTTCTGCCAATTCAGTTTGACGACCTTTTGCCAAGGTCTATTTCAAATCCCAGCCTGTTACTTAACAGGACGAGCCCTTCTCTCGTGCAGAATTGCTTTTCGTCAGGGTCGAGGAAAACACCACCGTTATCGATCTCTATGATTCTGAGATGAGCCCTAACGGTTCTCTGATCCATCCCCAGTGCGGTTGCTATCTTTGGCACAGGGAAACATGCACAATTGCATTCCTGAGCCATCTCCATCAGCTTGTTGGCGATTTTCTCGTGCCTGATTGTATAATCTCGGTTACCCTTGCCATGCATGTCTACCTACCTTATGCAATATCTTGTAAATCCATACATATATTAGCATTTTTACCTGGAATTTGTCAACTTGTATCTACTATCAGATTTATATACAATATAATGTAGAAGTAATGCACGAGCTTGCCATTACTCAAAACGTGCTTGATATTGCCCTGGAACAAGCTGAGAAATACAACGCCAGCAAGGTCATTAAGATCAATCTGGTAGTTGGAGAGATGTCAGGGGTGGTCGATGAATGTGTGCAGTTCTATTTCGAATTTCTCAGTAAAGACACCATCGCCAGTGATGCTACGCTCTCCTTCAAAAGAATCCCTATAACGGCTCATTGCTACGACTGTGATGCAACTTCCCCTCTTGAGGAACTCAATTGGGTATGCCCCCACTGTCACAGTAGTAACATTGAGGTAGTGGGAGGACGGGAACTATACATCGATAGCATGGAGATTGAGTAATGGAAATTAAGGTGCTTCAGGATATACTGAGTGCTAATGACCGCATAGCGGAGAGAAACAGACACTTGCTTGATGAAAAAGGTGTGTTCGCTTTAAACCTGATGGCTTCTCCAGGAGCCGGAAAGACAAGCCTGCTCTTGGAGACCATAAAAAGGCTACGGAATAAGGTGAACATCGCCGTTATCGAGGCTGATATCGCTTCAAGCCTGGATGCTGATAAGATAAGCAAGGAAGGAGTGACAACGCTTCAGATAAATACCGGCGGCGACTGCCATGTCGATGCCAATATGCTGAACAACGCCCTTGAGAGCATGTCTTTGGACGGCATTGATCTACTCATCCTTGAGAACGTGGGCAACCTCGTCTGCCCTGCAGAGTTCACTTTGGGGGTGGACAGGAACGCGATGATCTCCAGCATACCTGAGGGCGACGATAAACCCTATAAGTACCCCCTGATGTTCAGCGTAGCAAATGCGGTTGTCATAAACAAGATCGACCTTTTACCATATGTTGAATTCGATTTTCGCAACTTCAGTCGAGGCGTCAGTGTGGTAAACCCCAAAGCCGCGCTTATGCAGATCTCTTGCAAGACGGGAGATGGAATAGACGAATGGGTCTCCTGGTTACTAGCTGAGATGAAGAAGTAAGCTCGTTTTCATTGGAGCAAACGTTAATTTAACTCTGTGTTCTAGCCCGTCTATCGGATACAAGATAGGTTGTATTTAGTCACCATGACAACGACAGAAACCATTAAACTTGTTCGTATCAGCGTTCGCGGCGTAGTCCAGGGTGTTGGCTTTAGACCCTTTGTCTACCAGCTTGCAACAAAACACAGACTAAATGGATGGGTGTTAAACACCTCAGGCGACGTGAAGATCGAAGTTGAGGGCAAGCAGGAGGCGCTTGGCCGATTTCTCATAGACCTGGAAAGTGATGCCCCTCCCCTGGCTCACATCGATGATATCTCAACAGAGATAACTGCGCCTGCCGGCTACACCACATTCGAAATACGCCATAGCCTTGCCGAAGAGGGCAAATATCAACTAGTCTCCCCTGATATCGCTACCTGTGATGCATGCAAGAGCGAACTTCTCTCCGCAGACGATCGGCGCTATCGCTACCCTTTCACCAATTGCACCAATTGCGGGCCACGCTTCACTATCATCGAGGACACTCCCTATGATCGCCTTAACACCACGATGCGCCGCTTTGTTATGTGCCCCGACTGCCAGCGGGAGTACGATGACCCAATGGACCGCCGTTTCCATGCCCAACCTAATGCCTGCCCCAAATGTGGTCCCTCTCTCGAACTGGTGGATGGCAATGGGAAGGCTATTGCCTGCGATGATGTAATTACCACCACCAGTAAACTGCTCAAAGAGGGAGGAATTGTAGCGATCAAGGGATTGGGTGGCTTTCACCTCGCCTGCGATGCCACCAACGATGAGGCGGTGCAGTTGTTGCGAGACAGAAAGAAGCGCCCCTATAAGCCCCTGGCGATAATGCTGGACACCATTGAGAATATCAGAAAACACTGCATAGTATCCGAAGAGGAGGAGGAGCTGCTTACCTCTCCCCAGTGCCCCATAGTGCTTCTGCGGTGGCAAGATGATTCCTCCGTTTCAAGGAAGGTGGCGCCTGAACTCAAATACCTGGGGGTGATGTTGCCCTACACCCCACTTCATCATGTGCTGCTCAGGGAGACTGACCTTCCTTTAGTGATGACCAGCGGGAATATAAGCGAGGAGCCCATAGCTAAAGACAACGACGAGGCCCTGCGCAGGCTTAATGGCATCGCCGACTTTTTCGTTATGCACAACCGCGACGTACACAGCCGCTACGATGACAGTGTAGCCATCGTGGAGAGAGGAAAACCCCAGCTCGTCAGGCGAGCACGCAGCTATGCTCCTTACCCAATTCACCTTCCATTCAAGGCAAAACAGGTCCTTGCCTGTGGTGCCGAGCTTAAAAACACCTTCTGCATTACCAAGGACAACTATGCCTTCGTCAGCCAGCACATTGGCGATATGGAGAACCTGGAGACCATGCAGCACTTCGAGAATACCATTGAACTCTACAAGAGGCTCTTCCGCCTTGAACCAGAGGTTGTCGCTTATGACCTGCACCCGGAGTACCTTTCCACCAAGTACGCCAAGGAGCGCACAGGCGACCTACCGCTCATTGGAGTGCAGCATCACCATGCCCACATCGTTAGCTGCATGGTAGAAAATGGTGTTCAAGAGCCGGTCATCGGCGTCGCTCTCGATGGCACGGGCTATGGTAACGATGGCACCATCTGGGGAGGGGAGTTTCTTGTCGCCGACTATAAGATCTTTCAGAGGAAGGGGCATCTTGAATACGTTCCCATGCCCGGCGGTGCCGCAGCAATAAAGAGACCTTACCGCATGGCTTTCGCCTACATCTACGCCCTCTTAGGACAGAACATGGTCGATAATGGCCTACCCTTCATGAAAGATATCGACCAGCATGAGCAAGAGATCATGAAACGTCAGCTCGAAAAAGGTATCAACTCTCCCCAGACCTCAAGTTGTGGGCGGCTCTTCGACGCGGTATCAGCACTCCTCGGTATCAGAGGAAGGGTAGACTATGAAGCTCAAGCAGCGGTTGAACTGGAGATGGCAGCAACTAGCGCAATTGGCGAGGTGAAGACCTATCCCTTTTCTATAGTAGAACAGGACGGGGTCAGAATCGTGAAGCTTAAGGAAATGTTTGAGGCGATTATCAACGATATATATCGCCTCCCCGTAGGCACGATATCCCTCAGGTTTCACCACACCATAGCCCAATTGACAGCAGAGATGTGTCGGCTAATCGCTAAAGAAACTAAGTTATGTAAAGTTGCCTTGAGCGGCGGCGTATTTCAGAACCGACTACTCTCCAGGTTGACCATCAATGCTTTGGAGAGAGAGGGCTTTAAAGTGCTCACCCACTCCCTTGTCCCCACTAACGACGGCGGCATCTCGCTTGGACAGGCAGTCATCGCTTTTTCTAACTTAACATGAGCCGAAAAATAGTGTATGTATAATTCGAAAAACTGAACTGAAGAGAATAACAGGAGCGTGAAGGGCGAAATATGTGTCTTGCCATACCAGTGCAGATTAAATCGATAGAAGGAAGCGAGGCGGAGGTTGAGTTTGGTGGGATAACTCAGAAGATCAGCATTTTCCTCACTCCCGAGGCCAGTGTCGATGACTATGTGCTCCTCCACACCGGCTACGCCATAAGTATCCTCGATGAAGAGGAGGCACAGGAGACCTTAAGAATCTTCGAGGAGATAGCACTGCTGGGGGAAACATAAACCGCGGGAAACCGTCCCCCCTGGTGTCATTCTGAGGTAGCCCTTCGCCGCTGTCATTCTGATCCTTCACAAAGTAAAGGGAATAATCTAATACAGCTCAGGATGACATAGTGAATGGGTGAATGCTTACAACTTCTGACATTATATTCCAAGTGTAGCAAAGTTTTGGGAAATAGCCGCTAATTTGAAAAGATGAGATTTATCGACGAGTTCCGAGATGCCGACATGGCCAAGGCGGTGCTTGGCCAAATTCGCCGCCAATCGAAAAGGCATATAAGACTTATGGAGTTCTGTGGTGGGCACACCGTCACCATCATGAAGCACGGCATCCGCCAGCTCCTTCCCGAAACGATAGAGATGCTTTCAGGTCCCGGCTGCCCCGTTTGCGTTACCGCTAATGTAGACCTCGATAAAGCCATCGCCCTCGCCCTAAGGCCCGATGTGATTATTACCACGTTTGGTGACATGCTTAGAGTTCCCGGCAGCCGCTCCAGCCTGCAGAAGACGAGGGCTGATGGAGCCGATGTAAGAGTTGTCTATTCCACCATCGATGCTCTTCAGTTCGCCAGAGACAACCCGGAAAAGGCTGTCGTTTTCGTTGGCATCGGATTTGAAACCACGGCGCCGACCATCGCTGCATCAATCCTGAAGGCTGAGGAGGACGGAATCAAGAATTACTACGTCCTTTCCCTGCATAAGGTCTGCCCACCGGTGATCAAGGCCCTGCTGGACTCCGGTGAGGTAAAGCTCGATGGCCTGATTTGCCCTGGGCATGTGAGCGCTGTTATCGGCTCTCGTCCCTGGGAATTCGCCGCCAGCGATTATGGCATCGCCTGTGTCGTAACTGGATTCGAGCCTCTGGATGTCTTATTATCGGTGGATATGCTGGTCAATCAGCTAGAGCAAGGTGAACCAAGGGTAGAGATCGCCTACCGACGCGGGGTGACCACCGAAGGAAACTTGCGTGCTCAGGAGTTGATGAACGTCGTCTTTGAGCCATCTCCGGCAAGTTGGCGAGGCATGGGTTCAGTTCCACAGAGCGGTCTAAAGCTAAGAAGTAAGTACGAGCAGTTCGATGCGGAACAAGCCTTTGACATCGATCCAGGGCCGACCTTGGAGCACAAAGGTTGCATCTGCGGCGACATCCTTAGAGGGGTAAAGACACCTCCCGACTGCAAACTGTTTCGCAATTCTTGCACCCCAGAGCATCCCGTGGGGCCATGCATGGTATCCTCAGAAGGGAGTTGCGCCAGCTATTATCACTATGGAACCGTTTGAAGATGAGAAGATCCTCCTCGCTCACGGCAGCGGGGGAAAGCTGAGCCATGACCTGGTGGAGAAGGGCTTCCTGCCTTCCTTCGATAATCCATTGCTTTCCAGGTTGGACGATTCAGCCGTCTTTGACGCCAGTGGCCGCCTGGCCTTCACTACCGATAGCTATATTGTAACCCCCATCTTCTTTCCCGGCGGCGACATCGGGAAACTGGCGGTCTGCGGCACGGTGAACGACCTGTCGATGAGCGGCGCCACACCCCTATATCTGAGTGTATCTTTTATCATTGAGGAGGGTTTCTTCTTGAGCGACCTGAATAGAATCGTGACCTCGATTCAGCAGGCAACAGACGAGGCCGGGGTAAAGGTGGTCACTGGAGATACAAAAGTAGTGAATAGAGGTAACGCCGATGGGCTGTTCATCAACACCGCTGGGGTGGGTATCATTCCCGATGGTGTAGATATCTCGGGCTCCAACGCCAGGGTTGGCGATAAGGTTATTTTAAGCGGACCCATCGGCGAACATGGTATCGCTATAATAAGCGAGCGGGAGGGGCTAAAGTTCGCCAGCCCGGTGATAAGCGATTGCGCCCCATTGAACAAACTGGTATCTGAAATGCTTGAGGTATCAAGCCAAATTCACTGCCTCCGCGACCCGACTAGGGGTGGCCTTGCCACCACCCTCAATGAGTTTGCCACCCAGTCCAAGGTAGGTATTCTAATCCACGAGGATGCGATTCCAGTGCAGGACGCAGTGCGTGCCGCCTGTGAGATGCTGGGTTTTGACCCCCTTTATGTCGCCAATGAGGGAAGGCTGGTAGCAGTTGTCGCCCCCGACGATGCCGAGAAGATCGTCCAAAGGATGCAGCAGAACAAGTATGCTGCTGAGGCAGCAATTATCGGCGAGATTACGGAAGAACATGCCGGAATGGTCATCATGAGAACCCACCTTGGAGCGTCTCGCATCGTCGATATGCTAGTCGGCGAGCTCCTGCCCAGAATATGCTAGGTGGCTTATAACCCATCATTCTATTGCGCGCAACCTTTTTCCCCTAATTGAACAATATGGACTAGTGTTACCTGTGCGAAGCTCATGCTGGGTAGGCAGCTCCCTACACAATTGATTTCTTAGTGATGAGGAAAATCAAAATCTTAGTGCAAGCACTATAGGTAAACCATTTAAGCAGGCGTGTTATTGTTGGTCCTGGAATGCTGCGGGTTTCTTGGTAAACATAGCCGAGTCCTATATCCTCTTACCTAACCCCCAGGTACTGTACTACTTTTTTAGTCATGGTTCCCAGCTAAGGAACACCTCCGCTTCCCGCAGTTTTGTTGATGAACTGTTCTGAATAGTCCTATCTTTGAGTGAATAGCATCTCATTGCTAATAACTTGCCACGTTCTCCAACCTGTCCTAACCTTCTCTTTAGCCTCTGCAATGAATGCAGGGTAACCCACTTCACGACATTTTCTTAAGTTTTCAACGTTATTTGTGCTATATCGCCTACATATTAGAGCGGAAGTTTCCCGCCTGGACCCCAAAGGTATTGAACTAAGATCGGCGTCAGAATGAGGACAAGGCTCTTCAGATTCCGGTTTGAAATCCTCACATTCAGCGCATGTCCAGTATCCTTTTGACTTGACACACTTTGCAATACTGCACATTGCGGAAGGCCCCCCACCCTTGAAACAGCCTGGGCACGGCCCAGCCTTTTCTCTTCTCACAACGTATTCCCTAAGTGTCTCAAGTGTATTGCATACCTCTTGCGCTTTCAGACCGGCTAGCACAGCAACATCTGGAAGGTTAAAGCCCTCCCAGATTTCAATGATCGTTTTCGCTGCTTGAAGACTCTCATGCATATGAACATCGCAACCAAGACATATGATACCGCAAGGAGCGATTACTCCACGATCCTCTTCATTTACGTCATTCAAACTTAGCTTCATGATGAATCCCCCTTGTTAAGAATGCAGGCCCTTTAGAGATAGTATCCGAGATTCCCCATATCAACCACCGTGTCGATGTTATTACCCCTGCTCGCTGGCTGTTAACCTGAGGTGAGCACCACGCGCCAAGCCCTGCGGTCGTGGTAGCCAGATGGGTGAGCGCGCAGATCTCACAGCTAGCCATAAACGTCCAAGATGACTCGCATTGTGCCAGGCTCATACCTGAGATGCCGTTGCGCTACATCCAACCACATGTCTATCGCATGCGCCGCCTTCCCCAGAGCATCAGCCTCACTTCTTGCCCGCGCGGTACACCAATGAAGACGGCTGCAATGGACAATGTACCTCCTGTCTTCACGAACCGTGCCTTCATCACAGTCTATGTCAACCTCGAACTCAATCGTGACCTTTGACATTCTGGGCCCCTCAGTGGTAACTAATCACGTACCT
>CAYUCL010000018.1:8984-40386 GCA_964443325.1 uncultured Dehalococcoidales bacterium
CTGGCTAGCAGCAGTAGTGCTGCTCCTAGAACGTTACAACTTTATGTTGGACGCTAAACAACCTGATGGGACGTGGCCCTCTTTCCTTTGACGTGGCATTCACCTAGTCGCTGCGGGAGTAAAATAGATTCCCCAGTGTTCGTCCATTCCAAGGTGACCTTCTGGGGTTCCTTGCTGGCGTTCAGGCCGCTGTTCTACAAAAACCCTGATATGGAAGTCGAGTTTCCTCAGACATCCTGGTAACGAAGCAGGTTGTGTCATTCGTCTGCAGATTGTACCTTCGTTGCCTACCTTCTCTATCAATCGTAGTACGCCGCTATCAACTCTCGGTGGTAATTGCTATCACCGAAGGCGGTGTCGGTTGACCTTGCTCGCTTGAAGTAGAGGTGCATATCGTGGTCCCAGGTGAAGCCTATGCCACCGTGAATCTGAATCCCATGGTCGGTAACCATCTTATAGGTATCACCACAGTAGCTCTTGGCCATAGAGACCGCCATAGGGGCATCGGGGGAATCCTCTCTTATTGCCTCGGCTGCCCATTCCATGAGAGACCTGGCGTACTCGAGTCCGCTGTACATGTCAGCGCACTTGTGTTTGATGGCCTGGAAGTTGCCAATCGGTACACCGAATGCCACCCTCTCTTTGGCGTAGTTGACGGCGGTCTCAAGCACCCACTCGCCTCCGCCCACTATCTCAGCGCAGAGCGCTGCTGTTGCCTTGAGCACCGTATCTTTAATAACCGGCCAGCCGCCATGTGGTTCACCGACAATGTTCTTGGCCGCAACTGCCACTCTGTTGAAGATGACCTCATACTGCTTTCTGGTTTCGTCCATGGTCTTCAGCGGAGTGACGTATATGCCCCATTCCCTGGTGTCTACTAGGAAGAGAGTGATTCCTTCTTCAGGGTCGGTGCTGCGATTGGTACGGGCGGCAACCAGTATGTAGTCCGCTGCCTTAGCGTCAGGGACAAATAGCTTGGTGCCGTCAATGATGTAGTCATCACCTCGTTGAGTAGCCTTGACCTGAATTCCTTCAGGCCACAGGTCTCCATCCTTCTCCAGCACGGCAAGCGTGAGAACTAGCTCTCCATTGGCTATCTTGGGCAGGTATTCCTTCTTCTGCTCCTCGGTGCCGGCAGTGAGAATCGGCATCCCAGCGAGAAGCAAAGTTGAAAGAAACGGGCCGGGCAGCATGGCTCGCCCCATCTCCTCACAGAGAATTGTCAGATCGCGGAAGTTCATCCCGGTGCCCCCGTATTCATCGGGAAGTATCAGGCCCAGCCATCCAACGTCCGCCATCTTCTTCCACAGTTCCGGGGAATGGCCGACCTCGTCTTCCATCATCTCTCTCACAAGTGTCTTGGGGCATTCATTTGCCAGAAAGTCTCGAGCCATTGCTTTTAGCATTTCTTGCTCTTCGTTAAGGATAAATTCCATGTTTTCTGCTCCCTCTTCTTGATTCGGATAGGAATAATCCGGGCGAATCCTCGACTCCTGCCCCTATCTGGGCAGTCCCAGTATCCTCTCGGCAATGATGTTGCGGTTGATCTCCGAGGTGCCCATTTCTATGGTGGCGCCGCGCGACCTGAGCATATCGTACACCCAGTCGCCTTCGTTTACGGCGAATTCTGACCCCCTGACAAGTTGAGAGTAGGCTCCCAGAATCTCCATGACCATGTCGCCGCGCCGCTGCCTCATCTCCGCCTGGAAGTTCTTCACAACCGACGGCTCATTTCCGAGCGGTATTCCTTTGCGCATCTTAGCCACCATACGAGCGCCACTCCACCTCATCGCCGCAGCCTCGATAGCGAACTGGGCTATCCGCTGGCGAAAAATGTCGTTCTCCCAGACCACTTTGCCGTAGCGTCTGGTATTCTTGGCCACGTCAACGATACCCTCGATAGCTGCAGCACGCCTGTCAGCGAGGCCGGCAAGGCCGACGCCTCCAGCACCACCGTAGAAGGCCCCACCACCGCTTCTCTCGTGCTGAAGGGCGGTCATCGCCACATACCAGCCCCTTCCCTGCTCTCCCATCATGTTCTTGTGGGGAATCCGCATGTCATCGAAAAACATCTCGCCAAATTCGGCTTCGCCGGACATCTGGCGCAGTGGTCTTCGGCTGAAGCCCGGCGTGGTCGTGTCAAAGACAAAGTAGCTCAGGTTGCGGTGTCTGGCTGCATCGGGCTCTGTTTTCACTACCAGCAGACACCAGTCAGCGAATTCCCACATACTTGTCCAGGTCTTCTGTCCGTTGACCACCCACTCATCTCCATCCCTCACACCGGTGGTCTGGACGTTGGCCAAATCCGACCCGGCATCGGGCTCAGAAAATCCCTCACACCAGCTTTCCTCCCCACTGAGTACCTTGGGGATGAAACGCTTTTTCATCCACTCCTCACCGTGGGAGAGGATGGTCGGCGCTCCCACCAGCAGACCCAGGGATAGCGGGCCACCAGGTGTCCCGGTGCGGGCCATTTCTTCCTGAATAACCGCTATCTCCTCTCGCGGTCGCTCAATGCCGCCATACTCTTTGGGGTAGCCAAACCCGGTATAGCCGGCATCGTAGCACTTCTTTGTCCACTCCTTACCCTGTTCGTGGCTCTGTTTGCTGTACGGCTCGGGCGCCACGTACTCCGGTGTTCCCCACCCCTTGGGCAGGTTTGCCCTCAGCCAGTCTCGAATCTCTCGCCTGAGGGCTTCCAACTTTTCTGATCCCCCTGAGACCATATTGCCTCCCCCTTTCATCATGTTACCCAGGATTTCCCATTTCAACTTACGATGAGGCGATACTTATCCCTCATCTCTCCCGGCACTGGGATTCTATGACCCTTTCGGCCTGATTGTCAAGCCAAATCAGCTTCTAAATGAAATTGGCATTCCCTCCAAGCAGGGTACGAAAAGAGGTGCAAGGGCAGATTACTACTTATTGGAAGTTCAGCAGAGTAGCCAGACTGACTTAACATTCTGACGGAATGTGATTAAACAGAACTCCCAATTGTGCAATAATGCCGAGCTTGACAGGGCCAGAGTTATCGCTCGTATACTCCATTGATAAGTCCTGCCTTAAATACTTGACTACGCACACGTCCTCTCTCGCTCCATCCCCTCCATCTCTTAACTCAGAATGCTAGAGCAGGCTCCATCTATGCTTCAAGAAGCGCTGAGGAATCTTTATCCTTAAGAGGGCTTTACTTTATTGGTAACAAATCATCATCAGCTATCAACGAAGGAGGCCCAGCGAGTCACCCGTCATCTACGCTATGCCACCATCTATGATGATGGTTTCCCCGGTTATGTAGCTGGAGGCATCTGATGCCAGGTAGAGCACGGTTCTGGCTACATCCTCGACCTCCCCAAGACGGCCCAGGGCAGTACGCCTAGCGGCAGCTTCACCAACCGCTGGTTCCTTCCATAGCGCTTCGCTCAGTCGCGTCTTGATAACCCCCGGGGCAATGGCGTTGACCCGGATGTTATACTGACCCCACTCCTTAGCCATAACCTTGGTCAGCATTATCAGGGCAGCCTTGGTGACGCTGTAGATTCCCTGTTGTCCCCCTGGCCTGATCCCGCCAACCGAAGCCGTATTGACAATGCTACCACCACCCTGTTCCCGCATTATTTTAGCTACCATCTGGCTGAGCAGAAACGGCCCCTTGAGGTTAACACTCATGGTTACATCCCATGCCCGCTCTTCAGCATCTATTATGGGACCGTAGTAAGGGTTGGTGCCAGCATTGTTCATCAGGATATCAATCCTGCCAAACTCAGCCATTACTTTTTCAACCAGGTCTTTTAACTCTTCCATCTTTGCAATATGGGCGGCTATCGCCAGGCCCTTTCTACCCCTGGCCCGGATTTCCTCAGCTACTACCTCTAGGTCAGGAAGCTTCCGGCTGCTTACCACCACATCTGCCCCAGCCTCGGCAAATGCCAGGGCGCTGGCCTGACCAATACCCCGACTCCCCCCGGCTACCAGCGCTACCTTGCCCTCTAGAGAAAAGTTGACAATACCCATCTTCACTCTCCTTTGTTTTTTCTTTATTATATACTGCATAATCGCCTCACCAATCAAGCCACTATCAGGCGAGAGAACCGGGAAGTTAGACAGAAGCCTTTGCCTTCTTGACAAGCAGGCCGAGAAAGAGCATCCTCAAAATGTAGGCAAATCTTGGTGAGGTTCCCTCCATAAGAGACCGGGTTAGAATAGGAGATACTGGTTAATATGGGAACTAATTGCTACAGAAAAGGAGGTTAACCAATATGGAAAGTAGCCAGACTCACAAGTTCCAGCCAAAAACGGTTGACCAGATTAGTTTCGCGGTAAAGGACATTGACAAGGTTATTGAGGCATGGTCAGCACTATACGGCATTGGGCCGTGGACCTTCAGCGAAGGTGGCGGTAGTGATGCCAAGGGGCGCCCCTGGAAGATAAGGATGGCCTTTGCCTACTTAGGACCAGTACAGATTGAGCTTGTACAGTGTACGGAGGGCAGGATATTCCAGTCCCGCTTCCTTGATAACTGGGGAGAAGGTTTGCATCACATCGGCTTTTACGTGGATGATGTAGATGCCGAGGTTTCTAACCTCGTGGCACAGGGAGCCAAGCTTTTCATCCATGACCCGGGTAACTTTGCCTACTTGGATGCTGGTGGACCGGGCGGTGCTATCTTTGAACTTATGAAAAGGGTTAGCTAGGATAAATTTAGATAGACAAAAGTAAGGAGGTTTTGTTATGTAGAGATTACAGACCATGTAAGGTAACAAAAACAATACATGGAAGAGTAAGGAGGTTACCATGATTAGAACCGTTGAGCAGTATCTGGAGAGCTTGAGGGATGGCAGGGTGATTTATAACTCAGGAGAAAAGGTAAAGGATGTAACAACACACCCAATTCTGAGGAGAGTTGTAAAGGGGGGGTGTATGGATTATGTTCTTACTAATGACCCTGAGTATCGCGACCTCTTCGTGGCCCAGAATGAGAAGGGCGAAGATGTCCATTTCCTGTGGACAGCACCCAAAACATCCGAAGACCTTCTACGCAAGAGGCAGGCCTACATAGAGGGTTCCAGGTTTGGCGGAGTGGGCCTGCATAGCATGGGCGTTGATGGCCTGGCTGCGTCAAGGGTTGTCGCTGGAAGGATGGACAGCAAACTGGGCACCAACTATATTGAGCATGTAGAGCTTTATCGGGAACATCTACAAAGCACAGACGCTGGTGTTACCGGAGCCCAGACAGATGTTAAAGGGGATAGAGGACTTCATCCCGCAAGCCAGGTGCAACATAAGGATTACTATGTCAGGATTGCTGACCGGCAGAAGGATGGGATAGTGGTAAGTGGAGCCAAGTACCATATAAGTGCCACTCCAGCTTGTAATGAAGTCATTGTTCTGCCCTGCCGGACTCACATGGAGCCAGACAAGGATTATGCCGTAGTTTTTTGGACGCCGCTAAATGCGGAGGGCATAACCCTTATTTCCTCAGAACCTACCATCAGGGGGCTAAGCACTGAAGAAACATATTGGGATTATCCTATTTCAGCAAGGCATGGCATCGGTGATAGTGAGTGCATGATTATATTTGATAATGTTTTCGTGCCCTGGGAAAATGTGTTTCAGGCTGGCGAATGGCAGTTTTCCCGAGATATTGCCTATGCCTTTGGCACTTTTCACCGCCTTTATGCCTGCTGTAGGATGGTACCGGCCATGGAAAATATGACTGGTATAGCCGCATTGATGGCTGAATATAATGGCCTGGAGAAATATGCGCATATTCAAAACAAGTTAGCCTGGCTTGCCAATGTTACCGAGAGTCTCAAAGCCATAAGTGAGGCAGCCTGCATGTTCCCCGATAAAGAAGTTGAGGCAGATTTAGTTGTTCCCAATGGAATGCTGACCAATATAGCCAAGTATATGTATGCCGACAACTTCCATGAGGCGACAAAGGTAGTGCAGGATATTTGCGGAGGAATTGTAGCCGACCCCATCCAATATAGAGACTGGATGAACCCTGAAGAACGCCCCTTCTTGGAGAAGTATCTCGGAGGCAAAGCTGGCATACCAACCGAACACCGGCTTAAGGCGATAAGGTATCTAAAGGATGCAACAGGCTGGCAGCACGGCAGCCATAGCATCCACGCTGAGGGTTCTCTAGCCGCACAAATGAAGATGTTTTACTTTGACGCCGATTGGGACCTGTATAAAGCCCGGGCCAAAAGAGCGGCGGGGATTCCAGGATGGGATGAGCATCCCGCCGTCGCTGCTACAAGAGACCTTGGGGCTTTGACTGAAGAAAAGATGCCACCCGTCGACACCTCATATAACGTATAGCTTTCTCTGGGAGTGGCTCTAAGGCAGGGGTTAGACCGGCTTTACGCAGATAGGTAGGTGACACTTTAGGAAGAAGGAGAGGTATTTTAAGATTTACCAGAATTTCCGCTGGCGATTATGCCCAGGAGACAAAGAGGAGTATTACCAATCGTTTGGCAGGTATTTACATAGATAGCCAACCAGAATCCTCAGTGGCTCAACGGTTAAGGGTGAAGTGCAAAATGGCAATGTTAAGTTAATAGGGGTATAACAATGCTGGAAAAACTGGCTCTAGATGGCAAAGTAGCCGTGGTTACCGGGGGTGGTGGAGGGTTGGGTACAGCTATTTCGCTGGCCCTGGCCCAAGCTGGGGCTGATATTGTGGTTACCGATTTCCGCCCCGAGGACGGTGAGAGCACAGCAGCCGAGGTTGCTACTCTGGGACGAAAAGCGGTGTTCATCGCTGCCGATGTCACTCAGTCCCAGGAGGTCAACAGCATGATGGCCAGGGCTATTTCCCAGTGGGGCACGGTCGACATCCTGGTCAACTGTGCTGGTGTCATTAGATGGGGGACACGGAAGCCAATTTGGGAAATAACTGACCAGGAGTGGCATCGTGGGATTGATACCAATGTTACCGGTGCTTTCTTTTGCTCCCGGGCTGTGGCCAAACATATGGTGGGGAGGAAGCGGGGGAGGATAATCAATATTGCTTCCGGCTGGGGGATGAGGGGAATGAGGGATAGCTTCATGTACTGCACGGCCAAGGCAGGGGTAATCACGCTTACTATGTCCCTGGCTTTAACCCTGGTACGGGATGGCATCAGAGTTAATGCTATCGCCCCCGGTCTCTTTCGTACCTGGGAACCCAAGGAAAGGTATGACGCCAGAGCTGCCTTTATCCCTACAGGTCGTGTTGGTGACCCACGGGAGATAGGAGCGCTGGTGGTTTACCTGGCCTCTGATGCCTCTGATTATGTAACCGGAGAGGTATTTCCTATTGATGGTGGCACATTAGCCAGCGGCTCCGCCCCGATTGGTTATGCCCCCCTCATCCCTATTTAGAAAAGCAAGACAGGGAGGAAGGCTAACATGATTCCCAAGGAGTTCAGCTTGGAAGGGAAAGCGGCTATTGTAGCTGGAGCTGGGCGGAGCTGGCTTAAGACCATGGCTTCGTACCTAGCTGAGGCAGGGGCTGATATCGTCCTTTCTAGTCAAGACCAAAAGCAAATGGAGGAGGCGGCTCAGGAGGTGAAGAAGTGGGGTCGGCGCACAATGGCTATCCCGACAGATGTAACCAACTGCCAGCAGATTGAGGAAATGGTAGCGACGGTCATATCCCAGTGGGGCAAGGTAGACATCTTGGTCAATAGCATGGACCTCCAGTTTGCCAAGCCCTTACTCGAAGTGGTTGAAGATGAATGGCACCAGGTGATAGCCACCAACCTGACCGCGGTCTTCCTGTGTACCAAGGCAGTGGGCAGACACATGATAGAGTCGAAAAGGGGCAAGATTGTTACCATTAGCTCTGTCTTGGCTGAGAGGGGTCTGCCCAATAGCACAGCCTATTGCGCTAGCAAGGGAGGGGTTGGTCAGTTTACTAAGGCTTTAGCTCTAGAGTGGGCACGACAGAATATCCAGGTTAATGCTATCGGAGTAGGTTGGGCATCTGACGAGGCTCACGGCGAGGAAGCCGAGCCAACAGACCCTTTGGCGCGTTATATTCCGCTGCGTCGCCTATGCCGAGCCGATGATATCGGAGCACTATTAGTATACCTTGCTTCTGATGCCTCAAGCTATGTGACCGGGCAGACCTACTTCGTTAGTGGTGGAGTCATGGCTCATGGCTAGGACGGCTGTTGGCTTTGTCCTTGCGGTCGGTTCCATCTGTGGTGATAGATTCCATTCCGCCCATCTCGGTGTTCCCGAATCAGCAGGTTTCCTCCTTCTGACTCTTCTAGCCTCAGTTGCGATAGGCCTAATAACAGGAACTTTCGTGAAACGTCAATTACATCAGGTTTGTCGGCTTCGCCAAAGGGCGCTAGCTACCGCCATACCACCCAGCGGTTCGGGTGCCCTCAATTTAGCTTCCATATTGGGGTGCCCACGATTACAATATGTGATTTGCACTAACACCGAATAATCATATGCTCAATCATTTACCTGTTCACTCATTCTAGTTTGCTAAAGACGAATGTCAATACTCCAAGATAGACATGAACCCTTGTCCGCAAGGCCGCCATTTCACTTGCCAAGGCCTGGTCTATCCACTTTCCGAAGTACGTGAGAAAACATGGCGATGTGACCACAATCGTCTCTTTCGTTAAATGAAGTAACAAAATGAGCAATTGTTGCCTAGGTTAAACAATCATCTATTTTGTTCAACTGAAATTATCATTGCAATATAAGACTTGCCCTAGAGAGCATCGGCGCAGATAAGTCACTAGGTCAACAAATACTAGGATATGCTGCCATCATCGGCCTCCTGGGCTGGCTTGTGTCTGACCAGCTTCGCTTGTCTGGCCCTCATTCGCCACCACATCCAGAGGAGAAACAGCAATCCTGCCAACCCCACCACCGTCATACCGACCGTGTTGTCAGTGTGACTCGCATCGAACTCCTGGATTGGTGCCAACAGGATGAACAGGCTTAGCGCGCCAGCGGCGAGCGCCGTTTTATGCATCCCGGACCATGATGACCCGTTGCCGGACATCCGCATTACCACCCAAGCAACCAGCGTCACCAGCCCGATACTGATGAACATGGTCACCCAAGGGGGAAGATTGGTGTTCGGCAGCCTCCAGAATACCAGGAAGAACGCTATGGCTCCAGTAAAGCCAATGAGCCAAAACCAGAATGGATGGCGCATACATGCAGTCTTTGGCATAAAGAGCTGTCGAGGCAAGCGCCATGCCAACAAAACTAGAGCAACTACAACCGCCACCGTCAGAACATAGGGAATGAGGGGCGGGCTGTAATTGGTCAGGAAAAAGTACCCGAGGGCAACATCTGCTGCCAGGAGGGCCGAAAGGCCGATGAGGCCCCGTTGCCCGATCCACTGCTCACCACGCCGTTGATGAAACATGAGTTCTACCAGCAAGATCGGGATAGCTATGCTCACCACGGCGTGAAAAAGCGTCAGCTCAAGACTCCATACCCAGTTGACTCCCAGCCATCGCCCATAAGAGCCCAGGATGCCGATATCAACCCAGGCAGGGTCAAAGAAGCTCTTTAGCATCACACCCTCTTCGAGAATGCCGTAAGCAGCACCCAGTACAAACAAGCTAAGCCATCCCTTGTGCCAGCGATGCTTCAACTCGCGGGCAAGAATGGCCCCGCTGCCGTAAAGGGCTGTTAGCAACATAAATCCGAAAGGGTTAAAGAATTCCACCGGGGGAGCCGATCCCGAGAGCAGTTTGGCAATGGCTGGAGCCAGAAAGAAAAGTACAATCGGTGGTAGTGCTTTTTCATCGTCTTCAAGTATTTAAGAAAGATTTATAGAGACTGTTTAGCAACGCATCGCGAGGCTTCACCCTCGCTATTATAGGGCGACCTTAAAGGATCGCGCTGCTTCTTTGCTTTGATAGACTCAGGACAGGTTCTGTCGAATGGCGAATCATTTTAAGGATACTTGCTGCCCATCGTCCACAATTTTGGTAGTTGCCTTATTCATCATGCACGATTGGCCCAATGAATTGGGCAACTACATTTTTAACCAGCCTGGGGATGGTATAATTATCACCGAGGCTTGCTTTTGTTGCATGGCGAAGCCCCTTTGTCATTGCGAGCGTAGCCAGAGGCGAAGCGAAGCAATCTCATGGTGTATCTTTCCCACCTCCTCCTCACCGAGATTGCTTCGTCCAGTTCTCTCACTTCGTTCGGAACAGGCCTCGCAATGACATATTGGTCCCATCCTTATTTACTCCCCTATTTATTACTGTTTGCTCTGTTCGCCCTGTCCGCCTTGCCATCTCCCCCGATAAATCTGCGTTCGGAGAGCCTAGTCCTTATTTGGTGCATGACTGTATTAGCCTATCTTTCAGCCCCGATCTGTCGGCCTCTAAGGGTCTGTCCTGTCTGTGGGGGTAGGTTGGTTGCCTAAGGCGACCAACCATGCCTAGAGCAGATGCTCTAGGCTACCCATTACAATCATAATCCGAGAATAGATTTAATTCGTTTATTTTTTAATTGAAATGCCGTTCATTGTTCGACGGGCTCACCACGAACGGCATCTGGCACACCTATTTTGCAGCCTGCTTTGCAGCCATGATTTATCGGTGGGGAGCAACCCACGATTCCTACTCAAGAAGGATGCACAGGTAGCCTTACAATGAACTCCGCCCAAGTCTGCACACCAACCCTACAGTTTGACCTTATTGTAAACACCAACTGTTATCGCAGTTTTTCCCCAGTGTAAAATGTGGGCTGTTAGTAGATCCAGTTCCCATAACACACAGGTTATTACGACCACATAGTGGAAAATGCTACCAATTTGCCCTGTATACTTGTTTATGCCTATTGACATTCTCGCAATAAATAGTTTAATATCCTTCAAAATAAGAGGAGGTATATTAAATGGAAGCTTATTGTGTGAAATGTCGCGCCAAGAGAGAGATGAGGAATCCTACAAAGATAACCATGAAGAATGGTAAGCCGGCAACTCAGGGTACGTGCCCTGTATGCGGGACCAAGATGTTCAGAATTGGCAAGAGTTGAAGCTGATACAGCGCGTATTTTGCTGATGAGGCTGGGTATCTAGATGCAAAGGGTGCCCAGCCTTTCTACCACTAATTTCACATTTTGGGCAAATCCTGCCTGATAACCCCCAAGTGGCAACGCTGAAGCCAGGGGCTTGACGGGCGAGGATTAATCTAATGCTTTGCATAAAATATATCCAGTGACGACAGGACAGCTAAGACATCCTCACATCAGTTGCTGGCGGGACACATGGAAGGAGGCGAAGAATGAGCGAAAAGAAGAGCGGCACAGGCCTTGAGTCCAACGTGGCCGGACTGTTATCGTATTTATTAGGCTGGATAACTGGATTGATATTCTTTCTTATAGAGCAGAAGGACGAATTCGTCCGCTTTCATGCCATGCAATCCATCATAGTCTTCGGTGCCGTAAGCGTGGTTCAGATCGTGCTGTTTATCTTGGGTTTCATTCCCCACCTTTGGATTCTATTTGCCGTAATCGGGTACATAGTATGGCTGTTTGCCTTTGTGCTATGGATCGTGCTAATGGTAAAAGCCTACCAGGGAGAACGCTTCAAGCTGCCCGTGGCAGGCGACATGGCCGAGAAGTATTCGGCGAAACGGTAGGTTAGAACCTCGGCATCGGCGCAACCTATATATACAATGGGCTATAGACACCACCCTAACATGCAAAGGCGGCATATTCCCCGTTGCATGCTTTCTCCGTTTTGAACACCGGTGACCAGCTTTTTTCTTTCGCAGTGTATCCTCAGCAATTGGGACGAGGCGCGTTATCTTGCTGACTAACCATTCATCGTTGCAGACATTACCTCATCGGTAAAGGTGAAGACATCGCCAGATCGGATGGCCCTGCAGAGTGTTAAGGGATAAACATGCTAGCGGCAGTCTCGGCAACCTTTAACAGCAGCCAGGGGTAGATGCCAAGCAGCAGGACACCGAGACAGGCGAAGGAGAGCGCTGTCTGGAGTGATCTCGGGGAAGATACTCGCTCCTCCGACACCGGAGCGCCGAGGAACATCACTCGAACCACACGCAGATAGTAGAAGGCGGAAATCACCGAGTTGATTACGGCGATGATGACCAGCCATAGCAGACCAGAGTTGACGCCAGCGCTGAAGATATAGATCTTGGCCATGAAACCCGCTGTCGCCGGGATGCCAGTGAGGGAAATGAGACACAGGGCCAAAGCCAGGGCAAGAAGCGGAGCCCTCCGTATCATCCCGGAGTAGTCCGCGATCTCGTCGCTATCGATCTTATCAGAGATAGCGATGATGGCGATAAATGCTCCCAGATTGGTGAAGGCGTAGCACCCTAGGAAGAAGACCAATGCACTGCTGCCGGTGCTGCTGACCGCTGCCAGCCCGACCATGAGATAGCCCGCCTGGGCGATGCTGGAGTACCCCAGCATTCGCTTTATATTTTTCTGGGCGATGGCGACCACATTGCCCACGGTCATGGTGATAGCAGCTAGCACAGCGAAGATCATTCCCCAGTCCACGCTTGCTGGCCCCAATGCCTCATAGAAAACCCTCAATATTACGGCGAAGCCGGCCGCCTTACTGGCCACGGACAGATACGCTGTGACCGGCGTTGGCGCCCCTTCGTAAACATCGGGGACCCACATCTGGAACGGGACGGCAGCGATCTTGAAGCCAAAGCCGGCAACCAGTAAGACGATACCCATGAGGAGCGCCGGACTGTTCAGCAGCCCCCCGGCCGAAATAGCGGCGGCGATCTCCTGAAGATGGGTAGTACCGGTGAGTCCAAAGACCAGCGCCATGCCATAGAGCAACACCGCGCTGGACACTGCGCCAAGGAGGAGGTATTTAAGACCCGCCTCGCTGGACTTGGTGTCCTTGAGAAAGCCAGCCAGCACGTAGAGAGATATGCTTGTCAATTCCAGGGCGACATATATAGAGATAAGCTCTCTGGTGGACGCCATGAGCATCATCCCCGCGGTAGCAAGAAGCAACATGGCATAGTATTCACCACGGAAGGCAGCAAACCTTCGGGCATAGTCGGTAGAGGAGAGCAATATCAGTGCTGCTATCGCAAGGAAAAAGAGCTTGAAAAAAACAGAGAAGTGGTCAATAACCAGGGCACCGCCAAAGGATGTCTCATTTGTGCCCCATAGGGCTATGCTGAATATAGCGGGCACAATGAGCCCCACGATGCTCACCGCTCCCACAATCCACTTTCGCTCAACGAAGAGGTCGAGAAGAATCACCGCCACGGCCAGGGCGCATAAGCTTATCTCAGGTGCCAGTAGATAGATATTCAACACTCGCTCCTTAAACCACCTTCGCTATCCTAATGATGCTCCTCCTCTTTCCTTACAAGCCCAGGGCGGCCAGTATTGGCGAAACCCCAGTCTTTATGACATCGGTAAGCACCGCTGGGTAGATCCCGATAAGCATGATCAGCGCCACCAGGGCGAAGATATAGACCATCTCCAACCGATTGGCATCGGGCACCCCATCATATTGCGCCTTCGGGGGACCATAAAACACCCGTTTCAGCATCCAGAGGATGTAGCCAGCCCCGAGCACCACTCCCAAAATGCCCACGATTGTATAGACCTGAATGCCGGAAACCATGGTGCTACTAAAGCTGCCAAGGAAGATCAGGAACTCGGCGGCGAAGCCACTGGTGCCTGGGAGTCCCAGGGCAGCAAGACCGGCAACGCTGAAAACCACCACGATGATGGGCATCTGGCGCGCCAACCCGCCAAGCTTGGGGATACTCCGTTCATGTGTTTTTTCGTAGACCAGACCCACCATAGCAAAGAGGAGACCGGTTACCAGCCCATGACTGACCATCTGGAGAACCGCACCGGTCATGCTCACCTGGCTCAGTGCAAAAATCCCCAGGAGGACGAAGCCCATATGGCTGATACTGCTATATGCAATTAGCCTCTTTAGATCGGTCTGTCTCAAGGTTACCGCCGCCCCATAAAGGATACCGACCACCGCCAAAGCGATTAGTAGCGGGGCGTAGTTTTGCGCAGTTTCGGGGAATATGCTCACACAGACCCGCAGCATGCCATAGCCCCCCATCTTGATTAGTATCCCGGCTAGAATCACGCTCACCGCGGTCGGAGCGTCGGTATGGGCATCGGGGAGCCATGTATGAAAGGGGAAAACAGGCAGCTTCACTGCAAAAGCAAAAAGAATAAGGAAGAAGATCGAAGTTGCCATCAAGGAGCTCAGAATGGAATCAAGCCCCATCCCGGCCAGCGTCACCATATTGAAGGTGTCCGCCTGGAAATAAAGGAGCAGGATGCCGGCGAGCATCATGGCACTGCCTGCAAGGGTATAGAGAACGAACTTTATCGCTGAATACTCTTTTCTACCCGAACCCCAGATGGAGATCAGCAGATACATCGGTATTATCTCCACCTCCCAGAAAATGAAGAATAGAACGAGATCGAGTGAGCAAAACACCCCCAGAATGCCCGTCTCCAGTAAGAGGATCCAAGCAAAGTATTCCCTGGCCCTGAGGTCTATCTTCCAGGAAACGAGCACAGCGATGAAGCCTATCAAGGTGGCCAGGAGCAGCAGGGGAAGGCTCAGCCCATCGACGCCCATAAAATACTGCACATTGATTGCAGGTATCCACGATGCCTGTTCTATGAATTGGGGCCCAGCCAGGCCTCGGTCGAACATGAATAAGACGGCCAGAGACAGTACGAACGACACTGCGGTGAAAGCAGCAGCCGTAAGCTTTATCCGCCTGGGGTTAGCCCGCGGTAGCAGGGCAATGACGATCGCCCCGATAACGGGGAGGAAGACGATTGTCGAGAGATATGGGAAACTCAACCTTTCCTCCTAGTTTCTAGTTAAATATGAATACAAAGGCAACAATGACCAGTATGCCGATAAATATGGCCAACCCGTAGGCCTGTAGCTGTCCTGTTTCCAGCTTCCGCACAACTGACCCTGCCGCCACCGTGCCCCCGGCGATGCCGTTCACCGCACCATCGATAATATGGTCATCAAACCAGTGAAGGACAGCGAAGAAACCGTCGATCAAGAACCTCATTAAGAAAAGCCTTTCATAAAGCTCATCGAACCAGTACTTACGGGAAAGTAAGGTATAGATGGGGGCAAAGCGCTGTCGTAGCGATGCCGCGGAGAGCCACTTTGCGCCGTATATAGCATAGGCTAGAAATATGCCCCCAGCAGCCCAAATAAGCGATGTCCAGGCCAAGGAATGAGTAAGAGCGCCAAAGAAGCTATGGGACTCACCTCCCAAGAATTCATTCACCCCTAGAAATCCCGCAACCACTGCAAGGACGGTCAGGACACCCATGGGGAGGAGCATCACCAGAGGCGATTCATGAAGCCCATGGTTGCCATGAGCTTGTCCTCGATACTCTCCACCGAAGGTTAAGAAAATCACACGGAACATATAAAAGGCAGTCATGAAAACAGTTATTATGGCTAGATAGAACAATACTGGGACATAGTGGAGGGATTCGGCCAGGATGCCTTCTTTGCTCCAGAAGCCGGCTAGGGGCCAGATGCCCGCGAGACTAAGAGAGGCGATGACGAACATGATAAACGTCCACGGCATTGCCTTTCGCAGCCCCCCCATCTCTCTCATATCGAAGGTTTCTGTAGCGTGACTGACACTCCCCGCCCCCAAAAAGAGGAGTGACTTGAAGAAGGCGTGGGTAAACAGGTGAAAGATGCCCACGGCCACGCCTAGAGCCAAACCAGCCTCCAAAGAGATAGCGCCACTTGATACGCCCACACCAACTGCTCCCAGCCCCAGCATCATGTAGCCAAGCTGACTGATAGTGGAGTAAGCGAGCACCCGTTTGATGTCGTTCATCACCAGACCCATGCTGGCAGCGAAGATGGCGGTGAAGCCCCCGATAATGGCCACCGTAGTGATCGCCGTAGTGGAGCTGACAAATACGGGAAACATTCGCGCCACCAGATAAACACCGGCAGCGACCATGGTGGCAGCATGGATCAGAGCGCTCACCGGCGTCGGGCCCTCCATGGCATCGGGCAGCCAGGTATGGAGGGGGAACTGCGCCGACTTGCCCACCGCGCCAGAGAATATGCCGATGGCAGCCCAGGTGAGCGCCGTGCTGCCAATCGCCCCCGCCAGAGCGAGGTTCTGAAGCTCCCCAATGTCAAAAGTGCCGGTCTTGGTATAGAGCAGGAGGATCGCCGCCAGAAAGCCGAAGTCGCCAAGGCGGGTAACCAGAAAAGCCTTCATTGCTGCCCTGGCTGCCTCGGGCTTGTGATACCAGAAGCCGATGAGGAGGTAAGAGCACAGCCCCACTCCCTCCCAGAAGAGAAAGAGGAAGAGGAGGTTATCGGCCAACACCAGCCCTAACATCGATCCGGTAAATAGCGACATGAAGGCGAAGTAGCGGCAGAGTCCTCCATCTCCCTTCATGTATCCCCGAGAATAGATCTGCACCATCAGGCTTACTACTGTCACCACGATGAGCATCGCCGCCGCCAGCGCGTCCACTGTCACCCCGACGTATATCACAGTGTCGCCGATCGCAACCCACTCATAGTTAGGCATCTCCAGCACGTGATGGGGTGCGCCGCTCACTGCAATAAGTGCCCATATAGAGAGGACGAGGGAGGTGCCGATGGCAGCAATGGTGACGTACCAGCTGAGCAGGGGACGATGGTTAAAGAATGGCCTTATGATAAAAGAGATAATAGCAAAGGAGAAAAAGGGCAAGAGAAAAATTGCTAAAACTAACTCACTCGGCATCTTTCTACCATTTCATCAGATCGAATTTATCTGCATCCACCGTTTTCCGCCTTCGGTAAATAGCGATAATAAGCGCCAGGCCAACCGCCGCCTCAGCGGCAGCGACTACCATAATAAAGATTACAAAGACCTGCCCTGTAATGAACTGGCCGTATCGGGAGAAAGCTACCATGGCTATGTTCACCGCACTGAGCATGATCTCGATGCTCATCAGGATGACCACCACGTTCCTCTTCGCCAGAACGCCATAAAGCCCTATGGCGAAAAGGACCGCCGATAGAATCAGGAAATGCTCCAAGCCGATAGCCATCGTCTATTTATCCCTCACTAGCACAATAGCGCCGATTATCGCGGCAAGAATAAGCGCCGCGGCGATTTCAAATGCTAGGACAAAGCCGCTATCTTCACCGAATATAGCCTCCGCAATCGCCGACGTAGTGGGCCCAGAGGAACCCTCAGTGACGGCGCCCCAGTCAGTGCCCGTCACCACCAGTACCATAGTGATAAGGAAGATAAGCGCTATCAACAGGGCGGGAACCCGCAGCCTTCCCGATGGACTGCCCTCCCGGCCCTCCCTGGTGAGCATGATGGCAAAGATAATGAGCACCCCGATGGCCCCGACATAGATGAGCACCTGAGCTCCCGCCAGGAAATCGGCACCCATGGTAACATAGATTCCAGCTATGGCGAAGAAACACAGAATAAGGAATAGAGCAGCCCGGAAGATATTGCGTAGCGACACCACCGCCAGCGCTGCAACAACGCTCACCACCGCCAGAATCCAGAAAGCGATTTGTAAACCCATTACTCCACACTCCTGTTGCGGTCTAAGAGAAGCGACTGCTTGGGCAAGCTTGGCTCAATCTCGGGCCGGTAATAGGCACTCGGTTGCGCAGCAGGGGATGGCATTAGAGCTTCCTTGTCAAGCAGCAAGTCCTCCCGGCGATACGTGGCAGCTTCGTAGATTCTCGTCAGGAAAAGCCGGTGGGCGGGACATGCCTCGATGCACAGACCGCAGAAAATACATCGTCCTAAGTCGATGTCAAACCTCTCCACGCCGGTCTTCCCTTCTGGGGTCTCCTGCGGCACTATCGTGATAACTCCGTAGGGACATGCATTCTCACACTGGCGGCACCAGGCACAGAACCCGCAGTTGAGACACCTGTTCGCCTCAGCCACGGCCGCCTCTTCAGTGAGGCCGAGGGCTACCTCCTTAAATCCGTGGACCCTCTCCTTCACTGGGACATGGGCCATCTTAGGCCTGGTCCCGCTCTCAACCTCGCTTATGTCCAGACTTTCAAAATCTACCTCCTGCAGGGGCAACACTTCCTCTGTCGAAACCACTTCTTCCCCTCGGAGATACCGATCGATGGCAACGGCAGCCTTGGCGCCGGCGCCGATAGCCTCGACCACTGTAGCTGGCCCACTCACCGCGTCCCCACAGGCGAAGACACCGCGCAGGTTGGTGACCGGAGAAAGGGGATCAACGTCAAATGTTCCCCTCCTCGTGATGCTTACTGTGTGATCCTCGGGAAGACAAGCAAGGTCAATAGTCTGACCGATGGCGGGGATGATCATGTCGATGTCAAGGACGAATTCCGAACCCTCAACGGGCACGGGGCGCCGTCTACCGCTGGCATCGGGTTCGCCCAATTCCATCCGAATACATTCCAGGCCTACCACCTTTCCTCCATCGTCCAACACCCTGACAGGCGCTGCCAGATAGTGAATCTTAATATCTTCAGCCTCGGCGTCCTCTATCTCCTCCTCGTCGGCTGGCATCTCCTGCCTTGACCTGCGGTATACAATGAAAACCTCCCTGGCGCCAAGTCGTAGGGCTGTTCTGGCAGCGTCAATCGCTACATTACCGCCGCCGACTATGGCTACCTTGTTTCCTACCTTGACCGGCTTTCCAAGGCTTACGTCCCTGAGGAAGAAAACGCCATGGTACACCCCCTCAAGGTCTTCGCCAGGGATGCCCAATTTCATACTGTCATGGGCGCCAATTGCCAGCAGGATTGCCTTGTAGCCCTGCTGTTGAAGCGACTCTAAGTTCAGCCCGTTCTTGCCTATGGGGCTGTTCAACCTTATCTCGACTCCGAGTTGTTCGATTCCCTCGATCTCCTTCTGAAGCACCGCCTTGGGCAAGCGATACTCCGGAATGCCTACCATCATCATGCCACCAGCCACCGGGAGCGCCTCGAATACGGTGACTCCATAGCCCATCCTGGTGAGATCACGGGCGGCAGTCAAGCCGCCGGGCCCCGAGCCAACAACGGCTACCATCTCCTCTCTGGTCCTGGGGTACTGGGCTATCTCTTCCCTCCCCACACTCATTTCATAATCAGTTATGAAGCGCTTGAGGTCGCGAATCGACACGGGTTCATCCAGCTTCCCCCGGTTGCAAGCCTTCTCACATGGATGGGTGCAAACTCGCCCACAGACGATGGGGAAAGGATTGGTCTCCCTAATGAGATCAACAGCCTCGACAAACCGACCCTGAGCGATCAGAGCGACATAGCCCTGGGCATCCACGCTGGCGGGACATGCCAGGACACATGGGGCTCGCTTCCGCTCATCCCGCACAAATCGTTGGCCCCGCGCCCGCTTGGAAACGGTGAGCCGCTGTTCCGGATACTGTACCGTGATGGGGTGGCGGAAGACATGCCTGAGCGTCAGCGCCATTCCCTTGGCAATGCCTAGACCGAAATGCCTCAAGCTTACTTTCTCACCGTGCACCCTGAACATGCTTGACCACAGGACAATAAGTATGGCGGCGATGGAGATATTGATAAACATGAGCCACCATGGGAAGGTGGTCCAAATAATCATCTCAATCCCAGTGATAAAGATGTTCACCAACGCTAAAGGAAATAGGAACTTCCAGGCGAATTCCATCAGTTGATCTACCCTGAGCCGGGGCAGAGTGCTGCGTATCCACACAAGGGTGATAAACACCAGAATGGCCTTGATCATAAACCATAGCACTGCTGGCAAGCCGGGCCCTTTCCATCCGCTGAGGAAAATGGTAGTCAGGATGCAGGAAACGGCAAAGGCATGGGTATACTCAGCGAACATGAAGAGACCATACTTCATCCCGGAGTATTCGGTATGGAAGCCGGCCACGATCTCCGAGTCTGCCTCCAGGAGATCGAAGGGGCTACGGTTGATCTCCGCCGAAGCTGCTATGAAGAAGATTATGAATCCTAGAGGTTGTAACAAGATGAATGGTACCGATTGCGCGTCGACGATACTCCCCATGGAAAGCGAGCCGGTGATTATGAGCACCCCGACAATGGAAAGCACCAAGGGGATCTCATAGCTTACCATCTGGGCTATATCACGCATGGCGCCAATTAGTGAATACTTGTTGCTTGAGCCCCACCCTGCCATAAAGACCCCGACGACGCCCAGCGAGGATATGGCAACTATGTACAGTATGCCGATGTTGAGGTCGGCGAGGATGGCGCCGTTGCCCCACGGGATGACAGCGAATATCATTATCGCCGGGACAAACGCAACCAACGGAGCCAGCCAGTGAACCCACCGGTCCCCCAGCGCGGGGATGATGTCTTCTTTCAGCAGTATCTTTACGGCATCGGCTATCGGCTGAAGGAGGCCCTGTGGCCCGGCTCGATTGGGCCCCTGGCGAATCTGGAACCTCCCAAGCCCCCTTCGCTCGATGTAGATGAAGTACATCACCACCACCATGACGAAGGCGAACAGTATGGCTATGCCGACAAGCGCAGGAATAAGGTAAGCTGCCCATCCAGGGACATAGACCACCAGCCAATCGTGGAACTGCTCAAGAACGCTCACTAGCGGTCCACCTCGCCCATGCAAATATCAATGCTGCCAAGGGTGACTATGGCATCGGCGAGCTTCCAGCCGACAACCATATCGCGGAGCATAGTGAGGTTTATTAAGCTGGGGGCACGTATTTTGAAGCGATACGGCTTCGCCGACCCATCGCTCACCAGATAGAAGCCCAACTCTCCCTTAGGAGCCTCAATGCAGACGTAGGCCTCTCCTGGTGCTGGCTTCAGCGGAGTTGGCACCCTGGTTCGCACCTCACCTTCGGGAAGCTGCTCCATAGCCTGCCTGACGATGCGCACGCTCTGCCTCATTTCCTCAACCCTTACCCGGTAGCGGTCGTAGACATCGCCTACCGAACCTGTGGGAATCTCAAAATCAAACCGGTCATAGATGGAATAGGGATTGTTCTTGCGGAGGTCCCACTTTACCCCGCTGCCTCGAAGCACCGGGCCGCTCACCGAGGCGTTGATAGCCTTGTCCGCCGGCAGAATGCCCACCCCCTTGGAACGTGCGAGCACTATCTCGTTCTCGGCAAGAAGCTGATCGTATTCATCGATAAAGCCAGGCATCTCATCGATGAACCTCTTCAGCGTGGGCATGAACTCCTCTGGAATATCGTGGCTTACGCCGCCGAAGCGCATATAGTTATAGGTCAGGCGTTGCCCGCACACCATCTCAAAGAGGTCCAGAAGCTTCTCCCGCTCGCGGTACATGTACAGAAAGGGAGTCATGAAGGCGCCCATATCGTTAAACAGGGCACCGACGCCAACGAGATGGCTGGATATCCTCATCAGTTCGGCCATGATCACCCGTATGTACTCGGCGCGCTCGGGGACCTCGATGCCGGCAAGCTTCTCCACCGCCATCGCATAGGCCATGTTGTTGGACATCGAGGCCAGGTAGTCCAGCCTATCGGTGTAGGGCATATTCTGGAGATAGGTTTTATGCTCGGCAAGCTTCTCAATACCGCGGTGCAGGTAGCCGAAAATGGGTTCCAAATCGAGGATCACCTCACCATCGAAGGTGACCCTCATGCGAAACACCCCGTGAGTTGAGGGGTGCTGCGGCCCCATATTGATGACTACTGGCTCGGTATCTAACGTCATTGTCTCGCTTCTAAGTTGTCTTCCCGCCCCCTGGCACGTCCATGATGAAGTCCTTCCTCAGTGGATGCCCCTCGTATCCCTCCCAGAGAACGATGCGCTTCATATTGGGGTGCCCCTCAAAGTAAATGCCCATGAGGTCATAGATCTCACGTTCCTGGAGATCGGCTCCCTGCCAAAGGCTGACCACTGACGGCACACGAGGGCTTCCGCTATTGTCGCACCTCGTCCTCAGCACCACACTGTAGTTGTTCTTGATAGAGCGCAAATGGTAAATCACGTCGAAATGGTCGAGGAAATCGACAGCGGTAATACTTGGGAGATAATCGAAATCGAGGTTCTCTTTGAGGAAACGTGCCGCGTTCAGAATGTCTTCACTGCGGACGAAAACGGTTGTTTCGTCGGATCCGGTCACTGCATCGGAAAGCTGTTCCCCTATCTGTCGAGCAATCTCGGCACCGGAAAGCGGCTTGGTCATACTAGCCTTTCTTTAAAAGTTTGTCCTTGGCTACCTTGCGATGCAAAGCCATGAACCCATAGATCAGACCCTCTGGGCGCGGTGGGCACCCTGGAATGTATACATCCACCGGGATTATACGGTTTATCCCCGGCACCACGCTATATGAACCGCGGAAGGCTCCGCCGCTTATAGCACAGGCTCCCATGGCTATGACCCACTTGGGCTCAGCCATCTGGTCATAGACTCGCCTCAAGGCGGGGGCCAGTTTCCAAGTAACCGTGCCAGCGACAAGCATTAAATCAGCCTGCCGCGGCGACGGCCGCAGAACCTCCATACCGAAGCGGGAGAAGTCAAAGCGCGATGCGGCAGCTGATATTACCTCGAAGGCGCAGCATGCCGGGAAGAAGGTGTTCGGCCATACGGAGAAGCGCTTCCCCCAGTCTATGAGATGCTCGGTAGTCGTAAGCAGGACATTGTGCTCAATCTCCTCCTCGAGCCACGCTACCGGATCGGGATAGGGCTCCTTTGCTGCCGCCATGAGCGCCTCTATTTGCTCGGCCTCAGTCTTGTCGAAGTCGCTGAGCACATAGGGCGTCTCTATTTCCATCGTAGAACCCCCTTCCGCCAGGCATAAACAAAGCCAACGACCACGATCAGGACGAAGGCAAGCATCTCCACAAGCCCGAAGACCCTGAGCTGCTTGAAGTGTACGGCCCAGGGATAGAGAAAAACGACCTGTATATCGAAGACAACGAAGAGCAGGGCAAAGAAATAATAGCGGAAGTTGAATCGAACCCAGGACTTCCCCACCGTCTCCATGCCGCACTCATAGGTGGTGTATTTTGCAGGGTTGGGCTTTCGGGGGACAACGCGCAGGAACCTGAGGGTGACGGGAAGAAGAATAGTTGTGGCAGCAAAACCGATAGCAGCTAGAAGGAAAATTCCAATATAACCGAAGTTCCCTAGCAATCATCCCTCCTTTTCCGACGTAATATAACACATGTTTCGTTGTAAATCAAGTGCATACACGCACCAAAAATGTAATATCATGGTATATATTATTCAGTTGGGTTTGGGAGTACAACCTCAGTGACACACGATAATGGGTGCCCAGCCTCTTTGTAGCCAGCCCTTCCGTTTGGGCAGCTCCGGTGCGGCAACTCGCCCAGCGGAGACACATGCGGGTGAGACTCAGGTGGACCGAGTGAGGACATCGTTGCATATCAGATGCATCTTGAGCGGTGATTGAAAGGCAATGATGGATGCCTCGGTTCCGCCACACCGAATACTCCGATATCAAGCACATAGAAAGCGCTCGCCCTATTCTACTTCTGCCTCTACCCCTGGCGAGAGGGCAGGCCGCTTCCCCATGCGCGCAATCCTCGCCAGTACGTAGCCCAGCCCATATAAGACGATGATTGGAGCAGCAACAAGGCTCTGATTGACCGGGTCGAAGGTGGGGGTAATGATAGCGCCAAGAATGAAAGCTAAAACAAAAGCGTACTTCCACTTCCTGGCGATCCATTGCGGTGAAATCACGCCGATCTTGCTCAGGAAGAACATTACCAGCGGAATCTCAAACACCACCCCGAGCCAGAAGAGAAGTCTGGTGACCACAGAGACATAATCACCGACTGTCCACCACGGCAGTATATCGCCACCAATAAAGCTGGGGAATTGATAGTACAAGAACCTGAGCGCTGGGGGCAAGAGTATAAGGTAGCAAAAGACGACCCCACTTGCAAAAAGAACGATGACCGCAGGCAATAGCGTATAGAGATATCCTTTCTCTCTACGAGTAAGCGCTGGACTAATGAACATTACAAACTGATAGGTAAGGAAAGGCATTGACAGGGCGAGGCCGCCGTAGAGACACACCCTCATATAACTCCCCAGCAATCCGGTTACATTGGTATAATACAGGTCAATGCCTGGGATTGGGGTTGTTAAGAAATCGAAGATATACCGTGCGAAGGGGAAACAAATACCGATACATACGGCGACAACAATCAAACTCTTAATCAGGCGCCCCCGCAATTCTTGCAGGTGGCCTAAGACGGTGAGCTTTTTCTCTTCTTCCATCGACTGTGCGACACCCTACCGAGTGGCAACCGTGCTACGCTTGGCGGTTCAGCTCCCTGCCCTCCTCCTCGGGATTCTCATCTTCCTTCTGAGGAGTGCTCTCCGTTTCCTTCGTTAGCGACGATTTGAGGTCATAAGCCGCCTTCTTCAGGGAATCCAGGGGATTATCATCTTTACTCTGAGGAGTACCCTCTACCTCCCTGGTCAACTGCGTTGTCAGGTCATAGGAAGCTCTCCTCAGTCGACGGAAAAAGGTCCCCAGCCTTGCCGCAATCTCAGGTAGCCTTCTCGGCCCCAATAGCGCCAAGATGATAATAAATATTAGAAGGATCTCCCAGAAACCTATACCTAAGAACCCATCCATCACCACCCCTTCATCCAATCCTTACGGGGACAGAACGCCATTTCCTCTCAACTGCAAATAAATGATAAGGGGACAAGCAAGGGGCTAGCTTTTCTGTTCGTTAGCTTTTTCTTTCTCGTCGGCTGTATCTTTTTCTTTCTTGGACAAGTCCGTGTCCACATCATCACCTGCCGCCCCCCTGCGGAAGCTGCGGACACCCTTTCCGAGGCTACCTAAAGCATTAGGCAACCTCCCCACTCCAAAGATGATCAGCACCACCGCTACTATGGCAACAATTTCCCATGGTCCCAAGTTTGGCATACTCCCCTCCTCCAGAGCCTTTATCAGCTCATCTCACTATTTCTTACTGGTATCAAATCTACTGCCTTATACCCCATCTCACATGCTTGCCTATCTAAATCCAGTGTACTTATCCATTCCAAAGGTATCAATATCTCAGATTTCGCCTGACGTAAATCTACAGCCTTGAGATAGCACTTACATTTCTCACAAACATATAGCCGGTATAGCCTTCGGTCATCAGGAAAGTAGGCTAGGCTCTTCTGATCCCTCGTCCCACAGAAGGGACACTCCAATCGCTGAAAGCGCCACTCGGCATCACAACGAGCACAGACTAGCCACCTGGCACCTTCGTCTCCCTTAATAACGGCTAAATTTGGCGCGCCGCCACATATGGGGCAATATCCCCGCCGCCACAGTCTCTGTTCAACATAAGGCAGCAATGACTCTGCCTGCGCGGCCAAGAAGGGCTTCAAAGCGGTGTGGAGGGCAACAAGCAGAGGTTCCTCCTCATCCCCGTCTGACATCGGTTCCCCTTCGTACCACGCTCTGGCAATCTCCTGCAAAGGCACCGTGCCTAGCGAGGGGTCCAAGGAGAAATACTCGCCGATAACTGAGAGAGCCTCAGCAAACAGGCTATCTATCTTTCCCCAGTCAAGCTGCAGTTCATCGAAGGCCATTATGGGATTGCCGCGGCTCAAACGCTCTGATATCGCCTCTGCAGGTAAATGAGGTCTATCGAAGGATACGCTTAACTTGGCCTCAGTCTGAATACGCATCAGCCGGGCATACAGTTCGATAGGGCCAGGTAGAGAGTCCTTCTGCCATTGATCCAACGTCTCAAGCACTCGCTTGTCGGTCTCCCTACCCATCACCAACCAACCCACATATCAATATGTTTAGGAACCCTCCCCCTTTGTCACCTTATCATACCACTTCTTGTGATGCGACTCAGCGTATTCGGCAGACACCTTTCCTCCCCACATCGACCAGAATATCCCTCGCATCTTGGGGTGGAAAACAGAAAGATAGACATGAACCAACGCAAAAGTCAACAAGGCAATAAAGCCAACGTCATGGAAAAAGGCACTCCACATGAAGGCGCCGCTGGGGATGATGTCTTTGAAGAACCACATCAACGCCCCGGTAATAATCATTAATGAACCTGCGCCAAGGACAGTCAACCACCAGAGCTTCTGCCCAGTATTCATGTGGCCCTGGGGCGGCATCGTATCCTCTCCACCCAGCATATAGTATGCAGGAGCTGCCTGCAGCCATCCTATGTCATCTTTCCCCCATTTGAAAGCCTCCCTCACCCCACTCAGGGCGCTCCTTGGACTCGCTATGAAATAGAGGGCAGCCCAGCCAACCATGACCACGGCAGCAATGCGGTGAAAGAGGCCACTCCACCCACCAACAGCACCACCGCCAAACTGCGGCACAAAAAATAGAAGCCCCGTTATGAAAAGCACTATCCAAGCAACTGCGTTTACCCAGTGAAGGATACGAACCGGCTTTGAGTACCGCTCGACCACGTCCTCCCCCGGAACTGGTGGAGCCCCAAAGACATAGTGGAGAATGGGAGTCGACTTCGGCTTACGCTCGACCGTTTCCATATCACTCCTCCTCACTATTGATCTTGATTTTTCTGCGGGCAACAACGTAGTTCAGCCCCAGCCCTAGTGCGACAAGGCCCGCTGCACCCCAACCTATGGGTTGGAGAACGTCCTGCCACACGGTGGCAGCTATGGGCACCTTCGGATTCACCGGGAGACCATAGACCTCTGGCGTGTCATCGAGCACATATAGTACGTGCAACCCATTCAACTCTTTCTCACCATACAGGTAGGCATTGGGGTAAGTTGACTTGAGACTAGCTACCCTCGCCTGCCCCTCTGCCAACAGGTCGCTTCGGTCACCGTATGTCAGAGCTCCCGTTGGACAGGTTTTGACGCAAGCTGGCTCTTCCCCATTAGTGATACGGTCCTCACAAAAAATACACTTGCTCATGGTGCGTACACCGTGCACCTTGCCACCCCCTCCACCACCACTGCGGGGCACGTCGAAAGGGCAAGCTTCCACGCAATAACCGCAACCGCTACACAAATCTCTCTTGTAGGCGACAAAACCCAGCTCGTGGTGATAGAGAGCCTTGGTAGGACAGACTTCAACGCAAGCCGCATCCGTGCAGTGCATGCAAGCACGCCTGGCGAAGAGCCAGCGAAAATTATCAGGTGTTTCGCCCACCTCGGTGAAGCTAATCTTCAACCAGGTGTTCTCCGATAGGTCGGGAGGGTTCTCATAAGTCCCCCTGTTGGTGGTCAGTTCCCCTGGGAGATCGTTCCATTGCTTGCAGGCAACCTGACATGCGCGACAGGCCGTGCATTTGGTCGCATCGTATAGAATTGCTTTCTCAGCCATCTCACTCCTTCCAGTTCAGCTACACTTTCTCTATGTTACAAAGGAATGTCTTGTATTCCGGTATAGTGGTATTGGCGTCCCCCACATGCGGGGTAAGGATGTTACCACTGCTATGAAAGGCGCTCGACCGTCCCACGAAACCATAATGCCATGGGACGCCTACGCTGTCAACCTTCCTTCCCCCGATTGTCATCCTGTGGAACCGCGGTGTCACGATCGCCACCGCCAACACGTAACCCCTCGCCGTGGACACCTTCACCTTGTCGCCATTCTTGATCCCCTTCTCAGCCGCGAGCTCTGGTCCCAGCTCGGCGAATACCTCAGGCTGGAGCTCATTAAGCCAGGGATGATTGCGGGTCATCTGCCCCGCCTGCCACATTTCGGTCACCCTGTAAGTCATGCCCACACAGGGGAACTCGTCAGGCCCACCCTTCTTGTTCCAGCCTTCCAGGTCGCCCACGTAGCAGCAAGGGTTGTTGAACCCTGGCGTGCCCTTGCCGGTGAGGTCGCCATTGGTCACACCTGTCACCAGATTCGTGTGGATTGGACTCTCCCACGGCTCATATGCCACAGGGAATGGCCCCTCGGCTCTTCCCGGCCCCCAGATGTGCGCCACACCTTCGGTTTGCATAATGAAGGGGAGGTACTTGGCACCTGGAGCGGCCTCGTTTATCGCCGGCCATCCTCCGTCAGGTATGTCGCCCAGCCATGAGCCATTGGAGCGCTGAATAACGGGGTGATCACTGTCCCATGGTTGGCCATCGAAGTCTACTGAAGCTCTGTTGTATATGATGCGCCGGTTTATCGGCCAGCACCAAGACCAGTTGGAGTACAGACCGATTTGATTCAGACTGGCATCCACCGGATCGCGGTCCTTGGCCCTGTTTCTGCCATCTGTAGTAAACATGCCGGAGTACAGCCAGTTGCCCGAGCAGGTTGACCCATCAGTCTTAAGGGATACGAAGTTCTTCACCGGGGACTTATCGACTACGTTGTAGCCGTGTATCTCCATCGCAACTTCATTGGGATCAGCCTCGTCAGCATATTCGCCGGTCATATGGTAATCCCAGAATAGTTTGTTTATTGGGTCCGCTTTGGGACCGCTTTCTCCAGCGTATTTCTCTTTGAGCTTGAGCACGAGCGCGTCCATTATTGCCAGGTCAGGCTTGGCCTCTCCTATGGGCTTTACAGCCTTGTATCGCCACTGCGCCCAGCGACCGCTATTGGAGATGCTGCCCTGCTTTTCGTAGGAGCAAGCCGCTGGAAGGAGAAAGACCTCGGTCTTTATGTTGCTGGAATCGATCCTCCTGGTGGAATCGGTGGACTCTGGATCCGGCCGCTTCCAGAAGGCCGCCGTCTCCGTCTCAAACAGGTCGGAGACCAGCAGCCAATCAAGGTTGTCCATGGCGTGGCGCTCGCCCTGCGAGTCGGGACCGCCTACAGCCGGGTTCTGCCCCCAGACCATCATTCCCTTGACGATCCCTTTCGCCATGGACTCGAAGGTACCTATGTGGGTGTAATCGTGTCCCTTGGTTACCTTGGGCAGATAGTCGAAGGCAAAGTCGTTTCCCGCGGTGGCATTTTCCATCCACCACGCCTTGAGCAGGCTGACCATGTACTTCTTGTAGTTCTGCGCCTCGTCACTCAACCACCACCAACTGGCACTCTTGTCTCCTTCCAGACCCTCGGGGGTGACAGGGAACTTCGCTCCCTTGGCCCTATTTATATAGTCAGTAAGAGTCTGGTCTGTATGGTTCACCATCGACAAGTACCCCGGGAGGATGTGAGCCAGCAGGCACATGTCGGTGGAACCCTGCACGTTAGAGGTCCCTCTGAGGGCGTTGATGCCACCCCCGGCAACACCGATGTTGCCCAGCAGAAGCTGCATGATAGCGTAGCCCCTGATGTTCTGCGTGCCGTAGGTATGCTGGGTGGTGCCCATGGCATACATTATGGTACCGGCCTTGCCCGGTGCTCCCGTAGCTGCATAGGTCTGACACACCTTGAGGAAGATATCCTTAGGACAACCGGTAACCTCCTCCACCTTATCCAGTGTGAAGTCCTTGTAGTTCTCCCACAGCAGCCTCAGCACGCACTTGGGATTCAGTTCACTCCAGCCAGTCCAGGTGTTGTTGACCAACGCAGCATCCACATTAGGATTGGTGGTATTAGCATATTTCCACGTTGATTTGTCATAAGACCCTATCTTGCCCGGAGCAGGCTCAGTGTTCTGTTTGTAACCGATAAACATCCCTGCAGCACCTGATTCCTTCCAACCCTTGAAACCATCGTTGATAATCAACGCTGCGTTGGTATACTGCGTCATGTAGGTCATATTGTATTTCTTGGCCCTCTCCGCCGGGCTCGACGTCTGCATATCATTCAGTATCCACCGTATCATCCCACCGATAAAGGTGATATCGCAGCCCGACCTCATTGGGGCATAAATGTCTGCCTTGGATGAAGTTCGGGTGAAGCGCGGGTCAACGCTGATGAGCTTCGCTCCGCGCTCTTTAGCCTTGGTGACCCACTTAAAAGATATGGGGTGGTTCTCTGCCGCATTGGACCCGATGATCATGATACAGTCGGAGTTCCGGATGTCGATCCAATGGTTGGTCATTGCTCCCCTGCCGAACGACTCTGCCAGAGCCGCTACAGTAGCGGAGTGTCATATACGGGCGCAGTGTTCAACGTACACCAACCCCAATGCGCGGGCCATCTTCACCAGAAGGTAACACTCTTCATTATCCAGCTCGCCGCCACCGAAGTTACAGATGGCATCCGTGCGGTTAACGTTGTAGGTGGTACCACCAACATCCACAGTAGAAAGCCAGTTTTCATCCCTGGTCTTCTTTATCCTGTCGGCGACCTGGTCGATGGCCCAGTCCCACGAGACCTCCTCCCACTTGTCGCTATAGGCAGCGCGATACAGCGGTTTGGTCAAACGGTTGGGGTTGTCCTTGCCATCAACGGTATGGAACTGAATGAGCGCCTGTCCCTTGGAGCAGAGAGTGCCCTCATTAATAGGATGGTCCGGATCACCCTCAACGTTCACTACGTTGCCGTTTTCGGCAGCCGCAATTGCGCCGCAGCCGACTCCGCAATAGCAGCAGATGGTGGTCGTCTCGCCGACCTTCTTGTGAAGCGAGATGGGCCGAAATGGTGCACCCTTCTTCCAGTCCATCCCTTTAAACAAAACGAAACCGGCTGCGCTAGCGCCGGACACCTTAAGGAAAGACCTTCTTCCTATCTCCATATTTTCCCTCCAATTTCGCTAAGATTTTTGCCTTGAAGTTTATTGCCTCAACGATAGTTCACCACTCTTCCCACTACCTCCCTGTCAATGAAACCTACTTTCTCCCGCCACACCCCCCTGGCTGATGCAATAACCAGTTAATCCTTACAGTATCTTAGCATATTGTCCCAGAATTTGTCAACACCTCCACCAAGAGAATACCGCCCCTATTTGATAACACTGTTTGTAGCAGAAAAAGGCCAGCCTTGTCAAGAGGCTATGGATCAACCTGTTGTAGTGTCATTCTGAGCATGGGATAGAACGTAAGAAACAGATGGCTCACCGCAGATATATCACATTTCTCCTGCTTATAATGAAACGGAAAGACACTTTTTACTTCTTACTTCTAACGTTATTCACAATCGTGATCAGTAGGTGTGCATTACTTACAACCTTCTCAAATATGACTACTCAGTTATTTTCACGAAACGGAGATCGTGTTTCTGCATCAATAATGATATTGATCTGGTTGACCTTGGTATTAATCAGGTACTCTATCTGGTAGCGTACCTGTGGTAGCTTAGTATTGGCCGCCTATGCAAGGTTCTTAGTGACACTGCGCCAATAGTAAAAAAGGCTAGCTGCTCGTAAGTAAATGGGGGCAGCAGCTGACAATAATGCTGCGCTGACATAGACCGTGGCACAATGAAAGCCAACGCGTCGGTGCTTGGCAATAAGCTATGTTTCCAGCAGATGGCAGGCATTGAAAGATTGTGGTGGGCAATTTAAAATGGAATGGTATAGAAGACCAGCTCTGGTACTGGGCATACCTCTCATACTCTTTCTAGGAGCTTTTGTATGGTTACTAGATAC
>CAYUCL010000019.1:0-3469 GCA_964443325.1 uncultured Dehalococcoidales bacterium
ACAAAGGGGAAAGATTCACAGATAAGGGCACAATAAATTACGAGTGGGCTATAGGAAACTCTAAATGCTAATCTCTAAACAAATTCAAAATGACACAAGATAAAAATCCCAAACGGTATGATTTAGAAGAACGAACCTTTACATTTGCCAAAGAATTAATAGCGTTTACGAAGACCCTTCCAAGACCAACAGCACATGTTGAAGTAATCGAGCAACCCATCAGGTCATCTGGTTCTGTGGGAGCTAGTTATATGATACCGCTGAAAAAGAGGTGAAGGATACTTCCTGCCGGGGGTCTGGGGGTGTCCCCCAGATTTAAAAAGTCCCCCAAGATTGGGGGATTTAGGGGGTTGATTAAAGCTATTTCACCATAAAATATATAGTAGAAGTAAAATGATTTTGGATCCTTTGAATTTATATATTGTTTAGGATTTCGTGCTTAGAGTTTAGTATTTGACAATATGGAATCTTTCTTAGGAATCCCACTGCACAGGAGTGATAAGATGTTGCCAGACAAGGAACTGATAGAGAGTGTAAGAAGAAAGGCGCATGAATACGACAAGTACAGTGGTTGCTCACAAGCTGTTCTATTGAGCCTCCAGGAAGAATTCGGTATTGGAAATAAGGAATCATTCAGATCAGCCACTGTATTCGGCGGTGGAGTTAGCTATCAAGGAGAGACTTGCGGTGCGCTGCTCGGCGCACTCATGGCATTGGGGCTGGTAATCGGTAGAGAAAACATGGAGGATACACCAACCTATCGGGCGGCAATCAAGGATGCCATAGATGTATGGGGTAGGTTCCGGGAGGAACTACATAGCCAGCTCGGATTTGATCAAAGCCTGACAAGCAGCCTATGCAAGGATATTCAACGCAGTATTTATCACAGGTCTTTTGATATGACAAACGAAGAAGATTATCAGGCTTTCCTTGATGCCGGTGGCCATGGTGATGAAGGCTGCCCCAGAGTGTGCGCCATAGCTGCCCAGGTTGCCGCAGAGAAAATCCTCGAAATTATAAAGCGCTAGTTCTCCCCCCTCCTTTCCCAGGAGGAGGGCTTTGCCTCATAAGTGCCACTTGCCCTAAAAGTCGGTGATTTGCCTCAAAAGCCAGTGAGTTACCCAATTGGCATATCGGGCATCTATAACTCATTGCTCTCCCCCCATACCGATAAACCCAACATTCCTACAAATTTCTCTTTGGCCTCTTGCCATTTTACTTTTGCTTGTCGCTCCAAATTCCGAGAATTGTTTAGTTGTTCAGTGACAAAGCTTGCAATGCGTCTCTGTTCATTTAGAGGAATACCGGTTTTGCTGCTATCAGGCACAATAAACTTACCAAGGTCTGTAGGCTGTAGTTCAATCTGCCCTGATGAGCCTGTAAACCACTTTTCAAACTGCAACCGCCCAAAGTGGCACCGTAAAAAGTAAGCAATGAAGAAGGGGTCATAGTCTTTATCAACACGCACGATAGATATATGTCCGTCCACCATCGCTGGCTCGTCACGGTCATAGATATCTACCTTGCCCATTGAGACATAGCCAGTAGAGGCGATAAGAATGTCATTTTTGCGGATGTGGGAAGTAGGGTGTGCCACAGAGAAATCCTCCGATACTTTGAGGGTATTGTCATAATCAATATAACCATCACGCAGGTCTGCGGTTTTGAGAACAGTCACAGCCCCTAACTCATCATAGTTTGGTTGCTCGCCACGAACAATCGGTTCTCGGCAGATTGCAGCGAGGGGAACGGTACTGTAATGTTCACGCAGTGCTTTCAGAATATGATAGCGTGGATGGAAGAATAAATAATGGAGTCGGTCGGTTGTCTCAGTCGGGAAAATAGAGAACCACAATGTATGTGTTTCCGCTCCTGTTTTGAAGAAGTAGTTAGTGGTGTCTTCAGGAGGTATCTGAATCCCTAGCTGCTTTAATATGATGTTATGACATTCCTCATTTAACCTATTGGCTTCAGCTTCTTTGTCTTCAGCTTCCTGCTCCAGTGACTCTAGGCTGTGTAAAATTGCAGCTTGCTCTGCCTTATTTACTGGCAGAACCACCCATATATTCTTGAAATCTTCAGCGTCTAGTCGTGGGTAGCTTGATCCTGTAAGAATCCACTTAGTCTGAGTCAGTGTAAACTCGCTTAAGAGATATTTAAGTAAGAACTGCGGAATCACTACTTCCTCTCTCGGCTGCACCACGAACAATTCTGCCGACCCCAATGCCTCATCAACTTCCTCAATTAAGTGTGCCTTGTTTAAGTACGGACGCAAGCGAGCAAACACGATATTGCCTCGGTGAAGGCGCTTCGACATACTCAGAATGTCTTTCCCGAAGCGCACCCGAAATGTCGCCTTCCCAGAATGTGGCTTGATGTCCTCAAGCCCTAAGTACGTGATTGCCTCATCTGGACATTCCTTGTTCGGTCTAACTCTCTCCTCCACAAATTGTACAATCTCTCTGACCTTGTGTAAGTCATGGTTCCCTTTTTTTGCGGCATCTACCAAGACTTTGTAGAACTTTTCCCTCTCGGGGTGATTTTCTCCATAGCTAAACCTATCGGAAATCTCGTCTGGAAACCTATAATAGTAAAGAGACAAAGACTTAGGCACTTATTTAATACCCCGCTTGGAAACTGAATTTCTTTCTATTGAAATGTAGCCCATCATACGAGGCTAGGGCTCTCCCCTTAAAGTCCACGAACTCCAACAATATGTTTTGCCCCGTTCCATTGAATAGGTCATTTGCACATATTCTTCTTCGTGTATCGATACCCACCTTCTCAACATGAGCGTAAAAGATAGGTTCTTGTTGCTTTGCAGTCGGGTCATCCTTCTTAATAGCGTAAAGTATAGATGTTTTAGTTGTTGTTCGGGATACGGGAACGAAGGTATCAGTTGTAAGTGAAATGACAGCCTTGATGTAGAATTGGTCTCGAATGAATCTTCTGACGCGGGCATAGTCATCAGTATTCAATATGGCTTCGTCCAAGATGATGAGCATTTTCCCGCCTCTCCATTCGGGAAGAAGCGAGGGGTCACGCACTGTTTTCAAATAGTGACAAATAGCATTAAGGAACTGCGCTCCACCTTTCATTTGATTGCCAGTTACATTGACATCTTCTTGGTAATCACTTGAAGCGTTTTCCTTTCTGGGAATAACAAACATTCTTCTGTAGAACTCGTCATCGAAATAGGGCCTTCTGTATCCCAAATCGCCAAGAGGAGGATTTGTTAATACTACATCAATTTTGCCATCGAGATTTCTAGATTTATACAGTAGTAAGCCGTCATCGTCCCATATGTTCCCTTTACCATCGCCATGAATATACATATTCATCTTGGCAAGCTTGGCCACATCAATGTCATTATCTGTTCCCAGAAGTTGCGTTCTGGCAATCCGCTCCTGTTGCTCCTTGATATGGCGACCGGAAACCTTATTTTGCATATCATCCATAGCCCATATCA
>CAYUCL010000019.1:3479-39445 GCA_964443325.1 uncultured Dehalococcoidales bacterium
CCGCACGCAGGGTCGAGTACAATGTCTGTCGAATCTAACTCAGCCAAACGCACCATGAAGTCAACAACATTGGCGGGTGTAAAGAATTGTCCGGCCTTCGTATCCTTCCCTGACCTACGGCCTAAAACTTCATAGACTGCCCCAAGACCGTCTACTTTAGCCTTTAGGAAAGGATAACGCTCCAGCCTTCGTATGACTTCATCCAACACAAAATCATCGTTCAATTTCTCAGCGAGAAGGTCGTGCTCTGTTAGAAGCTCTACTTCTTCAAACTCTTTGAACTCCTTAATCTGCTTAAATAACTTATGAATCGCTCCCTTTGTCTCCTTTTCACCCTGGGCTTCCTGAAAATCCAAGAAAGATTTGACTGTAAACCAATTTCTCCCGTGGCCTTCAGCCTCTTTTCTTTCCTCGTACAACTTTATGAACACTAAGTAGATTAGCTGCTTGATGGCATTGAGATGCAGAGCTATTCCATCTCTGCGCAAGGCTTCTTCTATCTGCTCAAGGTCTTTCATAATTTGGGATTCTAATTTCTGCCATTTCTCGATTTCCTTCTGTTGCAAAGTCTGTCTCAGTTCATCATCTGTGTTGAATAGTTCTTCGTATAGAACCTTTAGAACCCTTTCGTCATCAACGAAGTCGAGGAATCTATCAAACAACTTGGCGATTTGCTCAGCCGTATATTCATCTTTATGGGCGTCGGCCAGCTTTGTTACGAACATCTCGAAGTTAGAAAAACTCATGGGCATAATTCTCTCGTCCCTTAGTCCTTGCCTAGCAACATTATGGTCACGGATTGCATTGACCATTCTATAATGAGTTTCCGGCGACACATACACAGCGAAACACTTCTTGGCCGGATAACTCTTTTTTGAAGTGGCTAAATGGTCGGCTACTGATAGCATCTCTCTGTCCGCACCCGACCGCACTGTTTTAGTTGCTTCAACATTAATGTGTAAATCCACAGTCCACATTTCAATATCTGGCAAGCCAGACTTAGCTGGTCTCTCTAGTGTCCCATTATGCCTTACTATAAAACCGCGCTTCTGCAAAGCCAGATGTAGGTCTTTGGCTAACGTCTGTTCAAGTTCAGTATAGGCATCCAAGTTATCATATTTAGTCACGCCCTTACTCCTCTATTGTATATGTTCTAGACCGAGATTCAGCATATTTGGTGGTTTTACTCTTCTTCATTTTTCCCTTCTAACAATAAATCAGGCTAACTTTCCCCTACGAAATTTATATGGTTTGTCCCAATTCGGGCTTTTGCAATGTGGGCATACTCGTGGTCGCTCGTTTGGATTGCGAGGATACCACTCATGCCCACACCGGCATCTGTATTTAATAGCTGGTATTTCCCCAATTTCCTTACTAGTATCTCCCACGAGTATCTCCTAATAGTATTTACTAAAATTATATACCAAGGGTATTGAAAAGTCAACACCCGATAGTATATACTAGAAGTAGATACATGAAAAGGAGTATTGAAATGGATGCGAGACAGGAAAGAGGATTGCTGATAGCAGAAACTTGCAAGATTGCGAAGAACAAGCTGGGCTGGAAAGTACCATCCCAGTCTGGCAATGGAAATTACATTGTAAGCCTTGACCACGGCGAACCGTTCTGCACTTGCTCGGATTTCGAGTCTCGACACCAACCGTGCAAACATATCCATGCAGTAGAATACATTATGCAGAGAGAGACTAAACCAGATGGTAGCAATACCCTCACTCAGTCTATAAAAGTAACCTATACTCAGCAATGGACAGCTTATAATGAAACTCAAACCCACGAACGGGAGCGATTTGTTACTCTGCTCCATGACTTGTGCAACGGTATAGAGCAGCCAGTATATAAATTTGGTCGTCCTCGGTTGCCATTGGCTGATGTTGTATTCGGATTGATATTCAAATCCTACACAACCATTTCTGGACGCAGGTTTACTTCCGACCTGAAAGAGGCTCAAGAAAAGGGATTGATTTCTAAGGCTGCCCACTACAACAGTGCATTCCGATATGTGGAAAACCCTGAATTGACCCCCTTGCTTAAAAGCCTGATTGAGCAGAGTGCTAGTCCTCTCAGAGTAGTTGAAACTGATTTTGCCGTTGATTCGTCCGGCTTTGCTACCACGACCTATGCTCGCTGGTTTGACCACAAGTACGGTAAGGAACGCACAAAGCAAACATGGGTTAATACTCATCTGATGTGCGGTGTAAAGACTCATGTTGTTACAAGTGTTGAGGCAACCCCATACGAATCGCCTGACAATATCCAACTTCCAACTCTGGTAAGCAAGATAGCCAAGACCTTCAATATTAATGAAGTTTCTGCCGGCAAGGCTTATTCCGATAGAAAGAATCTGTGGGCGGTTCAAGCCCAAGGTGGCACAGCTTTCATACCCTTTAAGTCTAACTCTACTGGCATGGGAGACCATCATCATAAGTTTGATGGTCTCTGGAATCGTATGTGGCATTTCTACAACTTCAATCGAGATGCTTTCTTGCAGCATTACCACAAAAGGTCTAATATAGAAACAACCTTCTCCATGATTAAGGGCAAGTTCGGAGGCTTTGTCCGTGGCAAGACACCTGTGGCTCAGCTCAATGAGGTTCTTTGTAAAGTGCTTTGTCATAATATTTGCTGCCTTATTCAGTCAATCTATGAACTGGGGCTTGAGCCGACCTTCTGGACTTTTGAGGCAAAGACAAGGAGGAGGGAGAGGTCCCACCGGCTAAGGAAGAACGGAATAAGCTCTACATATTCGGAACAAAGGGGAGTCCAGAGGGGTCCCCCCGCTGGCAGGGTTCTAGGGATGTCCCCTAGCTATTTGCTTCCTCTCTCCTTTGAAGGAGAGGGGGCAGGGGGTGAGGTGATATGAAGGAATCGAGCAATGTGGTCATCTTTATCACCACCGACACTGAGGAAGAAGCTCACGGACTGACTGATCTGCTACTTAGGCAAAGAAAGGCTGCTTGCGTCAACATCCTTTCAAATGTATATTCGAGATACTGGTGGCAGGGTAAGATCGAGTCAGACAATGAAAGCCTGTTGATCGTTAAGACCAAGGCATCGCTGCTTGACCAACTCATTAGCCTGGTCAAAGAAAACCACAGCTATGAGGTTCCTGAGATCATCGCCTTACCTATATTGGGAGGCAATCAAGATTACTTGAACTGGATCGACAGCGTATTAGATTAAAGCACAAGGACTGCTGAAATCACAATTCCCGCTTCCTCAACAAGCATGGTAAAATTAAAAGCGAAATATACCTCGAGATAGCCGTATCATATGAATATGTACATTCAAACAACCAACAACAGAAAAGAGTTTGTCAGGTGCGCCTTCAGGGAATTGGAAATTGAAAACGACCTTAGACGCATCAAGAATATTCTGATTAAGCCAAACATCGTCTCCTTCGAGCCCTATCCAACAACGACGCATCCCGCTGTTCTTGAAGCCTGCCTGGAATATTTTGTGGAAAAAGGACTAAAGCCGGTCGTCACCGATGGACCAGCTTTTGATGCGGGAAAAAGTGGGAATATCATTGAAAACCATCCACTGAAGGAGGTCTGTGACAGATTCAATGTCCCCCTCATCGACCTACTGGAACGAAAAATGGTCAGAAGGAAGGCCGGGGATATTGAACTGGAGTTATCCGAGATTGCCTTCGAATATGACTATATCCTTTCCCTGCCGGTGCTTAAGACCCATTTCGTGTGCGGTCTCACCGGAGCCTTGAAGAACCAGTTCGGCTTTCTATCGACCAAGGAAAGAACAGAATTGCACTCGCACAAAGATATCCATAGGGCCATTGCTGAGCTTAACCTGATTGTAAGGCCAGACCTCTATATAGTGGACGCCGTGGAGACCCTAACCCGCGCTAACGAAGTGAGACACGGAGGAAGGAAAGCGAAACTGGGCTATATGCTGGCGGGAAGAGACCCGGTGAGCCTGGATATCGCTGGGCTAGAGATCCTCCAGAGAGTTGAACCCAAATTAGCAGGAAAACGCCCAGACGACGTACCACATCTGCGGCATGCCATCGAGCTAGGGGTTGGGACCCCCTGACAATTTCCTCAACCTCCCAGAGCTTCGATGCAGATTTTTACTACATCTTCTGAAATCGTCTCTATTCTCTCGAAGGGAATACTAAGGGAGTGAAGCGGCCCTTTATATGGTTTGTCGGAGACCACCAGAATCGCGGCTGCCCTTTTGCCGTGATACTCTGCGATCGAAAATAACGCTGAGGTTTCCATGTCAATCCCTATGATTCCCTGCCGCGCCAGGTTCTCAAGAAAGTCAGGCGTCTCCATGAAGGCAGCGTCGATGGAGAAGGTCTCCCCCACCAATGGTTCATATCCAAAACGCCGCGTCGCTTCGACGAGCCTGTTCACCAGGTCTTGGTCAGGATATGAGACCTCGTCATTGCCATAGTATTTGCTGGTGCCCTCCCCTACTCTAGCCTTTTCAGGTATTATTATCGTTCCTATTTCAATCCCCGGCTGCAGTGCGCCACAATAACCAACACCTATCCCTTCACATGCGGGAGAATGACATAAATATGTCTCGATATTGAAGCTCGCTGCCGGTGCTCCCATCATGGTTGAGTCAAACAGAATTTCTTTCCCACCCCTTCTCCCCTTATAGGGTTTGACATCGCTAAGGGATTCCAGCCCATAGCTTTCTGGTTGCGATGGAGGGAAATGGGGCAACCATTCAAATTTGAGACCCAAACGAAAAATGACCGCATCGTAGCTCCCTATTGCCTCAATGCCCCGTCTTTTTCGGAATTCCTGTTCATTCTTCTGGTCCAGTAACATCGGCCACCTCCATGAACATTTCCAATTCCTGGTTCATCCTTTGCCAGTGGGTGCCACGCCAATAAATTCTATTGCAGACAGGGCACTGTACATAATGTGATTGTGTTTGGAAAACATAGGGAGGCACCAGGTCACGCACATCATCCTTACTTCTAGATACCAGAGGCTCATTGCATTCCAAACAGCGGGTGAACTGCCTTCTTCGATTTAACTTCATAGTCTCTACCACTTGGCGAAGCTGTGTTTTCGCATCGTCGTCTTTTATTAGCAGAGCCTGCAGCTCCCCGCTGGTAACCACGCGTCGCAGCATGATCTGGGTGTCCTTAGTGAGGAGCACCCTTTTCTCCCTCAAGCCAATGGCTACAAGCATATCGTCATCGATATCGTTGATGAACAGGGTATCGTAGCCAATCATTCTGAGCCAGCGAGCTAACTTGCCAACATTGGCGTCCACGACGAATTTCGGTCTCATCTTGCTGCTCTCTAAATAGTGATTTTCATTCCCTCATAGCTCAAGGTTATATTTGCCCCCAGTTCCATGGCGACTTGCGCTACCTCCTCCCTGATCTCGTCCTCGATTGTGAGGACCATATGAATAGCAACTACCGGCGGCAAGTAGCCTTTGATCCTCTTGAAATCTATGAGTTCCTCTTTTAGCAGGCGAGGGGTCATGTGCCCCGACTGCTGAGCCATAGACTCAAAACTATTGGACATGCAGACCTCGATAACCAGGAGGTCTGGCGAAATCACCTCCCAGCAAGAGGAGCAGCCCCCTCCTGTATCCCCGGTATAGAAGATGCTCTTGCCATCTGGGGAGGTAATCCAATAACCCACCGCCGGCACGCCATGTTTCATCGGGAGAGGCAAAACACGATACCCATCAATTATCACCTCCTTGCCTGGCTCCACAGGATAGAATCTGAAAGCAGGCTTGTCAGGGCGGGGTTTTTTCAGGAAATCTGGATAGACCACATCATTCAACAGATGTGTGGAGATCACATCAAGCACGCTATCGAGGGCATAGACATTAACGGGACCTCGCCAATAAGCATTAATGCCAAACGTAGCCAGGTCTCTTATGTGATCGAAGTGATGATGGGTGATGAGTATGGCCTTTATGCGCTGCTGGTCGGATAGGGTAAGGCTTGAGGTTAGACCGCCAGCATCCAAAGCTATGACCTTGTCAACCAGAAGCGAAACTAGCTTGGAGTTTAACGACTCGCATTGATGAGCACCAAGGATCTCAAGCTCCATATCTTACATCCCACCAGAATCTTGCTCAGGAAATAGACCTATTCCGTTCGCCCTAAGCAGAGCGGAAGGGCCTACTGTAAACAGGGTAGCCCGGAGCATCTGCTCCATCCCCGGATTTACCTAGCGCGACCCTTTAGGATCGCCATAAGCGAGGCTAAAGCCTCGCGCTACAGTTTTAAACAGTCTCCTTTGAAGATATTAGCCTAGCCTTTCTACCCGCTTACCCCTGTCATGCAAACACCCTCAACGGGTAACCAAGAAGGGGTTGAAACTGGTATCATAGTCGTAGGTATCGATGCCCTCCTTCTTTTTTAGATAGTTTACCACCGCATAAGTGAAGGGCGTAGCCAAGGCTTCATAACCAGTCTTTACCAGCCAATGGGTCAGGATAATTGTACCCAATATCCCCCAGGGCTGCGTCCCGGCGAAGGCGATGATTATGAATACCACAGCGTCCAGCCCCTGACCGATGATGGTGGAGCCTATGGTTCTTGTCCACAGCCAGCGTCCTTTGGTCCTGATCTTCATCTTAGCTAGGATGAAGGAATTAGCGAACTCACCCACGAGATAGGCAATGAAGGATGCGATAAGCAACCTTGGGGCATAACCTAGTATGGTCTCATAAGCCTGCTGACCCCCCCAGACTGGAGCCGATGGCAACAGCCCGCCCAGCCAGATGGCGAGGACGGCGACAAGGTTGCAGAAGAAACCAAGCCAAATAACCCGTCTAGCCCAGCGGTAGCCATAAACCTCGGTAAGGATATCGCCGAAGATATAGCTTACCGGAAAAATGATGATGGCTGCGGGCAAGATTAATCCACCGATGCTTATTAGCTTGACTGCTATGATGTTCGCTGTTATGAGGCAGGTAATAAAAACGCCGGCAACAACAACGAAACGGTGTGAGATAACCATATCATCAGATCCACCGCTTGGAGCGGAAGTAGAGGAGCATGGCCCCGGAGATGCACAGCATAACAGCTATGGTAATAACGAAGGCATACGGGCTGTTCTGGAAGGGAAGATCAATGTTCATTCCATAGATACTGGACACCAATACAAAGGGGAGCAGCATGGTAGCAAGTATGGTGAGCATCTTCATTATCTGATTGGTACGGTGTGAGAAAAGTGAATCGCTGCTGGCATTGAGCCCCTCCACCACTTCCTTGTATTCATCCAGTGTCTCGATGATTTTACCGAGGTGGTCGCCGATGTCGCCGAAGTAAACATCGAGGTCCTCTCTGAGGAACGTATAGTCCCTCTCCTCCAGAGATTTAACGATAGAAGGCTGAGGGTTAAGTATGCGACGAAACGCCACGATATCGCGTCTGAGGATAGAGATATCTCGCACCGAATCACGAGCCCTATCACTGAAAAGCCTGTCTTCAGCCTCCTCCACATTAGCGATAACCCTATTCATAATAGGGAAGCAGTAGTCTACCAGGCGGTCGAGAGCCCGGTAAAGGAGGTATCCAGAACTTCGGCCCATATTCTCCTCACGCGCCCGCTCGTTCTGCTGACAATCATTGAAAAGCTTCCCCAATGGCTTTAACTCACCTGAATGTACCGTTACCAAGAAGTTCGCACCAATAAAGATGGAGACCTGACTGGACGTGGTTACCCGCGCCCGCACATTGAATACTGGGAAATGAAGCACCACAAATAGATAGTTCTCATACTCATCTATCTTGGGGCGCTCTATCCGACTCATACAGTCCTCTAAATCGAAGAGGTTGAACATGTAGTTTTGTGCCAGGTATTCGATATCCGGCGCTGCAGGCTTCTCAACATTTACCCAGGTTATCCTGCCCCACTTGACGGTCTCTATGTGTAGTTTTTCTTTATCTTTATCGACCACAGTCATATCGCCACCACCTTAGCTTCAGACCCATTTTACCATAATCCTGAAAACTAGCAACCATATGAATCAAGCAACTACACGTATCATCAAAGTCAAATTAATCAGCCTCTCCTGCAACATGATTTACACTATATTCTAGTTATGCTATAATTCTCTCGGTAAAATGGAGAAGGACATGAAACAGGACATCATAAAGGAACACCAGACCCATAAAACAGACACAGGGTCACCTGAGGTTCAGATTGCTCTGCTTACCGACAGGGTAAACCGCCTTACAGAGCATATGAAGGTTAACCGCCACGATTATCATACACTTCGTGGACTGCTCAAACTGGTAGGGCAGCGAGAGAGGCAGTTGAAGTATCTGAGCAGGATCGATCCTCAGCGCTACCGCACGTTGATTGCAAAGCTTGGTCTACGGAAGTAGTTCTTCTAGTAGTGAGGTTGTATTCACAATGCCACAAGTTTTTGAGTGTACTATAGGCGATCGGGCTCTTGTCATTGAGACCGGTAAGTTTGCAAGCCAGGCAAGTGGTGCAGTTACAGTGCGTTACGGTGATACATTGGTGTTGGTTACTGCCTGTGTCTCAAGCGAGCCGCGGGAGGGAACCGACTTCCTCCCTCTCACCGTTGATTATGAGGAGAGGCACTACGCGGCAGGCAAGATACCAGGAAGCTTTATTAGGAGGGAGACGCGTCCCAGCCAGGACGCAATACTCGCTGATCGGCTTGCCGACCGCTCTCTGCGCCCCCTGTTTCCCAAGGGGTTTCGCAACGAACTTCAGATCGTTGTCACTGTGCTTTCCACCGATCGAGAAAACGACCCGGATATTCTGGCCATGATTGGCGCCTCGTCTGCGCTATCGATCTCTGAAATCCCCTTTGATGGGCCAATAGGCGCTGTTCGTGTCGGTTGCATTGATGGGCAATTGATACTCAACCCTACTTACACACAACTCAATGATAGCTCGCTTGATCTCGTTGTCGCCGGCACTGGTAATGCCGTAATCATGGTGGAGGCTGGAGCAAAGGAGGTGCCCGAAAGCCTGATCCTCGATGCCATCAAATTTGGACAGCAAGCGATACAGGAGATCATCGCCTTACAACAGCGACTTCAAGAGGCCTTTGGCAAACCCAAGATGGAGTTCAAGGAAAGCGAAGTCAGTCCAGAGGCAGAGCAAGCAGTCTCCTCCGCCGTCAATGGAAGACTTGACGAGGTTATCTATAAGCCAAAGGCGGAGCGTGAGGAAGTTCTCTCCGCCATTGGAGAAGAGCTCTGTCAAGAACTGGGAGAAAGGTTCACACAAGAGGAGATTCTCTCCGCACTTCAATCCCATTTTAAGAGGGCGTTGCGGGAGAGTATTCTGGAAAAGGGAGTTCGTGCCGACGGCCGCCAGTTAAATGAGGTTCGCCCTATCACCTGTGAGATCGGTTTTCTTCCCCGCACCCACGGCTCGGGGCTTTTCACTCGCGGCGAGACCCAGGTTTTGACCACGACGACTCTGGGCTCAGTGCGTCAGGAGCAACTCATCGATACCATCAGTCAGGAAGAGAGCAAGCGTTTTATGCACCACTATAACTTCCCCCCTTACTCTGTCGGGGAGGTGAGGCGTCTTGTTGGACCGGGCAGGAGGGCGATTGGGCACGGTGCCCTGGCAGAGAAGGCTCTTGCTCCTGTTCTGCCCAGCGAGGAGGATTTCCCATACACCATTCGCTTGGTTTCCGAGGTCCTAAGCTCTAACGGCTCAACTTCCATGGCCAGCGTTTGCGCCAGCAGCCTGTCCCTGATGGATGCCGGTGTCGCCATCAAGACACATGTGGCAGGGGTAGCTATGGGGCTCATCACCAGAGACGACAAATACGCTATTCTTACCGACATCCAAGGCCTAGAGGACGCCTACGGCGATATGGATTTCAAAGCGGCAGGTACCTCTGAAGGGATCACCGCGCTTCAAATGGACATCAAGCTCAAAAAGATCTCTTATGAGGTCGTCGAGAAAGCGCTTGAGCAGGCGAGAAAGTCCCGCCTATCTATCTTGGCCAAGATGAACGAGACTATCAGCTCAAGCCGACCAGAGCTCAGTCAGTACGCACCTAGAGTATATAAGATAACCATCCCGCCTGACCGCATTGGCGCTGTTATCGGGCCGGGGGGCAAGATGATAAGGTCGATCACTGAAGAGACAGGTACCACAATAGACGTTGACAACAATGGCACCGTACTCATCGGCTCGGTAAGTGAAGAGGGGGCGCAAAAGGCGATCAAGATCATCGAGAGCCTGACCAAGGAGGTGGAGGTTGGCGCCACCTATACGGGGAAGGTGACACGTGTCGAGAATTATGGCTGTTTTGTGGAGATCTTGCCAGGTAAGGAGGGGATGGTACATATCAGTGAGCTTGCCGACTACCGGGTGCCCAGCGTTGAGGATGTCGTCAAGGTTGGCGACGAGATAATGGTTATGGTCACCGAGATTGACCATATGGGGCGGATAAACCTCTCCCGGCGCGCCGTATTTCAGGGGCTGTCAAAGGTAGCCAAGGTAGAAGATGCCAAGGCATCAGGCTTTCCCAGAAAATCTCAAGGTTCTCGCCCTCAAAGGCGAGGTGGTGAGCAGCGCAGTCCAAGAGGAAGACCGCCGAGGCGCAATTTCAATAATTGAAGCAGGCTGTAGGGGGTATTGGGCAATGCCGATAGCGGTTGTAGTTCATGGGGCTGTGGGGAGGATGGGCAGAGAGATCTTGAGCGCTTTGTGCCAAGATGACGGTCTTAAGGCGGTCGGCGCCGTCGATCTGGAAGCAAAGCAGGATTTCTTAGCGCTCCCCGATGGCTCGGGCGAGATCCCGTTTTCTACTGACCTGGAGTCGATCCTTTCCCATTGTCGTCCTGATGTTATAGTGGATTTCACAATTCGCGACGCCACCATGGCTGCAGTGCGGATTGCCACAAAGCAAGGTGTAAATCTCGTTATAGGGACAACAGGTCTCTCCCCCGAGGATATATACGAAATTGAGAGATTGTGTAATAATAACAACATTGGGGCTATAATAGCACCCAACTTCTCGTTAGGGGCGGTTTTGATGATCCACCTGGCTAAACTGGCAGCCAGGTATTTTGATTACGTTGAGGTAATAGAGAAGCACCACGATGGGAAGGCTGATGCCCCATCGGGGACCGCCATAGACACGGCCAAAGAGATGTTGGAGGCGCGGGGCAAGCCCTTCAATTACCCTGTTCCGCTGAAGGAAAGCCTCACTGGAACGCGTGGTGGACAGATCGGAGGGGTTGGAATTCATAGTGTGCGTCTTCCTGGGCTTCTCGCACATCAAGAGGTGATATTAGGAGCACAAGGACAAACGCTTACCATACGCCATGACTCCATCAGCCGGGAGTCCTTTATGCCAGGGGTAATCATGGCTATTAGAGAGGTGGTCAAGATCAAAGGGGTCATATACGGTTTAGAAAACATCTTGGGATTGTAGGAGATCGTGATGGAAGGGTTCAACGTTGCCATTGTTGGCGCCACAGGACTGGTTGGCCGCGAGTTTATCAAGGTCGTGGAGCAGCGTAACTTTCCAATGCGCTCCCTTCGTCTTCTCGCCTCTGACCGCTCCGCTGGCACCAAGCTCTATGTAAAACATGAGCAGGTTGAGGTTGAAGAGACTACCACACATTCTTTTGAAGGAGTGGACATCGCCCTCTTTTCCGCAGGCGCAGAGATAAGCAGTCACTTTTCACCGATAGCAGCACGGGCTGGCGCTGTAGTCGTCGATAATAGCTCCGCCTTCAGGATGGACCCAAGTGTCCCACTAGTAATACCTGAGGTCAACGCTGAGGACATAAAGCAGCATAAAGGGATTATCGCCAATCCGAACTGCTCCACAATTCAGATGGTGGTCGCCATCTATCCCCTGCATAAGGTCGATCCCATTAAACGAATCATTGTGGATAGCTATCAGTCGGCCTCAGGCATCGGCTCTGCTGCAATGGAGGAATTGGTCGACCAATCAAAGTTGGCGCTTGAAGGGCGTGAGGTGGTGCCCCATCTCTTTCCCCACCAGATCGCCTTCAACGTTCTTCCCGAGATCGACCTCTTCCTGGATAATGCCTATACCAAGGAAGAATGGAAGATGGTAGAGGAGACTCAAAAGATCATGCATGCCCCCGAGATAGCCATCTCTGCTACCTGTGTGCGAGTTCCCGTTTCTATTGGGCACAGCGAGGCTATTCACATAGAGTTTACTAAATCGATGTCCCCTCAAGAGGCAAGACAAATCCTCGCCGGGGCACCTGGCGTCAAAGTGCAGGACGACCCCGGTATAAGCCTCTATCCCCATCCCTGGGCTGCGGCCGGCACTGACGATGTCTTTGTCGGGCGTATACGTAAGGATGCGTCCCATGAGCGTGGCTTGGCCATGTGGGTGGTTTCCGACAATATAAGAAAGGGAGCAGCGCTAAATACCGTTCAGATAGCTGAGACGATGATCGAGAGAGGCTGGATATAATGGAGGTGCGTGATGGCAGAGCTTGGTAGATTGTTCACTGCAATGGTAACGCCCTTTGATGACGAAGGCAATGTTAACTATGAGCAGACGAAGAGGCTTGCTGTCGCCCTGCTAGATTCGGGGAGCGATGGGTTGGTGGTCTCCGGAACCACGGGAGAGTCTCCCACTCTCAGCAAAGAGGAGAAGATCAGGCTTTTCGGTGAGGTGAAGGGGGCAGTGGGAGAGCGAGGAACGGTGATAGCTGGCACCGGCAACTACAGCACAAAGGATAGCATAGAGCTAACCAGGGCGGCAGAGAGCGTTGGCGTGGATGCCATACTGCTCGTCGTCCCCTGCTACAACAAGCCAACTCAGGAAGGGCTTTTCCAGCACTTCAAGGCTATTGCCATGAGCACAAGCCTGTCCTGCATTCTTTACAATGTGCCCAGCCGAACCGTAGTAAACCTTGCCCCTGAAACTGCGGTCAGGTTGAGCGATATCGATAACATCGTCGGCATAAAGGAGGCTAGCGCCAATCTGGAGCAGGTCGCCAAAATCATCGACGGTACAAATAAGGATTTTTTAGTTTACAGTGGAAATGACAGTGATACGCTCCCCATACTTGCTTTGGGGGGCTACGGCGTAATCAGCGTTATCTCCCACCTCGTTGGCTTGCAGGTCAAGGAGATGATGGAGAGGTTCCTTAGCGGCCAAGTAGATGAGGCTGCAGAGATTCATCGGCGTCTGCTTCCACTGGTGAATGCCATATTTGTCGTCTCTAACCCTATCCCGACCAAATACGCTCTTAATCACCTGGGTTTCCGTGTGGGCAAGCCACGTCTACCTCTCGTCGAGCCTGACGAGAAATCGGCGGCGCTTATCGACGCCACACTGGCAAATTACAAGATCGACCTTCCAGTGGAAGCCAAGGCCTAAGAGATCGGCCTGAGAATCGGGGGTAGGTTGTCGCCAAAGGCGACTCGCCTCTGGAGAGGAGCATCCACTCCAACCGTTCCTAGAACGTCCGCTCTAGTCCTGTCCTGAGCTTGTCGAAGGATTATGCTGAATCCCACTCCCTCTAAGTCGTCGCCACAGAGAGGCGACGCTACATACTGCCACGGGAGAGAGGATTTACGCCATCGCGCTTCTTCATCTTCAAGTTTGGCCCAGGCTACGGGATTTCTCGCACAATGATGGTCTGTTCACGCCTGGGACCAACCGAGATAACGCTTGCCGGACAGCCAATGAGTTCCTCCAGTCTCCTTATGTAGGAGCGAGCCTTACCGGGCAGGTCTTCAAAGCGACGAAGCCCACTTATGTCGCTTTGCCAACCGGCGACCTCCTCAAAAATGGGTTCGCACCGCGCCAACACGGTGGAGTTGCTGGGGGGATTCGTCAGCGTAACGCCATCAAGCTTATAGCCAGTGCATATCTTGAGCGATGGCAGGACATCGAGAATATCAAGGCGGGTTAGGGCAAACTCGGAAAAACCATTGATGCGAGCGCTAAAGCGAGCGGTCACGGCGTCGAACCAGCCGCAGCGGCGGGGGCGCCCCGTAGTGGCGCCAAATTCATGGGCGCGCTGCCGAATCAACTCCCCTGTCTCGTCGGAGAGCTCGGTGACCAAAGGGCCAGCTCCCACCCTGGTGCTGTAGGCCTTATAGACACCGATGATGCGGTCTATCTTCGCCGGGCTCAGCCCCAGCCCTGAGCATGCGCCTCCTACAATAGTGGAGGTGGAGGTAACATAGGGGTAGGTGCCAAAATCTATATCCAGCATCGTCCCCTGTGCCCCCTCCAACAAGACCATTTCTTCCTTTTCCCAGGCTTCCTGCACCATCAAATCGGTCCCCCTTATGAAAGGGGCCAGAATCTCCCCATAATGGCAATATTTATCGTAGATTTCCTCCAGAGATAGAGGTTGAGCCTCATAAACCTTGGTGATGATACGGTTCTTCTGCTCCAGAACAGAGCTAAGTCTCTCTCGAAAGACCTCCTTGTCTAGTAGGTCTCCAACGCGAATTCCCAACCGGCCGGCTTTATCCATATAGCAAGGACCAATCCCCCTTCTTGTCGTTCCAATAGCGCTGCCACCGCGTGACTCCTCCTCCAAGCCATCGAGAAGGATGTGATAGGGCATGATGAGATTAGCACGGTCGCTCACAAATAAGCTACCCACACTCACGCCACTCTTCTTCAGCTCTTCAATCTCCTCGAAGAGCACAGCGGGGTCGATGACTACACCATTGCCGATGATGCAGGCAACATCGGGGTAGAATATACCGGAGGGAACGAGATGCAACCTGAACTCGCCATAGGGATTAATTACAGTATGCCCGGCGTTGTTCCCCCCCGAGAAACGCACCACTGCGTTTACCTTTTCGGCAAGAAGGTCAACGATCTTCCCCTTCCCCTCATCTCCCCACTGCGCCCCAATAACAGCTATTGCTGGCATTTCTCACTCCCTTCTTACACTGTGAGGTTGTTTAATTTTAGTTACTCGTTCAATTTTGGGTATTTTAGGGATGTCCCCCCCCAAAATTTGCTTAGCGCGACCCTTTATGGTCGCCTTAAGCGAGGCTAAAGCCTCGCGCTACATTTTTATGCCCTCATGTTTACAATACCTAACGAGTTACCCTATTTTTTACCTTTATAGTATACCGCACAAATCCCTAAAATAAGCAACTGTGGCTGTTTATTTCATTTGAACTGCTCTGATTCTCCCACCGTTGTAGACAAGCCTCGTTTCTGAACAAGCACATCAACACTGCTCCAGAAGAGCCCCCAGAATGAGCTTTGCTGCCTTCTTGTCCAGAGGCTCGTTGTTGTTACCACACTTAGGCGATTGGATGCAACTGGGGCAGCCTGCCTCACAAGGGCACTCCGATATCGCTTTCAGCGTAGCAAGCCAGACTTCCTCGACCAGTTCGAAACCCTTCTCAGCGATGCCAATGCCGCCAGGATAGGCATCATAGATGAATACCTGTGGCTTCCCCGTATCAGCGTGGAGTGGCGTGGAGATACCACCCACATCATTCCTATCGCACAGGGCGAAAATTGGCAATAGTGCGATGGCAGCATGCTCCGTAGCATGAAGCCCGCCATGGAAATCAAGCCCTTGTTGAGCGAGAGCAAGGGCAATTTTCTCCGGTATATCGAACCAAAGAGCAACGGTAGGGAAGCTTTGAGGTGGCAGGTCGAGAGGCTCCTCCCCGATAACCTCCTCGGTAAATTGCCTCTTCTTTTTGAAGCCCACCACCTCAGTGGTCACCTCCACCTCTCCCAGATAAACGCCTATCCCTCCCACCTCCCTTCGCCGATTCACATGAAGGATCGAGAGTTCGGTGACGTCTTTTGTCTGGGTATAGTAATCGGCATCGATGGGCTGAGCGTAGGCAGTGCGCGATAGCAGATCGAGTTCGGTAACGAGATACGCCTCACCTTGATGAAGATAAATGGCACCAGGATGAATCTGAAAGAAGGCGACCGCCCCCTCCACTGTCTCCAGTTCCCGATAGCCTTGCGAGGCATCGACGATCGTATAACGCTCGGAGGATGTGGAGCGAATATTCACATCCTCAGCGGGGTAGAATATGGAAGGCGACAGATACCACCGCCCACCATGCTCCTTAAGCAGCCCTTCCTCCACCAAATCCGCACTCACCTTCCTGAAGCCTTCACCAAATACCGCTTCATCATTATCATCCAATGGATGCTCATAGGCAGCACACATTAGGTGAGACTTAAGGATATAGGGGTTAGCCTGATTGGTGAGAACGTTCTCAAAACTCTTGCCGAAGAAAGCCTCGGGGTGACGCATATAATACTGGTCCAGGGGATTGTCCAGGCCGATGAGAAAACTCAAAGACCTCTCCCCTCTTCTGCCACTTCGCCCTGCCTGCTGCCATGTGCTGGCGATACTCCCTGGGTAGCCAGTAAGCACAGTAGCATCAAGATCGCCAATATCGACTCCGAGCTCGAGAGCGGTGGTCGCTACTACCCCTAAAAGCTCGCCATCAAACAACTGGCGCTCGATTTGGCGTCGTTCCTCGGGACGATAACCAGCGCGGTAGGGTCTTATTCTTTGGGCAAGCTGCCCGCTTTCCTTAGCTAGCTGATCCCTGGTGTAGATGTAGATAAGCTCGGTCAGCTTCCTCGACCTTGCAAAGGCGATAGTACGAAAGTCTCCCTTCACTAGCTCGGTAAAAATAAAGGTGGCCTCGGAGTTGGCGCTGCGCCTGGTGGATTTAGCCTGATCAATAATGGGGGGATTCCAGAATACGAAATCCTTCCCGCCGTAAGCAGAGCCATCCTTATCGAACACCTCAAAAGGGAGACCCACCAATCTCTCGATATGCTCATTGGGGTTGGCAATAGTCGCCGAAGAGCAGATGAACTGGGGATTTGCCCCATAGAGCGTGCAGACCCGCTTCAGTCGGCGAAGCACATTAGCCACATGGGAGCCGAAGACACCACGGTAAACATGTGCCTCATCCACCACAACATAGCGAAGCTGACGAAAAAACCTCGACCATGACTGATGGTTAGGCAGAATGCCCAGGTGAAGCATATCGGGGTTAGTTAGCACCACCCGAGAAGACCGCTTTATCTCGCCTCGCTCCCCGGGGGGAGTATCGCCATCGAATGTAGCGCACCCTATCCCAAAAGGCGAGGCAAGCTCCAATAGACCCCGGAGTTGATCCTGCGCAAGCGCCTTGGTGGGGAAGATATACAGGGCACGACTCCTCTTCTCCCTGAGCATTACATCCAGCACGGGCACATTGTAGCAGAGGGTCTTGCCGCTGGCGGCAGGGGTAACTACAAAGACGTTTTTGCCAGAACGGGCGGCATTTATCGCCTGGGACTGGTGGCTATAGAGAGCGGGAAGATGCAAGGCATCAAGACGTTTCTGGAGTTCGGGATGGAGGGAGTCCGCAAGCGCTCCATAGCTCACATCGCGGATGGGCACATGCTCTATGTGGACAATCTGGCCTTTAAATAAAGGGTGTATTCTAAGATGGCTCAATAAGGCTGAGGTATCCATTCTGTTCTAAAGAGCGTGGATGATTTCCAACTCGTAATCGAGTATCTCCACATCCAACCTGGTCTTCTCAATAAAATCCACCACCTTGGACAGCACCTCGTTGCAATGCTGAGCGCTTTCGCTGACACAGCTTATGCCTATGACGATAATCTGCCAAATATCCTGCTCATCGACCTCAGCTATAGATACATTATACTTGTTTTTCACCCGCTGGATGATCGACTTGACAACCTGACGCTTGCCTTTGAGTGAATGATTCTCTGGCAGGCGAAGCCTCAGTTTGCAGACCCCAACATTCATAGCCTCTCCACAATAAAAAGAACCGGGATCTCCCTACAAATCGGGAGCGTCTCGGTTCTTTTCAGGCATTATAAGCGCTATTAGCGACTTCTCATCTTGGCGAAGCATTCATTACAATAGACCGGCCGCCCGCTCCTGGGCTCAAAGGGAACCTCACACTCCGCGCCGCAAGAGGCACAGATTGCAGGATACATTTGGCGATTTTCATCAGAACGATTGCGCCGCCTAGCCGAACGGCACTCCCGGCATCGAGTGGGCTCACTGAGCAGCCCACGCGACATATAGAACTCCTGCTCACCGACACTGAATATGAATTCTTTGCCGCAATCCCGGCATACCAGAACCTTGTCCTCCAAGGCCATACCAGCCCTCCTTCTTTATTTGGTGGTTGCCTCTTGCCGGTACAGCTTAAGACCCTGTTTGTCGGATTGCTTTATTATACTTGTGCCGAAACAAACCCCTAGCTCGCTTTGGCGAGTCCGTCATGCTGAAACGTCAGTCCAGGTCCACCTTGCGATATTATATATCAATATTACACAAAATGCAACCATTATTTATAACTCTTGTCTCGTCTACTGTTAGCGTGCTACACTAAAAACTGCCAAGCAAGTAAGGGAGGAAGCGGGTGTATGCCTCAGGATACAATCTTCGTTAGAGGGGCTCGGGAGCACAACCTGAAAAATATCGATGTCGCTATCCCCAGAGACAAACTGGTGGTAATCACCGGTGTCTCTGGTTCGGGGAAGAGTTCGCTTGCCTTCGATACTATTTATGCCGAGGGCCAGCGTCGCTATGTCGAGTCTCTATCCGCCTACGCTCGTCAGTTCCTCGGTCAGATGGAGAAGCCAGATGTCGACTATATCGAGGGGCTAAGCCCAGCGATCTCCATCGACCAGAAGGGCCCGAGCAGAAATCCCCGCTCTACTGTGGGCACAGTAACTGAGGTCTATGACTACCTGAGATTGCTATTTGCACGGGTTGGCCACCCCCATTGCCCCAATTGCGGGCGGGAGATCACACAGCAAACGGTGCAGCAAATGGTGGATGCCATCCTCCACCTCCCCCGAGGTGCTAGAATCATGGTCATGGCCCCCTTGATCAAGGACCGCAAGGGGGAACACCAGGGCGTTTTTGATGACCTGAGAAAAGCAGGCTATGTACGGGTAAGAGTCAACGGACATATTCACGACCTTTCTGAGGATTTCGACCTTGACAAGAACAAGCGGCACACCATCGAGGCGGTAGTGGACCGACTGGTCATCGAAGGAAGCGAGCAGCAAAGTCGTCTTGCCGACTCTGTAGAGACCGCTTTGAAGTTAGGTGCTGGGGTGGTGCTGGTGTCTGTTACCGATGGCGAGGAACTTCTCTTCTCAGAGCACTTTGCCTGTGTACACTGTGGCATCAGCATAGGTGAGGTTGAACCTAGGACCTTCAGCTTCAATAGCCCTCATGGAGCCTGTCCTGAATGCGGCGGGCTCGGGGTCAAGATGGAGATCGACCGCGATCTGATCATTCCTAACAAGGAGCTGTCCATCGCTGAGGGCGCCATTCATCCTGGATGGTGGTTTTCCTGGCGCTCTTACGAAATGGAAAGGCTGGCAAGGCACTACGGTTTCTCCCTTCGTGTGCCTACCAAGGAGCTAAGCGAGGATGATATTAACCTCATACTTAATGGCGAGGAGGGGGAACTCGTTAGGCATCGAAACCGCTTCGGTAGGGTTCGGCAATATTTCACTGGCTATGAGGGAGTGATCCCATACCTGGAGCGTCTCTACAGAGACACCGAGTCCGACCGTACTCGCTGGCACATCGAGCGTTATATGTCTTCCCGCCCCTGTCCAGCATGTCAAGGGCGGCGACTGAAGCCAGAGTCCCTTGCGGTTACCATTGGGGACAAAAACATAGCTGACTTGACCGCAATGTTCACTGAGCAGGCAAGGGAATGGATCGACCTTTTAGGTGGCGTGGGGGAGAGAAAGCCCGTGCTGAGCGAGCGCGAGCTTACCATCGCTCGCCAGATCCTAAAGGAGATCAGAGCCAGGCTAGGCTTTCTCAAGGATGTGGGCCTCGACTATCTTGCCCTCGACCGCGCGTCAAGCACCCTCTCCGGCGGCGAGGCGCAGCGAATTCGACTCGCCACCCAGATTGGCAGCGGTCTTATGGGAGTGCTCTATATCTGCGATGAACCCACGGTGGGCCTCCATCCTGCCGACGACTATCGCCTCATCGAAACCCTCAAAAGGCTCAGGGATCTTGGCAACACTATCCTGGTCGTGGAACACGATGAGGCGATGATGCGAGCCGCCGACCAAATTATTGATATGGGGCCAGGCGCCGGGGAACATGGAGGGGAAATCGTAGTTACCGGAACCATCGAAGATATCATTAGCTGTCCAGATTCCATAACAGGTCAGTACTTGAGCGGGAAGAAACAGATCACCTTTCCTGCAAAGCGCCGATCCGGCTCTGGCAAACATCTAGTTATTAGAGGGGCTCGCCAGAACAACCTCAAGAATATCGACGTTCATATCCCTCTGGGGATGTTTGTTTGCATCACCGGCGTCTCAGGATCGGGCAAGAGCACCCTCATCAGTGACATCCTCTATAAGAAGATAGCGCAGATATTCTATAGAGCCAGGGAGCGCCCCGGCGATTGTGATGCCATCGACGGGCTGGAACATATCGACAAGGTGGTCAATATCGACCAGTCGCCTATCGGGCGAACCCCGAGGAGCAATCCAGCAACCTATACTGGAACCTTCACCCCCATCCGCCAGCTCTTCGCCACCGTCCCTGATGCCCGTATGCGCGGCTATCCGCCGGGGAGGTTCTCCTTCAATGTCAAAGGTGGCAGGTGCGAGGCCTGCCGTGGCGAGGGTTATATCCAGATCGCGATGCAGTTTCTACCCGATGTCACCGTTCCCTGTGAGGTTTGCAAGGGGAAACGCTACAATCGAGAGGCACTGGAGATTCGCTTCAAAGGAAAGAACATCGCCGAGGTGCTGGAGATGAGCGTCGAGGAGGCACTCTCATTCTTCGAGCATTTCCCCAAGATAAGAGCCAAACTTGAGACGCTGCACGATGTCGGGCTGGGATATATCAAGCTAGGGCAGCCTGCAACCACCCTTTCTGGAGGCGAGGCGCAACGAGTGAAGCTAGCAACCGAGCTTTCCAAACGAGCCACGGGGAGAACCCTCTATATTCTTGATGAGCCAACTACCGGCCTATCGTTCGAGGATGCCGCCGCATTACTCACGGTTCTTCACCGCCTCGTCGATGCCGGTAATACCGTGATCCTCATAGAGCACCATCTTGATCTGATCAAGAACGCCGACTATATTATCGACCTCGGCCCCGGCGCTGGCGACCGAGGGGGATACATCATAGCCAAGGGAACACCAGAGGAGATAGCCAAAAAAGAAAACTCCTTCACTGGGCAATACCTTAAAAGTAAATTGGCTAAGCACGCTGGCGACAAAGTTTCGGCAACAGCGGTATCATAAAGTAGCTAACACTCTGCTGATAAGCTATAATCTCTTACACAAATAAGCTTCATCGCCAAAAATACGAGCTTCTGCTTAAACGGAAAAACTTTCAAAAAGACACACAGGAGGTGGGATGGTGGAAAACTTGACCAGAGATGAAGTATTGGATGCCATCGCTGCCAATGTGGAGAACCAGAACCTCATCAATCACATGTTGGCTACCGAAGCAGTCATGCGGGCGTTGGCAAGGAAGTTTGGTCAGGACGAGGATATGTGGGGGCTTACCGGGCTGCTACATGACATCGATGTTGAGCTCACCGAAGGGGACATGCAAGTTCATAGCAGGCTAGGAGCTGACATCGCAAGAGACCTCGGCGCCAGCGAGGAGATGGCCCAGGCAATCCTGTGCCATAACTGGACGCACGGCATCGCCCCTGAAACACTGCTTGACAAAGCCCTATTCTGCGCCGATCCATTGACCGGTCTTATCGTCGCCGGAGCCTTGGTTCGCCCCGATAAAAAGCTTGCCGGGCTCACTACGGAGTCGCTGATGAAGCGCTTTAGCGAGAAGAGATTTGCCGCTGGAGCGGACAGGGATCAGATCGCAAAATGCAGCGACCTCGGCCTTGAGTTGGAGAAGTTCATCGAGTTGGGGCTTGAGGCGATGAAGGGCATCGCCGAAGATATAGGGCTGTAAAGCCGATTGGACAAACCCGGAATCCATTTACGTTGCCGTCGGGATAGATCCTATTTGAGAAGAAAGAATGATAGAGCGAGAAGTGTTAGTTAGCTCAGACGGCGTCAGATTGGCTGGTACATTATGTCTTCCGTCAGAAGAAGGCTGTTTCCCCTGTGTATTGATGATACATGGCTCAGGGCCGCTTGATAGAGACGAAAACACCCGACTGTTGAAGCTGTTTAAGCAGAAGATGAATGTTTTCAATACTATAGCACATTATCTGGCGCCAAAGGGCGTAGCCAGCCTGAGATACGACAAAAGGGGGTGTGGTAGGAGTTCGGGCGATTATGGGGAAGCAGGTTTGTACGACCTGATTCAAGACGCGAAGGCAATGTATGAGTATCTCACCTCGCAGAAATGTATCAACAATGAATTGATATTTCTACTAGGACATAGCGAAGGTACACTTATTGCCCCGAAAATATCCCTGGAGTACCGCGATATCGCTGGTCTAATATTGATTGCCGCAGCAGTACAAAACATGGAACAAGTACTAACGTACCAGGCCAATAAGGCTAAAGACGATATCGAACAAGGTGGCGGCTTCAATAGACAACTAATTAAACTTGTTTGGAAGTTAACCGGCGGCGATCCTTTAAAAGTGCAGTCTGTTCTATTTGAAAAAATTAGGAGCACCAGCAAAGCATCTTTTCGCTATAAGTTGCAGAAGATAAACGCAAAATGGTTTCGACAGCATTTGAACGACGACCCCATAGATACAATGCGCAATGTCAGTTGCCCAATACTGGCCATTACCGGTGATAAAGACATACAGGTTGACCCGCAAGACGTAGTTCGAATAGCTGAGCTTGCCAAAGGTGAAGTTGAGTACCATGTCGTTCCAAACCTGACACATATCCTGAGATTGGATGACCGTCCGCCCTCACCTCTCAATTATAAGAAGCTGTTCAAAAAAGACATAGATCACACTGTACTGGAACTAATAGGCAACTGGCTCGAAAAAAGGCTTTAGAACGAGTCTGGACAATATCGTGTTTGCGGCTTCGCCCAAACCGCCCCTTGGGCAATTCAGCCAATTGCACAATAGATAGAGTCCAGGTTGAAAGGGGAAAACTATGGCGGTTATCCATACACCAGATGAACGGTTTGACAACTTGCCCGATTTCCAGTTTGCGCCCCACTACGTCGAGATTAACGGACTGCGTGTCCACTATGTGGACGAAGGTAAGGGAGAGATCATTCTCTGCCTACACGGTGAGCCAACATGGTCGTTCTTGTATCGCAAGATGATCCCGATACTGTCGGCCAAGCATCGAGTAATAGCCATGGACTTCGTGGGCTTCGGCCGCTCCGACAAGTTCACCGAGCGAGATGAGTACTCCTTCCAGATGCACACCGATAAACTCGCCGGCTTTATTGATGCGCTGGCGCTCGACCAGATCACTGTCGTGGTGCAGGACTGGGGTGGACTCATCGGCCTGCGACTGGCATCCGAGATGCCGAAGCGGTTTGCCCGATTGGTCATCATGAACACCGGACTGCCCGCCGGCGGGGGACAGATGACTGAAGGGTTTATGCGATGGCGACAGTTCGTTGAGAGCACGCCAGACCTGCCTGTCGGAATGATAGTACGCGGCGGAATGGCCCACGGTGACAAGATTACGCCGGAAGTCATCGATGCTTACGAGGCACCCTTCCCCGATGCGTCTTACAAGGCCGGTGCCATAGCATGGCCGCTGCTCGTACCAATTCACCCCGACGACCCCGGCGCCGCCGATATGCGGCGGGCGCGGGAGGTTTTCTCCAAATGGAACAAGCCAGTGCTGGTCATGTTCTCCGACGGCGACCCTATCACCAGAGGAGGAGATATATTCTTCCGTGAGCTAATACCAACGGTCAAGGACCAGCCTGAGATCGTGATTAAAGACGCCGGTCATTTCCTTCAGGAGGAGAAGGGCGAAGAGATCGCGCAGCACATCTTGGACTTCATGGCCCGGACGCCCAAATCACAGGGAGCTACTGATGCAGGCAATTGAATGAGTTCAGCGTTCTGTAAAACGAATGGGATGAGCGGAAGTTGATGTATAGTAATCCAAAGGCCAGGGGATTAATGACCGTGTGCTCACCACGACCGCTTTTTGGCCTCGGCCGGCACCCTTTATTCCTGTAGTTGCCTGATTTATCAGGCACAACTGCCCAATTCTTCAAAGAAGGATGGGCAACTACATTTTTAAGCAGCCTTAGGGGGCTTGTCCTGAGTTTATCGAAGGGCCGTTCATGGTTCGACAGGCTCACCACGAACGGCGTTTGGATTGTGTTAGTTGTAGGGTGGGTGTAGCCCTTCAACGGAAGGGCGAAACCCACCTTTTCCTTCTCCATTCGCTGCATTTGATTGGTGACATTCGCGATACCCCACCGCTATTTTATTGTCATTCTGACCCTTCACAAAGTGAAGGGGAAGAATCTCGGTGTGGATACTATTCAATCTGCATATAGGAAGGTGGGTTCCATTTCATTTCACCCACCCTACTTCCGTTGGTTGGTATGTTGTAGTCCGATAATGCACAATATAGCTTTCAATGGGTTGCTATAGATGTGTAACTCATATTATTGACAATAGCATTCGCAAATGGTAGATTTATGTAGCAACTAAATTATATAAATATTAGCATTAATATACTTTATTAACTAATCCTAATAAATAGTAAGCTCATACCTGTAAAATGAACTATCAGTCCACCTTAGGCATTGCAGAAAGATTATCTACACCACCATTTACATTTTAGAGGACGCTACAGGTTCGAACCAATGAAAAGGACCTACTTTAACATAGTTTTATCCTTGTTTACGGTGCTCGTGGCATGTTCATTCTCTGCCGGACGTTCGCGTTCGAACGGGCAGCCTGCTTCGGGTACACTTGAAAGCTACAGTTTCGAAGACGGCGTCCTTACGCTTGTATACCAGAAAATTAAAACCACAATACAGTTTGTCAACGATGGTGTGGTAAAGATTACCACTACACTGCTGCCTGACCTTCCGCCAAGGCATTCATACGCTGTTATCGAGAAAAACAGGGATACCAGGGTTTCTTTTACAGATCACGAAAACTATATAGCTATTGGGTACAACGGCATCGAATTAAGGGCCTCCAAAGCCTCATGCAAGATAGAGCTATATGATTCGAGCGAGCTCATCTACTCCAGTGAGATGTATCCAGACACCAGGAATGAGGCGCTACTGGTGGCCGCTGTATACAACAATGAAAGATTTTTTGGCCTGGGAGAAAAAGCGGGAGATTTTGAACTCACCAACAGAGAGTTCACCATGTATAACCAGGACAACTTCGGATACACTTATGATACAGACCCCCTTTACGTTACCATCCCGTTTTATATAGCTATAACCGATAACAATCAATACGGAGTATTCTTCGACAGCCCCGCCAGGTCAAGGTTTAGCTTCAAGGAAAGCGACTATTCATATTCTATCGATGACAAGGTTTTCGACCTTTATATATTCACCGGGGATGTAAAGAAAATCATCGAAGGTTATACAAAGCTAACCGGGAGACCATATTTCCCGCCAATCTGGGGATTCGGCTTCCACCAGTCAAGATGGTCATATGAAAGCCAGGAGGAAGTTCTGGAAATAGCCAGTAATTTCAGGGATTATGACCTGCCCCTGGACGCAATCCATCTGGATATTGGATTTATGAACAATAACATGGACTTTACCCATGACAGCGATGACTATCCGAATCCCGGCGAGATGAACAACATACTGAAGGCCAATGGCATTAAAACGGTTGCCATGGTAGACCCGGGCATAAAGGTTGAAAGCGCATATCCCATATACAACTCAGGAGTAGAAAGCGATGTCTTCTGCCGCTATGAAGGCAGCTACTACACTGGTGAAGTGTGGCCTGGCAACTGCCATTTTCCCGATTTTACCAAAGGCTCGGTGAGAGAATGGTGGGGAGGATTATACGCAAATCTACTGGCCCTGGGCATTGCCGGATACTGGAATGATATGAATGAACCCAGCATATTCAACGTGGAGAGCAAAACAATGCCTGATATGGTACGGATGTACAATGAGGGAGAAGAGTCTCACCACAAATACGTGCATAATGCCTATGGTATAAGCATGGCCAGAGCATCACATGAGGGCATTCAAAGCTTAACCAAAAAACGAGTGTTCCTGCTGAACCGCGCCGCTTACTCCGGAATTCAAAGGTATGCATTCCTGTGGACGGGAGATAACACCGCCGACTGGGACCATCTTAAGATGAACCTCTACATGGCTATGAATCTCGCGCTGTCAGGCATTCCCTATGTCGGAGCCGACATTGGAGGATTCATCGACAGCCCGACGGAGGAGCTATTTACCCGATGGATTCAGATGGGGGCTTTCATTCCTTACATGAGGGATCATACCTGCTTGGGCACAGAATATCAGGAACCTTATCTGTTTACGGGCTGCCTCGACATCATAAGAAAGTATATGAAATTGCGGTATAAGCTTCTGCCATATCTGTATACGGCAGTCTACGAATCTCATAGCACGGGGCTGCCAATTGTAAGGCCCCTGTTCCTCGAATATGGACGGGACTATCTTGATATACAGAATCAATTTATGTTCGGCACGGATTTCGTTGTCGCCCCGGTGCTGGAGCCTGGCGCAACAAGCTGTGAGGTCACTTTGCCTCCTGGCATATGGTATGAGTATTTCAGTGGAGAAACCTATGGCGCCGGCACACACAAAATCGATATCTCCATCGAAGACATCCCCGTTTTTGTAAGAGGAGGAAGCATAATTCCAATTTACGACTTCGAAATCAAATCTACAGACGATTTGCACTCAAAAAGGGATTTGACATTAAGAGTCTATCCCGATAGTGAGGGATATGCGGAAGGTTCCGTCTACGAGGACGATGGTGAAAGCCTTGATTATCAACAAGGGCTGTTCTTAAACACTGCGGTGCAATATAAGGCAGATGGCCGCCATGCCGAAATCACCATCAGCACCGATGGGGACTTTGACATAGCAAGACAGATAACCATCGAACTGCCCGATGATATTGACTCGGTTACAATAAATGGGAAACCCTACGCAATTGAGAATCACAAGGTGGTATTTTAGCAAGGTGATGCCTCGTGCCAGGTCTAATTATATCTACTCAGGCATCCTTCATACATAAATCCTTATGTCCAAGCTCGAAATACTAAACAGATATGAAATCAAAATGACCGAAATTCAGAACATTGACAGCATTTGAATTTAGAATATTTGATATTGTTTAGAGTTTAGATATTAGTATTTAGGGTTTTTATTGATGGGATTGACCAGAACTACCTCAGCTACATCGCAGAAAGGGGCGCATAATGGAATACCGTGAAATAAGAATATCGCTACCGATGCTGAAGAAAATCGCCGGCAGGCACGGGTTCGCCATCGACGAGGAAAAAATCGAGCAAACGCACCTGGAGATGTACAAGGAGACCAAGGAATGGCCCAAGGACCTCCTTGATGCATTAAAGCGAATGGGCTACGAATTTGAAGTCATCAATTCATCCGAGGTCTGCCGCGTCCGCGTCTGGCAACTGGCAAAGTGATAAAAACCTCTCCCTTATAGAAATTAATAAATAATAATATATTAAACGTGTAGCACCGACCAAGCCAATATTGCAACAGCCCACAGCTCAGCGGGCATATATCTTGAGAAATTCATCGAGATTGGCTCTTAGGCCATCAAGGGTGTCACTTAGGAGGTATGGCCATAAAAGTGCTATAATAAGCATAAAGTAAGGTTGAACAAATTACACTAAGCGAGAGTTCGTCTATATATCTGCTTGGCGAAATTAAACGGCAAATGTGGGGAACTTGGCAAAGACTCACAGGAATCTATCATGAAGAAACCGCTAACAAACTCTAACCTCATTGCTACCGCAAAGGAATTCTGTTTAGAAAGTCATACGTACCGAGAGTTATTCGGCGTTACCGATGGGAAAGCCGTTGGCACGTTTATTGAACATAAGTTTAGAGATAGGCTTGAAGCGCTTTACACAGTGCAGATAGGCAGTTCCGCGTTGGGAATTGATCTACCTGCGATTGAAACAGATATTAAGGTGACGTCTATCCGCCAGCCTCAATCATCTTGCCCTTTTCGTTCTGCCATGCAGAAGGTATATGGCCTTGGATATAATTTGTTGCTGTTCGTCTATGATAAGCACGACAATCAGCATAAGAGGACAGCTAAACTAAGTTTCGTTAGCTGCGCGTTAATTGACAAGAGCCGTACGGCCGATTACCAAACAACGCGTGGCATTCTCGAAATCCTCAGCCGCGATGGGAATTGCGACGACATCATTGGCTTTCTCGCTGACCGAAACTTGCCTGGTGATGAAATTGTGCACACAAACATTGCCGATGAAATTATGAAATCGCCACCTGTACTTGGTTATTTAACGATCTCCAACGCACTCCAATGGCGTCTTCAGTACAGTCGGATTGTCAACATGACCGAAAAAGTTTCAGGGATCGTGAAAATCGTATGAGCAAAACTATACTTCACATCGCCGAAGCCGTTACTGAGTACATTGTCGAGCCAAGCCGAGCCGAGCTTCTTAACATGATCTCAGCTTATGACACTGTTGGCAGCGCTAACGAAGAGTTGTGTCGTTTGACAGGTATTCAGTGCTTCTTTCCTGACCGCGAGGCATTCGAGGCATTTCGACGAGTACTTATGATGTCCACTTCAAGCTCAAATTTACATAAAGACCGAGAGTGGGGTGACTTTCAGACACCGCTTGAGCTAGCGGGGCAAGTATGTCGTTATCTTGCTGAAATTGGTATTTCACCTCAGATCATTATCGAACCGACTTATGGAGAAGGAAATTTTATCCGTGCTTCATTGAAATGGTTCCCGGCAGCCGAATTCGTATACGGGGTTGAAATTCAGGAAAAATACGAATGGCACCTCAAGATTGCCATTTTGATCGAGGCTCTGAATGGTCATCGCTTGCCAGCAGAAATCGAATTACACCGAGATAATATCTTCACGCATCGCTTTCCCTACAGACTTCTCAAGGCACAAAACATACTCATCATTGGCAACCCCCCTTGGGTTACCAACGCAGAACTTGGCGCTCTAAATTCGTGCAATCTGCCGGCAAAAAGAAACATCAAGACATTGAATGGTATAGATGCGATAACTGGGAAGAGTAACTTTGACATCGGCGAATTCGTTATGCTACGAATGTTGGAGCTGTTCTCAGGACAGCGTGGCACAATAGCAATGCTATGTAAGAATTCTGTCATCAAGAATATCGTTGAGACTTTGCCGCAGCGAGAATTCAAAGTGTCAAATATCCGGGCGTTTGAGATAAATGCCAATCGTGAGTTTGGTGCTTCAGTGGGCGCTTCTCTCTTAGTGATGGATATGGGGGTAATTAATCCTACATTCACCTGTCAGGTTGCTATTCTTGATCATCCTAAGCGCGTGACCAGAGAGTTTGGCTGGATACGCAACAGATTCGTGTCTAACATTGAGGATTATGAGTCAATTTCTAAACTAGATGGTGAATCACCGTTGGTCTGGCGACAAGGTATCAAACATGACTGCGCCCGGATTATGGAGCTCCATATGCGAGACGGTTTCTGGGTGAACGTAAATGGCGAGAGTCTAGATGTAGAGGATCAATGGACATATTGGCTACTTAAGAGTTCGGACTTACGAAGTTTAGAAGTTTACCAAGCAAGAAAGAAGGTGATTGTCACTCAACACCATCTTGGCGAGGATACAAGGGATCTCCAAAAGAATGCCCCAAAACTGTGGGAATACTTGGTTAGAAACAGTGAATATTTCGAGAGGCGTAAATCCAGCATCTATCATGATAAACTACGATTCTCGATTTTCGGCGTCGGCGAATATTCGTTTACGGCATATAAGGTTGCCATTTCTGGACTATACAAGGAACCGTGTTTCTCAGTAGTGCTTCCAATCGAAAATCGCCCGGTGATGCTTGATGATACCTGTTATTTTCTTGGGTTTGATACTTACCTCGATGCATTATTTACCGCGTCACTTCTTAATAGTCCTATCATTAAACGGTTTCTTCAATCTATAGCCTTCACTGATGCAAAAAGACCTTACACAAAGAAAGTCTTGATGCGTATTGATCTCACCCAAGCTGCGTCCATGTTATCATTCGAGGAAATCCGTGCTATTTGGGCGGAGGCCAATTATAAGCCGAGAATACCAGTGAAGGAATCTGACTTTGAAGAATATCAAGAGGGCATTTTGAAGGGGGCTAAAAGGGTGCAAAGTGCACAGCTGACATTAGGCATCTGATTAAACCGCTGCATGGTTAATGGTAATGGCTGATACATTAGACTATAGGTTTTACGCTTTCTAATGGCAAAGAGCACTTACCGAAATCAAGGGCAAATAACCATGTGACTAATTGGCTGAGAAAGCCAATATCGGAGGTGAAATTATGGAGGGACTACGACCGGTTCTGGCGCTCGCTTGCAAGGCGGTGGCAGTGGCGATGGCGGTGGCAAGCATTGTATTGATCGTCCTTGACGTCGCACCCACCCTTTACCTGATTCTCCTCAGCGTTGGGGTGCTGGCACTCGCGCTAGCCTTGATTATTCAGTCTCAAAGCGCAGTATAGGCTTCGTGTTCGCCGACTTGAACCAGAGGATGATCCTGACACTACAAAGCCCAGCCTGCTACTTCTTCTTGATTGGAAAACGGGCCTCGGTGAGCAGTGCCTCAGCAGGGGTGTATGCCGGGTCGGTGAGGTAGACCTCTTCTGGTGGACCGGCTATCTCGTACCCCTTTTCCATGATCCACTCAACAAGCGCGCTGTACACTGCCCCTACCTGGTCGAAGGAACCCTTGTGCATGGTGCGGGCCACTTCCACCACCTCCACCTTCTTGACCCCAAAGCCCCGCTCATCAGGGCCGCCGGGAGGCACATCGCCGCCTATGGGGCAGCGCACCTCCCACAATAGCTCCTCAGGAGGTACCTGCCCTGGGCTGTTGAAATAAACGCCAGAAGGAGGCCCCGCTGGCTCATACCCTTTCTCTCGAAGCCAGTCGTACAGCTTGGGAAAGGTTTCACCTAGCTGGGAGTAAAGGCCTTTCTTAGAAATGCAAACCCGCTCCGCTGTCAACCCCTGGCTCATCTCTGTCATTGGTTCGGTTTACGTATTTTGCCCGGCTCATGGGGGTTCGTCTCCAGCGAAGCGACGGAACTATTGCATCAACGACACCCCGTTGCTATAATAGCTTATACGAGTGAATCTGAAGCTATATAGATAGGGTGGAATACACATAAGAGGTTCTTTTCATTGCAACGTCAGCTCCACCGCAGCTTTGAGGTGGCGCTCGACCAAAAAAGGCGGGGGCAAATAAGTTGAAGGTGAATCGGATAATAGTATTTTATACCCTCTGCGCTAGGGTTGAGGCTGATAAATATGGGGAACGATAAGGCCAGGCAGATCAAAGCTGCCGAACCCCGGGTAACCTCCAGGCCATTTAGACCGAAGAAGTTCGCTGACCACAACAACTCTCCCTATCTAATCAAGGAAGAGCCTCCTACGTATTACCCGCGGCACATCGGTGAAACGCTGGACACAGTCATTCTGGAGAACGCAGTCCGCGACCGGCGAAACATCCTGCTCGTTGGCGAAACGGGCACGGGCAAATCCCATGTTCTGCGGCTGACGGCCTACAGGTTGGGTCTTCCCTATGTCAGGGTCCAGCTTTACGACGCCATAAGCCCTGAGGATTTGTTTGGCTCCTGGATTCCTTCGGGAGAAGGTGGCTTCGCCTGGCAGGATGGAGTCCTTACCCATTTCATGAGGCATGGGGGGATGTTCGTAGCCGACGAGTTGAATGGGGCAAAGCCAGGAGCGAACTTTGTGTTCCATTCAATCACCGACTACGAGAGGAGGATGACGCTGACGCAGAAGGACGGCGAGGTCATCTACGCCCACTCTGACTTCATTTTCTGTGCCACCATGAACCCCGAATACGAAGGAACCAAGCCTCTCAACAAAGCGCTGTTCGACCGATTCAGTATCGTGCTGGAGTATGACGGAAATCCCGCCATCAATAAGATGTTCCCCCCCGAGCTAATTACCCTCAAGGAGAAGATTGACGAAGCAATCAGGGCAGGGGAGCTTGAGGGCGTTTGCTCTATTCGAGGACTTCAGCAATATATGAGAAATGCCGAGCTATTCGGCAAAGATGTGGCAAAGGATATCCTCATCCAGAAATTTGAGGGCATCGGTAAAGAAGCGGTTGCTGACATAATGGAGGCAGTCGGCCTTTGAAAGAGCAAACCGTTGTCAAGAACCTGGAATCGGTTGGTAGAATCATAAACCGGGCTCTCTCCGGCAAGAGTACATCGGTCAAGATAGGGCGCTTCTACCATTTTTCCTCCCCGGTCGCAACCGACGGCAAAGACATACAGCTCAACACCGTCTTCCCCAATAGCGATAAACTTTCCTTCAAGGAAAGGTGCACTATCTGGAAAGGATGGAACTACCATGCCCTTGGTCACATCCTGTTCACCGAAAATACATTTAAACTCCAGGGGAAAGAGAAGGAAGCCTTTGATTTTCTTGAGGATGCCAGAATTGAATGGTTGATGAGCTACATTTTCCCAGGAACACGGAAATATTTCGTTAATAACCTGGTCAAAATGGGACTAAACGACCCCATCGTCTTGTGGAGCCGCAGACATTTGCTCCCGGTTGCAGTTCGAGAGCCCGAAATCGTGCCGCGAGCTATGGACATCATCGATGCCTTCATCTACACCGAGACCCTTGAGCAGAGAGAAAACCTGGCGAGGGAATTCGCATCCTTGGTCTCGCTCAGCGATATGTCGCGTCGGCTCACTGGCGATATTGAGAAGCTGGGCAAGGTACGCATCGAAAAGGTGCCCGTAGATGAGACGCTTCAGAAAGAAATCCAGGAGGCCCTTGAAGAGTTCCAGAAGAAGGCCGAAGAGGAGCAGGACTCGGCCACCGACGCCAGCGTGTATGACGATCTAAAAGATGCTGCCGAGGAAGAGGAACTAAAGAAGGACCTTGAGGATGCTGCCGAAACCGAGGTGGAGGAGAAGAAGTTCTCCGAACTCGGCACTACTGAGATCAGGGAATACAAGGTCAAGCCGGACCCTGTCCTGGTGCAGCAACTATATCAAATATTCAACAGGATGAGAATCTCCACCGGCAGTTACTATGAGAAAAGACTGCTTGCTGGCAGGGTTGACCCTCGTGAAGCGATGAGGTATTCCTGGAACGGCAATCCCAGGATATTCAAGCGGTTTGAGGAGGACCAGCTTGATGAGGCAAAGCTGGCACTGGCCCTGGTAGTGGACAAGTCGGGTTCGATGGCCCACACGGACCCAGAACAAATAACCAAGAAAGCAGGCTGTGCTCTGGCTTGGGCGGCGACAAAAGCGGGATTTGAGGTCATGGTCCTGGCGTTCGATAGCCGCTGCCACATCATCAAAGCGCCGCACGAAAGAGGGTTCAGGGACTATAAGTACGGCGGGGGAACAATCCCAACTCGAGCGTTGCTTAGGGCTGAAGGATTTCTCAATGAGTCCACTCACTCCCCTATTCTAATCTTAATATCGGATGGTGAATTTGACGAGTCATCCCATAAAAAACTCGAACAGATAGCCAAGAGGCTCCGTTCGGTGTATGTTATAGCTCTGGGGTGGCGCCTGGAACAATGGGATTTGGCGAAGATCAAGCCCAGGCCGGTGAAGACAGTTGGCGAGGTTACCAAAGTAATCGCCGATATAGTAGAGGAAGAAGAGCAAAAGAAGGTCAGAGAGATTGGGAGGGTGTGGTAAGGGGAAAGCTCAGTAATGGCTTGGTCTGGCTTCGACAGAGTGTATAGGTGTCTTTCTAGCTCACCTCTATCATCGATCCCTCGGCGGTCTTGCTAACCTCGATGCGCGATGGAAAGGCGTCTTTCAGTTCCTCTATGTGGGTGATGACCAGGATCTTTTCAAAATCGTCCTGAATGGAGTTTATAGCCTCCACCAGCTTCTCCTTGCCACTGGAGTCCTGGGTGCCAAACCCCTCATCGATGATCAACGTGGACAGCGGCGCTCCCGCCCGCCTGGCCAGGAGCTTGGAGAGGGCGATGCGCAGGGCGAAGTCGATGCGAAAGGCTTCCCCTCCGCTATACATCTCATAGCGGCGCATTCCAAGCTCGTCGGATATATTTATGTCGAGTGTCTCTATTGACTCCTCCCTCTTCGCTCTGTAAGCGCGCTGCGTCTCCATCTTAACGTGCATCCTGTTATCAGTCATCCGGGCAAGCAGCCTGTTTGCCTCCTCCTCGATCTCGGGGAGCGCCGTATCGATAATGAGCGCCTGAATCCCCTTCTTGCTGAAGGCAGTAGCCAGCTCCTCATATATGTCTTTCTCTTTGAGGATATTCTCCAAATCAGCCCTCTTTTCCTCCCTGCTTCGCTCCAGAGAAGCGCAGCGCTGAAGCTTCTCCTGCACTCTTCCCAACATCTGACGAGCCATCGCCTGCCGCCCAACCATATCATTGAGATCCTTCTGAGCTCTGCTCAGGCTGGCCTCCAACCCGGGGAAGCCATCAAGCTCGGCTTTGAATGATTCTCTCCTTGTGGCATCACCTTCAAGGGTAGACCGCCAGCGCCCCAGTGTCTCCTCTGCCCTCTCCAGCGCTTCCCTCTCCTGGGGAAGAGAGCCCTCCGCCTCTGCGTGGTCTCTGTTCAGTGTCACCTGTTGACTCTCGCACTGCGCCTGCCCATCTCTTATTTTCCCCTCAAGCGTGCTTATTTCACGATTTAGGGCCTTTAACTCATTCTCCAGGTGTCTCGCTTCATCTTCATTATTACGGAAGGTTTTTTTCTTCTCCTGGCCCTCTACTTCGTAGTTCTCCATAATCCTCTCCCGTCCCTCCACCCCCAGCTCGGTACCACACAATGGACACTTCGCCTCCTCCTGGGCCAGCATATCGATTTTCCCTCTAAGCTCTCGCATCTCTTCTTTCAGGCGGGCATTGGTTGATGCGAGTAGATGGATTCGATTTGACTTCTGCTGAGCCGATTCCCTCTCTCTTTCCAACTCCTCCCCCGCCTTGACTAAGTCGGCTAATTGGGCGTTGACTTTGCCCAGCTCCTCCTCATAGCTCTCGATAACCTTCTCGTATCTTTCTATCCGCTTACGGTGTTCTCGGACCTGACCCTCAAAAGAGCTTATCGTTTCCTGCGCCTGTTTGATACGCCCCTCTATCTCCCTCAGTTGCTCCCGCTTGATATCGAGTTCGCCCTTCTGCCTTGCCAGGGCATTCACCACCACCTCCTGCTTCCTTCTGTCCTCCTCTTGATCGGCGATCGCCTCTCCTATCTCACGGAGCTCGTTTTCGTATTCCTCTTTGTGCACCAGTTCGTCGTCTATTTTTTTAATCTCATTTTCCAGGATCTTTGCCCGATCCTCCCCCAAGCGGGCGCGACCCTTTGCCCGCTCCTCCAACCCATCGTAGCGGGATAAAGCCAGGATGTCAGCCAGAATCTGTTTACGCTGCGAGGGCAACTTTTTGGTGAACTCATCGGCACGCCCCTGGAGGAGATAGGCGCTATTGGTGAAGGTATCGTAGTCCATGCGCAGGATTTCGATAATCTTCTGCTCCGTCTCCCGAATGGAGTTTCCCGCGATCGACCTGAAACCCTGGCCAGCAGCTATCTGAAGGTCAAGAAAGGGATGCCCTGCTCGGCTCACGCCTGGCCTGGTCCGCTTTCGGATAACACGGTATTGCTCCTGCTCAAGAGCGAACTCAAACTCCACCTCCATCTCCGTCCTTCCCAGGTGAATCAACTCATCATCGGTCTTTGCCCTTGCTTTTCCCCATAGCGCCCATGTTATAGCATCGAGGAGCGCTGACTTCCCATTACCGTTGTTACCGCAGAGGCAGGCTACATGAAGTCCCTGGAAATCGAGAGGCGAG
>CAYUCL010000020.1:0-31655 GCA_964443325.1 uncultured Dehalococcoidales bacterium
AAGTGTACGAACCTGTTGCCTCTATCGAAGTATGTCACCTCCTTTGCGCCCCGATGCTATTAATTTTTAATTTCGATTTTTTGTAGTTGCCCATCCTTCAAAGAAGGATTGAGCAGTTTAGCCTGATAAATCAGGCAACTACATTTCTACAAAGCCTCACCTCAATGTTATCGGGGGAAGGCTTAGTGTGTGATAAATAATAGTACAAGAATATCTGCTTCTCGCCAGAGTCGAGTCTTCGACCGATGAAATGGGTATACTACCGGTATATGGCCGGTAAGTGTAAAGAATACGACAAAGTCGGGAGCATACGCGCCCCCACCCGCAGAGATTCGCCGCCTCTACTCTCCTTGTCATCCTAAATATGTAACCAGCACTCTCTAAGAGAATCAGCTTAGTTTCATAGCGAGACAGGTCACCGTTCTAGCGACACCGCTAATAGTATGGATGTGAGTAGTCACCAGGTCTCCAAGAGCGTTAACATCCTTTCCTTCCAATACAGCGATGACATCGTAGGGTCCAGTGACTGCTTCTGCAGATGCCACCCCTTTCACCTTTTGCAGGGCGGTGATGACATCTTTTACATTGGTTTTTCCCACGACAACCTCAATAAGCACGTATGCCTTGGCGCTCATCGCCTGTCTCCTTATCTTCCCGGTTTATTCTCCGACGATGCCGACGAAGATAGTGCAAGCGGGAGGGCCACCGCCAAGGTTGTGGGTCAGCCCCAGCTTCGGGTTCTTTATCTGGCGAGGGCCAGCCTTTCCCTGGAGCTGCTTGTACATCTCATATATCATCCTCAATCCGCTTGCGCCGATGGGGTGACCGAAGCACTTCAGTCCTCCATCTGGCTGCACCGGCAATCCGCCGTCGAGATTAAAGAAGCCTGACTCGATATCCTCCTTTACCTTTCCCCTTGGGCTGAACTGGAGGTCCTCCATAGTCACCGCCTCAGTGATAGAGAAGCAGTCGTGAACCTCGGCCATGCCTATCTCCTCACGGGGGTTCTTTACTCCCGCCTCCTCATAAGCCCTCAGGCCCGCCTGGTAGGTTGACTCGACATGAGTATAGTCATAGTCAGATCTTACCAGCCCCTCGTTTCCTACCGACATCTGCAGCGCCTTGATACGCACAGGGTCAGGCCTGAATTTCTTGGCATCCTCGGCTCGCACTACAATGGCTGCTGCCGACCCATCGCTTACGCCGCAGCAGTCGTAAAGTCCCAGGGGCCAGGCAATTATGGGGGCCTTCAACACCGTCTCCAGGCTTACCTCCCTCTGGAAATGGGCCCTTGGGTTGAGGGTGCCGTTGTGATGGCTTTTCACCGAGACCATGCCGATCATTCTTTTCCCTTCATCGGGGCTCAGGCCGTAGCGGGAGAAGTACTTGGTGGCCATCATGGCAAAGTTCCCCGGGGCTGTGGTATCGGGCCTAATTCCAGAGGTCATGATGCCCCCCGCTGCGCCGAGGCCGCTGAAGCCACTGTCCTTTAGCTTCTCAACCCCGATGGCGAGGGCGATATCGCAGACCCCTGACGCTACGGCATAGGATGCGTTTCTCAAGGCATCCGATGCTGTGGCGCAGGCGTTCTCCACCCTGGTTATGGGAGCGTACTGCAGCTTTAGCGCCCCGGCTAATGGCCCCCCGGTCTCGCCAGACCAGACGGTGCCGTACCAGATTGCCTCGATATCTTTCGGCTCGATTCCAGCATCTTCGTAGGCCTCATAGGCTGCTTCCACCAGCATATCGTCGGCACTCATCTCCCAGTTCTCTCCGAACTTGGTGCATCCCATTCCGACAATGGCAACTCTATCCTTTATGCCAACTGCCATTTTACTTTCCCCCTTATCGTTTTCTGTTCTATCCTCTTGCGGGCATAGTCTTCCAGTAATAGTTGTGGAGACCGCGATCGAAGTAGAGCTTCCTGAATGTCATTTCGACCGTCTGACCGACCTGAACCTCTTCCGGCTCTCGATCGGTCATATTGAAGATACCGCGGCCCCCTCCATCAAAGTCAACTACGGTAACAGTATTTGGTGGATCGGCCGAGGCAGCCAGGTTATCATGGGTGAAGGTGAAGATGGTTGCTTTCTTATCGGACATTCTGACCGGCTCCATCTGGTCTTTCTCGTGGCAGAAGATGCACACCCTCTGTGGGGGGTACTGCTGGGTTCCACAGGCTTTACACTTGGAACCATAAAGAGGGAGGATTGACATAGTATCCCTCCACAGTGCCGATATAGAGGTGGGTATTCTCTCAGGGCGAGCCGCTGATTCAAGGGTTACCAATTCACGCCAACGCAGGTATTTCGCAAAGCTAGGGATGGGCCTCTTCGCTTCCAGATGACGTTTAATCCCAAGCCTGTCCCTGACCTTTTCTATCGCATTGGTTACCTGCACCACAAAGGCATCAGCACCATTGCCATAGCCAACACAAAGTATCTTGTCTCCCGCCTTGGCTTCTTCAAGCGCTGCGACCAGTGTCATCATAGACTGGGCTGCACCGGTATCGCCCACAGTATCGAACAGGCAGTCTTGAACCTGGGCGGCGTCGAGTCCCAGTCTTCGGGCTAACGCTCCGTGCCTTCTGCCGTTGGGGCCATAGTAAGCCGCCTTAGCCAGGTCTTTGGGCTCCAGATTAAGTTTCTTTAGCACTCCAGCCGCAGCTTGGGGGAGCATTTTGGTATAGCCTTCATCGAGGGTCCATCGGTCTTCCCAGGCGCGGACGAAGGTATCTCCCTGTGCCCTCCATCTGTCCATGATAGGGGCTGTCATGGTATAGCTGCCCTCCATGGTGGCGATGACATTGTCCTTACCCAATAGGAGAGCGGCGGCACCATCACCAAAGGACTGCTCAAAGTCGCCTTGGGCAGCGCCAATACGAGTATCGGCCACCGTCACCAGGATGCTGTTCGCCGCTCCGGCGTTGATGGCATCCATGGCTGCAGCCACTGCCTCCATTCCGCACCTCAGGGAATTTGTGAAATCGGCGGTGCGGATATCGCTGCGCAGATCAAGCGCACTGGCGATGATTGTTGAACCCTGCCTCTCTGTGTAAGGAGAGGTGGTTGTGGCGAAATAGAGACCGTCAATCTTCGATCGGTCAATACCATTGAGGCAATCGATTGCTGCGGTGGTTGCCATGGTTATACTGTCTTCATCGAAGTTTCGAACAGCTTTCTCGCCACCCTGAGGTGGCACCCCCCACGCTGCAGCAATTTGCGTGCGGGGCAGCCGATGCAAAGGTATATAGGCACCATATGATGTAATTCCAGCCATCAGGTTGCTCCTTTCTTAAGATTTTACCTCGATATAGCCTTGCTATTATCGTGCCAATCTTTGCGCTGTGTCAAGACCTGAAAAAACAAAAATAGTTAAAAAACTCTACTGAGGCTTACCGTCATTATTTTTGATGTCCGGTTGGTCTCCAAGGTTCTTCGATTTTCCCCCACCAGGATTCTTCCCCTTCATTTTGTGAAGGGTCAGAATGACATTCGGTATGATTCCTTGAGGAGAGGTCCGCTTCAAGGAGGAGTTAGGAGGAGGGTGAACGCAATAGTTACTTTTTTGATTGGCTTTGCATGGGGTGATATAATACGGCAACATTTGTATAAATAGGTCCTATGGAAATACTCATCGCTGGTGCCAAAAGGCTGGGGTTTGACCTCTCCCTGGAGAAGGTGAACAGTTTTCAGCTATACTATGAAGAGCTCATTCATTGGAATAAGAGAATGAACCTCACCGCCATTTTGGATTATGAAGAGGTGCAACTGAAACACTTCCTCGATTCCCTGACCGTAGCTCTGTGTCTGGAGGATATACCATCCAGACTCCTTGATGTGGGCACGGGTGCTGGCTTCCCCGGGGTGCCGCTGAAGCTCCTTTTCCCTGGCATCAGGCTGTGGCTTTTAGAGTCTAGTGGGAAAAAGGCGAGCTTCCTGAATCATCTTATTTCCAGGCTCGGCGTAGAGGGTGTAGAGATTCTGACTGGTCGCGCTGAGGAACTGGCTCGTGATAGAAGGTATCGCGAGACATTTAATGTGGTGCTTTCAAGGGGGGTGGCTAAGCTTGACACACTGGCTGAGCTAGCCTTGCCTTTTTGCACTCCGGGCGGCATTTTTATTGCCCAGAAGAAGGGGGAGATTGATGAGGACGTGGAGGCTGCTGGCGGGGCCATCGATATTCTTGGTGGCCGATTAAGGGAGGTTAGGTGGGTCAAGCTGGAGGAGCTGGGAGAGGAAAAGGCCCTGGTGGTCATAGATAAGTGTGCCAGCACCCCCCAGCGTTATCCCAGGCGGCCTGGCATACCCCAAAAGCGCCCATTAGGGACAAAAGCCCAGAAAGTGGAAAGACCTGTCGTTGAACACGGAAAATAAATCCAATAACGAGGAAAAGGCAGAGGAAATATCTCTTCGGAGGCGGTTTCTCAATTACCGCACCCTCATCTCCTTCGTCATTGCCGTGGGTCTTCTCGTCCTGGTCTTCGAAAGGCTCGATGTAAATTTCAGCGCTACCTGGGCCATGATCACCAGTTGCAGCCCTGTATTCTATGCCCTTGCCTTTATCTCTCATTACTTAGCCTTTCCACTGCGAGCGGTGCGCTGGAAGCTATTTCTGCAAAGTGCGGGCTACCGCAAGCAGGAGGGTGTGACATTGCCCTCCTGCTGGGGGCTCACCCAGATTATCATAATAAACTGGCTTGCCAACAGCATCATATATGGCCGACTGGGGGACCCCTACCGTGCATATCTGCTCAGGGATGTTGCAGATGTTCACTTCTCCAAGACCATGGGCACAGTCGTTGCTGGGCGCTTTCTTGATGTTGTTGTGGTATTTCTCCTTCTCATGGTGGCTATCTTTGCGCTTTTACTCACCGGCGGCGGTGGGGTAGCCGTGGCGGGAATAGTCCTGGCTGTGGGGAGCATCATGCTTCTCATCATCGCCCTGGTTCTGGGGACGATGGGGCGATTTGGCAGCACCCTGGAGAGGCGCTTGCCTCACCGACTGAAACCGTTTTATGTTCGTTTCGAAGAGGGCACTTTGGCCAGTTTCCACCGCCTCCCTCTCGTTGGCTCGCTCAGCGTCGGTATATGGCTCCTGGAGGCTGGCCGCCTTCTTTTGGTGATCCAGGCCCTGAGTCAAGCCACCGGTGTGGGCGTTTTTGAGATAGGGCTTCCCGTAATACTATTTGCTGCTCTGGCCAATGCCCTGATTACTGCCATACCCCTCACCCCTGGAGGGCTTGGACTGGTGGAGGTCGGGGTCGTTGGGCTGTTGATGATAGGCCCCATTTCCAGGGGGGGCGCCTTATCCATTGTACTGCTCGACCGTACTATCAGTTTCGTGAGTATTATTATCATTGGGTTGCTCGTTTTCCTGCTGTGGCACCTGGCGCTAGCTAGAAGAAAGATAAGAGCAGGGTAGTTGCCAGGCTTGTCCCCTACGGTTATAAAAGCACAGTAATGTCTGGGGGCAGGTGCTCACTGAAGAATCATGAGAAATAGAGGGTAGCCTGGAGCATCTGCTCCAGGCAAGGTTGGAGCCGATGCTCCAACCTACCCAAAATAAAACATAAGAAGCTATTTTGGGAACGAAGGGCAAAGCACCCGCAGGCAGCAGATGGTGCAGCGAGGGTCTTTTCGGCAGACCTCCTTGCCGTGGCGCACAAGCAGGGCGTGATATTCATTATAGAGCCCTTCATCCTGGGGGAGGTTTTCGGCGAAAAGCGCCTGAAACGCACCATAGGTATCGCCTGAGGGGGCGAGGGCTAGACGGTGGAGGATACGCCTGGTATAGGCGTCGATGACGAAAACCGGTTTTCTAGCGGCGTAGAGGATGATGGAGTCCGCTGTCTCCTCACCGATACCATGAACTGTGAGAAGCTCCTGGCGAAGCTCAATAGTATCGAGGGCGAAAAGCCTCTCAAGTTCACCCCCATAGCCAGACTCCAATCGTTGTACAAAGGCCCTGAGCTTTTTTGCCTTGGCGTTGTAGTAGCCGCAGGGATGAATAAGAGCAGAGAGCTTATCGCATGGGATAGCGAGGAGTGCCGCCGCAGTCAGCGCTCCGGCTGCCTTGAGGTTCGAGATAGCCTTCTCCACATTTGTCCACGCCGCCGACTGGGTTAAGATCGCTCCCACGACCACCTCAAAGGCGTCCTCTGCCGGCCACCAATGCTGAGGGCCGTAGCAGGAGAGGAGATGATGATATATCTCAAGCAGAGTCTCCCCGGTGGCTGTCATCTGAACCTTCTTACCCAATCTGGCACCTGATATCGTCGTATTTCACCCTTGTAGCGCGACCCTTCAGGGTCGCCATCATTGCGAGGCTAAAGCCTCGCTCTACATTATTTGAACCTTCTTATCCACTCTGGCACCTTGAAATCGGCAGGTGAGTCATAAGGAGGGAGGAATGGCTTGATGTCGAGCACCGGTGTGCCATCGTATGCATCCAGCCCCACCACCCTTAGTATGTTACCTTTGCGCTCCACCAGCCTTGCCACTCGCACCCCGATAGGATTAGGTCGATAGGGGCTGCGGGTGGCAAATAGTCCCACCAGGGGCAGGCCGGCTCTCCCTTGAGGGTGGATTTTGCCCAATGGCTGCCTCATCGGGGGGATCTTGTGCATCCAGAAAACGACGATGATGTGAGAGAATTCCTCCAGGCCATCCAGGCTTTCTTCCAGGTCCTCCTCAATGACGACCTCTGAAGCCACCTCACTCCACCCTCCCCTCCTTGGCCCTTTTACTTCATTTCTTACTATTCCAATTGGCCTGAAGACTGCCTCTTGCATGCTTCCTCCTCCTCCCTCCCTTTGTGTCCCCTCCCCCTTGAGGGGGAGGGTAAGGGAGAGGGTGAAGTTCCCCCTCTCTCTAACTCCCTCCCGCCAGGTCGAAGACTCTTCGAGGGAGGGAGTACACACTTATCAATTCCCTCTCCCTTGATGGGAGAGGGCTAGGGTGAGGGTGCTCTTCGCAGGTTACTATGGGGTGACGGTAAGGATTCTTCTTACTTGCTCCGGGTAGGTAGCGATAAGGCGAAGCTCATCGTCGGTGAGGGGTAACTGGGTATGGGCGCTGGCGACCTGCACCAGCTCCAGAATGCCCTTTGCCCTCTCGTTGTCAGCAAAGGTGATGCCGAGGTTTTCATAGACATGCCTCAGTCCGGCCAGCCCACCAAATTCGCCGGTGGTGATCACCCTGCCGGTGGGGATGCGTTCATCCTGTCCTCGACCAAGTATCTCGTGGTCGAAAAGCTCGTAGTTTCGGCGGTCCTTAAGGCTGCCATCGGCGTGAATCCCCGCCTCATGGGCGAAGACGTTGGCCCCGACCCCTGGCTGGTTGATGGGAATGGGAATGCCGAAGGCTTCGGAGACATACCTCGCCAGCCTGGTGGACACCTCGAGCTTTATCGGGTCGCCGATCTCATACCTGTCCATGTCGCGGGCAAACTTGAGGGTCAGGACACAGCTTAGCAGGTCAGCTTGCCCCGCCCGCTCCCCAACGCCGTTGAGCGACGTGTTGATATAGGCGTCGACCCCCCCATCGATAGCCCCCTGTGCACCGGCAATGGAGTTGGCAACCGCCAGCCCCAGGTCATTGTGGCAATGGAGCTCGATGGGGAGCTTAACCTTTTCCGCCACGGTTCTTACCCGCTCATAGATGCTCCTCGGGGTGTCATAGCCGATGGTGTCGCAATACCTTATGCGATCGGCCCCGGCCTCCTTTGCTGCCTGGGCGAACTCGATAAGATAGCCCATGTCGGTGCGGGCTGAGTCTTCGGCATTTACCCCGATGGTTCTCACTCCCCCCTTCCTGGCGTATCTTGCCGCCTCCACCATCTCCTGAATCACCCTTTCCCTGCCCATCTTGCCGCGGAACTTATGGCGGATCATCTGGTCCGATGTGGAGATGGAGATATTGAGGTCGCGCACGCCGGTAGTCAGCGACGCCGCCACGTCGGAGGTGATGGCGCGGCACCACCCTTCGAGCACCAGTGAGCCCATAGCACCAATCTCCTGTAGCTCCAGGTTCCCTTGAATATAATCTCGCTCGTGCTTTATCGTGGGGAAGGCAAACTCCGATTGATGGACACCCATCTCGGCGAGATAGACATTCACCATGGTCTTTTTCAGCTTGGAGAGGCTCATTCGCGATGCCTGTACCGCATCACGGTTGGTGACGTCGACGAAGTAAATCTTGGGCATGTCATCTCCACTTCTGCTACATGAGCTGGGGGAGTATGTTAGCATATTTAGCGTTGGCTGGCAACGCGGGTCACCCCACCCGCCTTGAGCCCCTACCTGGGTTGTTTGATAACAGGGGGGTTGACAAATCAATAAATGCCGTTATATTATACAATTTGTTAATAAAGGCCATCTTTGGCATTCAGTTATTAGAATAAGGCTTGTCCTGAACGAAGTGAAGGAACTCACCCTTCGACAAGCTCAGGGTGAACGGGGAAAATTTGGGTAGGTTGGAGCATCCGCTCCAACCGTGCGCTGTTTATGATAGGCCATTCAGATACGCTAAGGGATAACGGGAACGAAAAAGGAGAGATTTTGAGGACTGAGGGAGTCCTCTCCCTCAGCTTTCGTGAAGGAATCCTTCGCAGAAGGACCTTCGCGCCTCACAATTAAAGGGAAGGCGGAAAGGGCTGCTGAGTAAATTGATGCGAACAGGTATTGACAAATACGTGATTTGTGGTATAGGATAACCCAGACTAGCGATACAGCATTATATAGTAATAGCAAATTGCCGGTCTGATCCCAAGTTTCACTCGTGATGGCGCGGCACAGCGTGGGGAAGCAGTCGGAGGAATTTTCATCTGTAGTTGCGGGTGCCATTGCCAGGAGCGCGAGAGGCAGCGAAATCATGGGGGGAAGGGAACGGACGGTATTTTTATGCCTTTTTCGCAGTGGCTAGGGATTGACAAGATTTATACTATGTGCTAAAAGAGCACAGAAATACATAAAAAGGTATAGTTTTGGGCTCGACGAAGGGAAGGAGAGCCTATGTGAGCAAAGTGCAAAAGATGTAGCGCGAGGCTTCAGACTCGCCTTGGGTGACTCTGAAGGGTCGTGCTACGAAAGTCAGTAGATTTTAAAAAAGGGGGGTGATAAGTGAGAAAAGTGTCATAATAAAAAAGGGGGAACTTGAGAAAACTTCTTCCCCCAACCGAGATTCTTCGCTACAGCCTGCCTTGAGGTTTCTACCCTTCATAAAGCGAAGGGGCTCAGAATGACAGGCGTAGAGGAGATTGGAGTTAGCAAACAAGGAGGATGAATGAAAGGTAAAATACCAAGAATAGTTATGGTGGTTGTGACCCTGGCCATGGCGATGAGCCTGGTGGCTGGAATCACGACCTCCGTGGGCGCTGCTACCGATAGCTGGTCGAGGCAGGACCTACCGACCACGTATAAGTATCAGATGTTTCCCGACAGCGACATCTGGGAGCTGACTGCTGCCGATGATGGCACGCTGTTCGCCTTGGTGGAGGATACCACCGGAGTTGTCGACATCATAGCTAACCCGGTCATGACCTGGGATGGTCTGCGCTGGGCCATCTTCCCCGACTACTCCGATGTGGCGCTGTTCAAGTCCACCGATGGTGGTTATACCTGGACGCTGATGTGGCACATGCCTCGCACGGAGGCTGGAGCGCCTATCGCTGTTGTGCCCCAGCCGGGCTATGATGACACCGATGATGCCAACAAGGTAATCTTCGTTGGCACCGGCAGTCGCTACATTGCACCTATAAACGCCTATGCCGGGGGAGCGAGCCAGGGTAACATTTACCGCTCCTTTGATGGCGGCAGCATCTTCACCAGGATTACGCCGCGGTGTCCAGCGGTCACTACCCTTCCTATTGGTGGCACCATCACATCGATCGATGTTGCTGAGAACATGGGCGATGGCTGTTGTCCAGGGGAGTACGTGGTGGTAGTTGGCGTATCCAGTCTTAACACTGGCGGTGGCATAGGTGAGGGCGTGTATACGTGGAACAGGGACGGCGTCCCCATATGGGTTGACATGCAGGTATCAAACGACCTTCCGCCGTCGCCCTTCCCGGGGACACTGCCTGCGGGCAATGGAATGGATGTGATACAGGTGATGTTTTCCCCTGACTATCCCACTGATGGTCAGATAGTGGCGGTGCTGAACGACATTCTCGGCATCGTCGGCTCCCCGCTTGGCATCTATGTGTGCTTCTGGGATGGGATCGATGGAGCGTGGGCTGGTGACCCCGACTCGCCGACCACTTCCCCACCTGCTGGAAGTGCGTTGAACGGCGATTATGCGCTGGCTGCCTGCATGGACGTGGCCGACGACTACACCAAGACCGCCGCCACAGTCTTTGTCGGGCTTGACGGCTGCGCCGTTCCTACCAACAACGATGTGTGGCGCGTGCGCGGGCTGACCACGGTGAGTGGACCTTCCACTGCCACCGCGACCCGACTCCAGGCACTTCTCGTAGCGGTACCAGCTGGACCTCCTGGAGGCTTCATCTCCGACATCATCGTCAAGGGGCCGGTACTGTTTGGGAAGATATATGTTGGCGCTGAGTTCCCTGGTGGACAGGCGCAGGTCGTCCTCGGTGCAAACCCCTCGGTTTGGCCGACCTGGTCGCCTTCGATGAAACCACCCTCGGGTGCGTGGCCGGTGCTGCTTGCCGATGGCGATGACTTTATGGCGGCAGGCGGCGGCGATGGCTACGTCACCAGCGGCGTTCATGTCATGGTGGATGTGTTGGAGATTACCCACGTCTTCAATGGACGTGGCCTGCTCGATGACATCGCTGTGAGCGAGGACATCCCCAGCTACCTTAACCCTGTGGATGGCAGCACCTGGTGTCTGGCTGAGGCGGTTTATGAGGAGGTTTCGCCGGAGTATGCTGAGGACGGCACACTATATGTGGGCACCTTCAGTGACTGGTTGAGCCTATATACGCAGCCTGGCTGGGTTAACCCCGCTGGACCACCAGCTTTTCTGCCTATAGCTTTGAGCTTGTGGCGCTGGCAGCCCGGCGGGAGCTGGGAGCGCGTCATGATCGAAGGGCTCACTTTGCCCAAGACAACACCAGCCGGTACCTTTGCTCAGTTTGCCGGCAAGCCGATGCTGACCAATATCGGCATAATGACGTTCACTGGCGGGCAACAGGCAAATGCTCTTCCTTGGACCTGGGCACCCCGTGTGAGCCGCGACTTCCCCAGTGACCCATACGTGTTCCTCCTCGGAGGGCTGGGGGATAGCTTTGCGGCTGGTGCCCCTACCTGGATTGGGGAGATGCTATGGAACTCCCTCAACAAGGGCGATGTGTGGGCGAACTCGCTGCAGATGCCCATTGGCGCCCTGCCTGTGGGCGCAGGTCTCAGCGAGACCGGTTGGTGGGTGCAGGACAACAGCCTCGTCTTCTTGGGCGATGTGAATGGCTTCGTGTACAAGACCACCGACCGCGGTTCTAGCTGGACCGAAGGGGCGCTCACTGCCCTTGGTCTGGAGATAAGCAGCATTCAGACATCGCCGATCTACAGCGAGACTGGTGCGAGCGACAAGTGCCTGCTGGTGGGAACCTTCTGTTGGGGCACTGGTAAAATGGAGGTGTGGATCTCCCAGGACGGCGCCATAGCTGACCTGGAGAACGTTGGTGCCGAGATCAACACCGACCCCGGCCCCTTCTGGGGTCTCCCTCCTCTTGGCATAACGGTGGTGAACTTCGATGCTGACTGGGGCACCGAGTCGAGCCCGGCCAACCGCTGGGTCTATGCCGCCGGTAGCGGCTGGCTAGACCGCTGGCAGCTTGTCGGGCCGGGAGCTACCGAGCTCACGCGCATCGACTATTCCGATGTGAGCGTCTGCCGCACCGAGGTCAATCTGGACGAGCCATCGGCGAGCACCTGGGAGAAGATGTGGGACGCTGACGACTTCAACGCTGAGGCGATAGCGCCTAAGCCACTGCCGTTTATGGTCTTTGGTCAAGATGTCTTCAGATTGGCGGTCATTAGCGATCTGCGGATCGGGCATGAGGGCACCATCTATGCCCCCTTTGCCCTGGGGGATCATAGCTACAACTTTCCCGGTGTAAATCCGACGCCCAAGTTCCCGTTCTTTGGTCGCTTCACGCTGGGTGGGGTGCTGCGCTGTCTTGATGGCACGCAACCGACCACCGAGTGGAACGCGGTTGCCGGACAGGACTATGGTATGGGCCGCTGGGATGGGCTGTGGCTGGCGCGAGTCGTGCCTGGTAGCAACATCATTATCTCGCTGGCCTGGGACTGGCGCGAGTGGCGCTTCAAGCTGGCGACATATGATGACACCCTGTGCCAGGCTGGACCGGTACTGACTGAGCCTGACAATGGTGCATCCAATGTTGGCGAGATAGTAGGGGAAGAGGTCAATCTACGCATCGAGTGGGACGCTGTAGGGACGACAGTGCCGGTCACCTACCAGTGGCAGGTGGATGACGACGGTGGTTTCACTGCGCCTCTGCTTTACGATGACATGACGACCGAGACCTTCGCTGAGCTTGCCGACCTGGAGAACGGCTTTGAGTACTTCTGGCGGGTGAGGGTGATTGAGCCGGTGTACAGCCCGTGGAGCGGGCCGAACTCCTTCACCACCACCATCACTGGCGAGCTGGGTGCGCCTGTGCTTGAGAGCCCGGAGGCTGGTGCAGAGAACGTAGCGCTGGCGCCGACCTTCGAGTGGAGCTCTGTTGCCTGGGCCGACACCTACGCCATTGAGGTGGCTACCGACTCGTCGTTCAGTAGTACGGTGATCGATGAGACCCTGAGTGCGCAGGCATATCAGCCTGGCTCGGACCTCGAAGAGAACACCACCTACTACTGGCGTGTGAAGGGTTCGAGTGCAACGCAAGATAGCTCTTGGAGCGCGACTGGCATATTCACCACTGGACCTCCTCCTGCTGAGGAAGGAGCTGGAACCCCGGCGTGGGTTTGGGTGGTGATTGTGATTGGTGCGATCCTGGCGATTGCGGTGATCGTGCTCATCGTGAGAACGAGGAGACCGGTCTAATCGCTCTGACCTGAACTAGAGTAGCTAGACTAGAGTAAAAAGAGCCCCCCCTCCTTGGAAGGGGGGGCTCTTCTTTTCCCCTCTCCCTTGAAGGGAGAGGGAGAGGGTGAAGGTTGAATCCTACCTCCCTCTGACTGCCTCTCTATTTCTATGTGCCCTCCCTATTTTTATGTCCCCTCCCCCTTGAGGGGGAGGGTTAGGGAGGAGGTGAACCGCCTCCCCGCTCCCTCTCGACAAAAACAGGGTAGCCTGGAGCATCCGCTCCAGGCGTGGTTGGTCGGTCGACAGAGTCGCTCGCCACGGCGAGTCGCCTATGGAGACCTCAGGAGACCTTAGGCGACAAACCTACCCAAAGAGGGTAGTAGGGTGGATGTAGCCCTTCATTGGAAGGGCGAAACCCACCATTTCCCTCGCCATTTAGGAAGGTGGGTTTCATCCTTCTGCGGAAGGATTTAACCCACCCTACTCTATTTTTGTCATTCTGAGTGCAGCGAAGAATCTCGGTGGAGGGTTAGGGGTGGGTTGTTGCTCGTCATCACCCTAGCGACAACATTGTTAATTCCCTCCCTCTTGAGGTCGAAGACTCGACTCTGGCGAGGGGAGGGTTAGGGAGGAGGTGAAAAGCTTCCCCCTCCTCATCCCTCTCCTTTATTGTCGTGCCCTTTGCCGTCACGCGGAAGGAAACAGCCCTTTGGGGCTTGACAGAGTGGCTGTCATGTGCTAAAAGAACATAGCGGAAAGTGCCAAAATGGCACAGATGCGGATAAACGTGCATAGTTTTGCGCTCGGCGCATGGAATAAGAGCATATGTGAACAGAGTGCAAAAGATGTAGCGCGAGGCTTTAGCCTCGCCTTGGGAGACCCTGAAGGGTCGCGCTACGAAAGATGGGAGTTCAAATAAAGGCATGAGATTTTGGGAATGGGGGTGATGAGTGAGAAAAGAGCATCATAATGGAGGGGATATGTGTCAAAGCTCCTTCCCCAGAGTAAGACGACATAAAAGGAGGATGAATGAAAGGTAAAATACCGAGAATAGTTATGGTGGTTGTAGCCCTGGTTATGGCGGTGAGCTTGGTGGCTGCTGCTGTGACTGTGGCTCCAACCACAGTTAGCGCTGCTACCGATAGGTGGTCGAGGCAGGACCTACCGACCACGAATAAATATCAGATGTTCCCCGACAGCAACATCTGGGACCTGACCGCGGCCGATGATGGCACGCTGTTCGCCCTGGTGGAAGATACCACCGGGCCTGTCGACATCATGGGCATTGCTGGTCCCATGACCTGGGATGGTCTGCGCTGGGCCATCTTCCCCGACTACTCCGATGTGGCGCTGTTCAAGTCCACCGATGGTGGTTATACCTGGACGCTGATGTGGCACATGCCTCGCACGGAGGCTGGAGCGCCTATCGCTGTTGTGCCCCAGCCGGGCTACGATGGCACCGATGCAGATAACCAGGTAATCTTCATAGCCACCGGCAGTCGCTACCAACCGGCTCTGGCCGCCAATCCACCTGCGACTGCTGTTGCTGGAGGTGCGAGCCAGGGTAACATCTACCGCTCGATGGGGAATGGTGGCAGCAGCTTCACCAGGATTACGCCGAGGTGTCCAGCGGTCACTACCCTGCCTGTTGGTGGCACCATCACATCGATCGATGTTGCTGAGAACATGGGCGATGGCTGTTGTCCAGGGGAGTACGTGGTGGTGGTTGGCGTATCCAGCTTGAACCTCGGTGTTGGTCTGGGTGAGGGCGTGTATACGTGGAACAAGGACGGCGTCTCCATATGGGTTGACATGCAGGTGTCAAACGACCTTCCGCCGTCGCCCTTCCCGGGGACACTGCCAGCGGGCAATGGAATGGATGTGATACAGGTGATGTTTTCCCCTGACTACACCACTGATGGCCAGATCGTGGCGGTGCTGAACGACATCGCTGGTGTCGTCGGCTCCCCCGTGGGCATCTATGTGTGCTTCTGGGATGCGATCGATGGAGCGTGGGCTGGTGACCCCGACTCGCCGACCACTTCCCCACCTTTTGGACATGCGTGGAATGCCGATTACGCCGATGCTGCCTGCATGGACGTGGCCGATGACCACACCAAGACCAGCGCCACAGTCTTTGTCGGCCTTGACGGCTGCAATCTTCCTCCACCTGTATGGCCTGCGCTTTGGGCTGCCAACAACGATGTGTGGCGCGTGCGCGGGCTGACCACGGTGAGTGGACCTTCCACCGCTACCGCGCTCGGCCTGTATGCGGTTCTCCAAGGGGTGCCAGGGGCACCCTTTCCTGGAGGTTTCATCTCCGACATCACCATCAAGGGGGCATTAGCTACGGGGGTAGCTTATGTTGGCTGTGAGTTCCCTGCTCGGGGCGTGTTTTGCCCTGGCCAGGCACAGGTGTGCAGCGGTGAAAATCTGACCGTCTGGCCGACCTGGTCGCCGGCGTTTAAACCGCCCTCGGGTGCGTGGCCGGTGCTGCTTGCTGAGGGCGATCTCATCATGGCGGCGGGCGGCGGCGATGGCTACACCATGAGCGGCGTTCATGCCATGAAGGACATATTCATTGCCAAGGTCTACAACGGCCGGGGCCTGCTCGACGACATTGCGGTGAGCGAGGACATACCCGGCTACGCAAGTCCCTGGGGCGGCACCTGGTGCCTGGTGGAGGCGGTGTACGAGGAGGTTTCGCCTGAATATGCTGAGGACGGCATCATCTATGTCGCCACCTTCAGCGAATGGATGCGCGACTACACTTTCAACACCTGGAACACTGATACGGTCCATCATGCCGGATTGAGCCTGTGGCGCTGGAAGCCCGGCGGGAGCTGGGAGCGCATCCTGGTGGACAGGCTGACCTTGCCCCTTACCATGGGCATTCCGCCGATTGTTGGCTACGTTCAGTTTGCCGGCAAGCAGATGCTGACGAACGTTGGTACGAACATGTTCGTCAATGACTGGACCTGGGTGCCACGGGTGAGCCGCGACTTCTCCGGCGACCCGTACGTGTTCCTCCTCGGAGGGGTGGGCCTTACGACCTCAGTGATGCATGTGTGGGCGCAGGAGTTTTTATGGTACTCCCTGGACAAGGGCGATGCGTTTTTGTACGCGCAGCAGATGCCTATCGGCACCGTGAAAATCTTCGGAGCAAACCCTTGGCCAGGAGGTACTGGTCTCAGCGAGACCGGTTGGTGGGTGCAGGACAACAACGTCATCTTCCTGGGCGATATGAACGGCTTCGTGTACAAGACCACCGACCGCGGTGCTAGCTGGACCGAAGGGGCGATCACTGCCCTTGGTCTGGAGGTGACCAGCATTGAGACATCGCCGATATACAGCGAGACTGGTGAGAGCGACAAGTGTTTACTGGTGGGAACCTTCAATGTTGGCGAGGGAGAATACACCCCTGAGCAGGTTATTCCTGGTAACAGTAAGCAGTTTCCTGGTACCGGTAAGATGGAGGTATGGATCTCCCAGGACGGCGCCATAGCCGACCTGGAGAACGTTGGTGCCGAGATCAACACCGATCCCGGCCTCGGCTGGGGTCTCCCTCCTCTCGGCGGGACGGTGGTGAACTTCGATGCTGATTGGGGCGTCGAGTCCAGCCCTACCAACCGCTGGGTCTATGCCGCCGCAAGCGGCTGGCTAGACCGCTGGCAGCTCATCGGGCCGGGAGCTACCGAGCTCACACGCATCGACTATTCCGATATTAGCGTCTGCCGCACCGAGGTCAATCTGGACGAGCCATCGGCGAGCACCTGGGAGAAGATGTGGGACGCTGACGACTTCAACGCTGAGGCGATAGCGCCTAAGCCACTGCCGTTTATGGTCTTTGGTCAAGATGTCTTCAGATTGGCGGTCATTAGCGATCTGCGGATCGGGCATGAGGGCACCATCTATGCCCCCTTTGCCCTGGGGGATCATAGCTACAACTTTCCCGGTGTAAATCCGACGCCCAAGTTCCCGTTCTTTGGTCGCTTCACGCTGGGTGGGGTGCTGCGCTGTCTTGATGGCACGCAACCGACCACCGAGTGGAACGCGGTTGCTGGCCAGGACTATGGTCTGGGCCGCTGGGATGGGCTGTGGCTGGCGCGAGCCGTGCCTGGTAGCAACATCATTATCTCGCTGGGCTGGGACTGGCGTGAGTGGCGCTTCAAGCTGGCGACCTATGATGACAACCTGTGCCAGGCTGGGCCGGATCTGATCTTACCTGACAATGGTGATACCAATGTTGGCGAGATAGTAGGGGAAGAGGTCAATGTCAAGCTCGAGTGGAAGGACATGTCCGAAGTCACCAGTGCCGCTGTTACTTACCAGTGGCAGGTGGATGGCGACGGTGGTTTCACTGCGCCTCTGCTTTACGATGACATGACGACCGAGACCTTCGCTGAGCTTGCCGACCTGGAGAACGGCTTTGAGTACTTCTGGCGGGTGAGGGTGATTGAGCCGGTGTACAGCCCGTGGAGCGGGCCGAACTCCTTCACCACCACCATCACCGTCGAGCTGGGTGCGCCTATGCTTGAGAGCCCGGAGGCTGGTGCAGAGAACGTAGCGCTGGCGCCGATGTTCGAGTGGAGCTCTGTTGCCTGGGCTGACGATTACCACATTGAGGTGGCTACCGACTCGTCGTTCAGCAGTACGGTGATCGATGAGACCCTGAGTGCGCAGGCATATCAGCCTGCCTCGGACCTCGAAGAGAACACCACCTACTACTGGCGGGTGAAGGGTTCGAGTGCAACGCAAGATAGCGATTGGAGCGCGACTGGCACCTTCACCACTGGACCTCCTCCTGCTGAGGAAGGAGCTGGAACCCCGGCATGGGTTTGGGTGGTGATTGTGATTGGTGCGATTCTGGCGATTGCGGTGATCGTGCTCATCGTGAGAACGAGGAGGCCGGTCTAATCGCTCTGACCGTAGCCCTTCACCAGTGAAGGGCCACTCCTGTGGCTACGATAGAATATAGAAAGAGCCCCCCTTCTCAGAAGGGGGGCTCTTTTATACCATTCCTCTTCCTTCTCACTGCCTCCCTATTTTTATGTCCCCTCTCCCTTGAAGGGGAGGGTTAGGGTGAGGGTGAAGGTGAGGTTGAGGGTATAAACGCTTCCCCCTCCCTCTGGCTTTCTCCGAACAGGGGTGGGGGATGACGTCTACCCGTGGTAGTCCAGAAGCACCACGTGGGTCTCGTCGGGGAGGCTGGTTTTGGTTATGGAGAGCCTTCGCTGGGCAGCTAGATTGGCTTTTATCCCCATCTCCTTGAGGAAGTTATCCACCGGGTCGAGCTTGAAGCGAAGCGCTTCGGTCTGGAAATGCATGGGGATGACGATCCTTGGCTGGAGCTGCCGTACCGTCTCTGCGGCAGTGGCGGCATCAATGGTGGAGACCCCGCCAACGGGCACCAGCAGCACATCAACACTGCTCATATCCTCCACCTGTCCCGAGGAAAGGGGATGGCCAAGGTCGCCAAGGTGGCAAAATATCACCTCGTCAATCTCAATGAGGTAGACGGTGTTCTTTCCTCTGACTGTCCCGCCTTCACTATCATGAAAGGTGCTGATACCGGTTATGAGAACGCCTGAGATTTCATATTCACCTGGCCCATGAACAACCTTCGACACACCCTCGACGCCTGAAGCGAAGCCGTGCCCGGGGTGGGCATGGCTGCAGGTTACGATGTTTGCTAGAGGCTTGCCCAGTGAGTAGCCAATGCTCTCACCATAGGGGTCGGTAAGGATGGTGGCATCCCTCCCCTTGATTATGAAACAGGAGTGACCCAGCCAGGAGATATCGATCGCTATCACCCCCTAGTTTGTGGCATTGGCCGTTATAGTCTGAACCTGTTTAGCAGCGCCCACCCGGATGGAAGTGCCATCGCTGCCAGGGCGATCTTGAATAAATCCCCCGGGATGAATGGGTAGAGCCCTGCAGAGAGGACGGAGTTTGCCGGCACATAATGAACGAGCCAGGACAGGCCGAAGGCGTAGATCACGATGCTACCGATGACCATAGCAAACGCCGTGCTCCAGAAGCGGCGGTCCCAGCCCCGCTCGGCGAGGAAGCCTACTACGAAGGCAGCAGCCACGAAGCCAAAGAGATAGCCTCCGGTGGGACCCATGACATGAGCTATGCCCCCGTGCCATCCGGCAAATACGGGAGCGCCCAACGCTCCAGCGCTGAGGTAGGTAAGCTGGCTCAGCGCTCCACGTTTACTCCCCAGCAGGGCTCCAGCCAGCAGAACGGCGAAGGTTTGTCCTGAAATAGGAACAAGGCCGATATAGAATGCGGCCTGTGCCGATAGGGCGGTAACAGCGCCGAAACTGAGGACGAGAAGAATGTCGCGCGCAATGGTGACCCGGGGAAAAAGCGCATCCATCATAGTGAGGGCTTTTGTTTGCATTCCTTGCCTCCCTTCCGGTTTCCTAATAGAAGCTTTCCAAAGTATAACAAGGAAGATGCTCGATGGTCAACCCTTTGCCTCTCTCAAATAATTGGAATACTCCCTCCCCTGCATTTACGCTTCATGTAGCGCGACCCTTTAGGGTCGCCCCCTCATGGCAAGGCTGAAGCCTCGCGCTACGTTATAAAAACCAACAGTTGAGTAGGGTGGGTGAAATCCTTCCGCAGAAGGGCTACACCCACCCTACAAATTTTGTTTGGGTAGGTTGGAGCATCTGCTCCAACCACGCCTGGTACAAATTTTTGAAATGAGGACTGAGGGAGTCCTCTCCCTCAGCTTTCGTGAAGGAATCCTTCAAAGAAGGACTTTCACGCCTCAGAAACAACTTATTGAACTGTAGGGGCGTTCAACTGACCGCCCCTACTTGACAGAGCGAAGGGTAGAATGATAAATTATTATTGTTAGCACTCGACCTGAGAGAGTGCTAATCGAGGAGGTCAGGCTTGTTGACGGAGCGCAGAGAGAGCATCCTGGGGCTCATTATAGGTGAGTATGTGTTGGGGGCGAGCCCGGTGGCATCGGAGACGATTGCTCACAAGTCTAGGCTTGGGGTGAGCCCGGCCACCATTCGAAATGAGATGGCAGCCCTCGAGGAGGATGGCTATATCACTCGCCGCCATATCTCGGGGGGCGGCGTTCCCTCGGATAGGGGCTATCGATACTATGTTGAGTCCTTGATGACAGAGGAGGAGGTGCCGTTGGCGGAGCGGCGGATGATTTCACATCTCTTCTTTCTCGTAGAGCGGGAGCTTGAGGAGTGGAATCGCCTCGCCGCCGCACTGCTTGCTCGTATGCTTAGCAGCGTGGCCATCGTTACCTTTCCCAAGGCACCGCAGACCCGCTTCAAGCATCTCGAAATGGTAGCCCTTCAGGAGTTCCTTGCTATGCTCGTTCTCATTCTTCGTGAGGCCAGGCTCAAGCAACAGCTAATCGCCTTCGACGAGATGATATCGCAGGATGAGCTTACCGTTATTTCCAATAAGCTGAACGCCCAGTTCAATGGTCTAACCGGGTCGGAGATACTCGCTCGTAGTCCCCAGCTTTCAACACACGAGGAGCAAGTCAAGCTAGCGGTGGTGCAGATGATGGAGAGGGAGGATACACAGAGTTATGGGGAACTGTGTATTGAGGGGGTGCGCAACATGCTGAGCCAGCCCGAGTTTTCCAGCAGTGAAAAGATGCTGGGCCTGATGGATTTACTGGAACGGGGGAAGCTGGCGAGCTCGATCTTGCCTGAGGTGGTTGATGAAGATGGTGTTCAGGTGATAATCGGGGCGGAGAACAAGGAGGATGCCATGCGGGAGTGCAGCGTGGTACTCGCCCGGTATGGCATTCCTGGTGAGGCCAGTGGCGCTCTTGGAGTGGTGGGTCCTACTCGAATGCCCTATGAAAGGGCGGTCTCCAGGGTGCGCTATATGGGGACGCTTATGAGCGACCTCCTCGCTCAGCTATACAGGGGACAAAAGGGGGAATAGCCTTTAACCAGCCTTTCATTGCGATTAGAATAAATTCTCCCTCCCTCGAGGGAGGGAGCCTTCCATGGAAGGAGAGGGAGGGGGAGGATTCCACCCTCACCCTTGCCCTCTCCCTTCAAGGGAGAGGGGGCGGCGGGGGTCTGGGGGATGTCCCCCAGATACATTTATCCCCCCTCTCCTTGAGGAGAGGGGGTTAGGGGGTAAGGTGATCAATCCATATCATCCCATGGGGGGAAGCCGAAAGGGGTATATAGTTGAAGAAAAAAGGCCCTGCCTCTGAAGATGAGCAATCGCTCAATGATGAGCGGTCAGCGGTGGAGACAGAGGGTGAGGTGGCTGAGGAGGATGTCGAGTCGCTGAAGAAGACGCTTGCTGAGGTGGAGGAAAAGGCAGAGGGCTATCTTGCCAACTGGCAAAGGGCCCAGGCAGATTTCTTAAACTTCAAGAAACGCGCCGAGCAGGAGCGAAGCGAGACGGTCAGGTTTGGCAATGCCATGCTTATCTTGAGCCTGCTTCCCGTGCTCGATGACCTGGAGCGGGCGCTGGACAGCGTCCCGGAAGACCTCGCCGAGGTTAGCTGGGTCGATGGCATCGGTCTTATCTACCGCAAGTTCAAGGCCGTTCTTGATGAGCACGGTGTTAGTGAGATAAAAGCCCTCGGCGAGCCTTTCGACCCTCACCTCCATGAGTCAATGCTCCTTGGTGAGGGGGAGGAGGGGAAGGTTGTTGAGGAGATACAGAAGGGTTATATTCTTCATGATCGGGTGATTCGTCCCACCAAGGTGAAGGTGGGCAAGGGGAAGGAAGAAATCTCTACGGAAGAACCACAGGAGGAGGACAATGGCTAAGGTAATAGGCATTGATTTGGGAACGACGAATAGCTGTGCTGCCGTAATGGAGGCCGGGGAACCGACGGTGATACCAAATGCCGAGGGGGGTCGCACCACGCCATCAATGGTGGCGATAAGTAAGAACGGCGAGCGTTTGCTCGGGCAGGTAGCCAAGCGACAGGCAATCACCAATCCGGATAACACTATCTTCAGCATCAAGCGCCTCATGGGGCGGAAGTTCAAAGAGGAGTCGGTTGAGTATGACAAGAAGCTTCTGCCTTACATGATAACCGAGGCATCCAATGGCGATGCCGGGGTAGCCATGGGGGGCAAGGATTACAGCCCGGCCGAGATCTCGGCAATGATATTGCAGAAGATAAAGGTGGATGCCGAGGCCTACCTCGGCGACAAGGTCAACGAGGCGGTGATCACCGTGCCTGCATATTTCAGCGATAGCCAGCGCCAGGCGACCAAGGACGCCGGCAAGATCGCCGGGCTTGAGGTACTGCGCATCATCAATGAGCCCACTGCCGCCTCATTAGCCTATGGCCTGGACAAAAAGGCTGATGAGACCATCGCCGTATTCGACCTGGGTGGCGGTACCTTCGATATCTCCATCCTGGAGCTGGGCGAGGGCACCTTCCAGGTGAAGTCGACCAACGGCGACACTCATCTTGGCGGCGACGACTTCGACCAGTTTATTACCAACTGGCTCTGCGATGAGTTCAAAAAAGACCAGGGTATAGACCTGAGGCAGGACCGCATGGCGCTGCAACGGTTGAAGGAGGGGGCGGAGAAGGCGAAGTGCGAGCTGTCCACCGTGCAGCAGACGGAGGTAAACCTGCCCTTCATCACTGCCGATGCCAGCGGACCCAAGCATCTCAATATCACCCTCACCCGGGCAAAGCTGGAGCAGCTTGTGGGCGACCTGGTGGAGAAGACGGTGGGACCCTGTCAGCAGGCGCTTCAGGACGCTGGCATGACCTCAGCCCAGATAGATGAGGCGGTCCTCGTCGGCGGTCAGACGCGCATGCCACTTGTACAGGAGAAGGTAAAGCAGCTCTTCGGCAGGGAGCCGTCCAAGGGGGTCAACCCCGATGAGGTTGTAGCCGTCGGAGCGGCAATCCAGGCGGGAGTGCTCAAGGGAGACGTCAGCGACGTATTGCTGCTTGATATCACCCCGCTTACCCTGGGCATCGAGACCCTCGGCGGGGTGATGACCTCGCTCATCTCAAGGAATACCACCATCCCCACCGCAAAGAGCCAGATATTCTCCACCGCCGCTGATGGCCAGACCAGCGTCGAAATTCACGTGCTCCAGGGGGAGCGCTCTATGGCTGCCGACAACAAGACCCTGGGGCGGTTCATGCTCGATGGCATCATCCCCGCACCCCGTGGCATGCCCCAGATCGAGGTCACCTTCGATATCGACGCCAATGGCATTGTAAGCGTCAGGGCTCAGGATAAAGGGACGGGCAAGGAACAGAAGATCGTTATCACCGCCTCCAGTGGGCTGTCCAAGGAGGAGGTGGAGCGGATGCAGCGGGATGCCGAGGCCCATGCCGCTGAGGATACCCAGCGTCGCGAGGAGGTGGAGGCCAAGAATGCCGCCGATACCATGGCCTATACCGCGGAGAAGACGTTGCGAGAGCATGGGGACAAGGTGCCAGCGGAGCTCAAGCAGCAGACCGAGGAAAAGATTGCCGCGGTGCGCTCGGCACTGCAATCGGGCAACATAGATGAGGTGCGCCGCACCACACAGGAGCTGTCCGAGGCGATGCAGCAGGTGGGCAGTGTGGTGTACCAGGCGCAGCAACCCCCGCCCGGCGCTGAGGCGCCCCCTGGAGAGGAGCAACCGCCGCCGCCCCCCGATGAGGGGACGGTGGAGGGTGAGTTCCGGGAAGTCTAGAGTACATTGAAGCGTGGGATAGGGCAGTCGCCTCAGGCGACTGCCCTTTTTATGTTTTTCCACCCCTCTCCCTTCAAGGGGGAGGGGACAGCCTCAGAAGTGGGGTGGGTGGAATGGAATGGAACCCACCTTTACAAATGGCGGTGGAAATGGTGGGTTTCGCCCTTCCGCTGAAGGGCTGCACCCACCCTACTAATTTTTGAAATGAGGACTGAGGGAGTCCTCTCCCTCAGCTTTCGTGAAGGAAAGGATTCCTTCACGCCTCAGACTTGTCAATACGTTCGTGGTGAGCCATGCACCGTTCGTGGTGAGCTTGTCGAACCATGAACGGCCCTTCGGTGAACTCAGGACAGGCCCTTCGACAGGCTCAGGGCAAACGGGAACAAAAAGGGGAGTCCACCCTTCGACAAGCTCAGGGTGAGCGGTCTCTGCCCTCTTGTGGGGGTCTGGGGGTTTCCCCCAGTTACATTTTCCCCCCTCTCCTTGAGGAGAGGGGGTTAGGGGGTAAGGTGACTTCACCCTCATCTGTATTTACGCTTAATGTATCGCGACCCTTTAGGGTCGCTTTGAGCGAGGCTAAAGCCTCGCGCTACGTAGCTAACGCTACGTAGCTAAAATGGGCAGCCCAGGGGGGTGTCGTACAAGGGGTTGACAGGTATTAACAGCTATGGTATAATTTACCCCTACTAAATTTATCGTTCTTTATATCAAGAGAGAGAAAATTAGTTAATAGCACGTAGTAGTACGCCAAACCAGTCATTCCAGGGGCTACCATATTTATTAGTGATCCAGCGTTAGTCGCTAGATCCCAATCAAAGTGCCGAAGGCACTCATTAAAAGAGGTTCTAGCTCGTTTTTCTAAAGCGGGGGCAAGGAAGCGGAACCTGGATGTGGTTGCTTTGGGGTTCCGTGGAGCCATTAGCAAAACCGACCGCGAAGGTCGGTTTTTATATTTTTTGGGGGTGGAACCAGAAGATAGATTTTAGTTGAAAATAAAATGGCCCCGAGTGAGGTGGTGACTCACCGGGGCCGTGACATCAGGCGCACGCAGCACCCGTATACGTTTATCGGGTATATCACAAAATCCGAAGAATGTCAAGTAGGCCAGCCGTGCTGCCTGATGGGAAGCATGGCTGGCCTAACTTATATACCGGAATTAATGAGGCTCAAGCAGGGCAGCGGAGAAATATGAAGAATACTAAGAGGGTAATATCTTACATAATCGTCGGCATTTTTGTGATTATCGCCGCTGCAATTTTGTTCTTGATCCTGTCCCCGAGTTACGAAGCCAGAATAGTCAGAAGCGAGAGCATGAAGCCGGCACTGAACCTGGGAGACGTAGTCATAATGAGATCGGCAACAGATATAGGAGACATCGAGCCGGGCGTGGTCATAGGCTTTGAGCGTGGTGAAGAGATGATCGCCCACCGCGTCGTTTCGGTAGAGGGAGAAAACATACAGACTGCGGGTGATGCGACTGGAGACCCGGACCCGTGGCTGGTTCCATTCTCCGATGTTAGCGGTGTATACATGTTCAAGGTCCCCTACCTGGGATACGTTTCCAAGTTTACCCGTACCCCCGTTGGTTGGATACTGATGGTTATTATACCCGGGACGCTGCTTATGGGCTATCTGGTGTGGGACATGTTCCGTAAACCTAAGAAGGCTGTGCCGTCAAGGGTAAAGGCTGGTAATAGTAATAGCGTTTCTTCAGCGAAGGCAAGGGGCAACAATGCTGGCTCCTCGGCAAAAGCCGGGCTGAGAAAGGAACGCCGTCAAAGGGCAACGAGCCGATAATAAATGTAGTTGCCTGTCCTTCAGCGGAAGGATCAGGCACAAATACAACCAAATAGCCGAGAATCAAAAAAGGAGGTGTACTCAAGGGATAATAAGTTAATAGGACTAAAGAGAACAAGGATAGCAAAATCTAAACTAGAAAGGAGGTGATTAAGAATGAAAAAGGTGCTATTTAGTGTACTGTTTATCGCGATGGTTGCTTCCATGATTGGAGCTGGCACATGGGCCTACTTCAGCGACTACGAGACCTCCTGCGAAAACTACTTCGGCGCTGGCGTACTCGATCTGAAGGTGGACGGTGGGGATGATGCCCTGCCGGTCTTCTTCAACGATACCTGCATAGCGCCGGGCTGGGACCAGGTCGATTTGCTCACGGTCAGCAACCCGGGCTGCGTACCCGGCAAGCTGGACATTCAGATGCTGGACCTCGTCGACAGGGAGAACGCCTGTGAAGAGCCTGAGGCCGAGGGGTGCGCGGTTCCGGACAACGAAAGCTGCGACCCGGACCCCACCTGCGGTGACCCTGGCGAGGGAGAGGGCGAACTGTCGCAGTACATGATGGTTGAGATCCTTGCTGACTGCGACGACGATTCCACCACCGGCCCAGCGGGCTACGAGACAACCGTGTTCGCTGAGAACACTGTGCTCGCACTCTATACCCAGGGGAACATCAGGTTCTGTGACTGCATTGCAACCCCGGAAGACCCGCCGGATGCTCCGATAGACGAGGTCCCCATGATGTTCCACTGGTGGATCGACGGTCCTTCGGTGGGGAACATCATCATGGGGGATAGCATCGAGTTCTGCATTGAGTTCAGCCTGGAGCAGGAGCCGTGCATGGGCGAGTGTGTGCTTGAGGTTACTGGATTCCAGCAACCGGCGAGCGTGATCGCGGGCAATCCGTACAACTTCTCCGTGGACGTGCATGCCAACGGAACGACTGCGTGCGACGGCTGGATCAATGTTGAGGTCCCTGAGGCTGTGTGGGCTGACTCGACGTACGTATCTGGCCTCAACCCATGTGACACGGTCAAGCTGCCCTTCTCCATGCCCACAGCGGGCCTGACTCCTGGCAGTTACACCGTAGTTGCCGATGGCGAGGTGTGCCCGTTTGAGGTCCTGGAGCCCGGTGCGCTGGCGGTAACCGGCATACAGCAGGACGACTACATCCAGATCTGCGAGGACCTCAGCGTGGGGATTGACATCCACAATACGGGTGGCGTGCCCACCGAGGGCATGGTATTCGCTTGCGTCGTTGACCCGCTGGGCAACCCTCTGGTCGCTCCGCAGTTCCTACCCACTGGTGTGATAGACCCGTGCCAGACGGTCAAGGTAGCGGTCGACTTCGGCCACGTGGGTGAGAGCTGGAGACCTGGCGGCGCGGTCGTCGCCGGATTCCCGGCGAACCTGGCTGACCCGCAGGAAGAGGAGCTCTTCATCTGCCCGATGGGATTCCTCCTGCCAGCGACCTTTGAGGTTACTGGCATCCAGCAGCCAGCCGGTTTGCAGCCTTGCGAGGACATCGTCATCGCGGTCGATGTACACAACGCCGGTGACAAGCCCGGAGTGTGCACCGTGGTGACCATGTGGATCGAGGACGAGATCGGACAGACCATCTACGGTCCCGTGACCGGCACGACAGACGTGCTGAACCCGTGCGACACGGAGAAGGTACCGTTCGCCTCAGTCCATGCCGATCCGGCATGGCTGGACACGACCATCTACGTCTTCGCGCAGGCATGTGGCGGCATACCTACCATGTGCCCGATCAACGTTGTTGGTGGGCCGTGCATCGAGGTGACCGGCATCCAGCAGCCTGAGGAGGTCATGATCTGCGATGAACTGGTTGTCGCGGTTGACGTCCACAACGCTGGTGGCAAGCCCGGCGAGTGCTCCGTAGACGTGTGGGTTGAGGACCAGGGCGGCGCGACGATTGCTGGTCCGTGGAACCAGGCTGTTCCGATGCTCGCCCCGTGCGACACCGAGAAGCTCCCGTTCACCATCGGACACGTAGACGAGACCTGGGAGCCTGGCATCGTTGTATGGGCGGAAAGCTGCTGCGGAGACCCGGTCTCCTGCCCGATCGTAGTAATCCCTATACCGCCGCCTGAGCCACCGGTGCCCGAGCCGTGCTGCTGGTGCATCTACGAAGCTACCTACTACGAGTGCGGAAGCGTAGCGCATCCGGAACCTTGTGAAGACATGCCGGAGCCGGGAGTGACTGAGTTCGATGCCCAGGAGTACTACGCCCGCCATACTGACTTTCAGCGTGAAGCCGGCTATGCGGTGCCTGGATGTGTGCCGCCAACCACCATTGCGGCACCAAGCTACGAGTATCACACGAGCTTCTATGGCATGGACTGGCATCTATTGAATGAGTGTGATCCAGGCGACTGCCCGCAACGCTACGCCGGCGCGCTCGGTTTTAAGGTAGAGCTGGCAGACATGGCAGGCTGGATGGACAAGGAGAACCTGACAAGCTTCGTGACCCTGTTCCAGGTCGATATATCGCTCGGTCCGGCTTGCGCATACATGTACGTCTGGGCCATCAACCAGCTGGACGGCTGGGTGATCGCGGGTGACAACGCTGGCTGGCCGTACGCCGTGGGCAACGAGTGGGTCACCCACACAGTTGCGCTGGGCGGCGGCGTCGACACATGGAGCTACAGCTACGTAAACGACACCATGATGCTGCCGGCCCCTGCCACCACTGCAACGCCTGTCTACCCCAGCGGCATGATAGAGTGCTACCAGGTTATGGGCTACACGTGGGATGACGCCAATACGAACGGCATTGTAGAGCCAGAGGAGTGCGTTCCCAACGGCATAAATTACTACCACAACGATTACGGTTGCCAAATACTGGAGATAGTGTTCCCAGGCCTGATACTGCAGGGTTGGGAGTGGCGATGGCTTCAGTGGTACTGCCACGCGCCAAACTGGCCAGACCCAGCACCAGACCTTCCATGGTGGTCTACGCCGTAAGTCTTTAGAGTGTAACAAGGCTAACTGGCGAGTTTTAAAGGGCCCTGCCCTTCCCGAAGGGGGCGGGGCCCTTCCCTTTGCCCATCTGAAACCCCCACAAACCCACCCTACAATATAGCCTCTGTATGAGGACTGAGGGAGTCCTCTCCCTCAGTTTTCGTGAAGGAAAGGATTCCTTCACGCCTCAGACTTGTCAACGCCCATGTGTCATTACGAGGCCTGTCATAAACATCGTAGGGGCACGGCCCTTCTAAGAAGGGTGCCCCTACTTGACCATGGCCGCCATGACCCCGGATGATTTTGTAAAGGGAGTGAAGAAGTAGCCTTGTTCCAATAAGGCGCTTGTGCTACACTAGGAGGTTATAAGGAGTTATTAAATGAAGTTCAGCAAGTTTATACCGCTCATTTTGCTTATCCTGGTCCTCCTGGCAGGCGGTTCATGCTCATGTGGGGGAGATGGAGGAAAACCCACGCCCACAAGTACGCCATCGCCTACCCCAAGCCCCACGGCCAACGCCACCCTTACCCCTACGCCTATTACCGAGTACCTGGAGTACATCGATGAGGAGAACGGCTTCGCTATCTCCTACCCGCAGGGATGGGAAATGTTGCCCCACGAATATTGGTCTAATGAGACGCTTGCTTTTTTTTGGACTGGGCAAGCAGACATGCAGTGCGCACCTCAGTTCTATTTGTCCAGAGAGGAACTAGACCAGCCGACCAGTGTTCAGGATTGGTTTGAACAAGACAGAGGCAATCTAACTGCTAGCGAGGGGTACAGCCCCATTTCTGAAGAGATGATCACAGTGGATGGCAATGCGGCGATAAAGCATGTACTGACCGTTGAGTATGGCGAGGCCACTCTCCAGCTTATACGGCTATATCTGGTGAAGGATACGTCTGGATGGCTCTTAAACTGTGTATGTCTATCTGACTGCTGGCCACGCTACGGCCCTAATTTCGAAACCGTAGCGGTAAGCCTCCGTTTTCTTGACTAGACTCCTCTCGAGACTGAGTAGCTTTCTACGTGTAGCATGGAATTGTTTTATATGGCTAGCAACATCGACGACTCGAGCAACTTCGAATGGTAAGTTGCAGCAGGGGCAGGTTTATTGGACGGTAACGCTCAGGGACACGCCGCGAGCGGAGCGTTGGTACGAGAAGGCACGCATTATGTACATGTATAGGAACAGGGCTTGGCTGGTGCTATTGACCGTGGTGACGATGGCGATGGTGTTGGGATGTGGCGTGCCAGTGACGCAACAACACATGGAGCAGGGAAATAAGTATTTGGAACAGGGATTGTGGGGAAATGCGACTGCAGAGTATACGGAGGCTATTCAGCTTGACCCATGCCTAACCCTCGCCTACGTCAATAGGGCGTTGGCCTATACTCATATGGGAAAGTATGAAATAGCGATTGCGGACTGCACAAAGGCTATTGAGCTCGACCCGGATCTTGCCATCGCCTACAGCAACAGGGGAGGCGCCAAATGGGGGAAGGGGGCGTACGACGAGGCCATAGTCGACTGCACGAAGGCCATCGAGCTTGACGTCATGCTTGCGAGCGCATATATCCACAGGGGAATGTCCTACTGGGTCAAGAGGGAATACGATAAGGCGGCTGCCGACTTCTTCACAGCTATCGATATCGACCCTGGCGATGCTCAACTGTACTACAATCGAGGATATTGCTACTCCAAAGTTGGTAAGGTTGACGATGCCATCAGCGACTTCGAGCAGTGTATCGCGATATCTGATAACCCTGGATTGATTTATAACGCGGAAATCATGCTGCAAAGACTCAAGTAGGCAGCCAACCATGAAAAAGAATCCTACACATCTACGTGTGATCATAAAAGATGAGCCTAATAAAATAGGTAGCTCCTGAAGCTTAGTCCGCCGCCTCTGGCAATGACGGTATGTCTGATGAAAGCCGCGCTTGCGCTGACCGCATGCGATGGGACAGTGCCGACTGAGGGCACAACGACTATGGCTGATCCATCAAGAAGGACACCTATCCCGGGGCTCCGTACCTGGGTACGGAATATCTGAGCATGGTGTGGTACTGCTTCGACCCACCATTCCCGCCATGGTTCTAGGTCTGTAGACACTACGCCTTAAGTTTGGCGAGTTTTTCAAGGGCCCTGCCCTTCCCGAAGGGGGCGGGGCCCTTCCCTTTGCCCATCTGAAACCCCCACAAACCCACCCTACAATATAGCCTCTGTATGAGGACTGAGGGAGTCCTCTCCCTCAGTTTTCGTGAAGGAAAGGATTCCTTCACGCCTCAGACTTGTCAACCCCCATGTGTCATTGCGAGGCTTGTCCCAAACATTGTAGGGGCACGGCCCTTCTAAGAAGGGTGCCCCTACTTGAGCATGTCAGCCTGTCGTGGTATAATTTGCGCAATGCCTTTCTGGGGAAAGTGCGCGGCGCAGGCTAGTGAAGAGATGATTGAAGACGCAACGATAAAATCAGGCGGTGATGAATGAACCGGCGCAGGGTCAGCGCTTTTGTGCTGCTGTTTGTCATCATGGCCATTGCCCTGACTGCGGCGTGCGGCGGTTCACCACCGCTGCCTTCCGTCGGTGAGCAGTTCGCCATCTGCACCGAGGAAGGCGACCAGGATCATCCCGCCGTCTGGGGGGGTATGGTGGTATGGCAGGACAACCGCAACGGCACCAATGAGACCCACTACAACATCTACGGCTACAAATTCTCCACCGGTGCGGAGTTCCCCATCTGCACCGAAATAGCCGACCAGCCCATGGAACACGGCCAGATTCTCCCTGCCCTCACCGACGAGTACGTGGTATGGACCGATGGGCGCAACTACGGCATCCACGACTGGGAGATATTTGGCTACGACCTCGCCGGCAAAACCGAGTTCCCCATCTGCACCAACCCGACCTGGCAGTATGCCGCTGCCATCTCGGGGGACATCGTGGTGTGGGGGGACTACCGCAAGCACAACCATGACATCTACGGCTACGACCTGGCCACCGGTACCGAGTTCTCCATTTGCTCCGATCCAGGCACCCAGTTTGACCCTGACATATCGGGGGACATCGTAGTGTGGATAGACAAGCGCAACGGCAACGAGGACATCTACGTATTGCCGCGCGCCGGGGGTACGCCGCGCAAAGACCATAGTATCCTGCTTTCTATGAATTG
>CAYUCL010000020.1:31665-38743 GCA_964443325.1 uncultured Dehalococcoidales bacterium
GCTGGACGACCTGGCCGCCGACACCGAGTTCGCCATCTGCGCCGATCCAGCCGTGCAAACAGTCCCTGCAGTCTCAGGAGATATCGTAGTGTGGGAGGACCACCGCAACGGCAACGAGGATATCTATGCCTACGATGTCGCCACTGGCACCGAGTTCGCTATCTGCACCGATGCGGCGCAGCAGCGCGAGCCGGCGATCTCAGGGGACATCGTTGTCTGGTGGGACGAGCGCAACGGCAACGATGACATCTATGGTTACAGCCTTTCCTCCAGGACCGAGTTCGCCATCTGCACCGATGCGGCGCGCCAGTGGCTGCCCGATATCTCAGGTGATATTGTGGTGTGGCAGGAGTTTCGTGACGGCTACTGGGACATCTACGGCATCAGGCTGGGGGTGGAAGAGTAGGGCCAGCAACCTGCTGTGGTTATAGTAGGGGCACGGCCCTTCTAAGAAGGGTTCCCCTACCAGATTCCGTTCACCCTGAGCCTGTCGAAGGGCCTGTCCTGAGTTTACCGAAGGGCCGTTCATGTCTCCAAAGGCGACTCGCCTATGGCGAGGTTCGACAGGCTCACCACGAACGGCGCATGGCTAACCACGAACGGCTTGATGTGGCTGTCCTCAGCATTTCGGCTTCCTGTCATTCTGAGCCGAAGGCGAAGAATCTCGGTGGTGCGGGGGTAGGGGCGGGTTTCAAACCCGCCCCTACGATGTTCAAGACGGGCCTCGCAACAATAAGTCAGCCAGTAGGGTGGGTGCAGCTCTTCAGCGGAAGGGCGCAACCCACCATTTCCATCCCCTCGACCCGGATTGCCACGTTGCATGAAGGCAGAACAGAGTTAACGGAGTGGGATACGCGCCCTAGGGCGCCCACGAGGGCTGCCAGTCCCAGCTTGGGTTGTTGCTGATGTTGGTCTGGTTGGAGCCGTCAGGGTCTATCATATAGATTTCCTTGTAGCCGCGCCACGAGACGAAGGCGATCTTGCTCCCATCCGGTGACCACAGCGGGTGGTCATCCTCAAAGGTGTCGCTGGTAAGGTTGATGTGGTTGGAGCCATCGGCATCCATGACGAAAATGTCAGACTGGTCATCGAGCAACGATACAAAGGCGATCTTGCTGCCATCAGGGGACCACGAGGGGCCCCAATCCCACATTGGGTTAACGGTGAGGTTGGTCTGGCTGGTGCCATCAGCCTCCATGACGTAGATTTCACCATCGCCGTCACGGTCAGAGACGAAGGTGATTTTACTACCGTCCGGTGACCATGAATGATCGGAATCACTAGCGGGGTTGTTGGTGAGGTTGATGTGGTTGGCGCCGTCGTTGTCTATGACGTAGATTTCCTTGTTGCCGTCGCGGTCGGATGCGAATGCTATCCTGGTTCCATCTGGCGACCACGAGGGATGCGAATCGGCAGCGGGGTTGTTGGTTAGGTTGGTCTGGTTGGCGCCGTCGGCTTCCATGATGTAGATTTCCTCGTTGCCGTCGCGGTCAGATACGAAGGCAATCCTGCTGCCGTCTGGCGACCAGCATAGGGCCAAATCGCTGGCCGGGTTATTGGTCAGGTTAATCTGGTTGGAGCCATCGGCGTCCATGATGTAGATCTCGTCATTGCCATCGCGGATGGATATGAAGGTAATCGCGCTTCCGTCTGGCGACCACAGGGGCTGCCAGTCAAAACCGGCGTTATTGGTCAGGTTGATCTGGTTGGAGCCATCGGCGTCCATGATGTAGATCTCGGGGACCGGGGGATTGACATTGGTTTCGCGGTCTGAGGTAAACACGATCTTGCCCTGCGTCGCTGCGGGGGTTGGTGTTGGGGTGGCCTCAGGTCCTCCGCCGCCACAGCAGGCAAGGACTGAGAGTGCCGCGATGCACGCAAGGGTTATTATTACAATTGCTGTGGCTCTCACACATGCCCTCCTTGTTGGAGAAAGATGCTATAGATGCTATTACGAAAGCTATTTTGTGCTGCTGGATGGCAAAAGAATATCACTTGGCAGGCGTGGTGTCAACCTTTTATTAACCGTTCACCCTGTCCTTCTGCGGAAGGATGTCGACGGGCCTGTCGTGTTCCCTCTCCTCAAAGATATGGGGATAAACATTGTAGGGGCACGGCCCTTCTAAGAAGGGTGCCCCTACCGAAGGGCCGTTCATGGTTCGACAGGCTCACCACGAACGGTGCATGGCTCACCACGAACCGATTGACAATTGGCAGTAGGGGCATTCAATTGAAACCCCTACCAAGGCGGGGAAGTTCACTGGCGAGGTGTCGAGGCGGAGGGATGGCCAATCACCCGTGGCGCGGAACGAAGGTTAGCCGGTGTCGTGGGCTCGAATATGCGCGCCCTAGGGCGACCATGAGGGGTGCCTATCCTCAGCCGGGTTGTTGGTGAGGTTGGTCTGGTTGGAGCCATCGGCGTCCATGGCGTAGACCTCAGAGTCGCCGTCACGTTCAGAGATAAAGGCTATCCTGCTGCCGTCCGGCGACCACGACAACTGATAGTCAACAGCCGGGTTGTTGGTTAGGTTGGTCTGGTTGGAGCCGTCGTCGCCCATGACGTAGACCTCGGAGTGGCGGGCAAAGGCGATCTTGCTCCCGTCCGGCGACCACGAAGGTGATGCATCGCTAGCTGGATTATTAGTGAGGTTGATGTGGTTGGAGCCATCGGCGTCCATCACATAGATTTCAAAGTTGCCGTCACGGTCAGAGTGGAAGGCAATCCGGCTCCCGTCCGGCGACCAGCATAGGGCTAAATCGCTGGCCGGGTCATTGGTGAGGTTGGTCTGATTGGAGCCGTCAGCGTCGACAGCGTAGATTTCACTATTGCCGTCACGGTCAGAGACAAAGGCGATCCTGCTCCCGTCGGGGGACCACGAGGGGGCCTGCTCCTTGGCCTCGTTGTTGGTAAGGTTGGTCTGGTTGGAGCCATCGGCGTCCATGACGTGTATTTCATCGTTGCCGTCACGGTTGGAGACGAAGGCTATCCTGCTGCCATCGGGGGACCAGGATATCTGGAAATCCCGCGCCGGGTTGTTGGTGAGATTGACCGGGTTGGAGCCATCGGGCTCCATCACATATATCTCCGACTGGCCGTCACGGCTGGTTTGGAAGGCGATCTTGGTGCCATCCGGCGACCAGGTCGGGGTCCATTCGCTGAGTTTGGTGTTGCTGAGGTTGGTCGGATTGGAGCCGTCGCCGCCCACGACGTAGACCTCAGCGTTGCCATCGCGGTGAGAGATGAAAGCAATGCTGGCCGGTGATGGTGCTCCGCCCTCACCGCAACCAAGAACTGACAATGGCACGACGCACACAAGTATGGCTATAAAAATTCCGCTGGCTCTCATACACGCCCTCCTCACTGTTACAAGAAGTGCCCGATATTCCCCGGGGAAGCTGTTTGCCGAGGGGCTAGCACGAGACTAGCATCTCGCAGGTGTGGTGTCAACTTTCGGTCATTCTGCCACAGGTAGGCATTGTTGCATGTGAGCTTGCTATAGAGTAGAATTGTTGCAATGAGATATCCTCTACCTGTTCTGCTGGTCATTCTGCTCCTGGTTATTTCCTTAGCCGGTTGCGCCGGGCCGTCGACCACAAACGGCAATGGTGCATCGAGCACAACCTACCTTCACACTACCTTCAGCGTCGGCGATGGACCGCGGGGCGTGTGCTTTGACGGACAGAATATCTGGGTAGCCAACTCCTACGGCGACGACGTGACCAAGCTGAGGGCCAGCGATGGCGAGTTCCTCGGCAACTTCACTGTGGGTACTGCCCCTCGTCGATTCTGCTTCGATGGCGAAAACATCTGGGTTGCCGGCTATGAAAGCGACAGCCTGACCAAGCTCAGGGCCAGCGATGGCGAGGTGCTGGGCACCTTTCACGTAGGCCACCGCCCCCGTGACGTTCGCTTCGATGGAGATAACATCTGGATGACGAGCCACAGCGGTTGCACCGTGACCAAGCTGAGGCCCAGCGATGGCCAGATGTTGGGCCATTTCCTCGTCGGTCTGTATCCTCAGGGCATCTGCTTTGAGGGGGAAAATGTGTGGGTAGCAAACGTCGGCGGACTGAGCGTGACCAAGCTCAGGGCCAGCGATGGTGAGCTATTGGGCACCTTCGATGTCGGCGAAAGCCCCAGGTTCCTCGCTTTTGACGGCGAGAATATGTGGATCACCGACACCGATAGCGGCAGTGTGGTCAAGATGAGGACTAGTGACGGCGAAATCCTGGGTACATACAGCGGCGGCGAATCCCCTTACGACATCTGCTTTGACGGGGAGTACATCTGGGTCTCAGACCTCAGGTTAAATCAGGCGCACAAGCTGAGTACCAGCACCGGCGAGATCCTGGACAGCTATGAGGCTGGTGGCGCTCCTTACGGCATCTGCTGCGACGGGGAGAATATCTGGGTCACTAACTATGTCTATGACACCGTCACCAAGCTATATCCCGAGGAGTAGTTTGATTACATGAAATCAGTTCTGCGCTTGTTGCTGGCGATAGCGGTCCTCCTCATGTTCCTCTCTGGGTGTTCCTCCGGTCCTGCAACGCCCCAAGTCCAGAGCTTTCCCGCTGGCGATGGACCCTGGGGCATCTGCTGCGATGGGGAGCATGTATGGGTCGCCAACTACTGGAGCGACACGGTGACCAAGCTCAGCGCCAGCACTGGCGAGATAGTGGGCAACTTCACCGTGGGCCGTGCTCCCCGTGAACTGTGCTTCGATGGGGAGAACATCTGGGTGACGAAGCACCTGAGTGACGAGGTGACCAAGATCAGGGCCAGCGATGGTGAGGTGCTGGGCAACTTCGCCGTCGGTCATTATCCCGAGGGCATCTGTTACCAGGGGGGAAGCGTTTGGGTGGCAAACCATGCCAACAACACCATGGCCAGGCTCAGGGCCAGCGATGGTGAAGTCCTGGCCACTTTCGAGGTGGGCAGTGCCCCCCAGGGAGTACACTGCGATGGGCAATACGTGTGGGTGACAGTCTGTGCCAGCGACACTATCGTCAAGCTGAGGCCTGATGACGGCGAAGTCCTGGCCATGTTTAACCTGGGCAATAATACCTCACCGTTTAAGCTCTGCACTGACAGCGAGGACAATATCTGGGTCACAAACGCCGGCAGGGATACGGTGACCAAGCTGAGGGCCAGCGATGGCCAGATACTGGGAATCTTTGGTGTGGGCGATGCTCCCCATGGCATATGTTTCGATGGGGAGAACATCTGGGTGGTCAACGACTGGAGCGACGAGGTGACCAAGCTCAGGGCCAGCGATGGCGAGGTTCTAGACACTTTCCCGGTTGAGGACTATCCCCAGAGCATATGCTTCGACGGCAAGTACGTCTGGGTGACAAATGCCTGGGGCGACAGCGTAACCAGGATAAGGGCCGGCGATAACTAGATTGTGGTCGCCGCTCATTATGGCGACCATCGACGTGCCGTCCACGCCAGTCGGCGGCGCGGATTCCCCCGTTCTAGAGCGGCCAATAAGGTCCCGTTCATGTCTCCAAAGGCGACTCGCCTATGGCGAGGTTCGACAGGCTCACCACGAACGCTGAGGGAGAGGACTCCCTCAGCCCTCCAATACCCACTTGGGAAGGTGGGTTCCATCCTTCTGCGGAAGGATTTCAACCACCCTACCGGTGTTGTGGCGCGGTTGACAATCTGGCGCAGTATGCGTATGCTATTTAACTCAACTGTCAATGGGAGCACAGGGGCCTTCAATAAATATCACTAACGGAGGTGGAGCGAATGGCTATTTATGTGATGATGACGACTCTCACCGATGAGGGAAGAAAGACCATCAAGCAGAACCCGGAGCGAATAAAGGAGGTCAATAAGGAAGTCGAAGACATGGGGGCGAAGATACTGGCCCAGTATGCCCTTCTCGGCCAGTATGATTTCGTTAACATCCTCGAAGCGCCCAACAATGAGGTTATAACAAGGGTAGCGATAGAGCTGGGCGCCAGGGGCACCCTCGGCACCCTGACCATGGCCGCCATGACCCTGGACGAATTCATAAAGGGAGTGAAGAAGTAACCCTGTTCCAATAAGGCCCTTGTGCTCCTCCCGAATGCGAAAAGGAGTTAGTTAATGAAGTTCAGCAGTCTAATATCAATTATTTTGCTTATCTTGGTCCTCCTGGCAGGCAGTTCATGCTCATGTGGGGGAGGTGGAGGGACGCCCACACCCGGCCCGACAGGCACGCCAACTGGAGGATACCTGGAGTACACCGATGAGGAAAACGGTTTCGCCATCCTGTACCCGCAGGGCTGGGAGATGGCGACCACAGGGGCTCTTGTTAGTTTTGGGGCTGGCGAAGCAGACCCGATGTGTGCCCCGCAGTTCTCAGTCACGATAGCGGAGCTGTCCGAGCCGATGAGCGTTGACGCCTGGTTTGAGGAACTAAAGGGCAACTATACCGCTGCCGGTGGATACACACCCATTTCCGAAGAGGCACTGACGGTGGATGGCGTAGCAGCGATTAAACACGTGTGTTCAATCGATGTGTACGAGGTAGCTTTTCAGTCGATGTTGCTCTATGTGGTTGAAGACTCCAACGGCTGGATCGTCTTCTGTGCGTGTCGGGGTGACTGCTGGAGCCAGTATGAGACTACCTTCGACACGATAGTGGGCAGTTTCCGCCTTCTCGACTAGACCCAGAGTAAGATATGAAAGGTTATCGCACGCCGTCCTGGTTTCGGATGAAGGGGTTGGTGGGCAAGAAACGGGCAGTGGCCCAGGGTGTAAAGCCCGGAGCATCCAAAAACAGGAAAGCCAAGAGGAAGTCATAGCGGGAAACAGCACTGATTGTTCGGTTTTTGCGGCAGGGGCTCCGACTTGTCGGAGCCCCTGTCATTGCGAGGTCTCCGAAGGCGACCGAAGCAATATCGTAAACTTCATTTTGTGTAGGGTCGCAATGACAACCGTGGCCTAATGTAGCGCGACCCTTTAGGGTCGCTCTTAATGGCGAGGCTAAAGCCTCGCGCTACGTAACGGGGATAGAAAAGGTGGGTTTCACCCTTCCGCTGAAGGGCTATACCCACCCTACAATTTGTGTTTGGGTAGGTTGGT
>CAYUCL010000021.1:0-37812 GCA_964443325.1 uncultured Dehalococcoidales bacterium
TCCACAGCTCAAGCTGCTCAAAACCGGGGGCTGCTCCGGCATACATAAAGGTCATGTGCGGATCAATGCGCACCCCGGGTACGACCTCTACATTCTCACATCCTCCCAATAGCTCTGGCCTCTCCTCTAAGACACAGACGCTAAGCCCGCTTTTGGCCAGATAGGCCGCTGATGTGACGCCATTGGGGCCACCACCCACGATCACTATGTCGTACCTTTCTTCTTTGCCCATGTATCCCTCCTCTAAAACTACATACCATAATAAGTCATCACATTGGACAGGATGACCGAGAAATGCAGAACGACGGGGAAAAATCAAGCCTCTGGAGCACATATTGCGTGGTGTTGTATGATTCTATCGCCACTAGACTATTCTTGGATAATATCACCCTATCCTTTCCTAATTCAGTTCCTTTCTTTATTTACGGGGTATCGCCGATATCTTCCCCTCCTGAGGTATGTACCACGGTGATGGGTACCACCAGTCGCCGGGCTCGGCTATGCCGTCCTCGATGAGGATGTGCATCAGGTTATATGGTATAGCCATCAGGAACAGCCCACCGGGGTGGCCAGATGATTGATGGCAAAGGTAAAGGCCGTCGATGAACGGGACGCGGTAGCGGGAGAGCTCGGGCAGAGGGCGGTTCTCAAACCACTGGTCGGAGCAGTGGCGGGTGGTATACCAGCCGCCACCGAGTAGCCCCCAGTTGCGGTGCTCTGACTCCCAGGGGGGATTCGACCACTGCCCGATGAGGTCGTCCTCCAGGTTCTCCACTACAGTGCCCAGGGCCTTGAGCATATAGGTATCCCACTTACCCTTCTCCTTGTGCATTGCATCGGGGCCATCCACGAAGTACTCCGGTGGGGGAACGATGACGTAGAAGGGAGAAAGGAGATAGCTGTTGGGGCGCCTGACCCGTGAGTCGTCTTCCTCGTGCATCACCATGATCCAGGGTACTTTTTCTGGCGGCATAGAGGGGAATGACTTGCGCCCATTAATATCCATTATGTGCTCGAAGTAGTTCTCCCGGGAATCGCAGGGGCCTACTCCACCAAAGAATAGGTTCTTGTCTCCCTGATCCGGGACTCTGAACTTGGGGTATACGCGAGGTGGCTTATTCAACAGGAAGTGAGAGACATAGATATTGGAGCCTTTAAGGCTGATATCTCTGATCCGCTGAGCGAAGCCGATGTCGATGTGCTGTGGACCGATGAGGTCGAGAAATAGGTGCTTGATCTCGACATTGGCGAGCACCGCCTTGTTGGCCCAGATGGTCTTCTCGGCGAGGGCGGCGTCGTCTCTGAGGCGCACTCCGACTGCGCGTCCTTCGCGGATGATGATTTCCTCAACCGGACAGTAGGTGCGCATTACTACCCCGTGGGCAAGGGCACAGCGTACAACGGCGTGGCCATAGGTATGCATGCCGCCGCGGGTGACGCTCAATTGCCCTGATACAATTAAGCTCGCTACTCCGCCGTAGGCAGGGATACCCACACCCTGCCACTCGGGGCTGGCCCCTGAGTACCAGGCTATGATACCCTGGCCCACCTTGTAGGCCTCGGTTTCCATATACTCGTCCATGAGGTCAAACATGCTCATCTCGAGTATCTCTTCTGTCCACATCTCTGGCGCATACTGCTTGATGACCTGCATGTAGGGGGTGTTGTCCGCCGTTATCTCCACTTCAGGGGGGTGCGGCGGGCACCAGTAGATAGCGCGCAGCAGGTCTTTCCAGTATATATTGTCGGGGTGGGCGCCTTGTAGCCTCATTGACCCAGCGAGGTCCTTAAGGGTTGGTTCGACCGCTCCATCGCTGGTCCACAGTCCCCCACCCGTCGAGCCATCCGGTAGTAACATGCGCCAGGCCATGCGGAAGCCGTACTTCCACAGCTCAAGCTGCTCAAAGCCGGGGGCTGCCGCCCCATACATGAAGGTCATGTGGGGGTCAATGCGCACCCCGGGTATGACCTCCACATTCTCACACCCTCCCAATAGCTCTGGCCTCTCCTCAAGGACGCATACGCTAAGTCCGCTCTTAGCCAGGTAGGCCGCTGATGTGACGCCATTGGGGCCACCACCCACGATCACTACATCGTACCTTTCTTCTTTGCCCATGTGCCCCCCTTTGTAACTACATTACGTAATAAATCAGCACATTATGCGGAATGACTGAAACATACAATATGACGAAAAAAAAGTCAAGCTTTTAGAGTATATATATTGAGTGCTATTGTATGATTCTGTCGCTATTTAACTGTTCTGAGAAAATATCATCCCACGAGGTGGATGGTAGCTGAGCGTAGACCATTGCTAAACACCTTCGTCTTTCAGGGCACATCGGTTGAGATTGCGGCGTTGTAATTATATACTGGTGAAGTCAGTACTGAAGGGGAGATAAATAAAATATGAACAGCAAAGAAAAGAAAAAGTCAATAGACAGCCTACCGCTACCTGGTGGATCTGCAGTGTCCGCGCACATTCAAGGAAGACGATATTGGCAAGACGAAGAAAAATTATATTGCGGATCTGGGAGCCAGATTCGGTTACATCAGGAACTATGTAAAAGGGTGGAATGTTAATGGGGTAATCCTTCAATCGGTAAAATATTGCGATGTCCACGGTTATGAAGTACCCGGGCTTGAGGATTATCTCGACAGTATTGGATTACCAAACACATACCTGGAGCATGACTACAGTGAGGGCTCCTGAGCACTATTAAGGACAAGGGTTCAGGGATTCATCGAGGTTATTGCCTGATTGACCACACAGAGGAGCGATATTTGGTTGCAAGAAATTCCTATCTATTTTGTGGCGTTGATATAGGTTCCACCATGACCAAGGTGGTGATAATAGATATTGATGGCGAGATTCGCTCTCGTGTTGTAGGTCCCACTGGCGCAGAGCATCGCCGGCTGGCTAATAAGGTAATGGAGGAAGCCTTGGAGCAGGCCAATCTTTCCTTTGACGCGATATCCTATGTGATAGCCACAGGATATGGGAGAATCAATGTCCCCTTCGCTGACCGTCAGATTACGGAATTAACCTGCCACGCCAAGGGCGTTGCTAGCCTCTTCCCAAATGTCAAAACGGCTATTGATATTGGAGGGCAAGATGCTAAGGGACTCAAGATCAGTAATGGCAAGCTGGTCGATTTTGTCATGAATGACAAGTGCGCTGCAGGAACAGGTAGATTCCTGGAAGTTCTCGCTGACACCTTGGAGCTTAGGGTGGAGGATTTAGGAAGCATCTCCCTGAAATCTACTAATAAGGTCAGGATTAGCAGTATCTGTACCATTTTTGCTCGGCAGGAGGTGATATCTCGTCTTTCTGATGGAGTAGCGATAGAAGACGTTGTGGCTGGGCTCCACGATGCTATCGCCAGCAGGGTAGTTAGCATGACAAGAAGATTGAAGATAGAGCCTGATGTGGTACTCACTGGAGGTGTAGTAAAAAATGTGGGGGTGGTTAACGCAGTGAAGGAACAGGCTGGGTGTGAGGTTTTGGTTCCCCACGACCCGCTTCTCAGCGGGGCAATGGGCGCTGCCCTATTGGGGAAGGAGTTCACCATGGAAGCCGTTGCAAGAGGTGAGCCTATCCAGAGGAAGGAGCGTCATCTGAAGGAGGCTACTTTCTTTACCTAGGTGGGCTAATATGCCTTAGTTTGTGAGCATCGATATTAGCTTTCTAGGTATCTCCATTGTCAGTTACCAGGTGCTATCAGTGACAATCTTGATTGTCATAATTCCATCTCTACCTATTGATACCTGTCCCGGTAGCTCCTATCGTATAGAAGACGGTTATTCAGGATTGCCAGTAGTTCTCGGGTAGGAGGCTGATGCTTCAGCTCTGTACTTATATCGGCAGTTAATCGTCTTATCACCAGGAGTATCAAGACAGCGATATAAGTGAACGAGATGACCAGAGGGTTTCCCCAAAGCCAAGAAAGCACAGGGACTAGAGCAAAGCCGATAAGTGACGCGAGCGGCACGCTCATAGTGGGGGTATTTTTGGCTTTGCCCAGCTTGCGCCAGACAACAGCTACAAGGGTTGGGATAAGAACCACCAAGATTTCCCACGGGAGATAGGAGGTAAAGATGAAGCCCGCAATTGTACCACCGCTCACAGAATTACCCCGGCCACCGAAGAACTTAAGCCACACCGGCCACATCTGTCCAGCCAGAGCCGACAGCCCAGCCAGACACAGTATACCGAGGTCGGCCTCTAGAAGATAATGCCCAATCACTATTGGCAGGACGCCTTTGGAGAAATCACTAAAGAAGCCGAGAGCACCCGCCCATGCCCCTGCTGACTCGGCAAGGTTAGCGGTACCCACACTCCGGCTACCACGGTGTCGCAGATTTATACCTCTGAGGTGAGCGATACTCCAGACAAACGGGATAGAGCCGTATAGGTAGGCTCCCAGAATTAGTGTTGCGTCAGTCCACATGTCCGGTGTCAGCATAGAAAGAAACTCCTATCACTCCTGGCCCGCAGTGCACGCCGGCAACTGGGGCAAAATGATTGATAAAGATCTCAGTACAGTTGAAACGAGATAATATTTTGGTCTTGAGCCAGTCTGCTTCATCGGGCACATTAGCATGGTCAATGCTAACGTGTATCGGTTGCTCTCCACTTACCCTCTCCTCCATGATGTCCAGCAACCACTCCAATGCCTTATTCCTGTTCCTAACCCTGCCTAATGGCTCCACAACCCCGGTAGAGGTTGGTACTTCTATAATAGGCTTGATACTGAGTAGACTGCCCGCCCAGCAAGCCGCCTTACCGATGCGCCCTCCCTTCTCCAGATATTTAATAGTGTCCAGCGTAGCTATCATGTTGACTCGCCCCTTCATGTCCTCTATTATCTTGGCGACTTCAGGAAGAGATTTATTGTTGGCGGCAGCACGTGCTGCCGCTAATACTACAAACCCGTATGCCCCCACCGCTGTTCGGGAGTCAATCACTTCTATTGGCACTTCGGGATATGATTCTCTGGCTATCAATGCCGATTTTAATCCCATACTGCTGAACCCGGAAGTAACTAGAATGCAGGCTATGCTCTCTGCATCGTGAATTGCCTTCTGGTAAGCATTAGCAAAATCTTCAGGTGAGGGGGCTGACGTGGTAGGCAACTCTTTCGCATGCTGGAGGAGAGTGTAAAACTTATGAGGGTTCAAATCTATGCCGTCTCGATAAACCATGTCCCCAAAGATTATTTTCTCCGGTACTAGTTCAATGCTATACTTCTCAATTAATTCGCTAGGTAAACAGACCGAGCTATCAGCCACTACCTTTACCTTCGTCATTTTACACCAGCTCCTTTCTTGAAACACTCGTACAAATTCCTATCATGGCACCTGTTTGATTCCTGCACCACCTCCATGTCGGGTCTTGCCACTCCCTGGCGTTCCCTCCCCAGACCATTGGCTCGTAGAAATGGTATCACTTCCTCAATAAATGGTGCTGCCTTTTCTATCTGGGGGCAGTGATCGCACTCATCGAATACCTAGCACCTTACATTGGTAATGAGATTGCATAATCCATAACATGGACTGGGAAGAAAATCCTACGAAGGGGATGCAAACGAGGATGGTAAGCAAAAGGCTTACCATCTGCTTCACTGCACCATAACCAGCCTGGACTGACTTGATGCTAGGCTTATCAAGAGCCTGTAAGACAAACCACGTACTCAATTGTTGGTAACACCTCAACCTCAATTATGCACTGCCCTTGGTGCAGCTATAATCGCCGAGGTAAGCAAAGCAGCTATCCATTAGCCTTTTGTGGTGAAAAGTCTGCGGCGAGTAGACGGGCTCTTAGCAACGATTGCCCGCCCATTTCATATTTGCTGAGGGGAAAAGATCGTCTTTTGATAATATGGGAATACGATTCTCCGTTAAACTTTCCTGAGGAGCTTGGGGTCTTGGCGGGTATCACAACTAAGCCGGTATGAAATATTTCCGTTATTTAAGCTCGCCTCTCTCTTTCATATTCTTAATCTCTTCCTCTCGTAGTTCCCTTTTGAAAAGTTTCCCGGTCACAGTTAGCGGTAGATCATCCCTGAACTCGACAGACTTAGGGCGAGCGTAAGGTTCCATCTTGTCTCTACACCACTCAATAATCTCCTCACCGGTCACTTTGCCCTTAGAATCCTGCTTTAATGAAGGCCTTTATTCTCTCGCTTCCCAGACGTTCCGGGTCAGGAATTCCAATCGCAACAGCCATGGCAACCGCGGGATGCTGAAACAGGATTTCGTCGATTACTCTTGTGTAGACTTTGTATCCAGAAACGTTTGCCATATCTTTGACGCGATCCACGAGAAAGAAATATCCATCTTCGTCCATTCTGGCGACATCGCCGGTGGGAAGCCAGCCATCTATCAGACCATTGCCGGGTGTTGGCCAGTAGCCTTTCATAACCTGTGGGCCACGAATGTACATCTCACCCGTTTCACCAACGGGAGCATCTTCACCTGTTTCCGGGTCTACGATTTTGCACTCCGTGTCGGCAATGGGTACCCCGATGCCCTCTTTTGCCTCACGCATGAATCCTGTCCGCGCTAAACCTATTGAAAGATTCATGTGAGTAGCCGGGCCTGCTTCAGTTAAACCATAGGCCTCTCCGACAGGCATCTTGGTGTCTGCCTTGATTGCTTCCGCAGTTTCTTTGGGGAGAGGAGCGGCAGCCGAGGTGATGCCAACCGGCATCCTCCCGATCTTACTTTCAGCGATCCGCATGAGCTGGGTAGGAACAACGCAGGTTTGGGCAGGACGAAATTCTTTCAAGTACCTTATGATTGAATCGGTATCTCTTGGGTCGGCAATCAACAGAACTGTCTGCGCCCAGTGAATCGCCGATTCCATTGCATACTCCCCGTATTGGTGGAATAGGGGAACGGCTATCAATACGGAAGTTTTACCTATTATTGCTGGCGCCATAGACGCACTGGCCCATGGAATCCCCTGCAGTAAATTGGCCATTCTACAGAAATGGGTTATCATTACGCCTTTTGGGATTCCTGTAGCGCCTCCGGTAAAGGCGAGAATGGCCAAATCCTCCATCGGGTCAATTTGAACCTCGGGGGGGTTGGGCTCATATTTTGCTATCAAATCTTTTAACTGGTAGACGCCAGGAATCTCTTTTACCTCTGGTTCTTCTAAAGAGTAATCCTTGTCTGATGTTATAATTATGTTCTTAAGTTTTGTCTTGTTTTTGATTGAATTAACGAGGTCTAGAGATTGATCCCAACAGATTATTGTCTCAGCTCCAGATTCAACCATCTCGTGCTCCAGGGTGTCGGCTCTCAGCATTATGCTACACGGGACATGCACCGCACCGGTCTTTAATACCCCAAACTCGCTTATGGCGTATTGGGGACAGTTTGGCAGCATCACCGCTACTTTGTCGTTCTTCTTTACCCCCAGGTCGGCGAGAGCAGTGGCTAACTTATCAACATTGAGCCTTAGCTCCCGATATGTAATTATCCTTCCCAAAAAGTTAATTGCGCTGGTGCTGGGATATTTATCCGCCGAATCATCTAATATCTTGTACAGGGGTATCTTGGGGTATGGCTCCAGTGTTTCCTTGAGCTTGGACGGTCCCAATTTGTAGTTTTTGATCCAGGGCTTATCGGCATAAGTTACTGTCTCTGCCATACTCTCTCCTCCAGAACTGGGATAGCTTCTCGCTGTTGACCCTCGTGGCCTATTTGCCCCATATATCGGGGATCAATTCTTCCAGGTCTAACTCTCGAAGCTTTTCCGGACTTGGTTTGCCTGTTACCCTGTCCCATCCTCGAAATTCGTAATAGGCTTCTAAAAGTGGTGCCGGGTCATTTACATGGCCAGCCGCTGGGCCTTCTGGTAGTGGCTCCTCTAATAGACGCTTTGGCAGGCTATCATCAGCGGGGGTCAGTCCTTCCCTTATGTTGTATGCTCTTGCAAGGTTAACGACCCGTTCACCGGTTTTTCTAAATTCCTCCACGCCGAATTTCCAGCCGGTAGCGTGAGCTATCAACTCTACCCATTCATCTGCAGCTAAACTCATCCCCATAAATTTACATCCGCCAGCACAATCGAAAAAGGTGAGCGCATCCTCCAGGTCCTTGACAACCTTAGCCTCTTTTGGATTTTCTACGAATATATCTTCGATTGTGCTTTCCTCAACAATGAGGAACGGCATGTTAAGAAATGCTGGGGCTTGTACGTATGCTGTCATATGGTCGCCGCCTCGATTTGCCACCATAAATCCTAACCCCGATATCTTAGCAGCCCTTGGGTCGTAGCACGGCATCTCCAGGCCCTTAACATTCATGGCAAACTTTTCCGTTCCCTTGCCCAGCTTCTCTGCCATTCTTTTAGTACCTTCGGCCAGTAAGTCGCCGATGCCCTCTCTTTTGGCTATCTTATGTATCAGCTCAATCATGGTGGCCGCGTCGCCAAAATTGATCTCCAAGCCACCGGTGTCCGATTTGGTCAATATCCCTTTCTCGTAGCACTCCATGGTAAAACCTATCGTGCTACCGGTGGAGATGGTGTCAAGACCGTAATTATCGCATAGGTAATGCGCCATTGTAATTGCTTCCAGGTCGTCAATGTCACACATAGCACCGCATGCCCCGATAGTTTCATACTCTGGGCCCTCTCCCTTATTGCCTGCATATGGCCCTGTTTTGATTTCGGTTACTCGGCCACACTTGATCGGGCAGGCAAAGCAATTCTTCCTGTCCACCAAGAGCGTTTCATTAAGCGCCGTTGCGTTGATCTTCTCTATGTTGGGAAAGACTCCAGTCTGCCAGTTTCTGGTGGGAAGTCCACCGCGAACATTCACCATATCGAGAACCACGGCTGTTCCAAATGTCTCCATGCCTATTTTCAGCATAGACTCCTCGAGCAGAGAGTATTGTTTCTTTGCCACCTCGGTGAAAGCGGCCTGATTGGCGATTTCGATTGCCTTCGACCCTTTTACAGCGATGGCTTTTAAGCGCTTCGACCCCATTACCGCACCCATACCGCATCTTCCCGCCGCTCTATGCTCATCGTTCATAATGGCAGCATACCTGACCTGATTCTCGCCGCCGATTCCAATGCAGGCAACATTAAATTCCTTACCAAGTTTTTCTTTTAACAGGCTTGTGGTTTCTAGAACACTCTCGCCCCAGATATCCCCTGCATCCTTAAGCTCTGCTTTTCCATTGTCAACTACAAGGTAAACTGGTTTTGGTGAGACACCCTCAAAAATTATCCCGTCAAAACCTGTCTTCCGGAAATCTGCTCCCCAGTAACCAGCGGAGTTTGATTGTGCCCAAAAGCCGGTTAAGGGAGATTTGGAAACCACACTGTATCTCCCGGTGCTTGGCGATGGGGTGCTCGTTAGACAGCCCGTCATGAATATGAGCTTGTTTTCCGGGCCTAGGGGTTCTATTCCCGCCTTGACCTCATCGTAAAGATACTTGGTCGCTAGCCCGCCGCCCCCCAAAAACTTCTTCAGCCAGCTTTCGGGAATATCTTCCTCAGAAACCTTTCCCTCTGACAGGTTAACCCGCAGAATCTTTCCCATATATGAAAACATCATTACCTCCTAATCAGTCTAATTGCTGTTTAGCATTTTATTCGTAGAGCTTAAGGTTTGTCAAGAAGAAATGTTTTAAAATGTGAAATGTTGTAGTGAAATTATAAGACTTTTTTATCGGCGCATTCATTATACTTAGAACGTTCCTCAAAAGGCTGAGAGCGGGAAAGCAATGGTAAAAGTTTTCCAGGAAGCCGCCTCTCCTTGACAAAACAGAGGAAATATAATAGCTTTCATAGCATAAATAAAAGGGGGTAGTAGGTTATGAAACGCCGTAGTCCTCTATTGGTTTTGGTATTGTCAATCATTACCTTCGGTATCTACGCTTTGGTGTGGTATGTGATTACCAAGGGTGAGATGAACCGGAGAGGCGCTAGAATTCCAACAGCTTTGCTGATTATCATCCCCTTAGTTAATATATACTGGATGTGGAAGTTCTCCGAGGGCGTAGAGAAGGTGACCAGGGGTGGAATGAGTGGCGCCGTAGCTTTTATACTGATGTTTTTCCTCAGCGTCATCGGAATGGCGATAGTCCAGAGCTCGCTGAACAAAGTCCCTCGCAAGAAACCAGCGAAGCGCCCCACACAATAAGGCCTTAAACTATCAGTTCAAGGCCTTACTGTTGGTCTGCAATGCTCCGCGTGGAGAGGCTACTCTTGAATAGCCTCCGCCACTAGCTCGGCGATGTCAATTGCCTTTAAGTATTCTGTTGCCTCCTTCGCTTTTATACCATCCTCGAACATCTGAAGACAGTAGGGGCAAGCGGTAGCCAGGATATCGGATTTGGTTTTGATAGCATGCCCGGTACGCACCTCGTTGATCCTGGTGCCAGTCTCCTCCATCCACATGTGCCCCCCGCCACCGCCGCAGCAGAAGGTGTTCTTGCTGCGGATGTACTTCCTCAACTTCAGAGCTGGTGTGGTGGACATTAAAGTGCTAGTTAGACGAAAGCCGAGTAGTTTATTCTCAATATACTGAAGAGTATCGACGTTATCCCGCTCCATCTCAGTGAATTTGAGTTCAGGGATGGATAGCAGGACCCTTCTAGGTGCCTCATAGATGTCATTATAGCGGAGCAGATAGCATGGGTCCTGATAGGTTATCTTCTTGTCCATCCCATTTGCCAGTTTGAGCTTACCCTGCTTGATTAGGTCACTAATGAACTCAGTATGATGGATAAGCTCAAACTCCCCTCCGAATTGTGGGTATTCATTTTTGATGGTGTTATAGCAGTGGGGGCAGGTGGTGACGACCTTCTTGACACCATAGCGTTTTAGGGTTTCGATGTTCTTGAGAGCCTGCATCTGGAAGAGGTATTCATTACCTATGCGCCGTGCTGGCTCGCCGCAGCAGCTCTCCTCTTCACCGAGTATGGCGAAATTGACGCCTGCGGCTTTGAGTACCTGGGCAAAGGCAGCGGAAACCTTTACATTTCTGTCCTCCAGAGCGGCGGCACAGCCAACCCAGTACAGCACTTCGACATTCTTATCCTCTGAGATGAGTTTGACGTCTAGCCCATCGCACCAGTCGGTTCTGGAATATGTGGTTCCTTTACAGGTGTGACCCCTCTCCTCAATGCACCTCAAAGCTACCTCGGCTGTTTCAGGCATCTCAGCCTGCTCCAGCACAAGGTTGCGGCGCATATCGATGATCTTATCGATATGCTCTACGAAGACGGGGCATACCTCTTGGCAGGCGCGGCAGGTAGTGCAGTCCCAGATTTCCTCTGGGGTTATCACATCACCAATCAAGGAAATTTCGGATTCTTCCCCGTTCTTCCCCTTGGCCAGAAGGCTGGGTCCCACTTCAAGCCAATGTGTTTTTAGCTTCTGGATAAGTTCCTTCGGGTTGAGAGCTTTCCCGGTGAGATATGCGGGGCAGCTATCCTGGCAGCGACCGCAGCGGGTGCAGGCATCCAGGTCGAGTAGCTGCTTCCAGGTGAATTGGTTGATCTTTGATACCCCGAACGTCTCGGCTTCCTCCAGGTCGATTGGCACCAAAGCTCCCTTGGGGCGCATCGATCTGAAGAGAACATTCAAGGGTGCGACAACGATGTGCGACAGTAAGGAAAAGGTGAGAGTGACATAAGTGATAGCTCCTATGACAATCACCATATGAGTCCACCACAAGACGGCGTGCGTGTTCAAGAGAGCTCCTTCCGAGAGCCCTCCAAAGAACTGCGCTGTCAGCCAGCCTCCTGGAGATAAAGCCGCCCAAGACGGGTTATATAGCCCGGCTCCGGGAAAGACCTCCTGGAAGGCTATAGGGTTGGCGGTAAAGTATGCAATGCGAAGTCCCTCGATGATGAAGCCAGTTATAACAAGAACGGCGATTAGTGAGAGGGCAATGGCATTTTCTGGCTTGTTATCTAGCATGTCAGGTCTCTGAATATACCTTCTATAAGCGACGACGATCACTATCAGAAGCAGCAGTATGCCAAAAACATCTACGGTGAAGGAGATACCCAGGTAGGTAGCCCCATGCATGAAGTGGAAGAAGTAGTGGGAGAGGAAATCTAAGAGAGCAGCCAGCAGAAGGATGATAGCTCCAACGAAGATGACGAAGTGGAGCAGGCCAGGATAGAGATCTCTGACGAATCGCCTGTGGATAAATCCGTCCACTGTACCGGTGATGGCGAAGGACCATAGACTCTTCCACAGGTTGGAAAACCTGGCATCTGGCTGCCCCAGGCGCCAAAGGCGATAGCGCTTATACACCCCATATACGAGAATTGCTGCTATTGGTATTAGCAGCAGATACAGGATATAACCCCAGTACCCAATATTCCAGAATATCTCTCTTTCTGCCATTCATGCCTCCTGTTCCGTTATAGACCTTGTGTGTAGTATTGTAGCACAACTATAAATTGCTTGCCAAGGAAGTGTACTTTTCTGCTACATCAGCAACACTTGAGCCTTCTAATATTATCCGTATCATTGTAATCTGAAGAACGGCTATGTCATCTTTTCCCACCCACACGCACTGAAATGTATTTATGGCGGATACCCCCCACACCTCCATTTCTGTAGTTGCCTGATTCATCAGGCGCCTATTAAAACAGGGTAGCCTAGAGCATGTGCTCTAGGCTTGGTTGGAGCGTATGCTCTAACCTACACAACATTTTTATTCATCCTATAATTCGTCGTCACGGAGTGGCGACGCTACATCCCGCTTTTTTCTGTCCCCTCTCCCTTGAGGTCCTTCTTAGAAGGACTCGCCTCTGGTGAGGGGAGGGAGTAATTATCGCTGCCGGCCCTGAGTTTTATATTATTGGGGGACAGCTTCGGGCCAACGCTAGAGAGGGCGTGAGAAACCTAAAAGTCCATTTTAGGTCCCCCACAGCACACGCAAGCGATTGGCTTGACAGTTTTTATTGACAGCCCTCTTTAGTTTAGCGTAAACTTGGAAACAGGCACTTCAATGACAGGAGGATAGGGATGTACAAAAAGATCCTCGTCCCAGTGGATGGCTCGGGGCTGGCTGAGCTGGTTCTTCCGCATGTGGAAATGCTGGCCAAGGCAGGTGTTAAGCCTGCGGAGGTAGTCCTGCTCATGGTTTGCGAGCCAGCACGCATGGTGGTAGGTGGCTACGGCGAAGCAATCGCACAAGGGGTGCTCATAGCAGAGCAGGCAGCAGAGGAATGTAAGGTGGAATCCGAGAAGTATCTGGCTGCAATGGAGGAACGGCTCAAGGGGAAAGGCCTTAAGGTACGGACAGTGTTACTGGAGGGCGATGCCGCCGGCGAGATCCTTAACTATGCCGCCAACAACCCTATCGACCTCATTGCCATGGGGAGCCACGGACGCTCTGGCATCAGACGATGGGCCTATGGCAGTGTCACCTCGAAGGTTCTGCGAGGGATCTCTACCCCCATCTTGGTAGTGACGCCGGAGAAAAAGTAGGTTTCTTTAGCTGACAGGAGGAAGCAAATGTTTAAAATGGTTTTAGTTCCGTTGGACGGGTCGGAGTTGGCTGAGATAGTACTCCCCCATGTGGAGTTGCTGGTAACATGTACTGAGGAGGCGGAAATAGTCCTCCTTCAGGTGTGCGAACCGATCTCCAGCAAGCTCTCTGGCATGGACACGGTGGGGGTTGACGCCATACCGCTTCTGGTTGAGCGGGCAGGGAAGGCCTGCACGGGACAAGCTGAGAAATACTTGGCTGGAGTAGAGAAGCGGCTCAAGGAGAAAGGGTTCAAGGTGCGGACGGAGATCAAGGTGGGTAGCCCTGGGGAGGAGATCCTTGACTATGCCGCTAACAATCCTGTTGACCTCATTGCCATGGGCAGCCACGGACGCTCTGGTATCAACCGGTGGGCCTATGGTAGTGTCACCTCGCAAGTGTTAAGAGGAATCGCTACCCCGATTTTGGTGGTGACGCCGAAGAAGAAGTAGGTTTCTCTAGCTGGGAGGATAGAGATGTATAAAACGATCCTCGTCCCAGTGGACGGCTCAGAGTTAGCTGAGCTGGTTATTCCGCATGTAGAAATGCTGGCGAAGGCTGGTGCTGAGCCTGCGGAGGTTGTCTTGCTCGGGGTTTGTGAATCGGCACGCATGGTGATGGGTGGCTATGGCGAGACGGTAGGACAGATGGCGGTCCTAGTAAAGCAGGCAGCAGCGGCCTGTAAGGCGGATGCTGAGCAGTACCTGGCTGCAACCGAGAAGCGGCTCAAGGAGAAAGGCCTTAAGGTGCGGACAGTGTTAATGGAGGGCGACCCCGCTCATGAGATCCTTGAATATGCTGCCAATAACCCTGTTGACCTCATCATCATGGGGACCCATGGACGCTCTGGCATCAACTGGTGGGCCTATGGCAGTGTCACCTCGAAGGTTCTGCGAAGGATTGCTACCCCGCTCCTGCTGGTGACGCCGGAGAAGAAATAGGTTGGTCTATAAAACCAAAAGGAATAAGGTCAAGCCCCACTGGCTACATGAACAATTGCAATACAGCAGTATTACAACAGGCATAAACCTGAATACTGGCGACATCACCTTAGTGGAGGATAATAATGCCGAGCGCAATGATTAACGGAGTGCAGATTTACTACGAGGTTTCAGGGGAAGGCCCAGCCATCATCTTGCTTCATGGCTATACTGGTAGCCATCAAGACTGGGCTGCTCAAATCCCGCTGCTCTCCAAGAAGTATCGAGTTGTTGCCATGGACCATCGCGGTCATGGAAAATCCGAGGCACCTTCCTCTGCTAGTGACTATTCGGTCAAAATCATGGCGGAGGATGCATGCAGCTTACTCAAATATTTAGGCATAGACAGAAGCTGCATAGCGGGGCACTCTATGGGAGGATTTATGGCCTTGGAGCTCGCCCTGAAGTATCCTGATATGGTGAGTGCCTTAGTCCTGGTTGATACCTCCAGTGGGGAGTTCGAACGTGTTCCCGGCTATGCTGAGTTGCGGGCCAAGCTCGACGAACTGGCGCAAACCGAGGGGATGGAGGCTGCTTTTGAATATAACGCAGCCCATAACCCCATGACCAAGGAGCAGTTTGAAAGACATCCTGAACGGCGGGAAATCGCAAGGCAAAAGATGCTACACACCTCTGTGGATGGCTATATCCATGTTGCAAATTCCTTTTCACGCTGGGAGCCGCTTACCCCTCGCCTCTCCGAGATCAGGGTGCCTACCCTCATCGTGGTGGGTGACGAGGATAGCTCCTTCCTCAAGCCATCCAAGGTAATGGAGGAATTGATAGCCAGATCAAGGCTGGTCATCATCCCGGGTTCGGGACACTCTCCTCATGAGGAGGTTGCTGAGGTCTTCAACGATGTGCTGTTGAGTTTTCTGGATGGGCTGGAACTCGCCAGTTAGTCCGTTATAGCTTTCTTGCAACTGAACCTATGTATCCAACAGTATAAGCGCCTCTAGGATGTCCTTACCCATGTCCTCGAAGCTATGCAAGTCCTTTTCATTTGGGTAAGGGTAATTATCAAACCGGACTCCAAGCCCGTAAGGAATGCCAAAAGCGATTGTCCCTGTCGCATACCATTTTTTTCCCAGCGATGGTGCTCCAACTCGTGTCCCCTGCTCCAGGGTATGTGCTTTATTAAGGTCCACTCTTAGCCTCCTTCTCAACTTAAAACAGGCATATTAAAGTATAATAGCCTGCCAACTTCCTTATTTCTTTCCGACCCCAAATCCGTTCCAGAGAGCTCACTCATTTATCATAAATGCAAAGATGGTAATATTCTAGCCCATTTTGAGTATTTTATCGAGTGCTTGGCATCGTTCACATAGCTGGGTGGCATCTTGCAGTTGTTGCGAGACTCTGCGCTACCAGTCATTGCGTGGCTTATACGGATCTTGGTAGGGGCGTCCTTCCTAAGAAGGATTGAACGCCCCAAACTTGCATGTTTTCTGGCTGTGCTACGCAGTAATATGCTCCATAGAGCGGGTGAATGGGGAAATGGGGTAGCTGCGCTTAGACTGGCGACGACCGAGATGACGGAGCGAGGCAGTATGTGACATGTCGTTTTGAACGAGCACAGTGTAGCTGAGTTCAGTGGTAAAACTTGAGTCCTGTGCGTAAGCATAAAATGGAATAGAATACACCTTATTAGTAAATGAGCTTGACTTCTGGTATAACAGCATATATAAGAGCATGAATGCGAACAAATATAGTTGAAAGGGTTTGATATCTTTTAAATAAAAATATTAGGGTGCCTGAGGCAACCAACTGCCGGGGATTAACCTCAGGCAAGAAGGTTTTCAGAGAGTGTTCTTAGGAGATTGATGGAAAGGAGGGCCGATTTGACCGACGAAGTCACGTATCCTAGATATCGTTGGTACCTACTTTTTCTTGCATGGGCGCTCTTTTGTTTAATCGCCTTCAATAACATGATGACGGCAGTGATGGGTGAACAACTAGTGTCCTCAGTCGCGGAGGGGGGGCTAGGGCTTACCGACCAGCAGTTCTATGCCTGCCTCACGGCAACATCCCTCGCTCCCATCGTGCTGTCACTGGTGGGTGGCATGTTGTCTGACCGCTTTGGCGTAAAGCGGGTAGTGCTACTCGGGTCGTTCATAGCTGCGGCCGGCGCTCTGTTGAGGTATATCTCATTCGGATTTGTGGATTTCTTTCTGTACAATATCCTGCTGGGCGTAGGTCTTGGAATCCTGGGTCCAAATCTGCCCAAGCTGGTGGGCCTGTGGTTCCCGCCCAGACAGATAGCGATTGCTACCGCGCTTTATATGACGGCACTGGGGGTTGGTCCAGCTCTTGGACTGGCTCTGGGTTCGTTGTTTCCGACGTGGCAAAGTGCCATGCTTATCATGGGCTTGGTTTTCGTGGCGTCGGTTGCCGCCTGGTGGATATTCGCCAAGGACAGGCCGAAGGGCTACACGGTGGGTGGCGTTGAGCTTACCGGTGTGCCTTTTAAAGAAGGACTGCTTAGGGCTGTAAGGTCTAAGACTCTGTGGTTGCTTGCTGCTGCATACGCTATGGTAATGGCAGTGGTTGCGGCCTATGTAAATGGTGTGCCGCGGTTGTTAAATGTTGCGAAAGACATGCCCGAGGGCCCAGCCGGGAGGGTTATAGCACTTGCGGTGCTAGGTTTTATTGTTGGGGCCGTATTCTGGGTGTGGCTGGCGGAAAAAGTAGGGGTCACCAAGCCGTTCTACATGGGCTGTATGGTTATGTCGGGCATCACTGGCGTACTCGCCTATGTTCTCGCTCCTGGTATTGGCATGTGGTTGATGGGCTTTTTCCCTGGGTTCTTTATGGGAGCGGGCGGTCCGTTCATAATGCAGGTGCCACTACGACTGCGTGAGTTTGGTCCTCGATATGTTGGCGTTGCGGCGGGGGTAATAGGTTCGATAGGCCACGTTCTCAGCTTCATCTTGCTTCCATACATGTTCGAGCCTATTTGGCACGGAGTCGGCTCTTCGCAAGGGTTTGGTCCTTTCTGGGCTGCGTTCTTCCTCGCTGCAGTTCTGGCGGTGGGAGGCATATTGTATATCCTGGCACCGGAGACTGGCAGAAAGGCTCGGGAAAGATGGGAAAGGGAAGCAGCGGTGGCACAGGCAGAAGCTCCTTCGAGCTGAGCTTCGGCTGCTTGCATATCGATGTTAGGAAGTAGCCTCAGGAGGTAAAATTTCCACCGAGGATAGCTTGATAATCAATGTAAAAGAGGGCGGCTTTGGCTGAGGAAATTACATATCCAAGATACCGCTGGCTCATACTGTTTATAGGATGGGCGGTTTTTTGCTTGTGCACTTTTGACAACGTTATGATAGCGGTGCGGGGCCATGACCTGATTCCTGACTTAGGGATTACTTTATCGCAGTTCTACCTCATCAATACATCGACATCGATTGCCCCCATCATTCTGTGCATAGTGGGGGGCATGTTGGGGGACCGATTTGGTGTGAAGAGGATAGTGGCCGTCGGGGCGGTCCTGGCCACTGCCGGCAGTTTGCTGAGGTTGACTGCAACCGGATTCGTGCCATTCCTGCTTTGCATGATCTTGCTGGGCGCAGGCATTGGGGTCACCGGTCCCAATGCCCCCAAGCTGGTAGGCATTTGGTTCCCGCCTAAACAGACTTCGATCGCGGTAGGAATCTTCATGACCGGACTGGGGCTGGGGTCAACCCTTGGATTGGCTCTCGGTCCGCTCTTCCCAACCTGGCGGAGCGCGGTGCTCATTATGGGCATACTCCTGGCGGTGGCCACTGTCGCCTGGATCGTCTTTGCCCGTGACAGACCAGCGGCCTTGCAGGAGAGGGGGATTGACGTCGCCGGTGTGCCCTTCAAGGAAGGATTGGGGCGAGCAGTCAGGTCGAGGAACTTATGGTGGCTTGCTCCCTCATACCTACTTATATCGTCGGTGCTTACGTCCTATGTAATTGGGCTGCCAAGATTGCTGGAGCAGGCGAAAGGCGTGTCCCCAGGAACAGCGGGGCTTGTCGTGGCGCTTTCGGTGGTCGGCTTTATGTTCGGCAGCTTATTCTGGACCGCCATATCGGAAAGAGTCGGGGTGGTGAAGCCGTTCTTCATCCTCTGTACGGTTGTGGCGGGGGCAGCCGGCCTAGCCACCTATGTCACTGCACCGGGCCTGGGGATGTGGGTGTTCGGCTTCTTCCCCGGGTTCTGCATGGGTGGGGCGCTTCCTATCCTGATGCAGCTACCGATAAGACTCCCGGAGTTTGGTCCTCGATACGCCGGCACTCCGACGGGCATAATAGCCGCGGTAGGTCATACTGGCAGCGTAATCATGCTGCCATATATGTTCACGCCTATCTGGCATGTGGCTGGCCCTCTTATGGGTGTCGTGTTTCTTGCTGTCTCCATCGCGATAGGGGGTGTGCTCTACCTGCCGCTACCGGAGACCGGCAGAAAGGTGTGGACAAGATGGCTGGCGGAGGCACAGGCTAAGGCTAAGGCAAGCTGACCTTGTAGGATACCGCTGCTGGCACCCAATAGCGAGGTGCATAGTATTTGTGCGAGGGAGTCAAGAGGTTCCAGGATTTAAATCTTAGAATTAGAGAGTAGCTTAGTTTTATTCGAGGACGACGGTTCCGCTTTTGCCGCCGCTCTTCCTCACCAGGCGGATGGCCTCGATCCTCATGGTCTGGTCCACGGCCTTGCACATATCGTAGATGGTTAGTGCGCTTACCGCCACTGCAGTAAGCGCCTCCATTTCTACCCCCGTTTTACCGGTGCACTTTACCGCAGCGGTGATCTCCACAAAATCCTTGGTAAATTCGAATTCCACCTTGACCTCATCGATCATCAGTGGGTGGCACATGGGGATGAGGTGAGAGGTCTGCTTTGCCGCCATGAATCCAGCCACCTGAGCTGTGGCAAGGACATCCCCTTTCGGTGTTTCCCCCTGCTTTATCATAGACAGGGTTTCAGGCTTCATCCTTACCACACTCTTGGCCACCGCCTCCCGCGCTGTCACCGGCTTTTGGCTTATATCGACCATCCGTGTCGGTTCCATTCAACCTCCTACCTGGCGCATCGCCCGTCCCTTCGGGAGTACCCCTTCCGCCAGGTGATGACGCTCTGGTTTAGCCGCCACAGCCTGTCGAATCAGCTCCTTGAGTTCCTCGATCGAGGCCCCATTGCGCAACGGATTCTTGAGGTCTATCTCGTAGTCGCTCAACAGGCAGGGGCGGAGCTTTCCATCCGCCGTGAGGCGCATGCGATTACAATTGAAGCAGAAGTGCTCACTGATTGGGCTGATGAAGCCCACCGTTCCCTTTGCCTCTGGGAAGCGGAAGTACTTTGCTGGACCGTTGCCATGACTTGTCAGGCAAGTCTCCAGGGGACCTAAAGAGAGGAGGCGCTCTTTGATTTCGCTTGTGGAGACAAAGGCAAGGTGGTCATCGGTGCTGAAGGGCATGAGTTCGATAAACCGTACATGCCACGCATCATTCAGAGTCAGGCGGGCGAGATCGAGCACCTCATCATCGTTTATCCCCTTCATCACCACCATGTTCACCTTGACCGGATCGAGCCCCGCCTCTTTTGCCGCCTCGATGCCGTCGAGGACTTCGTCCAGCCTGCCATGCCTGGTGATCTGCTGGTATCTATCCCGTTTAAGGGTATCAAGGCTCACATTGACCCGCTTTAACCCGGCTTCCCTAAGCGGTATGGCATATTTTCTGAGCAGCACACCATTTGTGGTCAGAGCGATATCGTCTATGCCCTCGATCTGGGAGAGCATGCGCACAAGATCGGTCAGCCCTGATCTTACCAGGGGCTCACCGCCGGTGAGCCTCAGTTTGTTAATGCCAAGAGCGACTGCTGCCTGAGCCACCGCCAGAATCTCTTCATAGCGAAGGATTTCGCTGTGGGGCATAAGTTTGATGCCCTGAGCAGGCATACAATAGATGCAACGCAGATTGCACCGATCGGTAACCGATATTCTCAGGTAGTTTATTGGTCGCTGGAAGGAATCCGATAGTCCAGTCATTTCTTCGAACTATTTACCCTTTCCTCTACTATACTCATCCAGCGCGTCGGTGGCAAATCACCCCTTCTCCTTTTCCCTCTCCCTCTCCCTCTAACTCCCTCCCTCAAGGGGAGGGAGCATTCATTTCCGTTCTCCCTGAGCTTGTCGAAGGGCCGTTCATGGTTCGACAAGCTCACCACGAACGGTGTTGGCCTCAGTATGTCTCATTGATTATTCCGTTCGCCCTCAGCCCTTCGGCTCCGCTCAGGACAGGCTTGTCGAAGGGTGATGGTGAGATCAGTCACTGCGCTTTGGACCCCGCTCCAGTATCTGGCGCGCCCTTCTCGCCGCTTTACCGCGGTGACTTATCTCGTTCTTCTCCTCTATGGTCAGCTCTGCCATCGTCTTGCTCAGTTCTGGGAGGAAAAAGATGGGGTCATAGCCAAATCCTCCTTCTCCCTTGGGTTCGAAAGCGATGACACCAGGGCATTCTCCCTGGCAGAGCTCTGTTTTTCCTTCTGGAGTGGCGATGGCGATTACACACCTGAAGCGGGCGGCTCTCTGCTCCCAGGGAATGTGGCTAAGCTTCGACAGTAAGAAATCGAGCCTTTCCCTATCGGAAACACCCTCGCCCGCATAGCGAGCGGATAAGGCGCCGGGCTCTCCGCCTAAGGCATCCACCTCCAGTCCCGAGTCATCGGCGAGCGCAGTGAGATTGCTCGCCAAGGCATACGCTTCAGCCTTAATCGAGGCGTTTTCCTCCATTGTTTTCCCCGTCTCGCTAACCACCAGGTCGATGCCCGCATCGGAAAGGGTGACAATATCATAGGGTATGCCCTGGAGCGGCAGCATGTATTCCCGCACCTTAGCCGCGTTCTTTGTCGCCAGGAGGAGCTTGGGCATCCCCATCACTCAAGATCGGTAAATCTCTTCTCCAGTTTTTTCGCCACCTGGGGCATGGTGGTATATTCCATCTCATCCAGGGGAAGCCTGTGCGGCTCGAAGGGACCGTGGCTACGCATGTAGTCAGCGATCTCACCAGCAACCCGTCTCGCCTTATCGAAGCTGGGGTCGTCGAACATATCCCTTGGCCCTACCAGTTTGCCTCCCGCTAGCTGGAAACCAGCGGCAATTACCCGGGGCGGACCATCGAAGCGCGTGGGGTTAGATTCACGGACCGCAACCGGCATAAAGGGTCCGTGGTGGGAGCCTCGCATCCAGCCCTCGACAAGTATGGGGTTGGTGAATGGCTCCAGCACCTCTCCCACTGCGGGGAACTCCCCTTGGGAACGGACAATGCATACCGGGTCATCCTTGCCTACATATCTCCCTGCCATCATTGACAGGCGCTGCGTGGAGGAGACGGATGCGACCTGGTTGGAGCCCCGGTGATAAACCGACTTCACCGCATAGCGACCTGGCGCACCCATGAAGAGGAGCATGTCATATATCTCTTCAGGGGCATTGAGGATGATTCTCTTGTGCTCTTTGACATCGTGAATCTCGAAGCTGAAGCCCCCATGCATGTTCTCGGCGATGACCAGCCCGATGGTGTTGAAAGGGTCGGCAAATATCTTGTATAGGGGTAGATTCCACGCCCCTGACGAGGTCTTGTCGGCCATGAAGATGATGATCGGCTCCGACCCCCTCTCCTCGAACTCCATTTCGGCCACTCCTGGCCCCATTCCTTTTACATTGCCTGAGAAGGCGTCGCTGAGGAGGTCCTGGCCAGCTCCATGAAGTTTTAGCTCCTTGGCCACGTCGGTGCAATCAAGGAAGGTGTCCCAGGCGAGCTTGTGAATCGCCTCGTCTTCCTCTCCTCGCTCATGGGTCATGATAAGCTGTAGGTCGTCTCCGCACCGGGTAACGTGAAAATCGACAAGCAGCTTATCGCGCTTTGCCTTCTCCATGCACTCATTGCCCTTCTCTATAACTAAGGGATGAGAGCTGGAATGCCCCACATAGCCTCCGATGTCCGCCTTGATGACACTCAAGGTAATCATAACTCTGCCTCCTTTGGTTTAGTATTCGATGCCTCTCCTTGCTTGTATCCCCTTGCGGAAGGGATGCTTGATCTCCATCATCTCAGTTACCAGGTCAGCTATCTCGATAAGCCTTTCGTCGGCATGGCGCCCGGTGAGTATAAGCTCCACGTTTTCAGGCTTCTCCTTGACTAGCCTGATTACATCTTCAATATTGACAAGTTTCCACGAAGCGGCGATGTTTACTTCATCCAGTACCACCAGGTCGAAGTTGCCGCTGGCAATCGCCTCTCTGGCTGATTGGAGAGCCTTTCTCGCCTGCTCTCTTTCCTCCTCCTTCACGTTTTGCGGATCGACGAAGTATTCACTGCCAAAGCTTTGGAAGCTAACATTAGGTAAGCGCTCCAGAACATTTCGCTCGCCATAGGGGTAGTCGCCCTTCATGAAGTAGATGACGTGGACTCTTAGACCATGTCCCAGGGCTCTAATCGCCACTCCCAGTGCCGCAGTGGTCTTGCCTTTGCCATTTCCGGTGTATATTTCCACCAGCCCTTTGGTAATGGGTTCGTTGTTCATTGACGCATTAAGTAGATGTACATTGTGTACAAACAAAGCTCAATCAACAGGAAATTAACGATTGACTTACGATAAAAGTCTATCAACAGAGCACTTCATTGTCAAGGAGGCATATTGGTGTAGGGGGTGGCCCTCCCACCCTTTTTATCCCCTCTCCCTCGAAGGTCGAAGACTCGCCTCTGGCGGGGGGAGGGAGGACTTGCTTCCCAAGCCGTCCTATCCTTCAAAGAAGGATGGGCAACTGTATTCATTAATTAGGGTAGGTTGGAGCATCTGCTCCAACCATGCCTGGAGCGGATGCTCCAGGCTACCCATTATGTCCCCTCCCCCAATGGGGGAGGGAGGACTTGCTTCCCATATAGAGAGATTGTCTCGACAACCAGGACGTGGGGGCCGGTGTCACTCACCCACCTGAACGAGCCAGGGAGGCTTCGCCTTTGGCAGGCGCTATGATATAATGCTACACAACGGAGGACGGTATGAAAGCCTTTAATAAGGGTGATCAGCGGGAGACGAGCCTCCTTTATGGCGGCCGTGTCCTCAAAAGTGACCCCAGATGTGAGGCTTGTGGCACCATAGATGAGGCTGTTTCCGCCCTGGGGTTGGCGCGCGCCCTGTCCCAAAAAGAGCACACTCGTGATATTTTGCATCGTCTCCAGGAGGAGCTATTCATTGTTGGTGCGGAGCTTGCTACCGCTGCTGACGACTACGACAAGCTAACGGTCAGGCATCAAGTGGTTACCGAGGAGATGGTGAATCGGCTGGAGGGGCTCATGGGTGACTTTGAGGCGGAGATGGAGATGCCAAAGAAGTTCATCATCCCTGGCGCCTCGCCAAGTTCAGCGGCCCTGGACCTGGCACGAACCATTATCAGAAGGGCGGAAAGAAGGGCTGTCGAACTGAAGACTAACGGGATGGTGACCAATGAAAGTGTGGTGCACTATCTTAATAGGTTATCGGACCTGGCTTTTACCATGGCTCGCTATGAGGAGACAGCATAGCAGCCATGCTCTAATCCTTCACTGCTGATGGGAAAGAGATAGGCTAAATATCGACCTGCCTCAACACCAGCCTCCAGGGAGATGGTATTCCAACCCTGAGAATCATTGTCATGCAATCCTTGTGTTGTTATCAAACGCCAACTGTGAGGAAGTTTAGAGGAGAAGCCAGTGGAGATTATACCTGCCATTGACCTCAGGCGAGGGAGATGCGTTCGCCTGTACCAGGGTGACTATAGCCAGGAGACGGTGTTCTCCGGGGACCCCGTTGGTGTTGCCCAGCACTGGCAATCGCTGGGAGCAATGAGGCTTCATATAGTTGACCTCGATGGTGCGGCGAAGGGCGAGTTATGCCATGCTGCAGTCGTCGAGGATATGGTACACTCGGCTGAGATCCCCATGCAGCTCGGCGGTGGGCTCAGGCGGTTGGAGCTAGTGGAACAGGTGCTCCAGTTCGGCGTGTGTCGGGTAATCCTGGGCACAGCGGCGATGGAAGATGTGGCCTTGATTGAGCAGGCTTGTAATAGATTTGGCGAGAAAGTCATCGTGAGCGTAGACGCCAGAGGAGGCTATGTCGCCACCCATGGCTGGCGTGAGAGGACAGATGTCACCGCTGTAGAAATGGTGGAGAGGATGGCTGCCCTTGGGGTTAAGCGCTTCATATATACCGATATCGCCCGCGATGGCACCCTCACCGAGCCCAATTTTAAGGCAATTTCCGAGTTAGTCCAAATGACCAGTTTGCCAATTATTGCCGCTGGCGGCATATCATCCATTGAGCATATCAAAAGGCTTAGCGAGCTGGGTCTGGAGGGGGCGATTGTGGGGAGAGCGCTCTATACCGGGGACCTGGACCTGGGGGAGGCGTTAGGATGTATTCAAACCTGATCGCCTCGGATGGCTCTGATATTGGATAACGCTGTGCGCCGGCGCGTCCTCACTCCAGCGAGCAGGGGTTCAGAATGGCGACAGTAATTTATATGGGAAATCATTGCTGAGGTTGTATTTAATAAAGAGGCTTGTTGAATAAAAGGATAAAGTTCCCCAAGATATTTTTCGGCTGGTGGACAGTTCTAGCGAGCGGCATTCTAGCCCTGTGGGGATATGGCTACCAGGCTTACGGAATCTCGGCACTGTTCAAGCCCATATCTGAAGAGCTCGGCTTCAGCCGCACCGCCACCTCTTTCGCCGCCAGCATCGGCAGGCTCGAAGGAGGGGTTGAGGCACCGGTGTCAGGATGGATGACCGACAGGTTCGGTCCAAAGTGGATAGTCGTCGCCGGTGTCTTCGTCATCAGCTTGTCCTTGGTGCTGATGTACACGGTGAACTCGCTCTGGGCGTACTATCTGATGTGGGGTGGTCTTCTGGGGATGGGGTGCAATATCGCCCTGAGCATACCGTGTGATACGGCAATAGCAAACTGGTTCGTTAGGAAAAGGGGGACAGCCCTGAGCATCAAGTGGGTGTTCTCCGGGCTTTCTGGGGTGGTGGTGCTGCCGCTCATCGCCTGGCTGATAACGGCTCAGGGTTGGCGGATGACCTGTGTCACCGGCGGGCTGGTGATGGCCGTTGTTGGCTTGCCTCTCGCCTATTTCTTCCTCAAGCAGCGCCGACCGGAGTACTACGGGTTGCTCCCCGACGGTGCCACCATGGAGGGCGAAGCTGCGGATTTAGACCAGTTTATAGAGAGAGGGGTGCAGTACGCTGCCGAGGTGGACGAGGTAGAGTTCAGCGTCAAGCAGGTGTTCAGGACTCGCGTCTACTGGTTGCTGTTAGCGATAAACGGCAGCCACGCTCTGGTAGCAGGAGCGCTAAACATACACACCATACCTTTTCTCACCGACCTGGGCATCGATGAACTTGCGGCTGCCGGCATGATGGTGGTAATGATAGGGTCAAGCATTCCCGCCAGGTTCTTTGGCGGGCTTGTCGCCGACCGTGTCAAGACAGACCACCTGCGGTTTATCCTGTGGGGAGCATATATTCTCCAGTTGATCGGCATTGGCGTCTTCCTGCTAAACCCAACTGTGGCCATGATTTATGTCTGGTACATTCTCTATGGTGTTGGCATAGGAACAGCCTATGTGCTAAACCCCTTGATAAGGGCGCGGTACTTTGGACGGAAGGCTTTCGGATCCATTCATGGAGTTACTGCGATGATCCTCACGCCTTTCGGAGTGGTGGCTCCCGTCTATGCCGGCTGGGTCTATGACACCACCGGCAGCTATATGTCCGCCTTCACCCTCTTTGCCGGACTGCTGGCCTTCGCCATAGTCCTCATAATCTTTGCCAAACCTCCCAAACCACCGGCGGTGATCGGTGATATCCGCAAGATCGTGTGACGACGGGTGGCTTGATTATCAGATAAAAAAACAGGGATGTTAAACAGAAAAGTGATGGAGGTTGTGCATCATGCTTAAATATGATGAACGGGGGCTCATCCCGGCGATCATTCAGGACGCTGAAAACGGCGATGTGCTCATGCTGGGGTATATGAACGAGGAATCGCTCAAGCGGACGCTGGAGAGCGGCCAGGTCTGGTTCTGGAGTCGCTCTCGCCAGGAGCTTTGGCACAAGGGGGCGACTTCGGGAAACTACCTCAATCTTCGCGCGATCTTCAAGGACTGCGATGTGGATACACTTTTACTTCAGGTGGATGCCACCGGTCCGGTGTGCCACACCGGGAACAGGAGCTGCTTCTATCGCAGGCTGGAGGAAGACGGGGAATAAGGGCGTTCAACCAAACGCCCCTACGCTGTAGGTTAAAACGGGCGTCCCCCAATAATGCGCCGCATGATGGGTGAGGAATAAGTTACCCAACAAGGCTTTTTTAAATGTAGTTGCCCATCCTTCTTCGAAGGATTGGGCCACTTTAGCCTGATGAATCAGGCAACTACAAGAATTGAGGGTAGACGCCAACACCGTTCGTGGTGAGCCTGTCGAACCATGAACGGCCCTTCGGCATCCTTCCGCATAAGGACAGGACAGGCCCTTCCCCTCTCCTCGCCACCAAATCCTCCCTCCCCTGGCGCGCACTACTTAATACTCCCTCCCCCATTGGGGGAGGGAGTTAGAGGGAAGGGGGAAGCGTTTCCACCCTCTCCCTTACCCTCACCCTAAACCTCTCCCTTCAAGGGAGAGGGGATAAAAAAAGGGTGGGCGGGCAAATAAACCTATCTCTGTCGGGGGCTATGCCAGGGGCTCGGCGTCGGCCGCCAGCACTGACTTCAACGCTCTGATGGCAACTTCAAGCTGACTGTCGTCTGGCTTGCGTGTGGTCATCCGCTGAAGGGCAAGGCCGGGGATGATGGCAAGGTGCACCAGCCTGTTCTTGATATGGTCGGCACTGAGTTTCATCATCTCGTAGCTGAATGCGCCAATTATTGGAAGGATAGCCAGCCGCTCGAGGAAGCGCAGCCACATCGCCGGTCGCCCCAGGAAGGCATGAGCGATTATGGCGATTACCAGCACCATGAGAAGAAAGCCCGTCCCGCACCGGGTATGGGCGGTTCCGTACCCCCGGACGCTATCTACCTCTAGCTCTTCCCCCGCTTCGTAGGCGTTGATTGTGGTATGCTCCGCACCATGGTAGGCGAAGACACGGCGAACATCGGGCATCAGTGACACCAAATTAAGGTAAATGAGGAAGACGACGAGACGAATAATGCCATCGGTGATGTTGCTTACCGTAGCGGTAATATACGGGTCGATAAAGTGGACGATCAGCAGCGGCAACGCCACGAATAATCCCACCGCCAGGACAAAGCCCAAAGCCATGGTGCCCCAGAGTATTGCCGGGTTGAGCTTGTACTCCTCCTCCTCTATCGCCACCGAGGCAGAGTATGAGAGGGAGCGTATCCCCAGGATAACCGTCTCCAGAAGGACTATGGGCCCGCGCAGCAATGGGATCTCTCGAATCCGCCCGGTGGCCCACCTCGCTACGGGCTCGTTCCGCACCACTATCTCGCCGTCGCGGCGGCGAACAGCGACCGCTGCGCTGTTGCGACCGCGCATCATCACCCCCTCAATTACCGCCTGCCCCCCGTAGTGGAATCTCTTGCTCAATGTCTCACCTAAATGAGAGGGGCGAGACTCCCTCGCCCCTGCTACCTTCTACCTTTTACCCCAGCTATTACACCATCTTATAGCGTCTCTTGAAGCGCTCCACTCTTCCTGCAGTGTCGACAATACGGCGTTCGCCGGTAAAGAATGGGTGACACTTGCTGCATAGCTCAACCTTCAAAGTCGGCTTGGTGGAGCCGATGGTGAAGGTGTTGCCACAGGAGCAGGTCACCGTCGCCTCTGGGTAATATTTGGGATGGATATTATCTTTCACTCAATTCATCTCCCTTGAGCTGCTGTAGACGCTAACCTTCTTTCTTAGCTTGGTTGCATGCTCAAACTTGACCTTGCCTTCGATGAGGGCAAAGAGGGTATGGTCCCGCCCCATGCCCACATTGCTGCCTGGGCGAATCCTGGTGCCTCTCTGGCGAACGATGATATTGCCCGCGCGTACCTGTTCACCGCCGAAGCGCTTCACTCCAAGCCGTTTCGAATGGCTGTCTCGCCCCAGCTTTGTACTGCCGCCACCCTTTTTGTGCGCCATTTCTTGTCCTCTTCCTCTATATAAAATTATATATTGCTACGAACTGAGCAGATTATCCCAGTTGTCCACTGTACGCCAGTCTTAAGGGCGCCATATACATCGTTGCGCTCAAGGCTAGTCCCAGCAGTATCACGCATCCTATAACCGCTGCCGCAGTGGCTCTTCCTTTTCTAATGCCTGCCTCCTCGACTCGGGACCTCTCGATTATCCCGCCATAGGCCGAAAGTATGGCAAAGGCGCCTGATACAGACCAGAGAGCCAGTGAAGTGGTACCCAACGGCGACCACCAAAAATGGCACATAAATGTCACTACTGCCACCACACTGGATATATAGACCCCTACATCCACCAAAACATCCCGCCATCCGGAAAACCTTGTTTCATTCTCTTCCATTCTTATTCCTCCCTTAGCCTACTATCTCTTTTATAGCCAGCCTGGTATAGATCTGGCAGTGTCCTTTCTTCCTGCGGTAGCGCACCTTTGGCTTGTATTTGAAGACGATGATCTTCTTTTGCTTGTCCTCGCCGAGGACCTCGGCGACGACCTTGGCTCCCTCAACCGTAGGCTCGCCTACCCTTATGCCATCATCACCGGCAACAAGCAATACCTGGTCGAGCTCGATTGTGCTGCCTTCCTCTGCCGAAAGGCGCTCCACCTCCACGGTGTCCCCTGGGGAGACCTTATACTGTTTTCCTCCGGTTCGAACTATGGCGTAAATCCCATTACCTCCATTGTTGCCTTCCTGGCGCACAAACTTAGATTTTAACAGCCTGCTTCAATCCTGTCAATGGGAGGGGCACCGCCGGTACAATGGCGGAGTGCCACCATTTCCATCGCTGTTACGCAGCGCGAGGCTTTAGCCTCGCCATGGAAAGCGATCCTAAAGGGTCGCGCTACTTTTTGCCCCCTCCCCCTTGAGGTCCTTCTTAGAAGGACTCGCCTTTGAAGTGGGGAGGGTAAGGGCCTGTCCTGTCTCCGTAGGCGACTCGCCGTGGCGAGAGCCTGTCGAAGGGCCGTTCATGGTTCGACAGGCTCACCACGAACGGTATTGGTATCTGCTCGCGATTCCTGTAGTTGCCTGATTCATCAGGCTAAAGTGGCCCAATGCTGCGAAGTGGGTATCAATAGGTCAACTACACTCATTAATTGGGGTAGGTTGGAGCATCTGCTCCAACCATGCCTGGAGCGGATGCTCCAGGCTACCCATTATGTTCCCTCCCCCTTGAAGGGAGAGGGTGAGGGTGAGGGTGAGATTCCCCCTCCCTCTCCTTCCGAGGAAGGATCCCTCCCTCAAGGGAGGGAGGATTTTTTGGTATGCGCCAGGGGACGGAGGATTTGGTGGCGGGGAGAGGGTAAGGGCCTGTCCTGTCTCCGTAGGCGACTCGCCGTGGCGAGAGACTGTCGAAGGGAGGAGGTGAAACGCTTCGTCTACTCGGACGAGTTCATGGAAGCACTAGTCATATTTATCCTGTATTGACTCAGCCAGGTCCTCGATCTCATGTACCGTTGCCGTCAGCATGAGCACCGTACAGGAACCGCTTCTCGACAGAACGATCTTCTTAATCACATCGACAGCCTCAGCGGGCAAATCCTCGCTGATCTGAAAATAGGTTTTTATGCCAACAAGAATTACTTTAAGGGCCTCTGCCAGCACAGGTGAAGTGAGACATACCCTTATTTCTAAAGAGGCGTTCTGTCCCACTTTATTAAGGCTTGCTCCGACCGCCTCGACTCTCTCCAGCGTCTCTGATTTTAACGGGATCTCATCGCCAGTAATGTCTTCTATCGACTCCGGAGGTAATTTCGCCGCTACTCTTATCCACACATCGCCGAATGCCTCGTAGGTATCGACCACTGGTCCTTCAAGGGGCATTGCGTAGCCTGCCGCAACATCAAGGGAATCTTCAACTGCGTCAAGCGTGCCGATGAGAAAGGCATTATCGCTGAGAAAGCATAGTCCATTCTCCCCGGCTTCATCGGCGTATCTCTTGTATCCGCGATAGTCGGTGTAGGTCAATTCTTCGCCGATTTCCTGCTCGATGTTCTCTATCAGTCCCTCCTCATCAAATGTTCCTGTTATGATAGCCCCCCAGTAACCGTCTTCACATTCAGTATCGCTAAATACAACCGCCTCAGAAAAATCCCTTGGGTCGATACCAATTTCGTCTTCGACTTCCTGCATGGCCTCCTCGACGGTTTCAGGCATTTCAGGGTCCTTCTCTGCCTCGTTGTAGGCTTCGATGAGGTCTTCGTCGGTCAGGATTTCGTTTATCTGTATGGAGGCAACAAGATTCGCCATCTGGGGTATCGGCTCCGTCAATGGCACCGGGGGTGGAGCGGAGCTACAGCCAGTGCCAGCAAGGCCAGCGATCAGGGCGACGCATAGAATCAGCGGGATTATCTTCTTAATCATGCTGCACCTCCCTATAGAAAAGACATTATCATTTTGCTTTATAAAATGTCAAATACGTTTATTTATTGAAAATGTTAATGACACATTGCCTGTGTCATAGTGGGTCAGGCAATCGCATCTGTTCCCGCTTTGCCCGCACACGCTGGGTTCTATTAGATGGGCACACCCCAGGACCCAACAGGTCTAAACCTCGTTCGAGCTTAGCCTGTCGACGGGAGTAGGGTGACGGGCGTTCAACTGAACGCCCCTACAATGGGCTGGACAAGCCTAAGAATAACATTAGTAGGGTGGGTGCAGCCCTTCAGCGGAAGGGCGAAACCCACCATTTCCATCGCTGTTATGTAGCGCGAGGCTTTAGCCTCGCCATGGAGCGACCCTAAAGGGTCGCGCTACGTTAGGCTCAGGACAGGCTTGTCGAAGGGAGGAGGTGAAACGCTTCACCTTCCCTCTAACTCCCTCCCTCAAGGGAGGGAGGACTTGTTCCCACTGGGCGACGCAACACGTAACATGTTGCGTAAGGGCGTTCAGCTGAACGCCCCTACATTGGTCTAGACAAGCCTAAGAATAACATTAGTAGGGTGGGTGCAGCCCTTCCGTGGAAGGGCAAAACCCACCGTTTCCATCTCTGTTACGTAGCGCGAGGCTTTAGCCTCGCCATGGAGCGATCCTAAAGGGTCGCGCTACGTTAGACTCAGGACAGGCTTGTCGAAGGGAGGAGGTGAAACGTATCCCCCTCCCTCTAACTCCCTCCCTCAAGGGAGGGAGGATTTTTTGGTATGCGCCAGGGGAGGGAGGACTTTTCACCAAGTGGCCCAATCCTTCGAAGAAGGATGGGCAACTACACTCATTAATTGGGGTAGGTTGGTCGCCTAAGGCTACCAACCATGCCTGGAGCGGATGCTCCAGGCTACCCATTATGTTCCCTCCCCCTTAAAGGGATAGGGAGAGGGTGGCAGACATTAGGTTGCCCGTTAGCAGCGCTTGAAGCTATAATGATGTCAAATGAATACGACGAACGGTCTCGACCGCATTCTGCCATTCGTAAACAGGCCCGCCCGCTACACCGGGGGCGAGTGGAACAGCATCACCAAGGACTGGGACGCCATCGACGTCAAGGTCGCTCTCATCTATCCCGACACCTACGAAATCGGCATGTCCAACCTTGGCTTAGCCATCCTGTATGACCTGGTAAACAAGCAGCCCAACGCTCTTGCCGAGCGTGTTTATGCCCCCTGGATCGATATGGAGGCGGAGATGAGGAAGGCCTCCATCCCCCTCTTCAGCCTGGAATCGAGGCGCCCGCTAAGGGACTTTGACCTGGTTGGCTTCTCCCTGGGCTACGAGCTTACCTACACCAATGTTCTCAACATGCTCGACCTTGGCGGCATACCAGTGCTCGCCTCGCAGCGGGACGACTCATTCCCCTTGATCATCGCCGGAGGCAGTTGTGCCCTGAACCCCGAGCCTATGGCCGAGTTCATCGACCTCTTTGTCCTCGGCGAGGCAGAGGAGGTCTTCCTTGAGATACTGGAGATATTGCGAAGGTGGAAGCTCGAGTCGCCGAAGGCGACCAAAGAGGAACTGGTTCGAGAGATGGCTCTCATTCCCGGCGTCTATGTGCCCAGCCTCTACCGTGTTGACTATCACGATGATGGCACCGTATCCGGAATAGCGCCCATATCTGCCGGGGTAAGCCCGACCGTAAGGCGTCGTATCGTCATGGAGCTACCCCCCGTGGTTACACGCCCGGTGGTCCCTTTCGTCGAAACGGTCCATGACCGCGCCGTCATCGAGATACAGCGTGGCTGCACCAGGGGCTGCCGCTTCTGCCAGGCTGGCATCATCTACCGCCCGGTCAGGGAGCGGCCCAAGGAGGAGGTGCTGCAGGCTGCGGAAGAGCTGCTGCAGAACAGCGGCTACAATGAGCTTTCTCTGCTTTCATTGAGCACCAGCGACTATTCCGACATTGCAAGCCTGGTCGGCGCCCTATCGGCGCGCTATCGCCAGCACTACCTCAAGCTATCGCTGCCCAGCCTTCGCATCGATAGCTTCTCGGTGGGGCTGATGGACTCACTACAGTTCGGCAGGAAGACCGGCCTGACCTTTGCCCCTGAGGCGGGAAGCGAGCGGCTGCGCCACGTGATTAACAAGAGCCTCTCCGATGAGGACTTGCTGCAAACTATACAGGCCGCTGCGGAGAGGGGCTGGAGCAGCGTCAAGCTATATTTCATGCTCGGCCTGCCCACCGAGACCTCCGATGACGTGGAGGGCATTGCTCGTCTTGCCCGCCAGATCTCCCACGTGGGGAGTAAAGCAGGTGGAAAAGCGTTACATCCGAAGGTGAGCGCCACAGCCTTTGTGCCCAAGGCTCATACCCCCTTTCAATGGGTAGCTCAGATCACCGAAGAGGAGCTAAATGACAGGATTGAAACGCTGCGGCTTGGCTTGAAAAGGTTGGGAGTGCGCCTGTCGTGGCAGGAGCCGGGGATGAGCCTGCTAGAGGCGGTGATGGCGCGGGGCGACCGCCGGCTGTCCAAAGTGATATACCGTGCCTGGCAACTGGGCTCGCGTTTCGATGGCTGGAGCGAGCATTTCAATTATGAAAGATGGCGCCAGGCGTTTGATGAATGCGGGCTTGCCCCTGCCTTCTACGCCCACCGCCCCCGCCCCCTGGATGAGATACTCCCCTGGGAGCACATCGATGTTGGCGTCAGCGCTGCCTTCCTCAAAAGGGAGTATCAGAAAACAATAAACGGCGCAGCGACTGAGGATTGTCGTTTCGGTCGCTGCGCCGCATGTGGTCTAGAGCGCTGGCTTCCTATTTGCCAGACATCCTTCACCCGAAGGTGAAGGATTAGAACTCCTCCTCCCCCTCTCCCTCTTCGTACTCTCCAAATTCTCCTTCTTCTCCCTCCATCGCTGGTCCCTTCGGGCGGGTCAGCAGATAGATGAGGAGTATAATCAGGATTATAACCCCCGCGCCTATTATGCCCCAGATCCAGCACGCCAGGCCTAGGAGCTCGCAGCCCCCCTTACAGTCGGGAGCCTCGGGGATGTCCTGGCTGTCGGTCTCGATGGAGTTGTCATCCTCGTCCTTGATGGTGGTCTTTGGCGTAACCGTCTCGCCGCCATCGATCTTCTCGCCCGATCCCAGGGTCACGGTTAGCTTGGTTCCGTCGCTGCTCCAGAGAGCGGTGCAGTCCGTGCCGTAGTCGCTTGTACCCTCGGCGGCGGTGTTGAGCCGGCCGTTTATCTCAGTGCAGCTATCGAGTGTATCGGTGTCCACCGGCCTGCTGAAGGTGAAGCGAAGCGTGTCGTCTTGATCGATGCAAAGTGAATCATTCACGTCGTCCACGCTGGTCCACAAGATGCTCAACAGCTTGAACTCCACTTCAAAGGTGAAGCTCTCCTCCGCCGGTGTAGCGTCCTCGTTGCCCGCCTTGTCCACCGCTTTGGCCTCGATCTCATACTCTACCGCATCCTCCCAATCGGGCACGGAGGTGTACTTCCAGGCTGAGAAGTTGGTTCCGTCGTTGGTGGCATCGACCCACGTCGTTGACCCTTCCCAGCTATTACCGTCCCAGTATTGACTGGCGTCGGTATCCCTTATCTTTACCTTCACCTTATCCACGGTTGGTGCGGTATCCGCAGCCGTGCCGGTGATCTCATCAAGCTCGTCGATGGTGTCATCGATGGCATCTATGCTGGTCGTCGGGTCCTTGGTATCCCAGACGAAGGTCTCGGTTGCTTCATCGCTCCAGTTGCTATCGTCATCCAGTGCCTTGGCAGTGATCTCCACCTCATAGGTCTTGTCATCTCCATAATCGCTGGTGCTGGGCTTATCAGCGGAGGCGACTTTCCAGTCCTCGTCATTGCTGTTAAAGGTGCCGTCATCGGCATCGGCGGACAGCCATTCCTCGGTTGTCTCCCACGAATCGCCGTCCCAGTACTTGTCATCGCTGTCGCGCTGGATGGTCACATTCACCGCTTCGATGGTGCCAGCGCTGGTGTCAGTGGCGCCGCCGGTGATGTTGGGCGCGGATTTCAACTCGGCATTGATATCATCGACGGTACACACCGGTTCATCCGTGCCTGACGGCGTAGCTGTAGGGGTTGGTGTCGGTGTTGGTGTCGGCGTAGGTGTAGGCGTAGGTGTCGGCGTAGGTGTCGGCGTAGGTGTCGGCGTAGGTGTCGGTGTGGGCCCCGTCGCGGTCATCGTTAGCGTTACCGGCACTGTCACCGACGGGTTGGTGGCGCCGGGGGCTGAGATCTGGATGGCGACGCTGTACACGCCCACACCCAGCCCGGCCACATTGGGGCACACGCTCACGTCGTCGCCCTCGCCCAGCGAGGTGCCTGAGGGCGGGCTGAGCACCAGCCAGCCTGCCGTCGAGCTTACCGACCAGTTCATTTCGCCCCCGCCGGAGTTCCATATCGTCAGCGTCTGGCAAGCCGGGTGCTCGCCGGCCGAGTTGAAGGTGAAGCTCGTCGGGGCGTGGCTTATCGTCGGTATGCCCGTGGGCAGCGTGAGCTGGTACTGGAAGTCGAAGCTCTTGGTGTCGGTAGTGTCCACGTTCCCCGCCCGGTCCACCGCCTTGGCGATAACTGTGTAGTTGATGCCGTTCCCGTCGCCGCCGTTGCACCACTGCGGCAGCTTAGGCGAGGTGGTGTAGCTCAGCTCCCATGGGACGGTGCCGGTGGTGCCGGTCACCTTGGCCGTTATCCATACCGGATTACCGGTTAAGTCCCAGAAGGAGCCGTTCCAGTAGTTGTTGTCGCTGTCGCGCTGGATGCTCACCAGCACCGTCTCGGTCTTGCCCGGGGTGTTGTCCACCGCGGTGCCGTCTATCATGGTCAGCTCGTTGTACACCGTGGAGGTGATGAGCCCGATGGCGGTGTCCGGGTGATGAGCGGGGTCGTCGAAGGTGAAGGAGCGGGTGTTCGACGTGTAGGGCGTTCCGTCTGCTGCGTCGTTGGCCCGCACCTGTATCTCGTACTGCTGCCCGTAGACCCATGTCGGCAGAAACCAGGTGGGCACACTCTCCGGCGCATTCCAGTCGTACTGCCCGTCCGCCTTGGGGCCTGTGATCTCGGCTGGCTCGCCCTCGGTGTCCCAGTCGAAGGTCCCCTGCCACGCGCCGCCGGTCCAGTACTGGTTCGGGCTGGCCTTCCACGTTATCTTGACCAGCACCTCGTCTACTGCGTTGGCGCCGGTCCCCCGCGAGGTGCCGGTGATGGTGGCGAGGGCATTTGCGTAGGGGTCGGCGGCGTTCCCCGCCACCGGGTCGACGTAGCACGAGCCGCTGGTGGTGAGCAGCTTGCGGAACAGGAACGCCTTGGTCACCACGGTGCTCTCGTTCGACGCCTTGTCCCACGCCTTGACGTCGAAGCCGTAGTCAACGTCGTTGGTCCACTCGGGCAGCCGCGGCGTGGTGCTGGTGCTTATATGCCACGAGGCGGTGCCGGTGGCGCTGAGCCAAAGCTGGTCAGTCAGCGCGGCCGCCGGGGGTTCCCATCCCGAGCCGTTCCAGCACTGGTCGCCTATCGAGAAAGCTAGGTTCACATCTGCGTCAATATATACGCTCACCAGCACCTGGTCGAGCTGCCCCGGCGAGGCGTCGGCCGCCGCGCCCTGCACCTGGGTCAGCGCGTTGAGCTCGGCGGGGATGTTCGTCGAGATGCTCACGTCGGGGGCGGTGTCGTCGTAGGTGAAGCTGCGCTCGTATGGAGAGCCGTCACTGTAGCCGTCGTCGTCCTTGGCCTTGGCCCTGAAGGTGTAGCTCTTGCCGTCGGCGAAGTTGGTGTTCAGCAGAGCGGTGTTTGACAGGTAGTCCCAGTCGTACTGCTTGTTGCCCCACGGGCCAGCCACCACGCCAATAAGGTCACCGACGATCCAGTTCCACGTCTCGGGGTCGGCGGTCCAGGTAATGGTCACGTCATCCCAGTACTTGTTCTCGGGGTGCTGGATGACTTGGACCCCTACGTCTACTATCGTGCGGTCAGGCTCGGCGATGCATGTGCCGGTCACCTCGGGCACGTCGTTGAAGAACAACGGTATGGGGTCGATATAGGTTTCCGGCGGTACCACCGCCCCGACGGATACTGGCGCCGCCAGCGACCCCGCCAAGAGCGCCACCAGCACCAGCAGGGGCACGATAAATCGCCACGCTGGTTTAAACCTTTTCTTCATCTCTCAGTCTCCTTTCTGTACAACGCTGGCCGTCCCGTGTGTAGCGTCGCCACTCTGTGGCGACGCATCCTTACCTCAGGACGACATTGGATAAGCGGCACCAGCAAGATTTGATGCCGCTAAGTATAAAATAATGAGGCCGGGTGCCGGCAAACCATATACCGACCCCTCCAGCCCCGTTTCGGTCGAAGACTCTTTGAGCTGTACCTGCATTACGCCAATTCGAGAAGTTCATAAAACTTCTACCCTATTGTCGCTCCTTATACCACAGTATTAAACTATTTGTCAATACCTGTCTTTATGAAAAACTGTCAGTTATTATAAAGTAAAGAGACTAGATGTCAACAAACGACACATTGATTCATCCAGCCTCTTAATTGCCATTTTATACCTTCTTGCTCGACACCGACGGTAGAAGTTCACCAGACCCCACCATACTATAAGACCTTATATCATAACATAAAGCTACTTGTCAATACCTAATTACACTCAATTTCCGCGGATTCTTCTTGAGGACTGAGGGAGTCCTCTCCCTCAGCTTTCGTGAAGGAAAGGATTCCTTC
>CAYUCL010000022.1:0-32441 GCA_964443325.1 uncultured Dehalococcoidales bacterium
GAGGTGACATATTCGCTGAACAATTAGGGTGACTTTTTCGCTGGACAACAACAGCGAAGGCAAAAGAGTGTTTCTGGGAGGCACCCCCAGGTCCCCGCCAGAAGTAAGACTGCGTTTGATCCGTTCACCCTGTCCTTCTGCGGAAGAATGTCGAAGGTGACGTTCATGTCTCCAAAGGTCTCCTGAGGCGACTCTGTCGACCGACTCGCCTATGGCGAGGTTCGACAGGCTCACCACGAACGGATTATAAAGTGGTATTAGGGTGGGTGCAGCCCTTGAGTGGAAGGGCGGAACCCACCATTTTCATATCCTTTTGGGAAGGCGGGTTCCATTTCATTTAACCCACCCTACCTCTGGCTAAAGTGGGGCACTAAGGGGACGCCAAACGGTCGAAAGAAGCGGAGAGGGTGGGATTCGAACCCACGGTCGCCAAAGGCGACACGCGCTCTCCAGGCGCGCCTGATCGGCCACTCCAGCACCTCTCCGCGGAGAGGGTGGGATTCGAACCCACGGTCCCAATTACTTGAGACACCGCTTTTCGAGAGCGGCACCATAAACCACTCGGACACCTCTCCTAGCTTCAAATTATACATCGAAACTCGCTATGAAGGCAAAATTGCAAACATTTTACCAAGGCTGATAATCGAATTCGCCCTTTGGTGGGGATAGGATTAGCCAGGTTCAATTCGTTGTGAGCAGGATGAAAAAGCCCACTACTTTGCAGGTGCTGAGCTTTCGTGTCATCTTGTGCTTAGCTCTCAATCATTTCTATTCGATAGCGCAGCATGCCGACTGGCGCCCCTACCTCGACCACATCTCCCATTCTTCGGCCAAGAAGTGCCTTACCGGTAGGGGAGGTAACAGACAGTTTTCCTTTTGCCGGACTGGCCTCGCTGGAGTTGACCAGGGTGTAGCGTAGAGCTTCGCCAGAGGGTAGGGCTTGAAGGGTGACCGTAGTACGCAGGGCTACTATTGTGGTATCTACTTGATTATTAGTGACCACCGCCAACCTGAGTATTGTCTCCAATTGCCTGATGCGGCCCTCAACCATTCCCTGGTGATCCTTAGCTGCATCAAGAGGGGCGTTTTCGCGGAAGTCCTTATCGGCCGCCGCTAGGTGAATCTCCTCGGCGATCTTAAGGCGCTCTTTATGAAGTGCCGAAAGCTCATCTTTCAGCTCCTGGTGACCTTGTGGCGTCAAACTGAGTTTCTCAACGTGTCTCTTCTTAGGGGCATCCTGCTTAGGTGAGCTTTTCTTCACTCGAAGATGGACGGCGAGGTTGGCTGGAGTAAACCCCTCTTTTTTTGCGTAGGATAGGAAGGCTTTCACCGGCTCCAGCCTTTTTGAGACGTTGGCTGAGGAAGCATCCATCCTCTCGGCGTAGCTCGCTATCTCTTGGGCGGAAAGCCCATCTATAGGGCGCTCCACGCCGTACCAGCGAACAAACTTGTTCACCTCCTGCTGGACAAGCTCCCTGTCTTGTTGGGTTAAGCTGGCGAGAAAGTTAGTCGCCGCCTGAGCCAGGGTCCAGTCTTGTTTTTCCATTCTCTTTGTTATTCTAAGGGTTTTGGGTTTCGCCGTCAATTTTCTTGCCCAGCTAGCTAGGTCATGATACAATTGAAAATGGTCAAAAAGGAGGTATAAAGTGATGAGATTGCCTAGATATGCTCAATGGGTGATTGTAGCCTTCCTTGGGATAGCTTTACTTTTTGTTAGTGGCTGCGGGGGTGGTGGAGTTGGCAACACTGCTCCGCAAGTTTCCAGCCTTACTGCCGCTCCACCAGGGGTAGGTGTGGGAGGGAGTTCCACCGTAGTGTGCGTCGCCACCGATCCAGACGGTGATACCCTAACCTATGATTGGACAGCCACCAAGGGAACCTTCTCTGGGTCGGGAGACACGGTCAATTGGATGGCACCGAACGAAGAGGGGACCTACACTATTCGTGTAACCGTATCTGATGGCAAGGGAGGAACAGTTGAAGAAAGCGTCAGTGTTGCTGTGGGGGTTAGTCTGGGCTCGATCAACGTAACCTCTATTCCTGAAGGGGCGAATGTTTACCTCGATGGTGAAGATACAGGAAAGGTAACACCCTGTGTTATTGGCGATCTTGCTCCAGGCAGCTACACCCTCAAGCTAACCTATGATCATTACAAGTACCAGGAGGGCACAGCGACGGTTGGCGCCGAACCGGTTACCTACATCGACTGGACACTTGATTATGCTATCGAAACTACGCACACAATGCAGCCCGGGTCGGGTGAAAGAAACGATGCCTTTGTATATGAGGATTCGAAAGACCAGAACTACGGCAGTGAGTGGTTTTTACGTGCCGGTGGCGCCATAATAGATGAACATTACAGATTATATGTCGAGTTCGACCTCAGCCCAATTCCGACCACCGCAACAATAGTGGATTCTGCTCTTGAGTTGTTCAATTTCGAGACCAACCCCGAGGTACCTACGCTTTTAGGGGCTTATCAGGTGAAGAGCGATTGGGAAGAGGATCACATTAATTGGGCCAATCAACCTAGCTGTGCAGCGGAGCCAGAGAGCACTGTTAATGTGCCTGCTGCTGCAACGCAGGATTTCGAATCATGGGATATTAGCGCTCTCATTCAGAGCTGGGTCGATGGCTCCGTTGCTAACAAGGGGGTATGTGTGATGGACACTGATGAGAACACAGTGAAAGCATGGAAGAGCTTCTACTCCTCACATCACACTGAGATAACTCGGCGCCCCAAATTGGTAATCACCTATTTTGACACAGCTCCATAGGCTGTTTGGTTGGCTGTTCTTATGTGGTGCCTTGGTTTCGCTGTCAATGTCTTTGCATTGCTAAGGCATAATTTATGTAGATTTTAGGAGGTACAAAGTCATGAGATTACCCAAATGGGGTCAATGGGCGGTTCTAGTACTCGTCGGAGTGGCGTTGCTTTTCGCCAGCGCCTGTGCGCCTGGTAATAGTTCCCCACAGATTACTAGCCTCAGCGCCGATCCTCCAACCGTGGGCACAGGAGGGAACACTACCATAACCTGTATTGCCAGCGATCCAGACGGCGACACGCTCACCTATTCTTGGAGCTACAGTGGTCCATCAATAGGAAGCATAGTAGGGACAGTGAGCACGGTCAACTGGACGGTGCCTGATACAGAGGGAACATATACAGTCAGTGTGACTGTTGCTGATGGCAAAGGTGGAACCGATGAAGCGAGTTGCTCAGTAACTGTAGAGGTGTTGGTGACAGCGGGCTCTATCGATGTGAAGTCAAGCCCGGCAGGGGCGACGGTATATATCGATGGGACAGATACGGGGAACATAACCCCTTACGTTATCACTGACATTGATGAAGGTGACCATACAATAAAGCTCAGTAAAGAATTCTGCAAGGACCGTGAAGAAACGGTGACGGTTAATGCTGGCGAGACCACCTATGTTAACTGGGAACTCGATCCTGCCCCACCGCAGACGGTGACTGTCCAACCCAGCGCTGCTGAAGGCAAAGACGCATGGGTTTTTGATGCATCCCCTGGGGTCAACTTTGGGGATGCCAGCACTCTTGAAGTAGGCCACGACGGTGGTATGAAATCGAGAAGCTACATTCGATTCGAGCTCCCGGCCTTGCCTGCGACAGCGGTAGTGACCGAAGCCGAACTGGGCCTGTGGTACTTATATACGACGTCGCCTGCCGTAACAACCATCAACGCCTACCAGGTCACTGGAGCCTGGGCGGAAAACACTATAACCTGGGATGGCCAGCCGGCGCATAGTTCTGCTGTGCAGGCTAGCACCTCGCTTCCAGATGTGGAGGCAAATGACTTCGTATTTTGGCAACTGGAGGCTGAGCTAGTTGAAGGCTGGATCGACGGCTCTATTGCCAATCACGGCGTGGCGCTTATTGATGATGATGAAGACACAACGGGTGCATTGAAGGGCTTCTGGTCTTCAGAGGGTAGCCCACCAAGCATGGAGCCCAAACTGGCGATTACCTATTATGACCAGGCTCCATAAGATACGGTGGAGGGGGGCTGGGGGCTGACTTTATTCTCCAGCCCTTCTCAGGCTACGCGGGCTCTTTGACGGACTATTCTTGTGTTGTCTTGACTTCTGCACTCCACGGCGAGCGTTGCCAGACTAGCTAAATTGTGGTAAGGTTTGGCGAGTCTGTTGCATAAAGGAGGTACAAGGTCATGAGATTACCCAAAAGGAGTAAATGGGCGCTCTCAATAATACTGGGAGTGGCGTTGCTTTTCGCCGGCGCTTGCGCACCTGGCAACAATCCTCCACAGATTATCAGCGTCAGCGCAGACCCAGTAAATTTAGCCCCTGGAGAAATCTCTACTCTGACCTGTGTTGCTAGCGATCCAGACGGTGACACTCTTACGTATAGCTGGAGATACAGTGGTCCCTGCGAGGCAGCTATCCCGGGAACAGGTAGTACGGTTGACTGGACAGTGGCCGGTGCTTTGGGGACATATACAGTGACCGTGACTGTTGATGATGGTAAAGGGGGAACAGACGAAGGAAGTTGCTACGTCACCGTTGCTGTTGTGCTGACAGTGGGCACGCTCGATGTAAAGTCGAGCCCGGCAGGGGCGACAGTTTACGTCGATGGGACAGATACGGGGAACATAACCCCTTTCGTCATCACTGGTGTAGATGAAGGTGACCACACAATTAAGCTAACCCTGGCTGGGTATAAAGACAAAGAAGGAACGGTAACGGTCAATGCTGGCGAGACCACGTACGTCAACTGGGAGCTCGACCCTGCCCCACCCCAGACAGTGACTGTCCAGCCCGATGACGTTGAGGGTAAGGACGCATCAGTATATACTTCGATACCTACAGTAAACAATGGAGACCTGACTTATGTGGACGCGGGCAATGAGAGTGGCAATAAGGCCAGGACATACATCCGATTTGCTCTGCCGGAGATTCCTGCTACTGCGGTATTGATTGGCGCTGAACTTCACCTGTGGTATCAGTTTAGTACGTCACCTGCCGTGAGGACGATTGGCGCTTACCAAGTCACTGCCAGTTGGGCGGAAAACACAATAACCTGGGACGACAAGCCGAATTGCGATACTGCCGTCCAGGGTAGCACCTCGATTCCAGGCACCGAGACAAATGACTTCGTATTCTGGGAGCTCGAACCTGAACTAGTCGAAGGCTGGATTGATGGATCCATTGCAAACCATGGCTTGGTGCTGATAGATGCCGATGAGGAGACCCCAGGGGCGGGTAAAAGCTTCCGCTCATCGGAGCATGCGACCGCTAACAGCCGCCCCAAACTTGTGATTATATACTATGACCCGGCCCCTTAGCCAGTGATAGAGAAGGGCTGGGGGCTGACTTTATTCTCCCCAGCCCTTTTTCTTTTTACGGTGGCTTCATAAGTCCTTTTGCGGGCTATTCACGTGTGGCCTTGGTTTCTCCTGGCAGCGGCAAGCGATGCGGGGTCAGCTAGATTGTGATAGGGTTTAGTGAGTCTGTTGCAGGCAGGAGGTACAAGGTCAATGAGATTGCATATATGGGGTAAGTGGGCGTTTTTGGTATTACTTGGAGTGGCCCTGATTTTTTATGGTGCTTGTGCATGCAATGAGTCGGAACTCGAAGACACTGAACTGACTACGTCTACAATACAGCCCGGTGACGCCGATGGCAAAGATACCTATGTTTATTTTGACAACCCCGGCAATACTCATGGCTCTGAACCATTCGTGTTTGCCGGAGCAGGGGTTGGGAACGATATTTGCAGGTCATACCTCCAGTTTGACCTCAGCTCAATTCCCACTACTGCAGTGGTAACCGATGCTGAGCTAGGCCTGTATTATCTTAATTCCGTCGGCGCAGGAGTTGCGCCTATTGGGGCCTATGGAGTCACCAGCAGTTGGGACGAAGATACTATGGATTGGTTGGGTCAACCTAATAGTGCAGAAACGCCAGAGGATATCAATACTGTGCCTGATGCTGTAACACTTGATTGGGAATACTGGAATATCGGTGACCTGGTTCAAGGCTGGGTCAATGGCTCCATTGAGAATCATGGGGTACTATTGAAGGATTCCAATGAGGCTATGGAAAAGGCCTATAAGGCTTTCTACTCTTCAGACTGGGGCACCGCTGACCAGCGCCCTAAACTGGTGATTACCTATTACGAGCCGTAAGCCATAGTGGCAAGGGTTAGGGAGATAACTTCGTTCCCTGGCCCTTTTCCCTTTTCGCATTTGATGTTCTGAGCAATATATCTTGCCCCTTCTTGTGCAGACAATTTTAGTTATGATTTCTTACGGCATCGTAATGGTGCACTTAGGCAAAGCCGAGAAAGGAAAGTTGCTCAACAGCGAGATGGTAGCGAGCAACGGCATCGAAAATCATGCTAATGAAAAGTACCACCTATGATGCGATTCATATAAGTGGGTGACATCCTCCCATCATTGTCATGCTTGTCCCCAGTGAAGTTACCTGTCTCAGTAGGGACGTTCAATTGAACGCTCCTACTTTGCAGGTTGCAGAGGGAGTACAAACAGTACTGCCTTTTGGTGGGGGCCTGGGGGTGTCCCCCAGATATGCATCTCAAGCCAGTAGGTGGGTAAAGACTACAGGGAGCCTGCGAAGCAGTCATTACTGGGCGGTAATGAGGCGTCACCAATAATATGAACGAGTACATTTAAGTTTTTGGCGCTTTTTGGTATAATATAAGGGTAGAAAGAGGTTTGTAGGGGAATGGGTTCAAAGTTTCCTAGCAAGTGGATAATTTGGGTGGTGGTTATTGTAGCGGTGGGGGCGATTTTCTTCGCTTTGTTCATGCGCTCTCCAGGGGTGGCGACTGGGTCCCTTGACGATTTGGTAACGCTGACGACAACGGGCTCAGTTAGACTGGCAGATGATACACTAATTGAGGGCAACATCGACCGGATTGTACAACAGGGGCAGACCATTAATGCAATGGCTGGCGATGATGTAATGCTAAAAGCTCACTTCATAGGGAGCACCACGGAGCTTGATGACTATCTGTTGGCGCATGGAGTCGATATGGACAACGTGGAGCTCTATCCGAAAGAGCCGAGTGGGTTTGACTGGGGCATTTTGCTTACTACCCTCCTGCCCTTGCTATTCTTTGTCGGGTTGATATGGTTCATCTTCAGCCGAGCGCGAGGGGCTGGTAATCAGGCTCTCAGCTTTGGAAGGAGCAAAGCTCGTCTTTTTCCCAGCACACAAACAGTTGTTACATTTGATGATGTTGCCGGAATAGATGAGCCGAAGCAGGAGCTCCAGGAGGTGGTCGAGTTTTTAAAGACACCTGAGAAGTTCTCCGCTTTGGGCGCCAGGATCCCTCGCGGGGTGCTGTTAATAGGCCCCCCAGGCACGGGGAAGACTCTGTTGAGTCGTGCGGTGGCCGGTGAGGCTGGTGTCCCCTTCTTCTCCATAAGTGGTAGCGAGTTTGTGGAGATGTTTGTCGGTGTGGGTGCTTCCAGGGTAAGGGACCTCTTCGAGCAGGCCAAGCGCAATAGCCCCTGCATCGTCTTCATTGATGAGATAGACGCTGTGGGCCGTCATCGGGGAGCGGGGATTGGTGGCGGTCATGATGAAAGGGAGCAGACCTTGAATCAGATCCTGGTGGAGATGGATGGTTTCGATACCTCTACTAATGTCATTGTTCTTTCGGCGACTAACCGTCCTGACATCTTGGATCCGGCGCTACTGCGGCCCGGTCGCTTTGACCGCCAAGTGGTGCTGGATAGGCCCGATATTAAGGGGCGCAAGGCAATCCTGGAGGTGCATAGCAAGGACAAGCCTTTGGATGAGTCGGCTAGCCTGGAGACTGTTGCCAAGCAGACGCCAGGCTTTTCTGGCGCTGATCTTGCTAACCTGGTAAACGAGGCGGCCATCCTTACAGCGAGACGTGGTAAGAAGATAGTTGGTCTGCTCGAGCTGGAGGAGTCCATAGACCGGGTGATCGCTGGTCCCGAGAAGAGAAGCAGGATCATCAACCCTAAAGAGAAGGAGATTACTGCTCACCATGAAGCGGGTCACGCCCTTGTGGCAAGGATGCTGCCCAATGCCGACCCAGTGCATAAGGTCTCGATAATCGCTCGTGGCCAGATGGGAGGCTATACTCGCCTGCTGCCCACCGAGGATCGCTATCTGTGGACCCGGTCTCAGTTCAATGATATGCTGGCTACCATGCTCGCTGGACATGCATCTGAAGAACTAATCTTTGGCGAAATGACCACTGGAAGCGAGAGTGACATCGAACAGGCAACCAAGATAGCCCGCGGAATGGTCATGGAATATGGGATGAGCGAAAGGTTGGGCCCTCGTACCTTTGGGCGAAGGGAGGAATTGGTCTTTCTGGGGCGTGAGGTGTCGGAGCAGAAGGACTACAGCGAGAAGACTGCCGAGGAGATCGATGAGGAGATTCAGGAGCTCCTCCAGCATGCCTATGGCGTTGCCAAGGAGATCCTCACCCAGAACAGGGCGAAGTTGGTGCAGTTGGCGGAGGCGTTGATAGCCATTGAGACTATAGAGGGTGAGGAGCTGGAGGAGCTTTTTAACAAGCCTGCCGAAGAGGCTGCACCAGATGGAGAGCATGTTTGAGGTAACTGAAAACCCCATCCTTGCCGAGCTTGTCATAAATCGAGTGAAACGAGATACTAACGGCGCCATCGTGACCTTTATCGGGTCGCTGAGGGGCTATTCTTCTCTGGGCAACAGGGTTCTTTATGCCGAATGTAACAGCGACAAAGTGATGGCGGAGCAGCAACTTCGGGATGTTGGTGAGGAGATACGCAATAAGTGGCAGCTTGATGATGTGTCCATTTGCCACAGGGTGGGCAGGATCGAGGTCGGGGAGACCATCGCTGTCGTTGCCATTGCCGCTCCTAATCGTCAGGAGGCCTTTGACGCTTGCCAATATGCCGTTGACCGATTCAAAGAGTTCATGGTGCTGCGAGAGGTCTTGGAGAACTAGTAACTAGGCCTTTCGCTTACGTCCGCTGTAGTCACCTTTTTTGTAGCAAAAAGTCTCCCCTTCCCTTTTGAAATTATCATTTTTTATAGAGTTTCACGATAGGAGATGAAAAATTGAGGCGGCCAGCCAGCCGATGGCGCCGCATATGGGGAAGGTCAGGATCCAGGCGAGCACGATATTCCCAGCGATACCCCAGCGCACTGCGGAGAGGCGTTTTGTGGTTCCCACACCCATTATCGCTGAGCTTATGCAGTGGGTGGTGCTCACCGGGATGCCAAAGGCTGAGGCGACCTCGATCACCGCGGCGGCCGAGCTTTCGGCGGCAAAGCCATGAACTGGACGGAGGGCAGTGATTTTCATGCCTAGTGTCCTGACAACGCGCCAGCCGCCGGTGGCGGTGCCAAGGGCGATAGCGGTTGCGGAAAGGGCTATCACCCAGAAAGGGACATGAAACTCGCTACCAGTGTGGATCATCAATGCCATGGCGACAATGCCTATAGGCATCTGGCCATCGTTCTTGCCATGGCTATAGGCCATAAAGGCGGCGGATAGGATTTGCAACCTGCTGAAGACACCTTCCACCTTCAGCGGGGCAGTGCGGCGCAGTATCCACATCAAGGAAATCATCACCAGTAGTCCTGCGGCAAAGCCGAGTACTGGGGCAACAGCCACCGCAGAGAGTACCTTGCCAAATCCGCTCCATATGATAATGCTGGTGGTTCCTGCTGCGGCTATGCCAGCTCCGATAAGCCCGGCGATAAAGCTGTGGCTTATGCTTACTGGGAGGCCGAGGCGTGTTGCAATGAGACCCCACGTAATCACCGCAATGAGAGCGGCAAGCATGACTTGATAGCTAAGAACATTTGGGTCGATGATGCCTTTACCGATGGTTATGGCTACTGCGAGGCCAGTAGCCGCCCCGGCGAAGTTCAGAATTGCGGCCATGACTACAGCGCGGATGGGAGAGAGAACACGAGTGCCAACTACGGTGGCAATGGCATTAGCAGCGTCATTGAAGCCGTTAATAACGGCAAATCCAACAGCAAGAACCAAGACCAGAACGAACAGGGCGAGATCAGGCACGCTTGATCATTACCCCTTCGAGGATATCGGCGATATCCTCGCAGCTGTCAACTGCGTTCTCCATATGTTCATAGATCTCCTGCCATTTAATCACCTCGACAAGCTCCACCCGATCGCGGAAAAGCTCTGCCAGGGCAGAGCGTCTCACATCATCAGCCTCGTTCTCCAGTCGATTGATCTCGATGCAGTGTTCTCTCATATGGCTCAGCTCGCTACGGCGGCGCAGTCGTGGTATCGCTTTACTCGTTTCGGAAGTCACTCTGACCAAGATATCGGCCAACTCCTTTGCCCTCTCCGTAGGTTTTTCAATATCATATAGCATCATGCGCATAGCGGCCGCTTCGATGAAGTCCATCACATCGTCCATGCGGTGGGCAAGTTGGGCGATGTCCTCGCGGTCGATAGGGGTGACAAAGGTGCCATGTAATTCCGCCATTATGCGGTGGGTGATGTTATCCCCGTGGTGCTCAAGTTCCGAAATCTGCCTTACCATTTCCTCCACGTCTTCGCATTTATCCATGAGCTCTTTAAGGAGATCAGCTGCCCTTACAAAATTGCGGGCGCTTTCCTCGAAAAGGTCAAAGAACCTATCGTTCTTGGGCATAAGGGAAAACCTAGCCACATGCTACCTCCTACTTTATCAAACTGAATTATCGGAGAGAGACGCTGGGTTGTCAAGGAGGGATACCGAAACTGTTAGCAACATACAATTGTTATTCTGAGCGAAGCGAAGAATCTAGACCCTTCGCTATCGCTCAGGGTGACAAAATAGCACTCTCGATACCTTTAGTTTGGGTTGGCATTCTAGTATAATATTCGCTAAATATGGAGAAGAGGTTCGAGGTTATCGACCATACGGCGGACATTGGTATTGCTGCCTACGGGGCAGACCTAAAAGAGGCCTTTGCCAATGCTGCTTATGCTCTTTTTAGTCTGATGGTCGATCTTGACAATGTGGCAGACGCCGTATGTTCTGAGGCCGAGGTCACTGCGGAGAATCGGGAGGACCTTCTGGTAGCATGGCTCAATGAGTTGATTTACCTCTTCGAGGTGGAGAATGTGCTTTTTGCAAGATTTGAAATCGATGAACTCAGTGAGACAAGACTCAGGGCAAGCTGCTATGGCGAAAAGATCGATCCAGAGCGCCACAAGATAAAGATGGCGGTCAAGGCAGCTACCTACCACATGCTGAAGATTGAGGAGGAGCGTGGCTACAGGGTTCAGGTGCTCTTTGATATTTAGGGGGTGGTGAGAATGCAGTGGGAAGGAATCTTAGAGAAAATAGACGATTATCGGTGGGAGATCCCAACGAGCTACAAGGCAGGCATGAGGGTGCCTGGGCTTATCTATGCCGATGAAAGTATGATATCCCATATTCGAGGGGAGCAGGCCCTGGAGCAGGTTGCCAATGTAGCTTTCCTTCCTGGGATCGTCTCAAGGTCTATGGCCATGCCTGATATCCACTGGGGCTATGGTTTTCCTATCGGAGGTGTTGCTGCCACCAGGGTTGAGGATGGTGTGATCTCCCCTGGAGGTGTTGGCTTCGATATCAATTGTGGGGTGAGGTTGCTGCGTACCAACCTTACCGAAGAGGAGGTCAGACCCAGAATAGAGAAGCTAATGGATGCTCTTTATAGCAATGTCCCATCGGGGGTAGGGTCTGAAGGTAAGTTGAGGCTGAGTCGACAGGAGGTGGATAAGGTTCTTGTAAAAGGTGCCAGATGGGCTGTGGAAAAGGGGTATGGGGAGGCAAGGGACCTGGAGGTCACCGAGGAGAACGGCAGCATGGAGGGTGCTGACCCCGAACAGGTAAGCGCCAAGGCAAAGCAGCGGGGGGCACCCCAACTGGGAACACTAGGTGCTGGGAATCACTTTATAGAGGTGGAAGCGGTGGAGGAGATCTATGAGCCTGCTATCGCTTTGGTCATGGGAATAGAAAGGGTGGGTCAGGTGCTCCTCCTGATCCATACCGGGTCACGGGGCCTGGGTCACCAGGTTTGCACTGATCATTTAGTGACTATGGGGACAGCGGTAGGGAAATACGGGATAAGCCTTCCTGACCGCCAGCTTGCCTGTGCCCCGGTAAAGTCTCCTGAGGGGCAAAAATATTATGCCGCCATGGCCTGTGCGGCAAACTATGCTTGGACCAACCGCCAGTGCATTGCTCACTGGGCCAGGGAGTCTTTCATCAATGTGTTTGGTACAAGCCGCGAAGAGTTGGGCTTGGAGATGGTCTACGATGTGACCCACAATATCGCCAAGATTGAGGAGTATGAGATTGATGGGAAGAGGCTAAAACTCTGTATCCATCGCAAAGGGGCGACACGAGCCTTCCCTGCAGGGCACCCCGATATCCCTCGCCTATACGCTGAGATCGGTCAGCCTGTGCTCATTCCCGGCGATATGGGTCGCTATTCCTATGTCTTGGTTGGCACCGAAAAGGCAGTGGCGGAGACATTTGGCTCTACATGTCATGGTGCAGGAAGGATGCAGAGCCGCTCCGCAGCGAAGAGAAGTCTACGGGGCGTCGATATTGCCAGGGGGCTTGCTGAAAAAGGGATAACGGTCAAAGCGGGTAGCATGTCCTCGCTTGCCGAGGAGGCATCGGAGGCGTATAAGGATGTTGCCCAAGTAGTGCAGGTAACCCATGAAGCGGGAATATCTCGCAAAGTGGCTAAGGCAAGGCCTATTGGTGTGGTTAAAGGGTAGGAAATGTCACGGTGAGTTTTATCATGACCTGCGCTGCTGTTATTAAGGGTGGTCGATGGTAGTAAATATATAAAGTGTTGAACCGGTGGTTTAGACGGTGTCTAATCCTGCGCATTCTGGGCGTCGAAACTTATGCAGGCTAAAGAGAGATATGATATAATTTCAAGGACTCAAGCGGGATGTACCATTGCACAAAGCCAGGATAGCTAATATTTGAAAGAGGGAGGTTTCCAAAATGGGTGAGCTGATGGATGAGAGGATTGGGAAGCTCAGGGAGCTTAAAGAGAAAGCAGCCTTGGGCGGAGGTCCAGAAAAAATAGAGAAAGTGCACCAATCGGGGAAGCTTACCGCTCGAGAGAGGCTCGACCGACTGCTCGATCCCGGAAGCTTAGTTGAGTTCGGCAGGCTTTACGGACATCTCGAAGATACTCCGGGAGATGGCATCGTGGCTGGTCATGGCACGATAGATGGGAGGCCGGTATATGTCTACTCCCAGGATGCTACGGTGATGGGGGGCTCAATAGGTGGCTTCCATGGGAATAAGATGTATAGAGCGTTAGAGAGGGCCACGCAGGCGAGGGTCCCCATTATTGGGCTTCACGATTCGCCGGGGGCACGAATACCTCGGCTCGGTGGGGAAGGTGGTCGTGGTAGCGGTGGAATGACGGCGGCACTGGCAACCGGTGCGCTAATGTTCGAGAAGCACGGGGGCTCCGTTTTTCTACCTAATACCCTGGCATCAGGAGTTATACCGCAGATTGCGGGCATTTTGGGCTCCTGTGCTGGCATCGCCGTCTATTCGCCAGCGCTCATGGATTTCATCTTCATGGTGGACGGAATCAGCCATATGTTCATCACTGGGCCCCGTGTTGTTAAGTCGGTGACTGGAGAGGATATCACTAAGGAGGATCTCGGCGGAGCGGAAATTCATGCTGCCGTGTCCGGAGTCGCTGATATGAGGACGCCAACTGAGGATGAATGCCTTGCAAACATAAGGAAGTTGATTGGTTTTCTCCCTTTGAGCTGTGATGAAGACCCGCCGGTAGTGGATACAGGCGACGATCCAAATCGTTTGGTCCCTGAGCTCAACGAGGTCATACCTGAAGACCCAGAAAAGCCCTATGACGTGCATGAAGTGGTTACTCGCGTTGTTGACAATGGGGATTTCTTCGAGGTAAAGCCTGAATATGCCGGGGAGATCGTTGTCGGCTTTGGGCGCCTGGGGGGCAAGACCATAGGGATTGTGGCCAATCAGCCGATGATATACGGTGGAGCGATGACCTGCGAAAGCTCCTGGAAGCAAGCCAGATTTATAAGATTCTGCGACTGTTTTAACATCCCAATAGTCATATTTGTGGATACATCGGCTTATGCACCCGGGTCAGAGCAGGAGCATGGCGGGATAATCCGTCACGGTGCCAAGTGTCTCTATGCTCTCTGTGAGGCGACGGTTCCCAGGGTTGAGATTATTACACGCAAGGCTTATGGAGGGGGGAATCTGGGGATGGGCGTCATGCCAGGGCTGACAACGGACTATGTCTTGGCCTGGCCTCTGATGGAGGCCGGGGTGGTAGGTGCAAAGGAGTCGGTAATGCTTTTCTACGGTAAGGAGATTTTTGAGGCGGAGGATCCCCAGAAAGCCATGGAGGAGAAAATAAGGGAGTATCGCGATGGCATGGCCAATCCCCTATTAGCGGTTTCTCAGGGCCCATCATTTGAGGATGTAATCGAGCCAGCGGAGACCAGAAAGCGTTTGTTCCAGGCTCTAGAGATATTGAAGAGGAAAAAGGTTAACAGAATGCCGCCTAAGAAGCATGGCAATATCCCCTTATGATAGGTGACAATGGGTGATATAGCTTTTGCTCTCGAATTAACCGGCATGGCGCTGGGAGCACTTATTCTGATCTCCCTGGTTTTTATGGGTTTATCCACACTATTGGAGCGGGTGGCGAGAGTCGGCGAAAAGGAAACTGAAATAGCCGAATCTACGGAAGCGACTTCGGCAGTCGAAACACCCCCAGTTGCTGCAGGCGTGTTCCAGCAGGACGCGCCGCTAGTGGTAGAGCCTCCTAGACCTAGGGGCGCTGTTGAAAAGGTTGTCCCTGCCCCTATGCAAGGTACTATCGTCTCCATTAAGGTTAAGGTTGGTGATCAGGTAAGGGCTGGTGATGTGCTGCTCACACTGGAGTCAATGAAGATTCAGAACGAGATAAAGGCTCCACAAGATGGGGAGGTGAGCAAGATACATATCTCCGAGGGTACATATGTTAGAAGGACGGATCGTTTGGTTACCATCATTAGCCAAGAGACGTCACCACGGGCAACATCACCGGTAGTACAGAGACCTCCACAGCCAAAAACGACGGTAGCAGAGCAGCTACCGCCGGTTGGAGCAGAAAAGGTTGTCACATGCCCCATGCCGGGTACTATCATCTCTATTAGGGTCAAGGTTGGTGACCGTGTGAAGGTTGGTGATGTGTTGCTTATACTGGAGTCGATGAAGATTCAGAATGAGATAAAGGCTTCGAAAGATGGAGAGGTGAGGGAGATACATATCTCCGAAGGCGCATATGTTAGAAGGACGGACCGCCTGGTTACCATCGTTTGATGAAGAGGAAGATTTTCTATTTTGATTAGAAAGGATAAGTAAAATGGTGGTTAGAGCTCCAATGCCGGGTACTATCGTCTCCGTCAATGTTGAGGTTGGCGATTCGGTGAAAGCAGGCGATGTTTTGCTCATACTGGACTCAATGAAGATTAAGAATGAGATAACTGCTCCCCAAGATGGAAAAATCAAGGAAATACTTGTCACGGAGGGCCAGTACGTCAAAAGAAGAGATACACTGGTCGATATCGAGGGATAGAGAGTGCTAGAGCGAATTCTAGACTTCTTTAGATTCACCGGTTTTGCCCATCTGTATTGGGGCAACGTGGTGATGCTTCTGGTTGGCGGTCTGCTCATATACCTGGCGATCAGGAAACAATATGAACCCCTTCTATTATTGCCCATAGGTTTCGGAGTCATATTGGCCAATCTCCCCGTTACTGGACTGCTGCTAACAGGTTCTGAGGCAGAGCTAGGCGGTCTTCTTTACTACCTTGGCTTAGGGGTAAAGTTGGCGATATTCCCCCCAATAATATTCCTTGGCATTGGAGCCTTAACCGACTTCACTCCCCTACTGGCCGATCCCAAGACCTTTTTCCTTGGCGCCGCAGCTCAGATAGGCATATTTGCCGCCCTTTTTGGCGCCCTCGCCCTGGATTTTTCCCTATCGGAGGCAGGAAGCATCGGCATCATTGGGGGCGCCGATGGCCCCACGGCGATCTATACCTCGGCTCTGCTTGCCCCCCATCTACTGGGTCCGGTGGCCATTGCTGCATATTCCTATATGGCTATGGTGCCAATTATCCAGCCCCCGATAATGCGGCTCCTCACCACCAAAAGGGAGAGGGCCATCGTTATGGAGGAGTCGCGCTGTGTATCCAAGCTGGAGCTTATCCTTTTCCCTATAGCGGTCACCATACTTGTCGTTCTACTGTTGCCCAAGGCGGCGCCACTTATCGGGATGCTGATGTTTGGTAATCTCCTCCGCGAGTCCGGTGTTGTCGAGAGGCTGGCGAGGACGGCAGGTGGAACGCTGATAAACATCGTCACTATCTTCCTATGTGTCTGCGTGGGCTCAATGATGGGCGCTGAGGCGGTGTTGAGCGTAAAGGTTCTGGAGCTTTTTGCTTTGGGGATCTTCGCCTTCGCCTTCGGGACGGCGGGCGGCGTTCTTCTCGGGAAACTGATGTGCTGGTTGACCGGAGGGAAGGTCAACCCTCTTATCGGTGCCGCTGGCGTCTCCGCAGTCCCGATGGCAGCACGCGTGGTTCACGTTGAGGGGCAGCGGGCGAATCCCGAGAATTTCCTGTTGCCACACGCTATGGGGCCAAATGTTGCGGGCGTCATTGGCTCCGCTGCTGTAGCAGGATTGCTCATAAGTTTCTTAACATAATGATAGAAAGGAGGAGTCATGTCTGAAGAGGTTGTATCTGAAGAAGTTGTACTTGTAGAGAAGGCAGACCATATCTACACCATTAGCATCAATCGACCGGAGAAGCGAAATTCCCTTACAACGGAGGTAATGTATCGACTCGGTGATGCTCTCCATGCCGCAAATGATGATACCGACGTGAGGGTGGTGGTGCTCAGGGGTGCAGGTGAGAAAGCCTTCTGCGCCGGACTGGACCTGAGGGGAGGAATACAGATTAGCGAAGGCGAGAAGATGCAAAAGGGCGATCCACTGGAGTACGCCAGAGGCAGCATTGCCGCCTGTACCAAACCGGTTATTGCCATGATATATCGCAACGCCCTGGGCGCTGGGTGTGACCTTGCATGTGCTTGTGACATCCGCGTCGCCTCTGACACGGCAAGGATGGGGATAAACCCGGTTAAGATCAGCGGTGTGTATTGGCCCGGTGGCATCCTGGGCGTGATGAATGTGGTAGGGGTAGCCTGGGCAAAAGAGCTATTTTTCACCGGCAGATTTTTTGATGCCCAAACGGCAAAGGAGATTGGCTTGATGAATCATGTGGTTCCTGAGGAGGAATTGCTCTCCACTACCTATGCTCTGGCTCAGGAGATCGCTGAGAATGGCCCGCTTGCGGTGAGCGCCACGAAGGCTATCTTCAACAAGCTTCTCAAGTATCAGGAGATTAGTGCTGAGGACAAGGCTGAGATCGAAGCCGCCAGAGATGCTGTTGCGCGGAGCGAGGACTTCAGGGAGGGGACGCTCGCTTTTATGGAAAAGAGGAAGGCTGATTTCAAGGGTAGGTGATATAGGGCTAGGGGCCGGATTGCCAGGGATTTATGGTTCAGCATCCCGTCGCTGAAGTTAGCTACGCTAGCTGGACTGCGATAAGCTTTTTGGCATAACCTTTGAGGATGGTGGAAACAGGGGCTTATGGCTGAAGAAGTGCTTCTGATAGAAAAAGAGGACTCTATCTGCACCCTCGCCATCAATCGCCCAGAGAAGCGAAATGCTCTGACGGTAGAGCTAATGTATCGGCTGGGTGATGCACTACATGCCTTAAACGACGATAGCGATGTGAGGGTTGTGGTACTCAGGGGTGTGGGGGAGAAAGCCTTCTGTGCCGGGATGGATCTGAGGGGGGGAATAACAATATCCGAAGACGAGATGGCGCAAAAAGGCAATCCACTTGACTATGCCAGGGGGAGTATTATCACCTGTACCAAACCAGGTATTGCCATGATTTACGGTGCTGCTGTGGGCGCCGGGTGCGACCTTGCTGCGGCTTGTGATATTCGCATCGCTGCTGATACGGCAAGGATGGGGATAAACCCAGTTAAGATGGGCAGTGTCTATTGGCCTGTTGGTACCCAGTGCTTGGTCAATGTGGTGGGGATGGCCCGAGCAAAGGAGATATTCTTCACTGGAAGATTTATCGATGCCCAGTTGGCAAAGGAGGTTGGCCTGGTGAATCACGTGGTTCCAACAGAGGAATTGCCCGCTAAAACCTATGCTTTAGCTCAAGAGATAGCTGAGAATGGGCCGCTTGCCGTGAGCGCCACCAAGGCTATCTTCAACAAGCTCCTGAAGCAGCGGAAGATGAGCGCTGAGGATGAAGCTGAGATGATGGCTCTCATAAACACGGTGGAGAGTGGTGAGGACAGAAAAGAGGGTATGATAGCCTTTATTGAGAAGCGCAAGCCCGATTTTAAGGGGAGGTGATTTGGTGGATGGCAGATTATATTTTCCGCTATAAACTCGAAAAAAAAACGGACTCTGTGTTTAGGGATCCTCTCTTGGAGATGATCAGGGCGCAACTGGAGAGCATCCTGAATGTTGTTATCCCTGTGGAGGGGCAGCGTGAGGTGAAGCTCGATGGGTTTAAGCTGCTCCGGGATCGCAGGACTATTCACAAGATTTTCCCCCAAGAGCAGGAAACATCGGATTTCTTCGAAGAACGTCCGCTTCAATAGTGGCTGAGGGGTGTGGTATGAATTCCTTTCAAGATATCAGGAATGCCTCTTTATACGAACCAAGGATAGAGCTCATCAAGAAGCAACTGGAGAGCCTCCTGTCTATGGTCGACCTCGAGAAGGATGGGGAGGTGGTCGAGGTGGATGGCTTCCGGCTGAAGAATCTTAAGGATTGGCTTTCTCCCTCTGCTTGTGACCCTACTGAGATCTTTGGCTATGCAGGGTCACGGTGTAACTGCAATTGCATTTTCTGCTGCAATAAGGGTAATCCTCCCTCATTAGCCTTAGGCAACTTGCGGAGGCCACCCGGCGAAGAATTCGAGGAGATGAAGACAAGACTTGACTATTTCTTCCCCAAGGCGGAATCCTGTTTATTTCCAAGCCTGGGTGACATTTATGAGGTTATTATCCATCCTCATTTTCTCGAGGTACTTCGGTTGCTTCGGGAGAAGAGCTCGAAAGTGTTTCGCATAACCACAAATGGGGAGTATCTAACCCCTGAAATCATCTCTCAATTGGAGAGGTTAAAGCCAGTGTATCTCTATCTCTCTCTTAATAGCGTCTCTCCTTCGCGCCGCACAATGCTGATGAAAAGCAAAAACCCGCAGGTCGCTATTGAGTCCTTGCCTTTGCTCAAAGAGGCTGGGATTCCCTATGCTCTGGTCATCGTTCCCTGGCCTGTAGATTCCCTTTGTGAAATGCTTGACGACCTGTCAAATACTGTGGCTTACGCTGACCACAACGACGCTCATCTGGTGGAGGTCAACCTTCCCGGCTACTCCACGTACTTCTCTCAGGAGGAACTCTTTGACCTCGACGAGGTTTGGGTAAAGGTCATCTCCATCGTTAGAATTCTCAGGAATAGTACTGCTTGCCCCATCGTGGTTATGCCCAGCATGTATGAGGAGAATCTCGGTAAGGGGCGTAAAAACCTGCCTGGGATTATTGGCTTGGTGAAAAACTCCCCTGCTGCCAGGGCGGGTTTGAAGAAAGGGGACCAGATTTTAAAGGTCGGTAGCATTGTCGTATCCTCGCGACCCCAGGCACGGGACCTTCTTTCTGTCCTTCAACACAGTGAGATTGGTGAGGCCTCTCTTACCGTTGAAAGAGAGGGCCAGCCCATTGAGCTAAGCGTTAATCTGGAGGATTTCTGCTATCCCTACTCCAGGGAGACTGACCATCACCTGGGGGTAATTTTTAGGGGCACGGGACTCAGGCTGAGCTATCTGGAGAGTCTGAGAGGGGTTATCGATTCCTGTAATGCGAAACACGTTCTTTTCCTGTCCTCTGCTCTGGTAAAGCCCGCCTTTGAGCAGTTGCTCACTGAAAGCCACCTCTTCGGTAATCTAAGGATAGATATCGGGGTCCCTCAGAATAGCTTCTTAGGGGGGAATATATTTATGGGCGATCTCCTTGTGGTTCAGGACTTCATTGACTTCATAAGGGAATATTTGAAGGGGAATGGAGAGAGACCTGACTTGATAGTCATCCCATCATCCCCTTTCAGTTTGGGAGGGTGGGGTCGCGACATTACGGGGAGGGTTTACCTTGACATCGAGCGTGAGGTAGGGGTACCGGTGGAGCTTTTGGAGTGCAGCACGATTTTTGACTAGGTGGCTTTAAAGATTGGCAAGGATGATTCAGAGATGTAACTTGTAGATTTTGACGTCATCGGCTCCGCTACCGCGCGGGACTACTGATCGCTTTCTTAACGTAATGGCAGGAGGCTTGCGCTTCTTGTGGGGAGGGCGACAGGGATGGTATCATGTTGACGGTCTGCCAAATATCGCCGTGGCACGAAGGAAACGTAACGCCATTTCGTGACATGATCACTCGTGAACAGATAGCTAGCTTAACACTAGTAACATTTAGGTGTATAAGCAGTATTAGGAAGACGCAGAATCAGAAGCAAAAACCGAATAAACGGTTCCGACAAAGGCAAACTCGTTGAAAGGCTGCGACGCAAAGCCATGGATCTACAGCACTCTTGCCAATAAAGCCGGGATATCTGCCCCCGATGAAAGGTTTTTTATGTCGTTAGATAATGAAATATCACAATTTGATGCTATGAGAATTGTGGAGGCTTATAAAGTAGGCGTGGTACCTCCTTGTCGCCTACGTGAACTTTCGATAGGACGTGGTTTATGGTTAGACTCAATTAATGATGACTTAGGTCATATCGTGAAGGGCGGCTCAAAAGTTCGGTTTATCGCAGCACCTTGGGGAGGAGGAAAGACGCATTTTTTACTGATGTTACAAGAAAATGCGCTGAAACTGAATTTTATTATCTCATACGTCGAGCTGCACTCAAGAGATGCTCCGCTAGACCGCTTTGAGGTGGTTTTTCAACGAGTAATTCGTGGCCTTACTCTACCAAATGGTGGAACTCTAGAGTCAATGCTGGATTCTTGGGCATCCACTTTTCCTTACCATTCGGCTGATGAAATAGGAGCTGAACTCAGCCGGCTATCACCTTCGCTCGATTTCAGAGCTGCATTACGCGCATGTGTAATGCATGCGCAGGGAGACCTCTTAATGCATCGGGAGGTTCTATCAAACGTGGCAGGGTGGCTACAAGGAGATACTGTAAGCCCAGCTTTGAAAAGGATGGGGGTCCGAAATTCAATAAAGATCACCAATGTTACAGAGATACTTGGGTCATTTCTGATTTTTATCGCTCAAAATTATGCGGGTCTAGTGATTATGTTAGATGAAGCCGAAGCTGTAACATCGCTTACACAATCTAAGCGACGTGATGATGCTAATCAGAACATTAGAAAGTTATTAGACAATACAGATGCACACAAGGGTATGTATATATTATTCGCTACTACACCTAAGTTTCTACAAGATCCAGACCGTGGAGCTAAATCATATCCTGCTCTTTGGACTCGTATCCGCAATGTAGTGAGCTATGAGCTGGAAATGGTTAGCAAGAGATCACCGATAATTTATTTAAGGCCTCTAAATTCTGAAGAACTAAAAGAGCTAGCCGTAAAAGTCGTTGATATTCATTCTAAGGCTTACGAATGGGATGCATTTGACTATCTTAATTACCAAGACATAGAAGTATTTATGAAAAAGTTCACTGACACAATTGCGAATAAATCAATACGTTCATTTATCATACCTCTAATATATGTCCTCGACCGTCTCGAAGAAGATCGAAATGTAAAACTATTTGATATCTTGCTAGACAAAATTAGTTTTGAGGACGACATTGAGAGTGCATAGTTACAATTGAAACTCGCAGAATATAGGCTATGACACAGTTTGAAGATCTTGAAAAAATAAAAAAAAGACTGCAGCTCCAAGAGGCTATTAGAATGAACAAGGGCCTCGCCCAATCTTTTATAGATGCATTGAGGTATGGCACTTCTCCAATACGTGGGGCTACTTTACTAGCTGTAGGACGTCACAATATTCTGAAAGAGATTCAGCAAGAACTAAATAAAGTCTCAAGAGGAGAATCTGCTCTAAGAGTTATTAGCGGCGACTGGGGTACGGGGAAATCACTCACGCTCCGAATATTACAAGAATACGCATTTCAACAGAAATTTGCAACAAGCTTCGTTACACTGACCCCACGTGAATGTCCCCTTTATGATTTAAGAACAGTCTACCAGCATATAGTGAAGAATATAAGGACAGAGGATTGTTTTGACCACCCCGCTCTAGAGTGGATTTTAAAAGGATGGGCAGACAGCATAAGAAAATACTATAGTTATGGCACAACGGGCAAACTTCCTTGGTCATTGTTGAAAATCAGCCGTCCTTTTAAACAGGCACTTATCATCTACTTCGACGCAATGAATCGAAATAATTATATACTAGCAGAAAAAGTTTTAAGCTGGATGTATGGCGATATGGGATCATCGCTGGAAGCGAGACAATCAAATTTGCCGGATGTAATCACATCCGGTAATGCGTTAGAGATGCTTGGAGACTTAAACAGGATGATTCGTGAGCTAGGACTAGGAGGCCTAGTGATTCTGTTTGATGAAGCAGAAACTATACCCTCTATATACGGAACTACGCGACTCATAGAGGCATTTCAAAATCTTAACAGACTGGCTAATGCTGCTGGCACGACTCCTTATTCATATTTTGTCTATGCAACCACGCCATATTTCTTCGATCACCTGCCAGACCATAATCTTGACGGGAAGACTCTAGGACGTCAAACAACATTTATGCAAAACCTGGACCGTTCAGAGTTGGTTGAACTAGCTTTCATGATAAAGGACACATACTTAGAAGCGTATGATTGGAGCGGGGACCCAAGGACACAAGATAAAAAGATAGATTCTTTTGTAGAATGTTGCGTAGTTGAACTTGGAGAAAAAGTGACACCACGTTTTCTAGTGAGGAGCATGGTCAAATGCTTAGATCTATGCTATGAAAATCCTGATATATCAATAGTAAGTATCTTGAAGAATCTCCTGCAGACACTGTCTAAGGAGACATATTAAGACTATATAGACTTTGAAAGTTAATGTATTATTTATATTATCAAACCTGCAATAGTATCTCCAGATAACAAGTAGAGTAGCAAGATGCCAAATAATTCACATTGGCAAGAAAAATATTTAGAGGTTGCCTATGAGCAAGGGCATATCGAATTCTTTGAACGAGTTTTTAGCGCCGTAGAAGTTCGTAGACTTGTGATAGTTAGCCCATGGGTGGCTTCAGTAGCTAGCGATCCTATCACCCTTAGTGATATCGTAGATTTTATCGAAAAATATCAAATTGAGACCGTCGTTGTTATGAGAAGTCCACAGAAGGAAGCTAACAATATTGAAGCTGCTAACATGTTAAAGTCAAGGATTGCTCCTTGGCTGACACTCTACTATAATAATGGCGTTCATGCGAAGGTCTATGTTTGTCGATGCCAACCATTCGGTTTCGCCTTGCTGAGTTCAGCCAACCTCACACCGCATGGTTCTAGGATGTATGAAGTAGGATTGGTTGTAAACGGTTTTGGAGCCGGGAAAAAGGTTGTAGAAGAGCTTGAGCTAATAGGGACAGACTACATTCCAGGGAAGAGCGAAACATCTCTGGAATGGGCGCCCTGGTTTGGGAGGTGAAAGATGGAAATAAAGAACATGGAATTCTACGAGTATTGTTGCCTGAATAGACAATTATTGAGAGTGGACGAGAGGGAAGACGCTCACTGGTTTTTCGGAAACAAGGATCCCGAAATACGTTTGCTTAATAGGATTAATAGCGACCTTAACACCAAAGGAGTTCCAAAGTGTGGAGTGATAGGTCGTTGGGGCATTGGAAAAACTCACACACTGAATCATCTGAGGACTCTATTTCAGAGTGATCCCAACAAATATAAAGTCTATCCCATAGAAATGCAGCTGGCTCCTTGGGATGATACTAACTCGCGTGCTAACAATTGGGGATATATTCATAGAAAGATGATAGATGCTATAGGGGAACATTATCTTCGATACATCGTTGTCGAGTTTGACAAACTCCCCGCAAACAGAACGGGGAACCTTGCAAAGTCGATGGAAAATGAATTTAAGCTTGGTGACGCAAACCTGAGATACTCACTCTCGGTTGTTATGGCAGACAATTTCTTGAGAGAGGGGAGGCCAACGTCCCAAGCGTGGGATTGGCTACGCGGTGAAAAAGTATCTAGTGTAAACCTAGGCGTCAATCATAATATAGAAACCGTTCAAGACATGGTGGACACATTACTTAACATTAGTATCTTGTCGAAGAAGGCAACAAATATGGGGATTGTGTTTCTAATCGATGAAGCCCATGAACTAAACGACGTTAAGAAGAAAAGGAGCGAGATTCATTTTGGATTTAAATCATTGGCGGATCAAAGTAACTCAGATGCAGGTTTTGTTTTGGCGATCTTTGGAAGTGGTATGAATGCTATCCCTGAATTGCTAAGGGTTCCAGATGATATACTGAATCGATTAGGGGTAACACTCTCGACACTACATCAAGCTATTATAGAGCTAAAAGATGTCACTCGTGAAGAAAGTGACTTGAAGGAATTTGCCCTTAGCGTTCTTAGGAATCTCAAGGACCTGGAAAAAGCGAATTCAATGATCAGCGAGTTCAGCCTGGAGTCGAGGACGACTCCAGAACTTATCCCCTTTACTTCCGATGGGCTTGATGAAATCATTAAGAAGCTAAATGAGAAAGAAGAAACTAAAGCTCCACGACTGGTTATTGAGAACCTAGCATCTACCGCAAATGATGCGTATCAAGAAGCGAAGGTAGCTAATAATTACATTCTCGTTGATGCTGTATTCGCACGTAAAGTCCTTGGTTAAACTTAGTAGAGAAGTTTCATATCTGCCATGACAAAAAAATATGGCTTGTTTCCAGAACTGCCCACTCATAATGGGTTCGTACATTTCGGCCGAGACGGAAATCTAAGCGATCAATGGATACTAATGGGCGAGCTTGCCGAATACGGAAGACGTCGTCTTGTTCAATTTGATGTTTCTAAGGAAAAGGTTATCTCTATTGTTGGCAGGAGAGGGCAAGGGAAATCGTACACTCTTGGGGCCATAGTGGAGGGTTTGTCGACAGCATATGACTCACCCGTTTCCAACATCAAACGCGATAGAGCCATCATTCTTTTTGATCCTTTGAACATTTTTCAATGGTCGTACATTCCCTTAGAGCAGGTTAATAATGCTTCTGATGAACTAAATAATCAAACCGCATTGCTCGGCAAATGGGATATACCGTCTATACCCTTGAATGTACAAGTATGGGTTCCCGCTGGATATCGGTCACCTTTGTATCCATCTAACTATAAAGATCTATATTTGGAAGTTGCGGACTTTACTCTGGATGACTGGGCTGCTTTGACAGGTTTCGATGTCATCAGAGATATCCGTGGTCAGTACTTAACCGAGCTATTTAATAAGGTATCAGTGTTGGGCTGGCATGATAATAATGAGAATGTCCATGAAGCAAAAACTCAATATGGCATTCAAGATCTCCTTGATTGCTCAATGGGTGATGTAGAAGCTGACGAAGGTTTCTTCAGGGAAGACACCATAAGGGCCGTACGGCAACGCCTTCATTCCTACGCCACACACCCTGTTTTTTCCGCTCGCGGAACCCCTCTAAGCGATATAATAAGGCCCGGAACATTATCTATTGTTCTGCTAAATAGGCTTCCAGAGGACCTGCGTACAGTTTTAGTCGCAGTCTTGACACGACGCATTGTTGCTGAGCGTGCTGAGACATCAGAAAATATAAAGGATCTACTATTAAACGTTCGTATGCCTCCAGATGAAAGGGAGGTTAAACAGAATGCTATCGCACATTATATTCCTAAGACATGGGTTGTAATTGATGAAATTCAAACAATTCTCCCCGCTGATGCAAAGACTGCAGCCACCGAAGCATTAATAAAGCTAATTAAAGAAGGGCGGAATTTCGGCCTCTCCTTCTTAGGAACTACACAGCAACCAAGAGCAGTTCATGCCACAGTCATGTCTCAGACTGAAACGTTCTTTATTCATAGACTTGTTTCGCAAGCAGATATTGAATCTATCCTTGGCAATTTAAAATCACCCCTCCCAGAGGATGTGAAAGACGAGACCAGATCTTTAAAATTCCAAGACTTAATAAGGGAACTCCCGGTAGGTTATGTAGCAGTATCAGATTCCAATACCCCACGCGTATTTGCCTTAGAAGTTAGGCCACGTATCAGTGCACATGGTGGTTTTGAAGCATAGCTTTTATAGAGGGGAATAATGGCAAAGCCAAAATGGCTACGTAGCTCGAGAAAGTCGTGGGAAAAGATCGGTTACATCAAACTGGCGACGGTTTGGATTCGCCGCAATGGCTATTCAGATGACTTCGTCGAAAGGATGAGAGATCACATAAGATCAACAGTTCAAGTTCCGTACAGCTCACAATTTGAGCAGTGGTTAGCCTCAAATGGACTTCCTAAGGCACAAGAGACAGGGGAGATACCTTCGGGACATGGGACTATTAATACACAGTTGCAGTACTGGTGGGCCTTCAACACCATCAACCAAACAGGATGGCTCTCGCATGATGCTGTTGAGGAATATTTTCAGCCCTTTCCAAGAAAAATTGAGGTTGTCGACGAAAGCTTTGGTCTAACCGAACTAGGTCACACGTTGTTACTTGGGTTCATACCGAGAGATGAAGTTGCTATTTGGGAAGGAAAGGCAATATCAACCTTAAGTCCGCTAGTACTAACTAAAATGCAAAAGGTATTATTTATCCACGCTATCCTAAAGGTAGATGGGGATTTTATGATACCTATATTCGAGCAATGGGTTGATCAATTTGGCACTGCCACCTTCACATATCTAGATGCTGGTAATTTAATGCCAATAGCCTTGGATAATATGGCGTCGTACTTCAGTAGCTCGGTTGTTAGTAGTGATGATCAACAAGAGATGAGTGAGATAGCGAGACTTAGTAACCTGATCGCAAAACAGGCGGAAGTCAAGATTGAGACACAAGGTTCTGGCTCCAGACGTGAACAGATATCAATTCCACGACTCGAATGGCTGGTTGATCTCGGACTCTTAACAAAAGAAGGCAGACGAAGTTACAGATTCACTAAGCAAGGTCTTATACTAGCAAAGGAACTGACTACCTACTATCATAGCCTACTATCCCAAAATTACCCAGAGGATTGCCTGAGTAAGCTTATTGATCAACACCTATTTGGCCCTGTAATGGAGTTCCTCTGTGGGCATGCTAAAAAAGCTGGAGCACCAGACGGATTAAGTCTCCTGAAAGATGCCCACGAAAATCTGAAAGGTTCATTGGGTTATGTACTACTCAGATCACTATTGCTACTAATAAACGGACGGCAAGCGGAAACGGAAATGCCCTGTTTTATCGAATATAATGATGCTCTTCAAATTGTGGAAGCCGAATACCGAGATCACCCTAAATCTATATACTATACTGTGGACAGGATGAGCAACGAGCATCAAGTGAAATTCTCTCTCTAACTTTCTGTGTTCTGGCAGAAGTAACTGGAATTGAACTAATGAATACAAAGTCAGACGGGTATAAAAATATGCCCTTGAATCATGATTCCCCTCGTACATTGAATATATACCTGAAAAAACCTAAAAGGGTATTGCTGATAGAACCTGATTACAAAGTTAAGTATCCCCCTCTCGGATTGATGAAGATTTCGACATATCATAAAGAGCGTGGTGATAATGTCATTTTTTTTAGAGGTACAAACGCCGCTTTGAGAGATCAAGGGTGGGATACAATCTATATCACTACACTCTTTACTTATCAATGGAAGACAACTATAGAAACGATCAAATTCTACCAGCGCAACAAGCAAAAAAATAAGAATATAAAAGTTGGGGGAATTCTTGCATCTCTATTACAAAAGGACGTTGAAAATGAAACAGGCATAAAGCCTCGCTTCGGACTATGGGATGAAGTAGACAGATTGGCACCAGATTACAAGCTGACTAACGGCGTATATGAATACTATACTAACAATGCTAGTATCGGTTATATGACCAAAGGATGTCCAAATCGCTGTCACTTCTGCGCTGTACCTAGGTTGGAACCAGAATTTGTTCCCTTCATACCCCTAGAAAAACAGATAGACCCCAATAAAAAAGATCTAATATTGCTCGATAACAATGTTTTAGCTTCCGACGAATTTCCTAGCATAGTGAAAGAGATCAAGAGGTGTGGATTCTATAAAGGGGCTGTGTTTGGTAAAGCACAACGCTATGTGGATTTCAACCAGGGAGTTGATGCAAGACTACTAACAGAAGAGAAGCTGGAACTCCTGACTCAGTTACCCCTTAAACCTTTGCGAATAGCTTTTGACAACATCAAATTCGAGAAGCTATATACAGAGAAGATACGCCTTGCACACAAATACGGAATCAGACACCTATCCAATTTTATATTGTTCAACTTTGATGACACCCCGGAAGACTTTTATAGGAGACTACAGATAAATATTGAGTTGAACGATGAGCTGGGTTTGAGTATTTATTCGTTTCCTATGAAATTCGTTCCTCTTGATGCTAAGGATCGAAAATACATAGGACCAAATTGGACAAAGACGCAATTAAGAGGCATACAGTGTATCCTACATGCGACTCATGGTGTGGTAGGTCCTAGGAGACCATTTTTTGAGAAGGCTTTTGGGAGAGACGCAGACGAATTTAGATACATAATTGAACAGCCTGAGGAAACTATCTTTTATCGTGGAAAGATGAATACTTATGCATCTGTTTCATCTACGTCACACATGTTTGCAGCAACCTGAGATGAAAAATTCGTCAGAATGTGTGGGGCATTAGGGAGTAGGCCTGTAATGGTGTTCCCGAACGAGTAGCTAATGCGACTGGTTAGATATTGAAGAGGAATGTGATTACATCGCCGTCTTTAACGATATAGTTCTTTCCTTCGACATGTACAAGGCCCCTTCTTCTTCCCTCAGCGATGCTACCGTATCTCACCAGGTCATCGTAGCCGATGACCTCCGCCCGGATGAAGCCTCTTTCCATGTCTGAGTGAATCTTCCCTGCTGCTTTTGTTGCACTAGAACTCGACATTTATTAACTTGGCCGTGACACCAAGCTATCTTAAGAAGGTTGCTGTTTGGGACGCAGGCTGATTTCCAGCTCAGCATCAAGCGCATCAGCCACCCTTTTGACGGTAGACAGGGATGGCAATGAACTTCCGCTCTCCAGCCTGGCTATACTCTCTTGTTTCGTATTCAGCAGTGCCGCTAGCTGCGCCTGGGTTAGCCCTTTTGCCAGGCGCAAGCGTATCAGCGCCGCCGCCAGCCTATATTCAGGTTCAAGCGCCTCATATTCTTTCTTGAATTCGGGGTCTTTTATAAGTTGTTTCTTATGTTCTCTCCAGTTCATATTCTCTCCTTCCTGGATAGATAATCATATCGCCTCCGCTCTGCTATCTCTATATCCGACCGCGGTACCGGTCCAGTTTTCTTGTTGAATCCATGTAGCAGAACAAACACCTGCCCAGTAGCCAGAAAATATATGATACGGTATCGATTCTTACCATACCGCACCCTCAACTCCCAAAGCTGCTTCTCAAGATGCCTGGCATAAGGCATTCCCAGCTCAGTTCCAAATTCCTCCAGCAAGTCCAAAGTCCTGGCAACTCTCGCTTTCGACTTGGTGTCCAGAGAATCAATGAATTCCTCAATTTGACATCGGCCGGTTTCCGATTGATAGTAGTCGATACTCCACACTACATATGTAGTATAACAATATTGTTATATCCTGTCAACCCGGTAGCTTACCAAGATCACCGAATGAGCCGAGAAGGACATTTCAAAAACTCATCCAGTCTGGAGGTGGAGCATACAAGGCCTGTGAGTCGTCTGGTTAGACGGACGATAGTTCTCTGTTCACTCCAAAACTGCACTTTTCGTCAGAATGTGTGGAGAACTAGGGAGTAGGCCGGTAATGGCGTGCCCGAACGAGTAGCCAAGGCGGCTGGTTAGACATTGAAGAGGAATGTGATTACATCGCCATCTTTGACGATATAGCTCTTTCCTTCGACATGTACAAGGCCCTTCTTTCTTCCTTCAGCGATGCTGCCGCATCTCACCAGGTCGTCATAGCCGGTGACCTCCGCACGGATGAAGCCTCTTTCCATGTCTGAGTGAATCTTCCCCGCTGCTTTTATTGCAGGGGTGTCTCTCTGGATTGACCAGGCCTTCACCTCATCAGAGACAAATGTGAAGAACGAGATAAGCCCCAGCAGTTCATAGGAAAGCCTGATCATGCGGTCCAGCGCCGTCTCTTCCAGTCCCATGGAGGAGCGGAACTCCTGGGCATCGGCATCTTCTAGCTGAGCCAGTTCCATCTCCAGCTTGCCACAAAGGGCAGCAACGTTCACTTGAGGGCGCAAGTATCGGGCACGCCACTCCGCCTCCAGCGAGTTTGCTTGGGGCAGGCTTTCTTCTCCGATGTTAGCCACTAGGAGAAGCGGCTTGGCGGTGAGAAATTGGTAGCCCGAGATAAGTTTCTTCTCGTCCTCGGCTAGCTGTTGCTCTCTAATCGGGACATCTTCTTCCAACGCCGTTTTGATTCTTGTCAGAAGCGCTTGCTCCCTGGAGAGGCCTTCTCGCTCATGAGGTTTCGCCGCTTTGAGGGAGGGCTCAATCTTTTGCAATCTCTTTTCCAAGATGGAAAGGTCAGAGAAGGCAAGCTCCATGTTTAGAATATCGGCGTCTCTCGCCGGGTCAACACTTCCTTCAATGTGGGGTACGCTGTCATCCTCAAAGGTACGTACCACGTGTAAAAGAGCATCTGCTTGGCTCATATGCACGAAGAACTGACCGCCAAGTCCCTCGCTCTTGCCCAAGCCCTTAGGAGGAGCTCCTACATCGACATATCGCACCTCGGCTGCGGTCTTCTTTTTGGGGTGAAATATCTCATCCAGACTATTAAGTCTGGGGTCGGGCACCTTGACAATCCCTATATTTGGTCCGCCTGAAGTATAGGCGTCAATGTCGGCCTTGCCTTTGGTCAAGGCATTGAAAACAGTGGTCTTACCACTTTTAGGCAGCCCAATTATCCCGATCTCCATTTTCTCACTCTACACTTTATTGCTGGTTCCCGTTGCATGGCGAGCTTTTATTTCTCTTCGCCCAAAAAGGGCAGAAAACAAAGTTTGATTAGAAGGTTATAATAACGGCAGTTGATCCTGTCGTAAATCCATATATACGATTTTCTGTCCAGTAACATTGTGTTCTCACCGCTACTTTAGGTAATATCGCTTGACCTGCTCAGACCTATGATAACATATTCCAAAAGATGGTTCTTTGCCCCCTTTACAAAAGGGGGATTTGTGTGGACACCTCAAGACTATTAATCTCTGTTCTCTTGCATAATCCCCCTTGCCCCCTTTACAAAAGGGGGATTTAGTCTTGCCCCCTTTACAAAGGGGGGAGTTGGCCTTGCCCCCTTTATGAAAGGGGGATTTGGGCTTGCCCCCTTTACAAAAGGGGGATTTAGTCTTGGCCCCTTTACAAAAGGGGGATTTGGGCTTGCCCCCTTTACAAAAGGGGGATTTAGTCTTGCCCCCTTTACAAAGGGGGGATTTGGGCTTGCCCCCTTTACAAAGGGGGGGATTTAGGCTTGCCCCCTTTACGAAAGGGGGGAGGTGTAGGTAAGGGGGGAAGATGTTGGTAATAAGGAGCTTTCAGTTTTCTATCGTGAAGATGCATAATCACTTGGTTATAAGTCTGGTCGGGAGTTAAAATATGCATTAGAATAGGGGAGCGACCATTACGGCGACTGCCCACCAATACACAAAAAGTAATATGGCAGATGCCGTTCATGGTGCTCCCTTTGGCTCCGATCAGGACAGGCCCTTCGATAAGGATAGGGCGAATGGAATAGACCTATTTTCGAAGCAAGGACAGATGAAAGCGTTGTTTTATATATTGTATGGTGCTGATGATTTCTCCTTGAAGGAGGAATTGGAGAAGATTAAAGCGGGTTTAGACGATGGGGATTCCTTAGCGTCCAATGCTACAGTTTTTGAAGGAAATCAGGTTAGGTTGAATCAGTTGATGGATGCCTGCATGGCGATGCCCTTCCTGGGTTCTCACCGTCTCGTAATCGTTGAGGGACTTCTTGGTCGCTTTGGGAAACGCGAGACGAAGCGCGACAAGGGAGG
>CAYUCL010000023.1:0-7277 GCA_964443325.1 uncultured Dehalococcoidales bacterium
TTAGCCTGCTCTTGGGGACCTTAGCTGATGGTCTGGGCTGTTTCCCTCTCGACTATGGAGCTTATCCCCCACAGTCTCACTCCCAGGTTTTGGCTAATGGCATTTGTGGTTTGGTTGGAGTTGGAAAGATATTATCCCCCTAGTCCATCCAGAGCCCTACCTCCACTAGCTAACACCTGAGGCTGCACCTCAATGCATTTCGGGGAGAACCAGCTATCTCCGGGTTCGATTGGCATTTCACCTCTATCCACAGTTCATCCCCCAGTTTTGCATCACTGGTGGGTTCGAGCCTCCACTCGAGAGTTACTCGAGTTTCACTCTGACCATGGATAGCTCACCCGGTTTCGGGTCTAATCGATGCAACTCTACGCCCTATTCAGACTCGCTTTCGCTATGGCTCCATCGCTTTAACGACTTAACCTTGCTACATCGATTAACTCGCCGGCTCATTCTTCAATAGGCACGCCATTAGTCCGACGAATCAAACCTCTGACTGCTTGTAGGTACATGGTTTCAGGTTCTATTTCACTCCCCTCCCGGGGTTCTTTTCACCTTTCCCTCACGGTACTAGTGCACTATCGGTCGTCAAGGGTATTTAGCCTTGGGATGTGGTCACCCCAGCTTCCCACAGGATTCCTCGTGTCCCGTGGTACTCAAGTTCACGGTAGGAGCCTCCCCCTTTCGTCTACGGGACTCTCACCCTCTGTGGTTGGCCATTCCAGGCTCCTTCAACTAGAGATCGGTTTGTAACTCCTTGCCCCAACTCGGGTCGAGGCCACCGCGACTTACAACCCCATAACTACATAGGTCCCGAGACCACTAAGCAGCTACGGTTTGGGCTTCTCCCCTTTCGTTCGCCACTACTAAGGGAATAATCTCTTTTCCTCGGGGTACTTAGATGTTTCAGTTCCCCCGGTTCCCCCTTCCTAGCCTATGTGTTCAGCTAGGAGTATCCCGATTTTATCGGGATGAGTTGCCCCATTCGGGAATCCCCGGCTTAGCTTGCTAGACAGCTACCCGAGGCTTTTCGCAGTCTTGCCGCGCCCTTCATCGGCCCTTGACACCAAGGCATCCACCATGCACCCTTTTTTGCTTGACCTACATTAAGATACGGGCATAACCTCTATTCTATTGTTAAAGTGCACAATCAAGGACGGCTTATGCAAGCCGTCCTTGTTGAACTTACATCAGCCTCTAATAAGATATCAACTATTCAGTTTTCCGCTCCCGTACATCGGAATCTATGATACCACCTTCCTATATTCCTTGTCAATACCCTGTAGGCTGCAGTTCTTCACTGTTTTATGTGAAAACGCGAGTTAGTCTAATAATCAATGCCAATTCCATGATGATGTAGGTATGATAATTAGACGCTATTTGGCTGCCGTCAATGCTGCTCTTAGCATCGCTTCTGCCTCAGGCCTTATGGCTACCACCATCCGAGCATCGGCCTCCACAATGGTATCGCTTGTTGGCACCTGCGTCCCCTCTTTCCCGACCATTAGACATACCTGAGAGCCAGGAGGCATGTCTATCTCTCTCAACCTTTTCCCCACAGCCTGGGCATCTTCGGGGATCTTCATCTCGACAACCTCCAAACGCCCACCCTCAAGGTCCAGGAGGTGAATTAGTGAATGAGTGGATACCTCCTCTTCAATATGCTCCAAGATGACATTGGTACCGCTTACGGTGACATCGATACCGAGCTTTTTAAACAGTCTTTCGTTCTTGGGGTTACTGATTCGGGCGATGGTGCGTGCCACCCTGAACTTATGCTTTGCCACCTGGCAAGCAACTAGATTATCCTCATCCTCATCGGTCACCGCAGCAAGAATGTCTGCCCTATCTGCTCCCACATCGGCAAGGGTTCTCGCCTCGCACCCATCGCCCCGCGTGGCCACACTACCCAGCTGCTCACAGATAAACTCGCATCTTCGCGGATCCTTTTCTAGCACCAACACCTCGTGCCCTTCACTTAAAAGGGCACTAGCAAGATAAAAGCCAAGCTTCCCACCACCAACTACGATGACATACATCGAAGCCTCCTTAGTCCATGATAATGTCTCTCAAGATTTGTGCACCTACTATCGTTGGGCTTACAGTTTCCAGACCCAAGGTGCTATACATTTCTTCGCGGAGAGGATCATAGATTCGGCAAACCACCTTTGGCACATTGAAGATATGCTTCGCTATCTGTGCAGCCATCACATTGCGGTTATCTCCCTGAGTAACGGAAACAAACACATCTGCATCTTCAATCCCCGCTTTCTTCAGTGCAGCCTCGTCGGTGCCGTCACCCACCAAGGCAGTGCCACCGAAGTTCTCGGGAAGTCTCCTAAAACTATATTGTTCAACATCAAGGACGTTTACTTTATGTCCATCTCTGTCGAGTAACGCCGCTAGCTGGGCCCCTACCCTACCGCATCCCATTATGACAATATTCATGTTACCACCTGCTCGGATGGTTCTCGCCACAATAAGACACGACATGGGGCATTCTTGAACACGTAAGGCACGGCGTTTCCCATGTCGAATTCACCAAATCGCCTTCTATAGTTTATGCCCATCACAATCACGTCAACACCTCGCTCGACTGCCTCATCGACGATAGCGGGTCCTACCTCTCGCGCCTGAAGCAGCTCAGTTTCCACCGGACAATCGAGCGTATCAGCGATTCTTCCGGCATGGGTGAGCACCTTTTCTCCTGTTTCAGTCTCTGATTCGCTCTCGACATCCAGAGGGAGGGAGCGCTTCACCTCAACCACATAAACCACATACAGCATCCCCTTTGTCCGCTTGGCCAAGGTGCAGGCAAGCCTGACCGCCTGCTCGTCCACTTTATCGCCAGTCACCGGGACAAGGAATTTGACAAGCTCCATATCCTCCCACCTATGTGTTTTATTCAAATCGCCATATTATATATCTTTGCTCACACCCTGGCAATGCTTTTTTAATACTAGCCAGTAAAGCCACCTCGTTTCTTAAGGCGATTTACGTGTTCATCTATAAGCACATCCGTAGTCTCCTTAAGTGTCTCAAGTTCGTCCACCGACAGCCTCTCTAACTGCTCCAGGTTGTCCTCTATGGCCTCGACAATCTGTCTCTCCGTCCGTCGTCTGCGCTTCGCAATATAGGAAGTTACGCTAGCGATTATCGTTCCAAAAAAGAGCACGACCCCAAGAATCGCCCATATCCCGCCAACTACTGCCCCGCCAGTGTTACCGGTTTAAAAGGGGTTCCCATCGTTTCCACGGCTGCCAGGCCCCACCATAGAGCCTGGCCAAAGGTGCTTACATGTTCGTTTGTTCCATGCTCTGCAACATAAAAACCAACGGAAAATAGTATCCACAGAACCGCCGTTATTGAAAGCATAGGTATAAGGGGCGTTTCAGTAATTATCACCTTGAGGAATCTTATAGCCTCCGGAACTCTAGGCCCAACTCTCAGCCTCCTCCTTGGCTTTACTCTTCTCCTAATCACCTCATCGCCTGGTCGAATCTTGCGCACCGGCTCGAAAGGCTTTCCCTCTCCCATTCCTGAATACCTCCCCATTCTCTTCTTGCATAGACTAATTCATTGGGCGGAAGTTTACTCTGGTCAACCCTGCTTGTCAATAAGTCTCAGTTGGATTCAACAGGCACGTATTAAATACCGGGGCGATTTTAGAAAATCGCAGGTCTGGCGACTTAGCAAGAATCAGGCTTGATTGAATAGCCAACACTGAACAGGCCACAACATCTCCAACTTCCTCGTTAAATTTCGCACCCCATATAGTTTTGCTAATTGTGGTCTGTCCCACGGATATACACATGCACTGCGCGCCGCATTTAGCCGAGCAGGCAACCCAGTAATAGCCTGGCTTTGAGGAAATAGCAAAGAAGTATTTGAACAATGGGGCAATAATATCAAGATAAATATGTAAATTGTGTAAGGGGCTTCTCCTTCCAGGTGTTGTTAAGATGGCTAATCACGCCATAGACGATCCAGTTTACACTAGCGGTGCTCTGGAAGCAGCTCATGGGCCTTATCCTGCAGCGGATCTCTCGGAATGCCCTCTCTATGGCATTAGTGTTACGCACCTTGCGTCAGTGCGCTTGATTGCACTCAAGGAAACTGATAAGCTCTTCCAGGTTTGCCTCTAACCACTTAACGGCTCGTGGCTGGCTGGGGCGTCACTGCTGCGCCCATTCCCGAAAGCAGGCCACCGCCTCCCATCTGGTGCTGGACTGGTATATAAGCTTAGCTCCCTTAAGGCAGTCGCCGTCGGCGACTCCACTAAACCCAATTCAGTAAGCAGGTTGCGGTGCCGATACCCGTTGCGTTAGCCCCGCCTCAGTTCAGTGCGCCGGTAGCGTCCCAACCGCAGGCACTCCAGCAGTTCCTCTTCCATAGCACTCTCCAAAAGCCTCTTCACCATCCGCGGTGTCTCCTGCTTCAAATCACCCCACCAGCCTTCACCATCCCTCTTGACCTCCCGCCACAAATCCTCTATCGTCAGTTCGGTCAGGTCTTTGACCTGTACCATGGGGCGTGTCCTCCTTTCTAAGTTTTCTTTCTTGTCCTGAAAAGGATACGCCCCCTCCTTTTTACACGCAATACATTACACTACCAAGTAATTCGGAGGGTTGACAGCTATGGCTAGTTATGGTAGAATAACTCTCTCATACGAGAGCAATTATCAATAAGGTTTTAAGGGCTTGCCTGTAACTTGGTTAGTTCATAAGGTATGGTCTTATCATTAGGCGTTTAGCTCTGATAGTAAGTTCTGCTTCTTGGTTTTTGAAGCAAAGCGGGGGCAAAGAAGCGGAGTCTGGATATGGTTGCTTGGGCTCCGTGGAGCTAGTAGCGAAACCGACCGCGAGGTCGGATTTATTGTTTTTTGGAGGTGGAACGAGGCAAATAATCGTTATTTGAGTACGGAGTGGCCCCGTGTGAGGTGGTGAATCACCGGGGCAGTGATATGCGCGCGCAGTATCCGTTTGTTTGTTGAAGCCAACTAAGCAGCAGGCTAGAGGCCAAGTCAGTTGGTCGAGGCTGATCGGGTGCTTGATGTGCAGCTTAGTTAGCTTCTATTTATTATGGCGAAATTTGGACTTCATAGCTGTGTCAGTGCAGGTCGTCAGCCGTCAATAAGACTGCGAACACCTGCAAAGTCCAGACTCTTTTATAGGGATGTGAGATTCAGCAATGCCCAACCGTCGCAGGCTTAGCAACAGCGATCCAGCATGGTCATCCCGACACAGAAAGCAGGTAAGAAGCGGTGATGCTAAGAAAATCCTGCTGAGCTTGCTCATCTTTATTGCCTGCGCTGCCGCCATGGCAGTTGGTACCTGGGCTTTCTTCAACGAAACGGAGACAAGCCTAGATAACGTGTACCGAGCAGGCACCTTGGATCTCGAGGTTGACGGGGAGAATGACCCCGACATAGGGGCTATGCTCAATGTTACTTGCGGCAAGCCTGGTGACCAAGGGTTTAGCCTAGTAAGACTCAGCAACGTCGGCTGCGTGGATGGCGTCGCTGATATTCATCTCAACGTCACTGAGAACGTGGACAATGGCATCAACGAGCCAGAGGACATGGTAGATGGGCTGCGCGATGGAAGCGATGGTACTACCGAGGGCGACCTCTATGACACCTTATACATGCAACTCCTGGCGGACCTCAACTACGATGGCGATTTCGAGACGCCGATTATTGAGGGGATAGTCAGCGACATCGACTCCAAGAATATCATCTACGGTGACCTTGGCGCTTACTCCACCATAGGCCTTAAGATCGAGTGGTGGCTCGCGAGCGACGTTGGAAACATCATCCAGACTGATCGCCTTTGCTTCGACATCGAATTCAGCCTGGAGCAGAAGGACGGCCAACCCACGCCAACGCCTACGCCTGAACCTACACCTACGCCTACGCCTGAACCTACACCGACACCTACGCCGGCCCCAACGCCTACGCCTACACCCACGCCTACGCCTACACCCACGCCTACGCCTACACCAACGCCTACGCCTACACCCACGCCTACGCCTACACCAACACCTACGCCTACACCCACGCCTACGCCTGAACCTACACCGACACCTACACCTACACCTACACCTACACCTACACCTACACCTACGCCTACGCCTACACCAACACCTACGCCTACGCCTACGCCTACGCCTACGCCCACTCCTACACCAACGCCTACGCCTACGCCTACGCCTGAACCTACACCGACACCTACACCAACACCTACGCCTACGCCCACTCCTACGCCCACTCCTACACCAACGCCCACTCCCACACCGACGCCTACGCCTACGCCCACTCTTACACCAACGCCTACGCCCACTCCCACACCGACGCCTACGCCTACGCCTACGCCTACACCGACACCGACGCCTACTCCGACGCCTACGCCTACACCGACACCGACGCCTACGCCAATGCCAATGCCCGACCTAATAATTACTGATATTCAACCTGACCCAATCTACGGCTTCGGCACTGAGGGCGTCGAAATAGAATATTGCGTCACAGTTGCAAATCATGGAAACGCCGATGCCAGTGCATTCTATCTGGATGTCTATGCAGACCTTGATTCCCCACCTCTACCAGGAGTAATTGGCGACGACTATGACCATATAGACTTCCTTGCCGCCGGTGCAAGCACTACCATCTGCTTCCCGCGAACAACGCCTATCAGCTACGACGAGCCAGGTATATACCAACTCTGGGCCCAGGTTGATACTGATAACACAGTTGATGAATCCAATGAAGACAACAATGTGTATGGTCCTGTTCCCGTAATTATAGAGGCCGAGGCACCTACGCCTGCGCCTACACCCACGCCAGTCGAACTATTCTTCGACAGCTTCGAGGGGACTCCCGACTGTGACCTTTCCAAGTGGGTGCAGGACCCCCAGAACGATTGGTTCGGCTCCACCCAGCGCGCCAAGGAAGGTACCTGTTCCGCTGAGGTTGACGGTTGGGCAGCAGATGCCACCCTCACCCTCAAAGACGCCATCGACCTAAGTGGCATGTCAGAAGCCACCCTCACCTTTTCCTGGTTCATTGAAAGCGGACTCGATACCGGTGAGTACCTCGCCCTCGAACTTTATAACGGCACAATATGGGTTGAGGTCGCCCGCCTCAGCGGACAAGACGGGACTGCTGGCCATGAAAACGTATGGCACGATGAGTTGATCGACCTGAGTAGCTACCTGATAAGCGGCTTCAAGCTTCGCTTCCTAGGTAACATGTCTCTTTCCAGTGAGGACGCCAATGTGGA
>CAYUCL010000023.1:7377-31621 GCA_964443325.1 uncultured Dehalococcoidales bacterium
TATGGCACGATGAGTTGATCGACCTGAGTAGCTACCTGATAAGCGGCTTCAAGCTCCGCTTCCGGGGTAAGATGTCTCTTTCGAGTGAGGACGCCAATGTGGATGTGGTGAGCATAACGGGGACAGCATTATCCGCACCCAAAAACGTCATGCATGTGGATAATATTGACATGGGATTGTTACCGGCGCACACCAGTAAAATGCGGCTGTTCACATCTCGTTTGTGGACTCATGCCACAGCGACGGCGACGATCGTTGATACCAATGGCGAGCCGGTTGAAGGCGTAACCGACTATGGACACTGGGAGGATGCCACCAATGACAAAGATTTCGGGACGACCAATGCTCAAGGGCAAGTAACGCTACAATCCGATCCCAAAATGCTTCCCGTACCTGGAAGGCTTTCCCCACCCAAGACAACCTTTACCTTCGTGGTTGACTCTATTGTAAGAGACGGCTGGACTTATGACCCAGACGCAAATGTAGAGACCCGTAATTCGATCACTACTTACACCACGATTCCTACACCTACGCCTACCCCAACACCCACACCTATACCGACGGCAACGCCGACTGCTACGCCAGGGCCACCCTACACACCCGAGTCAACACCCACTCCATCCCAAACACCTATCGGCACACCAACGCCTGCACCCACTTCTACGCCGACTGTCCCAGGATTCACTGGCGGCGAGGGCACTGTGCCACCAATAGGGGGCAGGCTAACAACAGAGGGTGGCAGGGTTACCCTTAGGTTCGAGGAAGGGGCATTCACTGGTAATGCTACGGTAACAATTGAGCCCATCCCCTATAGTACGTGGGGTGCACCCCCTCAAGGGTTCCGTATAGGAGATAGCTGCTTCCGCATAACGGCAATGGTCGACGGCGAATTGGTAACTGACCTCCTGGCCAAAGTGACTATCTGCGTCCGGTACTCTGCTGCCGACAGGGCTGCTGCCAACGGCAATCCTCCGCGTTTGACATTGGCATATTATGATCAGACTGACGATCAGTGGCAGATTAAGTCTTCAGATGTTCACACATCGGCTGGATCCGTTTGCACTACCACAAACCGTCTGGGCGACTGGTCTGTGCTTGCTCGAATCGTAGTTGGTGGTCTGGCATGGTGGCACTACCTGCTATTGGTAGGGGTGGGAGCTCTTGTCGTGTTCCTGTCTCATACCCCCAGAAAACAACCGCCTGAGATAAAACCTCTGGAGGAGCCTGAGCCCGAAGAGGTGACTGGGCCTGACGAAACTTGATCGCCTTTCTGAGAAGTCGATCCAATCCGCTAGGCGTGCGTGAGGATGACAGCGGATTAGACAGCGTTCAGCACGCTCACCCAATGTGAACTCCGATTCTAAAGATCGTGAGCCAGATATTTGGACAACAGTGGCATCTCCTACCTATAAAAATCCACAATCGGTCATGTGTCCACCCCTTCGCTATTGCCATGCTATGCGTCCCATCGAATCAATCTCTTATTCTCAACGTGTCATTTGCTCCCTCGTTCATTTGCCAGCATTCTGCTATAATATGGCGAAGGTAGCCATAATCAGGTAGCTCTTAGCGCAGGCATGCCATATGATGAAAACACAGTAGCATCATTGCTATGCTTCATCCCCCCCCTGGAATGGCATTTCGCCTAATACAAGTACAATAATTCAACCACCTTTGACAGAAAGGGGAGCTATGACAGAATTACACAACAGACTACGGACCTTGGTAGACTACTGGATAGACCATAACCAGGAGCACGAGGAGGAGATGCGCCAGTGGGCAGGAAAGGCTGCTCCTTTAGGGCCACAGGTGTCTGAGGCGCTACAAATGGCCGCGGCTAAACTAGCTGAAGCCACCACCAGCCTCAAGAGGGCGAGAGATGCCCTGCATGAGGCGCCTCATCAGCCCGGTTAAGCGATAGCGTTCTGATTTGGGATGTAGAAAGATGTGTCTCGTGAAGGTGTATCAAGCCGAAGAGAGCGATGAGCCACTCCTCGAGATTATCGCCTATCTAAGGCTGGAGGGCGACCATGTATAACTGGAGACCCTGTTTGAAGAAAAGGGGGGTTCCAAGAGAGGCTGATCGAGATAACCTTCGTGAGGTCGAGGATAGTTCTGCACTCGTAACTGCATCGTCTAGCGAGCCAGCCGTGCAATAAACGGAGGAAATATAATTGCGCATTGTACGCTTTGCTATCCATAATAGGGTGAAATATGGAGCGGTAGACGAGAATACTATACGTGGCCTTCGCGGCAGTCCCTTCACTCACGTTAAGGGCCCCAGCAACTCGCTTACGCTTGATGGAAGTGTATACAGGCTGCATGATGTAAGCTTACTTGCCCCCTGCTCGCCCTCCAAAGTAGTCTGCCTGGGGCTCAATTACCACAGCCATGCTGAGGAGATTAAACTACCTACGCCTAGTGTGCCGCTTATCTTCCTAAAACCATCTACAGCGGTCATCGGTCCCGATGATAAAATTGTCCTCCCTCATGATTCCAAGCGTGTGGACTATGAAGGCGAGCTGGGCGTGGTCATCGGCAAGAAGGCAAAAGAATACATACTGGGCTACACTTGTTTTAACGACGTCTCTGAACGCTTTGCCCAGAGAGAAGATGGTCAATGGACAAGGGCTAAGGGCTACGACACTTTCGCGCCGATAGGCCCATGGGTCGAGACCGATGTTGACCCGGATGACCTGAAACTAGAGACATACCTCAACGGAGACCTACGCCAGTCCTCTCGCACTAGTGACCTCATCTTTAGAGTGTCAAAGCTGGTTAACTTCGTCTCACAGGTGATGACGCTACTACCGGGTGATGTCATAGCCACAGGTACCCCATCAGGAATTGGCCCCATGAATGCGGGAGATATAGTCGAAGTCAAAATAGAGAAGATCGGCACCTTAAGGAACTTGGTTGTCAGTCAGAAGTGATGCGCATATCTGTCACCTAAGCCGCTACATGTAAAAAATCCTCCCTCCCCTGGTGGGCGAGGAAGTACAGCGGGGTTCCCCTCTGGCAGGTTTCTCGGGGTATTCCCCAAACACACATTACAGGCCAAACGGGCACAAAAACTTGCATTCTACTACCTACGATAGTAGAATATTTCTATAATATTTATGTGAATTTCTATTCGGAGGTTTGGGATGGATAAAGGGACATGGACGGTAAAAACGGGGCTTGCCCAGATGCTAAAGGGTGGCGTCATCATGGATGTGGTCACTCCGGAGCATGCGAAGATAGCTGAGGAGGCCGGGGCCTGCGCAGTTATGGCTCTGGAGCGAGTACCTGCAGATATAAGGGCTGCTGGAGGGGTCGCCCGCATGGCAGACCCCAATGTGATCTTAGCGATTATGGAGACGGTCTCAATCCCAGTGATGGCCAAATGCCGTATCGGGCACTTCGTGGAAGCTCAAGTTCTGCAGGCCCTCGGGGTGGACTTCATAGATGAGTCCGAGGTGCTCACCCCTGCCGATGAAAGCCATCATATTTGGAAGCATGACTTTAAGGTTCCATTCGTCTGTGGTTGTCGCGATCTGGGCGAGGCACTACGGAGGATCGGTGAGGGGGCGGCGATGATCAGGACCAAAGGAGAGGCAGGCACGGGGAATATCGTAGAGGCGGTGAGACACATGAGGGCGGTCATGGACGAGATCCGTAAGATAGGAAGCATGACCACCGATGAAATAGTGGCTGAGGCTAAAGAACTGGGCGCTCCTCTTGAATTGGTGATGGATATACACAAGACAGGGAGATTGCCTGTAGTAAATTATGCCGCGGGTGGGGTTGCTACCCCAGCAGACGCAGCATTGATGATGCAACTGGGCGCTGAAGGGGTCTTTGTAGGTTCGGGGATCTTCAAGTCCAGCGACCCAGAGGCAACAGCCAGAGCCATCGTCAAAACCACTACCCATTATCGCGATCCGCAGGTCATCGCCGATGTCTCCAAAGGCCTTGGAGCAGCCATGCCTGGTCTAGACATCAAGGCCATTCCCACGGATGAGCTTCTAGCTCCCAGAGGGTGGTAGTATGAAAAAGGTCGGCGTCCTGGCGCTGCAGGGTGCCTTTGCGGAACATATTAACCTCTTACGACACCTTAAAGTGGAGGCTGTCCCCATTCGTTTACCTCAAGAACTAAGGAGCCTGGATGGGCTAATCATACCCGGTGGGGAGAGTACCACCATAGCCCGATTAATGAAGGAATACGATTTGATGGCGCCAATAAGAGAGCTAGCACTTGACGGCTTCCCTATAATGGGCACGTGCGCTGGCATGGTCCTCCTGGCTAGGCAGGTTTCGGGCATAAATTCGGAAACCCTCGGGGCCATGGACATAGGTGTGAAGCGCAACGCCTTTGGCCGGCAGGTGGATAGCTTTGAGACCAACATCGAGATACCAACAATTGGTGAGCCATACTTTCATGCTGTGTTCATTCGAGCGCCGCATATTGAGCGAGTTGGTGACGGTGTGGAGGTACTAGCCAAGCTGCCTAATGGCACTGGGGTGGCCGCAAGGCAAGGGAAAATGGTGGCTTTAGCCTTCCATCCCGAACTGACCAGTGACCTCAGAATCCATGCCTACTTCATGAGCATCGTTCGTGGTGAGAGGTGAACGCCAGGAAATGATTCGGACCCTTTATCCCATCGACCTGCCACCGCTATTCCTCTCTTCTGGAAGAATGCCTCTCAACCAGGCCATAACCTGTGATAGCCTTAGCAAAAGAAGCCCAAAGTCACCAGAGGCTCTTGTTCAACACTGGCTCCCCTTGAGGATGAGGCGGCATACATGGGTCTATATTGAGCGAGTTCGCATTCAGGGTCTGGTCTCCGCTAGGAGCGGTTATGGTTCAACCGCCTGGCACGTAGATTATCTTCAAGTTGATGAGGAGCGCTGCCTCCCTCTCCTGGATAAGGTGAGCGCTGACGCCGCAAAGCAAGGGGTAAGAAAGCTTTTCCTTCGCCTCCCTTCAGATAGCCCGCTCATCGACGAGGTAAGACGTTCTGGCTTCACATCCTATAAAACTGATTACGTCTATCGCTATAACGGAAAAGGAGCACAAAGAGCCCCCGTGGCGTCAGCCCAATACCTCTTCCGCTCCATATCCAAAACTGATGATTATAGGCTCTTTGACTTGTATAGCGCCGCTGTCCCAGCCCCTGTACGCATCGCTGAAGGCATGACGCTGAAGGAATGGCAGGAAACAAGGGAGCTAGCGTCTTGGCCTGAGCAGCACAAGGAATTCGTCTTGGGAGAGAATAGTCACCTGGCGGGATGGTTGCAAATTAAGGCCATTAAAGGGACCGGCTGCTTTAATATTATGTATCATCAATTGGATGATTATGGACTTGATTTGCTAGTGAATTACGCTCTCATATGCCTCAATGGCAAGCACCCTATCTTCTGCGTCGCCTTTGCTTTTCAAGAGACTTTGTTGAGGCTCTTGGGAAAGCTGGGTCTTGAGCAAGTGGCAGAGTGTTCCACCCTGGTGAAGGAGATTGCCATTAAGGTGAGTCAACCACAGTATATGCCCATACGGGCATAGGGGAAGGCTATGTTTAAGAGAATCACTACCGATTTGGATGCCTTGTTGAACAGGTTGCCGCCCCACATCGCTCAGCCGATTCAAGAAAGGCAGGATCGTACAGAGCTTCTCGAGGTGGTCATGGACCTAGGACGCCCTCCCGAGGCCCGCTATCCTGACCAAGAGATAGTGCTAAGCGACAAGGAGGTCACTGAGGAGGATATTGAGTATGTTGCTTCCCGCATCGCCCCCTTTGGCGACGATAACCGAGCGGGTATCGAACGCACCCTTCATCGGATCTCAGCGATAAGAAACCGCAAGGGGCGCATTGTTGGCCTCACCTGTCGCGTTGGCAGAGCGGTCTTTGGCACTATAACCATTATTCAGGATCTTGTTGAATCAGGTAAGAATATCCTGCTTCTAGGCAGACCTGGCGTCGGCAAGACCACTATGCTTCGAGAGGTGGCTCGTGTCCTTGCCGACGACCTGAAGAAGCGCGTTGTCATTGTCGACACCTCCAATGAGATCGCCGGTGACGGCGATATCCCCCATCCTGCTATCGGGCATGCCCGTAGGATGCAGGTGGTCACCCCTCAGCTTCAGCATGCCGTAATGATCGAGGCGGTGGAAAACCACATGCCCGAGGTCATCGTGATCGATGAGATCGGTACCGAGCTCGAGGCTCAGGCAGCACGTACCATCGCCGAGCGTGGGGTGCAGCTTGTGGCCACCGCTCATGGAAATACACTGGACAACCTTATCATGAATCCTACCCTCTGTGACCTTATCGGCGGGATTCAGTCAGTTACTCTGGGCGATGAGGAGGCAAAAAGACGCGGCACTCAGAAATCCATCCTGGAGCGAAAGGCGCCCCCTACCTTCGACATCGTAGTCGAGATTCAAGACTGGTACCATGTGGCAATTCACTCTGCTGTCACCGCAGTGATTGATGCCATGCTCCGGGGGCGCTCCATGCCTCCGGAGGTGCGGTGGTTAGATGAGACCGCCGAGGTGAGAAGGGAGCAGATGGCGCCTCTGGAGGAAGCGACAGCAAGAAAAGTGCTTGCTGATACATCGAAGCGGATCTACCCGTTCGGCATCAACAAGAGTCGTCTCGAGCAAGTAGTTAAAAGCATGGGAGTGCCAGCAAAGGTAGTCAACAATCTTGCTGAGGCTAATCTTTTAATGACCTCGAAGAGCTACTACCGCAGAAAACCGCAGAACATCCGTGATGCCGAGTCTTCGGGCATACCTATCTATGTACTCAAGACCAACAAAATCTCGCAGATAGAGCGCTGTCTGGCCAACGTCTTTGATGTCGAAGCCCCCGACAACCCTGTAATCTTTGCCATAAAGGAAGCGGAGGAGGCCGTCGCCCAGGTAAAGGAGGGCAAGAACGCCGTAGACCTCAGCCCCCAAAACGCTTATCTAAGAATGTTGCAGCACCAGCTAGCAGATCGCTATAGCCTCTCATCGCACAGCATCGGCCGCGAGCCACGAAGAAGAGTACGTATCTTCAAAGGCTTGGCATGAGATGACTAAGTCACAATCCTAAGAGATTCAAAGGTTCGAATCCCGCCCGTGAAGATTGCACTAGCCCGACTTCTTTCCCGCCAGCAGGGCAGCTCCGAGGGCACCGACGATCTGAGGCTCAGGGGGAAGGCAGACAGCGAACCCCAGTCTTTCTTCCAGTTCTTTGACTAATGCAGGATTCCTGGCCACACCCCCAGTTAGCACTATATCCCGATATATAGTAACCTGGCTGACGAGGTCCAGTATCCTATCGGCCACTGCCCGATGCAATCCGGCCAGGATACGCTCCTTGGCCACTCCGCGGTGAATATGAGATATGACCTCAGACTCGGCGAAGACAGCGCACCGGCTGCTTACCTCCTCTGCCGTCTCCGCCTCCAGCGCCAGTTGCCCCATCTCAGCCACCGGTACTTCCATAAGGTAGGACATGGACTCAAAGAATAGACCAGAGCCGGCGGCACACTTGTCATTGGTAGCGAAAGATTGGACTTTGCCATATTCGTTTAAGCTAATGACCCGGCTGCTCTCAGCGCCCAGATTGATCACCGTTCTCGCTGTGTGGAATAACCAGATCGCACCCCGCGCTTGGCACACTACCTCCGAACTCCACTTTTGGGCGAAATCAACACCGCTGCGGCCACGGCCAGTTGCCACCACTGTAGCAAGTTCGCCCCAGTCAAGCCCAGCCGCCTCAAGTGCTTTCTCCATGGCGCGGCGAGGTTCTGAGTCCAATTCGCCTGAGCTTACTATAAGGTGGGAAAGTATGCGGGCATCTTCGAAGATAACCACCGAGGTGTTGACCGAACCGACATCGATACCACCAAACGCCATCGCGTAATCCTAGCCGCGCAGCACCTCGATGAAAGCCTCGATGTCGTCCCGCTGCGTCTCCAACTCCGCCTCCGTCTCCTCTCCACGGAAGAAGAGCACCGGCAGCCCCCTCGCCTCAAACATCTCCTTGAGGTAAGGGTATTCGTACAAGTGGCAGTCGCAGGCCTTGAGGTTGTGGATAATGACACCCTGGACCTCTGCACCAGCCAGCGTTTCCTCTACGTATTCAAAGCGGGCCTGCGGTAACATTTTACGTGGGCAGGGAATCCGTGCCAGGTATCGCTTCGCTAATGCCTCCAGCGGTTCAGCCTCATTGTCGACCGAATAAAAAAAGTATCGGCTGCCCATCGGCATATCGTCAGCTATCACCCAACCACCGCAATCCTCTATGAGCTGGAGGAAATCAGTGTCATCTAGCATGCTGGCCGATATGAAAAGCCTTACCCCATCACCAGCGGGATGGCGCTGGCCAGCTTCCTCCAGGCACTGGTCCATAAGCCTGTTATGCTCCTCCTTGGGTATGAGCATACTGGAGAGCACCATCTCCTGAAGCTCAACTCCAGAGACGAGGCCTTTTCTTCTCATTTCATAGGCTCGGTGGAGAAGGTCACGGTTGCGGTTATAGACGTCAATGGCCTGCTTCAACGATTCGCTGGATATACTATTGCCCGAAATCTCCTCCAGCGATCTCTGAAACCTGGCAAGATTCTCGCGGAAGAACTCCACTCCATGGTTACTGATCCTTTGTGGCACCTCGAGGAAATAAACGTTGGGAATAGCGGTATTCAACTTCCACGCCCCATGCATAGCCCGGATCATATCGCACACATTAGGCACTATTACACCGTCCAGATAATCATAGCGACCCTTGAGTGCCTGGTCCAGGCAACTCGTGGGGTAAGGGCACACATTGGTCGGGAAATGGAGATTGCCCTCGCTAGCCTCCTCATGCTCCCCCAATATCCTGACCGGCAGCATCCCAGCAGCGTAGATCAGCTCTTCGGGCACATCGCAGCAGAAGACGCCGATAACCTTCTTACCCATCCGCTCCTTCCACGCCCTGGCTTCATCATGTCGATCCTTTCGCAATCGCCCTAAGCTCTCTATCATCTGTCCTCCTATTTGCGACCGCTGAGCATCCTCTCAATAAAGGCATCCAGCCTGGTTTTTATCTGTCCTTCGGAGTAGGTGCGTTCGTCGGCCATGTCACACTCGATGCTCAGGTTAGGTATTTCATGCCGGTCCAGAACGTTCTTGAGTTCTGGCTGCAATACGTACATTAAGCGGCAAGAGGGGTTGAAAGCCAGTATAACCCCATCTACGTGGTAGTCTCGAACGATGTCAAGGGTAATCTCCGCCCTCTGCTCGATATCGTCGGCGTATGGTCTGCGCATGGTGGAAGAGATAGCCATATCCTTTATCGGGTCCTTGTGCTGAGATGGCAGACTCTTCTGGTAGCGAAAATAGGCGTTCTCGATAGCAACCACCCCACCAAATTCCTCGAAGTAATTAAGCAGGGCCATGTTGTACCAGAATGGAAGCCCACTCCATAAAAGCCGGAACTTCTCCTCGGGGACTATGCCTATCTTCTTTTCGATGCGCTCCGAGACCTCGCTGTGCAGCCGCTGGTAGAATTCGTCGCACTCCTTGGTACCCGTTAAGTACATACCGGGCCAGACTATGGTGTAAGCGTCTCCTGCACCCATGGGCGAGGGTATGGCCTTCCTCATCTCGAATATATCCACCTGTATGTCATGGGAGCGGCGGGCAAGGTCAAGCTTTTCCCTCAGCTTGTCTCGGTCAAGCTTTGTCCCTGTCTGCTCCTCGATGAAGGCAACAAAGTCCTCAAGTTGCGATTCGGAATAGATAACGTTGACGTCCTCTGTACAGCCTCCCTGGGGCTGGTACGGAGCATCAAGAACGTAGACAGGCAGGTTAAGAGTGCGGCCCATGGTGGCAAACCAGCCCATCCGCGAGTCGCAGCTATAGCTGTTCACCACCAGAAAGTCGGGCTTGGCTACGCCACCATAGGGTGCCTCTGGCGCCTCTTCTCCCCCCAACAAATAGCCCATGAGGATACGGGCGTAACCGCAGACATCCTGGCTAAAGCCCGCCCTTTCCCCAGCACGGCAGAACCCGGAGGACAGCCGCTTGGCGGCACAGACGGTGGCGTAGTTCTCCAGGTACACGGCGTTTATGTCCATCGCTTCCAGTATCTCCGAAGGTATGCCATTGCTGCACCAAGCCACCTTCCGATTCGTACCTTGCTGCAACGACTCGGCATAGTACTTCTTGCGCAGCGCCGGTACCTCTAGAGTGGTCTGAAGGTGTTTCTTGGCACTGGTTGACGTCACCATATCGCTTACTCCTTCCCCAACATAATTCTTTCCCGAGCAAACAGAGCAGCTCCCAACGCCCCCACAATCTGAGGCTCCTCGGGCAACAAAGCACTTAATCCAACCCGTTCCTCTATCTTACGCACCACCGCTATATTCTTGCCTATGCCCCCACTTATCACTAAGTCGGGCTCTACCCCTATCCCACGCAGCAGATTGTAGACCCTGGCGGCTATGGCGCTGTGGAGCCCGGCGAGCACGTCCCGCCTGTCCTTACCCTCCCGGATCAGAGATGTAACCTCGGACTTAGCGAAAACAGCGCAGGTGCTGTTGATTCTCAACTCAGCCTTGGCCTCCAGCGATAGCTCGCTCATCTCATCCAGGGAAATTCCCATCACCCGGGCCATCAGTTCCAGGAACCTTCCCGTGCCCGCTGCGCACTTGTCGTTCATCGTGAAATTCTCCAGGTGCCCCGCCGCATCGCACCGGATCGCCTTGCAGTCCTGACCCCCCATATCCAATATAGTCCTGACCGATGGGAAAAGCCAGTTCGCTCCACGGGCGTGACAGCTTAGCTCGGTAACCGTCTCCTGCGCGAAGGGAACAATGACTCTCCCATAGCCAGTGGCCACGATATATCCTATCTCTGAGGCGGATAGTTTCGCCCGTTCCAGCGCCTCGTCCAAGGTGCGGCACGCCGAGTTTGCGCTCTCCGCTCCAGTATTAATGAGGCTGTGACATAAAATATCATCGCCGTTTAGGAGCACCGCCTTCGATGTGGAAGACCCTATATCTACCCCCGCTGCTATCACTTTTCAACCCCAATTACCATATTAACAGCCCAATATAAATTGTCAACAAAATCGCCTTTGCGGGAACTATGGTATGCTAAGCCTTCACAGCTAATGAATCAAATGATACAATACAGCATCAGTCGCCAGCCGCAAAGTAAGGCGCACATATTCAACTGCCTAGCATGAGGTAACAATTGGCCCTATTCATCACATTTGAAGGCGGGGAGGGCTCAGGCAAGAGCACACAGGCGAAAGCACTATGCAAACGGCTCTTGAGTCTGAATATACCAACCCTACTGACGCACGAGCCCGGGGGTACGCCCCTGGGCAATAGCCTGCGCCGCTGGCTCAAGGGAGAGGATGAGATAGACCCCACCACCGAGCTTCTACTTTTTAATGCCTCCCGCGCCCATCTTGTCTCTCGAGTGATTCGCCCCGCTCTGGAAAAGGGAACTGTAGTTATCTGCGATCGCTTCGCCGAATCTACCATCGCCTACCAAGGCTATGCCCGCGGCCTTGATTTGAACCTAATCGAAACGGTCAACAACATCGCCACGCAGGGGCTGAAGCCCGACCTTATCGTCTTTCTGGATATCCATGTGGACCAGGGGCTGGCACGAAAAGGAATAAGAGACCGCTTCGAGCGAGAGGGTATCGCCTTTCACCAGCGGGTGAGAAGTGGCTACCTGGAGATGGCAAACAATGACCCCGAGCGCTGGCTGGTTATCGATGGTTCTTTGCCCAAAAAAAACATACAGAGCCTCATATGGCAACGGCTGGAGCCGCTTCTAAGGCCACGCTAACATTTACTTTTTCAACTGTAGGAACCGATCCCATTCGAACCGCAGGAACTACCAGGCGTTGTTTCAGCCAAGATACAAGGCAGGTATCAACTCATCTCAGGGTGCGTAAATGAGCAAACAAATCCTCCCTCCCTCGAAGAGTCTTCGACTTGGCGGGAGGGATCCTTCCTTGGAAGGAGAGAGAGGGGGACTTCCACCCTCACCCTTCGACAAGCTCAGGTCGAACGTCTTAACCACTCAAAAGCAGCAATTCCATCCCCGTTCGTGGTGAGCCTGTCGAACCATGAACGTCTCTTCAACAAGCTCGTCCTGACCGCCACGAGATTCTTCCCCTTCACTCTGTTAAAGGTCAGAATTATAAGAAGTACTTTGGCGGAATGTAGCACCGCCTTTCTGTTACAATGCACTAGAGGCAAAAGGAGTAAGTCTATTTAAGAACCGGGGTAGGTTGGAGCCCTTCCGCAGAAGGGCTCCAACCACGCCTAGAGCACCCGGATATATTCGGGGTAGGCTACTCTGTTATCATAGTTGCCTGATAAATCAGGCAACTACAAAGGCTGAGGTTTAGAGAGTAAGTTTCCTAGTCTTGCCTTCTGCATTTACACCTAATACAGCACCCCGACACGTCGGTGCGCTGCGTTGCTAAAATAAACAGCCAAAAAGGAGTTGAAAAAGTGGGAAAAGGTATGTTATAATAAAAAATCAGAGTGTGAAGAGCACTTGAACCTTTAAATCCAGTCCAGCGAGGCTGGCAAGGGGAAGAAGTTGTACAAGTCATTAAGTTTAATAGAACGGATATTCTCAGTCCCCTTGCCAGTAATACAGCAAGGGGGCTTTTATGTCTGATAAAGTTGTCCTAACCGATGAAGATATCCACCGTATTATTACTCGCATCGCACATGAGATTGTGGAACGCAACCATGGGTGCGACGGTATGGTATTTATCGGCTTGCACACCCGCGGCGTTCCGCTAGCAACAAGAATTGCCTCAAACATAAAGGAATTTGAAAAGGCAGACATTCCCATAGGTGCTCTGGATATCAGCCTCTATCGTGATGATGTTTCCTCTCTAACCAAGCAGCCTCCAGTTCACCCCACCATAATACCAACAGACATATCAGACAAATGTGTAATTCTGGTCGATGACGTCCTCTATACTGGACGCAGCATTCGTGCTGCAATGGATGCAGTTATCGATTTTGGGCGGCCCTGCAACATACAGTTAGCGGTGCTCGTTGACCGTGGTCATCGCGAACTCCCTATTCGCGCCGACTATGTCGGAAAGAATATGCCTACTTCGAATTATGAAGAGGTCGAGGTACGGCTAAAAGAAACTGATGGCAGAGATGAAGTAGCCATCGTAAAAGCTATGGGCGAGCGACAGCCCACCGCAAGATAGACAGCATTTTCAGGGGGTAATTCGTCATGCCATTCGCTGGAAGAGACCTGGTCTCAATAACTGACTTCACCAATCAAGAGATTGAGGCTGTTTTAGACCTGGCCGATCAAATGGATTCTGCTCTTAAGAAGGGCATGGAGATAGAGCTTTGCAAAGGAAAAGATATGGCTACATTGTTCTACGAACCCAGCACGCGTACGCGGGGTTCTTTTGAGAGAGCAATGCATAAATTGGGCGGGACAGTAATAAGCTTTGCCGAAGCTAAGGTGATGTCGTCAGCAGCCAAGGGAGAGACGATTGCCGACACGGTGCGGGTGTTAAAAAGCTATGCCGACATTATCGTCATCAGGCATCCTTGGGAGGGAGCTGCCAAAGTAGCCGCCGATTACGCCGACGTGCCGGTAATAAACGCTGGCGACGGCAGCCATGAACACCCCACCCAGACTTTGTGCGACCTATACACCCTTAAAAAAGAGAAAGGGAGGCTTAAAGGTCTAACCGTTCTCCTGTGGGGTGATCTCAAGTATGGAAGAACGGTGCATTCGCTAATATATGCACTGGCTAGATTCGGAGCGGAGGTTCTCTGCGCCCCACTGCAGGGTCTGGATGTACCTGGCCCCGTTCTCAGAAGAATACACTCAGAGTACAACTACATTCCGGAAAGGGTCAAACCTGACGACATGACGTCAATGATTGGGGAAGTAGATGCATTCTATATAGCCCCATTCAAACCCTATAATTTGGCGCTATGGTCGGATTTTGATTCTAGCCCTTGTCCTGAGATTAATATCAGGGAAGCGCTTGGAAAAGCTGATGCAATATATGTAACCAGGGTTCAAAACGAGAGAAGAGATAGACCTGCTGATACGGAATCGGAGGGAGGGTATCCCACAGTAGACAGCAAATTCCTCAGCCAGCTTAAGAAAAAGACCCTGGTCATGCATCCCCTGCCACGGGTAAATGAGCTTGCCTACGAACTCGACGATTATCCGACAAGCGTCTACTTTCAACAGGCTGCATACGGCGTGCCGATTAGAATGGCACTGACGGCTCTACTGCTTGGGGCTAGCAGCATCGAGATACCTGAAAGGACTGGCGTATCTGGCCAGGTGATGGCCTATAGCAAGTATAAACAGGTCATTGGTGTGAAATGCCCCAACGCAAACTGCGTATCGAACCTCGAATCCCGCTACCTTGTGCCCAAACTGAACATGCTTAAGCGAAATGTCGGTGAACCCTTGACACTCAGATGTACCTATTGTGACCATGAAACACATCCACCATATATCGCCAGCTCAGAATGGCATCAAGGTCTTTTAAAGAACAAGAAATACTATAGCTCCGATAGCTTCATGCTTGACCGTATCAGACCGGAGAACCTGATAATTTTCGATTCTGAGAAGGAAGCTCAGGCCCACGGGTTCATGCCCAGCAAGCGAACTGCCAAGCAACGCAACGGGGGTGATGCCACGTGAAGCCGCTCTTAATTCTCGGCGGACGCATCATCGACCCCAGCCAGGGGATTGATATGGTTGGCGACCTTCTCATTGCTGAGGGGAGAATCGCCCAAATTGGCCGGGTAAGCCCTCCCGATGAGCCCCGCTCTGTCATTCACGCCGAGGGAATGGTTGTATCCCCAGGTTTTATCGACCTGCACTGCCACCTGAGAGAGCCGGGTTTTGAGGAGAAAGAGACCATCGTCACTGGCACCCGCGCCGCAGCGAGTGGAGGCTTTACCACTATCTGCTGCATGCCCAACACCGAGCCCCCAATCGACACCAGGGCGACGGTGGAATTCATCAAAGAGAAGGCAGCTTCTGAAGGAGCAGTTCGGGTGCTGCCTATAGGGTGTATCACCAAAGGGCGAAAGGGCGAGGAGATAGTGAATATGGATGAGCTTGCCGAGGCAGGGGTGGTCGCTCTTAGCGATGACGGAAATCCGGTAAGCAACGCGCAAGTGATGCTCCAGGCTCTGGAACATAGCCGTCATTTCAACCTGTTTCTCAGCGACCATTGTGAAGATATATCGCTCAGCGCCCGAGGCGTGATGAACGAAGGATTAGTGTCAGCAAAGCTGGGGCTTAAGGGCATCCCTGCCGCTGCCGAGGAGGTCATGGTCGCCCGTGACATAGACCTGGCTGAGGCTACAGGAGCGAGGGTGCATATCGCTCATGCCAGTACCGCTGGCTCGGTTGACCTCATTCGGCGCGCCAAGGAAAAGGGAATCGCCGTTACCGCCGAGGTTACCCCACACCATTTGACCATGACCGAGGAAAGCGTTATCGGCTATAACACTAATGCCAAGATGTATCCACCGCTGAGGACTGCACAGGACGTGGAGGCATTGATAACCGGGCTCAACGATGGAGTGATAGATGCCATCGCCACCGACCACGCACCCCATACTTATGCGGACAAGCAATGCGACTTTAATATGGCCGCCTTCGGCATCAGCGTCCTGGAGACGGCGCTGGGAAGCCTTATCGCCCTGGTTCATCATAAAAAGATAGATTTGGTGACACTAATATCGAAACTAACGTCGGAGCCAGCGAAAATTTTGCAAAATAGCGAAATAGGAACACTGAAGGCAGGCGCCTGCGCCGATGTAACTATATTCGACCCGCAGGCGGAATGGTTTGTTGACCCCGCTGCATTCGCTTCCCAAGGCAAGAACACCCCCTTAGCTGGCAAACGCCTAAGGGGTAAGGTGATGGCCACTATCTACGGCGGTAATGTTGTATATAAGGATGATGCTTTGAGAATCGATATAATGCAATACCAGGCAGGGCCGCGAATTGAATAAAAAGGCATTCCTAGTACTGGAGGATGGCTCGGCATATGAGGGCTATTCCTTTGGTGCCGACGCCCCCGCCTACGGCGAGGTGGTGTTTAATACCAGCATGACCGGTTATCAGGAGATGCTCACCGACCCCTCATACGCTGGTCAGATTGTGGTACCTACCTATCCTCTCATCGGGAACTACGGCGTGAACTCCGATGACGCCCAATCCAATCGCATACAGGTGGCCGGCTTTGTGGTGCGCGAGGAATGCCATCTACCAAGCCACTGGAACTCCCATACTACCCTACATGAATATCTGCTCTCAAGCGGAATTCCAGGGATCGTCGGCGTCGATACCAGAGCCATCACCCGCCGCCTGCGCGTGGCTGGGGTTATGATGGGAATGATCACCAGCAAGCCGCATGAGGAGGCTCGTCAGCAGCTTTCCAAGATGCCCCGCTATGACGATATCGACTTCGTGCAGCAGGTGAGCACCGAGAACATATACCGCTGGGAATGCACCGCAGGGCAAGACGCTCCACATCATATCGTAGTGGTCGATTGTGGCCTCAAGTTCAGCATCCTGCACCATCTGTGCCAGCTCGGCTGCAACTGTACCGTTGTCCCCTCAACCACCTCGGCGGAGGACATTCTAGGTTTGAAGCCTGATGGCGTCGTGCTCTCGCCAGGCCCAGGCGACCCCGACCTGCCATATCTGGAAAAAACAGTGGGTGGCCTTCTGGGGAGGAAGCCGATAATGGGCATCTGTCTTGGCCACCAGCTCATCGCCCGCGCCTTTGGCGGCAAGACCTATAAGCTCAAGTTTGGCCACAGGGGGGCAAACCACCCCGTTCGCGACCTGGAGACGGGGAAGGTGAACATAACCTCCCAGAATCACGGGTTTGCCGTGGATGCAGATAGCTTGAAGGGTGGGCTCGAGGTTAGCCACATAAACCTCAACGATGGCACGGTGGAGGGGGTCAGGCACCGCGAGCTACCGCTACTTTCGATTCAATATCACTCCGAGGCCTCCCCCGGCCCGCGAGACACCGTCAGCGCCTTCGAACGCTTCCTGGAGATGGTGATGGAGCAATAAAATGTTACTAACCCATATTGAACAATATGTCGATGTAGCGCGAGGCTTTAGCCTCGCAAATGAGGCGACCCTAAAGGGTCGCGCTACGAGAGGTTTTTTAGAGATGGTGAGGCAAAGATAATATGGCCAGGTATACTATAGTTCTGGAACCCAATTATCCAGAGGAAGGCTACACGGTTATAGTGCCGGCCCTCCCTGGATGCATCACCTATAGACGAACCAGGGATGAAGCTCTTGAGCGATCCAAAGAAGCCATTAAGGTCTTCATACAGAGACTGCAAAACGTTGTCTTGGCATTATGCCAAGAAATTGAATTAGAAGAGTAAAAGTAAGAATCTATGTCGAAAATTTCTAAAGTTCTAGTAATCGGCTCGGGGCCCATCGTCATCGGGCAGGCGGCGGAGTTCGACTACGTTGGCATTTAAGCAGGGTAGGCTGGAGCATCTGCTCCAGCCAATGAAAGGGAAATGGAAATAGCTTTGCAAGCTGATGAAGATAGGACGTGTATAAAAGCCTTCCAAAATTTGATGATAATTCATATGTCCATTTTATTACTACAAATACTTACAGGAATTATCCCTACTTTCAGGATGAAGAGTTCTCACAGATTCTTCTGGAGGAATTGCGATTCTACAGTGGAAAGCTTGGCTTTGCACTAATAGGCTATGTGATAATGCCCAGTCATCTACATCTTCTGCTATGGTGGGACAAGGATGAACAACCTATGTTGAACATATCGACAATAATGCAACGGGTAAAGGGAGCGACGGCAAGACGCATCATCGACTTTCTTCGGGTTAGGTCGGAGCATCCGCTCCGACCAATTCCTCAGCGCCGAGAGCAGATGCTCTCGGCTACCCAAGAAAGAGTAGACTACAAATCACACAAGCGAAATATCAAGCATCGTCTGTGGCAGAGAGGCTTCTATGACTTCAACATTTACAGCGAGAAAACGCTTCTTGAGAAACTCGAATATATCCATAACAATCCTATGACAGCCGGACTAGTTGCTTCGCCAGTCGACTACAAGTGGTCAAGTTATCTCCTGTATGTTTCCGAGCAGAACAAAACAACTACAGCAGGAGCAAGGTAAACGTAAGATGTCGAAGGTATCTAAAGTTCTAGTCATCGGCTCGGGGCCCATCGTCATCGGGCAGGCGGCGGAGTTCGACTACGCCGGCACTCAGGCATGCAAGGCGCTCCGCGAGGAGGGGGTGACCTCACTCTTGGTGAACTCCAACCCGGCCACCATCATGACCGACGAGGGCATCGCCGATATCGTCTATATCGAGCCGCTCACCGTTGAGGTGATAGGGCGAATAATCGAGCGCGAGCGCCCCGACGGACTCCTCCCCACCCTTGGCGGCCAGACAGGGCTCAACCTGGCGGTTGACCTAGCCAATGCCGGCGTCCTCGACAAATACAATGTGCGCTCCCTGGGCACTCCCATCGATACTATCCGCAAGGCAGAGGACAGAGAGCTATTCAAGAAAATGCTTGAGGATATCGGTGAGCCAGTTCCCGAGAGCATCATCGCCACCAGCATGGAGGAGGCGCGCCAGGCAGTCGAGGCCATGGGTCTGCCCGTAGTTATCCGCCCTGCCTATACTCTTGGCGGCACCGGCGGCGGCCATGCCGCTACCATGGATGAGTTTGAATACATCGCCGCCATCGGGCTGGCGGTAAGTCCAGCCCATCAGATATTGGTTGAGAAAAGCGTTGTCGGCTGGAAGGAGATAGAGTATGAGGTGATGAGGGATGCGGCCGATAACTGCATCACCATCTGCAATATGGAAAACATCGACCCCATGGGGGTGCACACCGGTGATAGCATTGTCATCGCTCCGTCTCAGACCCTCTCGGACAACGAATTTCAGGCGCTGCGCTCGGCCAGCATCAGGATAATAAAAGCGCTGGGGGTGGAAGGCGGCTGCAATATCCAGTTTGCCCTCGCCCCTCACCCCATGCTTGCAGACCATTGGCCGCCGGGTGGCAGCGGCAACCTCTATGAACATGTGAGTGACGGATGCCCTCCCTACTATGTCATCGAGGTCAACCCACGCGTCAGCCGCAGCTCAGCCCTAGCCTCTAAGGCAACAGGCTATCCCATTGCCCGCGTCGCCGCCAAGATCGCCGTGGGCAAGAGGCTTGACGAGATCGTAAACCAGGTAACTGGCAAGACGATGGCCGCCTTTGAGCCGGCCCTGGACTATATGGTGGTCAAAATCCCCCGTTGGCCCTTCGACAAGTTCGCCTCCGGCGACCGCATTATCGGCACCCAGATGAAGGCCACCGGTGAGGTGATGGCTATCGACCGCACCTTCGAGGCAGCACTGCAGAAGGCGGTGCGCTCCCTAGAGATAGGAGGTAAATCGCTGCTCTGGGAGGATCCGAACTGGAAGGGTAGCTTCCCTCTTGGGAATAACGACCTCCGCCTGTGGGGCATCATGGCCTCACTGAGGAGAGGTGCAAGCCCTGAGCAACTATCAATAGACACAGCGTTCGACCCGTGGTTTATGTATAAGCTCGAGAATATCATCCAGATGGAGAGGCGCCTTCTCTCCGAGCCACTGACCCCACAGCTCCTGTGGCAGGCAAAGCGCCTCGGATTCTCCGATGAGCAGATCGGAACCCTTGCCGACAGGTTGCCGGAGCAGGTGCGGAAGCTGCGCCATAACTGGCAAATCATCCCTGTCTACAAGATGGTGGATACATGTGCCGCCGAATTCGATGCCGAGAGCGCCTATTTCTACAGCACCTACGAAATGGAAAACGAAGCTGAGCCTCTGGAGGGAGATAAAGCGGTGGTCATTAGCTCAGGTCCCATTCGCATCGGTCAGGGTATTGAGTTCGACTACTGCTGTGTTCACTCCGCATGGGCCCTTCAAGAGGCGGGCTATAGTAGTATTATTATTAATTCCAATCCAGAGACGGTCTCCACCGACTTCGATACATCGGATCGCCTCTACTTCGAGGCTCTGGATGAGGAAAGCGTGCGCGATGTCCTGGAGAATGAGGGCATAGCTGCCACTCCTACGATGGTGCAGTTCGGGGGGCAAACAGCGATCAATCTGGCAGAGCCCCTATTCCGCAGTGGCATGCCCATCATTGGCTCCAGCGTCGAGGCTATTGACGAAGCGGAGGACCGCCACCGCTTTGAAAACCTGGTGAACCGACTTGGTATTCCCCAGCCTCCTGGTTCCACAGCCAGCTCCGTCGAAGAAGCGCTCAATGTAGCCAAGCTCATTGGCTACCCTGTTCTCGTCCGCCCCAGCTACGTGCTGGGGGGTAGAGCCATGGAGATCGTCCACAATGCCACTGAGGTAATTCACTACATGAAGCTTGCTATAGAGACGCACTCCAGACATCCGGTGCTCATAGACAAATACCTCGAGGGAAAAGAGGTAGAAATTGATGCCATTTGCGACGGGGAGCAGGTGCTCATCCCCGGCATCATGGAGCATATCGAGCGGGCTGGGGTGCACAGTGGAGACTCTATGGCAGTCTACCCCGCGTTAAGCCTCACCGGTGAGGAAATTGAGACTATCGTTGAATATTCAACGCGGATTGGGTTGGCTTTGCAGGTGAAGGGATTGATGAATATTCAATATGTAATCATGACCGAGGATGTGGGCTCATCAGTCTATGTACTGGAGGTCAACCCCCGGGCAAGTAGAACCATCCCGTTCATAAGCAAGGTTACTGGAGTGCCGATGGTTCGGATAGCGACCAAGGTGATGCTTGGACAGAGCCTGAAGGAGCAGGGCTACGAAGGAGGTCTGTGGAAGACGCAGGACCTGGTCGCTATTAAGGCACCGGTTTTCTCTATGTCCAAGCTGAGCGGGGTGGATACATATCTTGGTCCTGAGATGAAATCGACAGGTGAGGTTATGGGGATAGACTACACCGCCGGTGCCGCCCTGGCAAAGGCATTACTGGCTGCCGATCTCACGCTACCTTCGGAGGGTTCCATTCTGCTCAGCATTGCTGACCAAGATAAGCCAGAGGCACTGCCCATTATAAGAGGGCTCTCTTCTATGGGCTACAAACTCTATGCCACTGAAGGCACGGCATCAATGATTGAGGCAGAGGGGATGCCCATAACTATGATAAGTAAGAAGCTGGGCGAAGGACACCCCGATATCCTGGATGTTATTCGTGACGGCACCGTTAAAGGAATAGTCAATACCATTACCGGCGAGCGAGGCCCCTTGGCCGACGGCTTTCAAATTCGCCGCGTCGCCGCCGAGAAAAGGGTTCCCTGTTACACTTCACTAGACACCTTTAGGGCGGCTCTGGAGGCTTCGACCAATGGTGAGCAAAGCTTTTCCGTCCAGCCCTTGAGGGAATATCTAACGGAATAAACCCACAGGGGCGGGTGCCCACTAATAGATTATGAAAAGTAACACACCACATAGCGTTCGTGGTGAGCTTGTCGAACCATGAACGGCTATTCGTGGTCGAGATGTAGGTCATTCTATGTCCCAGTCACATGGCGAAACGGAGTAATTTTATTTTCGAAGTAAGAAGGTAATCGCTTGAAACAGATCCTTGCTACGGTTCTCTCAAACAGCGAAATCCTGCCCGATATACACCTCCTCTGGGCCCAGGCCCCTGAAATCGCATCTGAATCCAGGCCGGGGCAGTTTATCATGGTGCGCATCAGCGAAGACCATGAACCGTTGCTCAGGCGTCCCCTAGCCATACACCGTATCTCCCCATCTTCCTCCCCTACCCATCTCGCTCTCCTCTTCTCCGTGGTAGGACGGGGCACAAAGTGGCTCGCCCAGAGAATAAAAGGAGATACTATTGACCTATTGGGGCCGCTCGGTCATGGCTTTAAGGTTCAGTCATGTAATTTGCTCCTAGTTGCCGGCGGCATTGGGATTGCCCCACTGATCGCCCTTGCCGAGAATGAACTGGCGAGGGGAGCACATGTTACGCTGATTTTAGGGGCACCCACCCAAGACCAGCTTTACCCAGCCCATCTGCTCCCTCCCGGGATCGATCTTCTGGTTGCCACAGAGGATGGTTCAGCCGGTGAAAAGGGCATGGCAACTGATCTGTTAGCCAATTTCACTGGCAAGGCTGAGCAAGTCTTTGCCTGCGGCCCCGTTGCCATGTATGAGGTTATGTCAAGCCTAGCCTCGATAAAGGGGAAGTCGGTTCAGGTCTCAATGGAGGCCAGAATGGGCTGTGGTTTTGGCGTCTGCCTGGGCTGCGCCATAGAGACTAGACAAGGCATGAAGCTAGTGTGCCAGGACGGCCCTGTATTTGAATTGGAGGACATCATTTGGAGGGGTGAAAAAGGAGGCGACTAAAATGGTGGTTACAAAGAGAATAAGTCTTCGCACAAAGGGAGACTGTGACATCATTGACATCACCGGTCAGGTAAGGCAGGAGGTTTCAGACTCCGGTATCAATTCAGGGACGGTGACCCTCTTTCTTGCCGGCTCGACGGGTGGGATAACCACGATTGAGAATGAGCCCGGGCTGCTGAGCGATTTTCAGGATATGTGGGAAAGGAACATCCCCAGGAATATCCAATACCAGCACGACCGTGCCTGGGGAGATGGCAACGGACACTCGCATGTTAGGGCCTCGCTCTTGGGCCCCTCTTTAGTGGTGCCGTTCAGCAACAAGTCGCTTCACCTGGGCACCTGGCAGCAGATCGTGCTGGTGGATTTCGACAATCGCCCCCGCTCCAGAGAGCTCGTCCTTCAGATTATGGGTGAGTAATATAATCCCTGAGCTCTTCTGGAACCTTTTCTGGGTCGCTAGCCACCGCCGGCACGATTGCTGGCTGGCCGCAATCCCCCATTATCGCTTGCCCATCCGAACTGAGTATAAATTCCACGAAATCTATCGCCAGCTTCAAATTGGCGGCGTTGGTGGGGATGGTTAGCCCATAGACGACGGGTGCCCCGGTCAAAAAGCTAGTTATTCCTGGTTCACTGCCGGTGACCTCCACCTGGCATGTGGTATAGAACTCCTCGAACTCCAGACTTGATAGGTCTATCTCTGTAGGGAGCTCAATATATCCAAAGTCATGCTGTTGGGCCACCGAGCGGTACTCAAAGGCATAATCCAGGTCTCCCGACTCCAGCAAGTACAGGAGATCCACCGATTTCGGCTTCACTACCTCCCCCCAACCACCTCCGATCCTGCCCCGATCCATTTCTGTCCCACCCGCCGGTACAGCAATGAGGGTGTCATAAAGGTCAGCGGCATTGTCATCGGGGGTCAGGCCAAAGTCGTCCGCTTCATCGTGGTAATACTTTTCGGCCAACTGAACTACCATGAGCGTGCGATAGCCGCAGGGGTCGGCATCGGGGTCAGAGTGCCCGAAGGTAACGTCCTCATTGCGTAGGACGTCATACCAGGCGCGCTCGCCATTTCTTATGTCATCGGCGAATGGTGCACTTTCCCGGTAGGCGATGACCATCTGATTTCGGGCAAAGCATATATACCACTCGGCCCAATCTGGGAACATCAACTCCTCGATGGCTTTATAATCGGCTGAGCCGATGATGTCACACGGCTTGCCTAGCTCGGTAACTTTCCTTATTGTAGTGCGGCTCCCCGCAGATTCAGTGTTGATTGTGATCCCCGGGTTCTGCTTGGTGAATTCCTCAGACATCTTATCCAATGGAACCGATAGGCTTCCGGCGTGGAGGATGATGAGGCTCGGTGGCGATGTGCACCCACAACCTACCACTAGAGCAAACATAACAGCTAGCGCTATGATGCCAAGTACGACTTTTTTCATCGTGCTCTCCTTTCTAAAATACATGTACTGACGACGCCTTGAATGTTATGTAAATTTCACCTCCTTTCGTTAGGTTCATTTCATCAAAGGAATGGCGGGTGACCATGCATACGAAATCCATAGGGGTGCTCACCGTAAGGTGGATGGTTGAACCATGATCAGCAATCGAGGTGATTGTTCCCTTCATGGAGTTTCGAGCACTGGAGATCAGCGGGTCGTTGGAGACAAGAATATCCTCGGGGCGAACTGACGCATGAAGTTTGCCTCGGAGGTCAGTCACGACCTCGAACTCGGCGTTATCGACGGCAAATAGAATGCTCCCACCTGCCTCCTGACGCACATCGCCGGCAAAGATGTTGCGAGTCATCGAAAAGCGGGCG
>CAYUCL010000024.1:0-30150 GCA_964443325.1 uncultured Dehalococcoidales bacterium
GATGACATTTTCCCAGAACAGTTAGACGGTGACAAAATCGTAGAACATCAACACACTCTTTTGCCTTCGCTTTACTACTATGCTATAATGAATTAAACCGCAAACAATTAAGAGGGAAACCTGAAGCATGAAAATTTCCATCGTAGAGCCGAAAGCACCTTTCTACAATTTCTACAGCGCTTTTATGAAACATCTACCCCTTATGGGGCCAATCTACATTGGCACTATACTGAATAACGACGGACACGATGTCACCATCTATAATGAAAACATCAAAGGGATCGATTACGCCAAAATTCAAGACTCGGACGTTTTAGCGATCTCTACTATAACGTCCACCGCCCCCCGTGGCTACGATATAGCGAAGCGTTTCAGAGAGCTTAACCCAAAGGGCAGAATCATCGTTGGTGGGGTTCATGCCACCTTCCTCCCCGAGGAGGCAGCCCTATATGCCGATCATGTTGTAAGAGGAGAGGGAGAACTGGTAATCTCTGACCTGGTTAACAACGGTGGAGGAAAGATCGTCCAAGGCAGCCCTGTAGAGAACCTCGACGATCTGCCATTCCCCAATTTCTCCCTGGTCGAGGGCCTCAAGAAACACATGCCCATTACCCCGATATCTACCTCACGGGGTTGTCCTTATGCCTGCACCTTCTGCTCTGTCAGCCCTATGTTTGGCAGAAAATATAGGTTTCGAACTACCGATAGTGTCATTGAAGAGCTATCAAGGTTTAAGCACAGGTCGGTTTTCTTCTATGACGATAACTTTGCCGCCAACAGGGCAAGGACAATGGACCTGCTCAAACAAATGATCGAGCATAAAATAACCCCCAGATGGATGGCGCAGGTAAGAGCAGATATCGCTAAGGATGAGGAGATGGTGGAACTGATGGCCGAGGCAAATTGTAATCAATTGGCTATCGGCTTCGAATCCTTAAATGCCGAGACACTAAAGCGCTATAACAAAAAGATAACCCCTGAGGACAATAAATATTGTATCGAGGTGCTCCATAAATATGGCATCAAGGTACACGGCATGTTTATATCGGAGGGATACTCCAACATATATGACAAACTGGGAATTGACAGCCTTCAATTAAGCATATTAATTCCACTTATTGGCAGCAAGCTATACACCTCGGTCAACAATGCCAAGCAGTTCACCGTAAGGAAGTTCCCCTCAGACTGGGAGCTCTTTGATGGTGGCCATGTAGTTCATTTACCTGATAATATGTCGCCGTTGGAGATGCAAAAACAGACTGTACAGGCGCTGAAAAACTTCTACTCCCGCTATAATGCAACCAAACTGCTACTAAGGGGGAGAATCGGCGATTTCAGCATCAGGCTAATGGGCTATAGAATAATAAAGCGGTGGGAAGCACAGAACAGGGATTACATCATAAAGCTAAAGCAAGCTCAAGCTCTTATTAAGGCCTCCGCTCAGACCAAGCCACACTCCACATTTAGGCAATCTGCGTAGTAGGACCCATGTTTCCCTCTCCCCAAGAAAGAGCGCTGACCTCACTCAGACAGATGGCATGCACCCTTCATCTCAAACTCAGTGACTGATTACCAACAGACGTCGAGTCGACGAGGAATCTGCGCGTGTCGGCCGGCCTCACCATTCGCTGTCGTTCTAGCTCCTAAAGTGTCAGGTACGCCTACGGCGAAGCCTAGCTTGTTCTCGACATCATTTTTGCTTTGGCTCCGCTGACGTGCTACAATGAATCAAGCTGAATCAGAACAGTGGCTGGATTGAGAATATGAAGGTATCCATAATAGAGCCGAAAGCTCCTTTCTACAACTTCTACAGTGCTTTTATCAAACACCTGCCTCTGATGGGGCCGATCTACATTGGCACAATACTGAAAAACGACGGACATGATGTCACCATCTACAACGAAAACATCAAAGCGATAGACTACGCCAAAATCAAGGACTCGGACGTCCTCGCTATCTCTATCATGACATCCACCGCTCCCCGCGGCTACGAAATAGCCAAGCACTTCAGAGAGCTCAACCCCAAAGGGAGAATCATCATAGGCGGGGTCCATGCTACCTTCCTGCCCGAGGAGGCAAGCCAATATGCAGACCACTTGGTAAAGGGCGAGGCGGAAGTGGTGATCTTGGACTTGGTCAACAACGGTGGAGAAAAGATTGTACAGGGCACCCCCATGGAGAATCTCGACGATTTGCCATTCCCCGATTTCTCCTTGATAGAGGGCCTCAAGAAACCCATGCTTATTACACCGATATCTACCTCACGGGGCTGTCCCTACGAGTGCACTTTTTGTTCTGTTTCCCCCATGTTTGGTAAAAGATACAGGTTTAGGAGTAGCGAGGGTGTAATTGAAGAGTTATCGCAGTTCAGACACAAACATGTTTCCTTCTATGCCGAGGTTTTCTTCTACGACGACAATTTTGCCGCCAACAGGAAAAGGACGAAGGAATTGCTGAGTCAGATGATCGAACATAGGATTACCCCAAAATGGATGGCTCAGGTCAGGACGGATATCTGGAAGGACGAGGAACTGGTGCAAATGATGGCGGAAGCAAATTGTGATTGCCTAGCAATAGGATTCGAGTCGTTGAATCCCGAGACGCTGAAGCGTTATGACAAAAAGCAAACACCGGAGGATGTCAGAAGATGCATCGAGGTGCTCCACAAATACGGCATCAAGGTACATGGCATGTTCATATCGGAGGGCTACTCAGATGTCTACCCCAGATTAGGGCTGAATAGCCTTCAACTCAGCATCCTGATTCCTCTTCCTGGCAGCAAGCTCTACAATACCGTGAATAATGCCGGCCACTTCGTAGTAGAAAGGTTCCCGGCTGACTGGCAGCTTTTTGATGGAGCTCACGTGGTACACCTGCCTGATGCTATGTCACCGTTGGAGATGCAACGGCAGACCATTAAAGCGACTAAAGAGTTCTACTCTCGTTATAGTATGATCAAATCACTCATCAGGGGGAGAATCGTCGATTTCGTCATAAAGCGTATGGGCCATGGCTTGATAGGAAGATGGGAGACACAGAATAGGGATTATCTCGCAAAGCTAGGTGAAGTCCAGTCATTCGTTACGCCCTCCACTCAGACCTCTCCACCCTCCTCATCCAGGCTATCTGCCTAACAGACACCAAGTCTCCCTTTCTGGGTGTGTCATCAAGTTACCGCGCTACCAAAAGTATTGACCTCGCTCAGATAGATGGGTGATATCTTGTCGTCATTGCCAGGCTCGCCCCCACCTACGCCATAGTTTTCTGGGCAAACGGACCAACCAATAATAAGCAGCTCGTCTGTTACCGTTCGTGGTGAGCCCTTTACCGTTCGTGGTGAGCCTGTCGAACCTCGCCATAGGCGAGTCGGTCGACAGAGTCGCCTCAGGAGACCTTTGGAGACATGAACGGCCTTCTGACAGAAGTAGGGTGGGTGAAATGAAATGGAACCCACCTTCCTAAATGGATATGAAAATGGTGGGTTTCGCCCTTCCGCTTAAGGGCTGCACCCACCCTACCACTGTTCCCCACCTCAGCTGTCATTGTGAGAAGCGCAGTGAGTCAAAGCTCTGAGCGAATCGAAAAGGACGAAGCAATCTTGGGGAGGCGATGGTAAGTAACCAGTCCATTCCCGTTCGTGGTGAGCCTGTCGAACCATGAACGGCCCCTTCGACGGAGCTTGACATGAGCGTGTTTAGATTCTTCCCCTTCACTCTGTGAAGGGTCAGAATGACAGGAAGCGAAGGGTTCAGGGTCGCAATAACATAGTTGTTGTTATGGGTGGGTCGAAACAACAACTTCGAGCGTTTGTCATACCCTAACTACTATGCTAGAATGCACTAACCTATGAGCGACACTAAATACTGGATAGGATTCACCCTGATACCGGGGATCGGGCGGGCCAAGTTCTCTATGATGGAGCAATACTTCGGCGACATGGAGAGGGCCTGGCATGCCAGCGCTACCGAGCTTAAGACAGCTGGACTTGATAATCGGTCTGTTGATGCGATAATAGCGAAATGCCCCAGTATCTCCCTAGATGGCGAAATGGAGAAACTGGAGCGATACAAGGTGAAAGCGTTCACATGGAAGGATGAGGGGTACCCATCAAGATTAAAAGAGATATATGACCTCCCCCCAGTGCTATATATCAGGGGTTCCCTTTCCCCTGAGGACGATTGGTCTATCGCTGTAGTGGGCACCCGCCGTCCCACTTACTACGGCAGGGAGGTCACTGAGCAAATTGCAGGTGAACTGGCACGGAACAAGATCACCATCGTTAGCGGCCTGGCTAGAGGAATCGATGCCACCGCTCATCGCGCTGCCCTGGATGCGGGGGGAAGGACCATCGCCATCTTTGGATGCGGACTGGATGTTGTTTTCCCCAGCGATCATGTTAAACTGGCTCGCCAGATTATGGAGCGAGGCGCTCTGGTAAGCGAATTTCCCTTAGGTACCCGTCCCAAAGCAGAAAACTTCCCCAGAAGAAACAGGATTATGAGCGGGCTGAGCCTCGGCGTGCTCGTTGTAGAGGCAAGGGATAAAAGCGGCGCTTTAATTACAGTGGGATGGGCCTTGGAGCAGAATCGCGAGGTATTCGCCGTTCCTGGTAGCATATTGTCCCCAGCGAGCCGCGGAACCAACCGACTGATTCAGGAGGGGGCAAAGCTGGTATCAGATTCCTATGACATACTCGAGGAACTCAATCTCACTATCGTGGCGCAGCAATTAGAGATGACGGAGCAGATCCCCGCTACCGACACTGAATCCCTGATTATTAAGTATCTCTCCTCAGAGCCGACCCACATCGATGAGGTGGGACAGCGGTGCGGACTTCCCATCGCTACGGTCTCCAGTACCCTGGCGATGATGGAGCTTAAGGGAATTGTGAGGCAGGTCGGCGGTATGAACTATACCCTAACCCGCGAATCAAGAGAGGATTACCGCATCAAGGTGGAGTAATGGCAAGAAAACTGGTCATTGTGGAATCACCTGCCAAGGCAAGAACGGTAAGCCGGATGATGGGAAAGAGCTACAGCGTAAAAGCCTCACTCGGCCACGTACGAGACCTGAGCAAATGGGGTTTAGGAGTGAATGTTAAAGAAGACTTTAACCCCAGGTACGAAGTTCCCAAGGACAAGAGGACGGTGGTAAAGGATATAAAGGAGGCAGCGAAGACAGCTTCCTCGATATATCTCGCCACTGACCCCGACCGTGAGGGCGAGGCGATCTCGTGGCATCTGGTTCAGGCGGCCAAGTTGAATAACGCAAAGCGTGTAGTTTTCCATGAGGTCACCAATGAGGCAGTGACGGAGGCATTCCGCCATCCCAGAGGCATCGACATGGACCTGGTCTACTCTCAACAAGCGCGCCGTATCCTCGATAGGCTGGTCGGTTATAAGCTCAGCCCCTTCCTGTGGCGCAAGGTAAGGCGTGGCCTTTCCGCAGGGAGAGTACAATCGGTAGCGTTGAGAATGGTCGTTGACCGGGAGCGAGAGATAGAGGGCTTTGTTTCACAGGAGTACTGGTCCATCGATGCCAAGCTGGAAAAGGCCGCTACGAAAGAAAGCTTTGTAGCCTCTCTCGTCGGTCTCGCCAGTGGCAGGAAAATCAAGATTGGCAGCGAACAAGATGCAGAGAAACTTTGCTCCGAGCTTGAGAACGCAAGCTATGCCGTATCCCAGGTAAAAAAGAAGGAGGCATTTCGTCAACCAGCGCCACCCTTTACCACCAGCACCCTCCAGCAGGAGGGGTGGCGCAAGCTCCGCTTCACCGCCAAGCACACCATGGCCATCGCCCAGCAACTCTATGAAGGCTTATCTATCGGCGAGGAAGCGGCAGTGGGGCTTATCACCTATATGCGTACCGACTCGGTGAGAGTAGCCCCATCGGCATTGAACGAAACTCAAGCCTTTATTAAGGACAAATACGGGGATAAATTCCTCCCTGCCAAACCCCGAATCTTCACCAAGAAGGCGAAAGGCGCTCAGGAGGCCCATGAGGCGATCAGACCTACATCGGTGAGACGAGAGCCAGCCTCAGTGAAGCGCCATCTCACCAGGGACCAATTCAGGCTCTATGAACTCATATGGAAACGAATGGTTGCAAGCCAGATGTCACCCACCATACTCGACACCACATCGGTAGATATAGAGGCGAGAGATGGAAAGTCCTATCTTTTCAGGGCTAAGAGCTCGGTGGTCAAGTTCCCCGGCTTCGCAATCCTTTATAGCGAGGGCAAGGATGAGGCCGAGGATGAAAAGGCGGAGTCTTCCCTGCCTGAGTTGGTGAAGGGCGAGCCTCTAAGACTTCTGAAGCCACTCCTGCGTGAGCAGCATTTCACCCAGCCCCCACCCCGCTACAGTGAGGCGACCCTGGTTAAGGCGCTGGAGGAAAGGGGTATCGGTCGTCCCAGCACCTACGCCCCAACCCTTTCTACAATTCAGGACAGAAGCTACGTCGAGCGGATTGACGGGCGGTTTCACCCCCTTGAGATTGGCTTTGTGGTTACCGACATCCTTACTGAACATTTCCCCGATGTCGTCGACCTTGGCTTCACCGCTCAGATGGAGGAGGATCTAGACCAAATCGCCCAAGGTAAGAGAGGATGGGTGCCTTTTCTTCAAGATTTCTACGTTCCCTTTGAAAAGACTCTGAGTACTGCAGATGAGCGATTGGAGAGAGTCAAGATAACGGAGGAGACCACGGATGAAGTCTGCTCAGTCTGCGGCAGACCTATGGTCATCAAGTGGGGACGCTACGGCAAGTTTCTCGCCTGCTCGGGCTACCCAGAATGCAAGAATACGAAGCCTTTTTTAGTCAAGATCGGCGTCAAGTGTCCCAAATGTGGTGGTGAACTGGTGCGGAAGCAAGGTAAGAAAAAGCGCTTCTTCTATGGATGCGCCAACTATCCAGACTGTGATTTCGCCACCCGCAACAAGCCTATTCCTCAGCCCTGTCCTGAGTGCGGAGGGCTGCTTGTGATGTGGGGCAAAAAGAGAGCGAAATGCCTCAAATGCAAAGCCAGCGTCAGCCTGGACGAGGTAGAGAGGGAGGTAGTCAAGGTATGATCCCTCTTCTGTATGATAAGGAAAGCACGGAAAGATTGCTTCATAGTTACATTCGCTATCTAGAGGTGGAGCGTAATGCCTCTCCCTATACTGTGCGCAACTATATCCATGACCTTCGCCACTTCATGGAGTTCCTTGGCGGCGAGAAGGTGACAACGCTGGATGAGGTGGATCGCCACCTGCTTCGCCGCTATATCGCCTCCCTCCTGGAGAATGGATTTGAAAAGATAAGCGTAGCACGCAAAGTGAGCGCCTTGCGCTCCTTCTATCGATATTTGGTTAGGGAGAACCTCATCTCCTCAAACCCATTGGCTACAATCTCCTCGCCAAAGCTGGAGCAGAGGCTACCCTCGTTCCTGTCTGGCGAAGAAGTTATTCACCTGATCGAAGCGCCTGATACCTCAACCCCCCTGGGGCAGCGGGATAGGGCGATACTAGAGCTTTTCTATGCCTCCGGGCTCAGGGTGAGCGAGGTTGTGAGACTGGACGTAGGCAATGTAAATCTGGAGGCGCGAGAGGTTCGCGCGTGGGGCAAGGGCTCCAAAGAGCGAATTGTGCTCATAGGCAAGCCGGCAGCATCAGCCCTCGACCTCTATCTCCGTGAGGGTCGCATGCAGCTTCTCGGCAAATCAAGGACTGAAGCTCTGTTCCTCAATCGATACGGGGTGAGGCTATCCGAACGGGCCCTCCAGAAGTCGCTGGTAAAATACGCCACCAAGGCAGGTCTTGATAAACGGGTTCACCCCCATTTACTACGCCACAGCTTTGCCACTCACCTGCTCGACGGCGGTGCCGACCTCAGAGTGGTTCAGGAGCTTCTCGGGCATGCCAGTCTCTCATCCACCCAGATATACACTCATGTTACCCAGAGTCAGGCGAGAAAGGTATATCTGGCAGCCCATCCCCGGGCGGATAAAGAAGAAGGAGAAAAGGACCGATGAAAATCCTGTTTATCCACGGACCGACCCTGAACATGCTGGGTAATAGAGAAACAGCGCTGTACGGTGATAAGACCCTTGCTGAGATCGATTCCATGGTGACAAAAAGGGCACAGGAGTTGGGTGTCGAGGTTCTGACCTTCCAGTCGAACAGCGAGGGGGCACTAATCGACTTCCTTCAAGCCGAATGCCCTAAAGCAGACGCAATCATCATCAACCCTGGGGCGCTCACCCATTATAGCTATTCGCTACGGGATGCCCTCGTCGATAGCGCCCTGCCAGTAATCGAGGTTCACCTGTCAAATATATACGCCCGAGAGGAGTGGCGTCATAAGTCGGTAATCGCGCCCATTGCCACGGGCCAGATCAGCGGGCTTGGCTGGCAGGGATATGTTGCCGCCCTGGAGATATTGGCCGCAGAGAAGGCAGAATAATGAGCGGCCGCCTTGATAAGCTGCGCAGAAAGCTTGCTGAGGGGGGGCTTGATGGCATCCTCATCTCACAGGGGGAGAACCGCCGCTATCTTAGTGGCTTTACCGGCTCGGCGGGTTTTCTCCTTATATCACAGAAGAGCGCCATACTGGCCACCGACTTTCGCTACACTGAGCAAGCGAAAAACCAAGCGCCCGATTTTGACATCGCCCGGATTGAGGGGGAGATGCAGAAGTGGTTTCCCCAACTCATTTCCTCTATCAAGGCGAAGAGAATAGGATTTGAAGCGAACGGCCTATCTTTTGCCACCTACCATCAGCTTGTGGCGAACGTGGGCAAGAAAGAGCTCGTGCCCACTGAGGGATTTGCTGAGTCGTTACGCGCCATAAAGGACGATAGGGAATTGGAGCTTATTATCCGGGCAGTGGAAATCTCTGATGCCGCATTAGACGAAGTTGCCTCGACTATCCGCCCAGGCATTACCGAAAAGGAAGTGGCGTGGGAGCTAGAGAAATCGATGCGGGAAAAGGGCAGTGAATCCATGCCCTTCGAGATTATCGTAGCCTCAGGGCCAAATGCCGCCCTCGCTCATCACAATCCATCCGAGCGCACCATTCAACAGAGTGAGCCAGTGGTCATCGATATGGGGGCGCGCATTGAGGGCTACTCCAGCGATCTTACCAGAACCATCTGCCTTGGCAACCAGGACAAGGTTTTTGATAAAATATATCATCTAGTCCTTCGAGCCCAGCTTGCCGCTATCGCCGCTGTCGAGGCAGGGATGAGCGGAGAGGAGGCAGATGGTCTTGCCAGGGCAGTCATCGAACAGGGAGGCTACGGAGAGAATTTCGGACATGGACTGGGACACGGCGTTGGCCTAGCCCCCCACGAGCAGCCCCGTCTGGGAAAAGGCTCGAGAGATGTTATGGCTGAAGGCATGGTCTTCACCATCGAACCGGGTATATATATCAGCGGGTGGGGCGGGGTGAGGATCGAGGATACGGCGGTTCTGAAGAATGGCAAAACGAGGCTACTCTCCAAAGCCAGGAAGATAAACTGAAGCAGCCTCACAGGAAGAATCTAGGAGTAGGGAGACAAAATGATCAGCACTGGTGAGCTAAAGAAGGGGATCACTATCGAGTTGGAGGGGACGCTTTACCAAATAATCGATTGGCAGCATATCAAGGTGGGGCGTGGCAGCGCCCAGGTCAGGCTCAAGCTCCGCGATATTCGAGCAGGGCACACCATTGAGCGCACCTTTCAGGCAGGCGAAAAATTCCCACGGGCAAGGTTAGATCGCAACACGGTGCAATTCCTCTATAACGATGACGACCTTTACTACTTCATGGACTCGGAAAGCTTCGAACAATCAACCCTCAGCCTCGAACAGGTCGGCGATGCTACCAATTACCTCAAGGAGGGGATGACTCTGGATATACTTACCTACAAGGATGAGCCGATAAACCTGGAGCTTCCCAACTCCGTTGAGCTTGAGGTTGTGGAAACGGACCCCGGCTTTAGGGGAAATACGGCAACTGCGGCGAACAAGCCAGCCAAGCTGGAAACAGGAATCACCATCCAAGTCCCTCTTTTCGTAGAAAAAGGGGACATCATTCGTGTTGATACTCGCACTAGCGCATACCTTGAAAGGGCAGGCTAGGTGAAGATTCATTCCGTAGCTGATGTGAATCGCTACCTCAGGGAGCTTCTGGAGATAGACGACCTTCTTGCCGATATCTGGGTCAGCGGCGAGGTCTCCAATCTATCCGAATCAGCGGCGGGGCATCTATATTTCACCCTCAAGGATGAGACAAGCCAGTTACGGTGTGTGTTCTTCAGGCCAAAACTAGCCATCACCCTGGAAAATGGGGCAGCGGTGATAACACATGGCCGCATCTCTATCTATGAAGTCTCCGGCGCCCTCCAGCTTTATGTTGACCTGGTGCAGCTTGAAGGGGTGGGCATACTCCACCTTGAGTTTGAGCGCCTCAAGGCAAAACTGGAGGAGGAAGGACTATTCGAACCTGCCCGCAAAAGATCGCTGCCACTGTTCCCTAAGCGAATCGGCGTTGTTACCTCGCCCACAGGCGCCGTATTTTATGACATCGCCAATATAATTGGCAGACGCTACCCTCTGGTCGAGCTGATCCTCTCTCCAACGCTTGTGCAGGGCGATGGTGCTGTAGATGGCATCGTTCAAGCTTTACAGGCTCTCAACGACATGGAGGGCATCGACGTGGTGATTCTGGCTCGCGGTGGTGGCTCACTTGAAGACCTGTGGGCCTTCAATGAGGAAAAGGTTGCCCGCGCTATCTACGCCAGTAAAGCGCCAGTGATCAGCGGGGTGGGGCACGAGACCGACTTCACCATCGCCGATTTTGTTGCCGACGTACGCGCCCCGACACCATCAGCGGCGGCCGAACTCGCTGTGCCCGACTGTGCTGAACTGGAAGCGCACATTCAATCACTTACAAAGACGCTGCTTGTAGACGTCACAAGGGACCTTGACCGTTATCGCCAGCGCACCGACGAACTCACCAGAGCAGCGTCAATGGATCTCGGGAATTCTCTTGCCATAAGCAGGGAGAGACTGCGAGGTCGAGAGCTAGAGCTTGCCTCGCTGAGTCCCATGGCTACTTTGAGTCGTGGCTACGCCCTGGTGCAGCAGTCAACCACCGGCGAGGTCATTTCTCACATAGACCAGGTTCAGCGCGGCGATGCCATCGATATCAAGGTGAGCGATGGTCAGTTTAAGGGCAGGGTCACTGGATCGAAGAAGGGACTCCAGGGATGGATGAACAGCTTTCCTTCGAAGAAGCACTAGACAGGCTGGAGAAAATAGTGCACTCTCTACAGGGGGATGGACTAACCTTGGAACAGGCAATTGCCCTGTTTGAGGAAGGGATGGGTCTTGCCAAAATGTGTAACGAGCGGCTGAATTCTGCCGAGCTTAAAATCACCCAGCTTCAGGCTGATTTTGAGCAAGAGCCAGAAAATAAGGGCGAATCCACTTGATAAAAGCTGACCTTCATATTCACACCGTTTACTCCCCCGACTGCAACACACCGCTGGCAAAGATAATCGAACGCTGCCTTAAAATTGGGATTAACTGCGTCGCCATAACCGACCATAATACCATTGCTGGTGCCCTGGATATGAAAAGGCTGGCCCCTTTTAAAGTGATTGTTGGGGAGGAGATCTACACCTCCACCGGGGAGGTTATTGGATACTTTCTCAGCGAAGAGATCCCCAAAGGACTTACCGCTGAGGAAACCGCCATCAGAATTAAGAAGCAAGGTGGTGCAGTGTGCATCCCCCACCCCTTCGACAGATTTCGGCCGTCCGCTCTTCAGCGCCAGAGCCTGGAGAAGCTTTTACCTTACATTGACATCATAGAGGTGTTTAATTCACGTATTTATTTGCGTCGTTATATCGCCATGGCCGAGCACTTCGCCCAAGCTCACGGGCTTCTTTCGAGCGCCGGCAGCGATGCCCATACCTCCTCCGAAGTTGGCAACGCCTACGTAGAGATGCCAGATTTCAACGATAATGACCAGTTCCTCGCCGCTCTAACACAGGGTAAAATAGTTGGTAGGAGATCCAGCCTTCTATTCCGTCTGCAGAATAATTGGGCCAAGCTGCGGAAGGTTCTAAAAGTTCAGTAGCGCGAGGCTTTAGCCTCGCCAAAGGCGACCCTAAAGGGTAGCAGTACGCGTTTATTACGTAGAGTGCTGATATTCGAGAAAACGCCAATGGACAAAAAAAACGAGTATAAAATCGGATGGTTTTCATCAGGACGGGGGGAAGGCTCACGTGACCTTCTACGGACAGCATGGCGCAGCATCGCCGAAGGCGAGATAAGGGCCGAAATCTCCTTCATCTTCAGCAACCGCGAGCCAGGGCAGGCCGCTGGAAGCGACGCCTTCTTCGAGCTGGTTAACAGTTACCACATACCCCTAATCAACGTCTCATCTCGCAAATTCAGAGACAAGTTCGGCGAGGAATGGCGGCCTAAGTTCGAAGAGGAGGCGATGAGAAGGCTAGAGGGTTTCCACCCCGACCTTTGCGTCCTCGCCGGATACATGCTCATCGCAGGCGAGGAGGTGTGCCAGCGCTACCCCATGCTCAACCTTCACCCCGCCGCCCCCGGCGGCCCCAAGGGGACATGGCGCGAGGTTATCTGGCAGCTCATGGAGCAGAACGCATCGCAAACAGGGGTGATGATGCATCGGGCCACCCCCCAGCTTGACGAAGGCCCGCCAGTGACCTATTGCACCTTCTCGCTCCGTGGCAAGCCCTTCGATAAACTGTGGAAGGCAATAGAGGGGCGGTCTATCGCAGAGGTGAAGGAGCAGGAAGGCGAGGATAATCCCCTCTTCCGCCAGATCAGGAAACATGGCCTGACTCGTGAGTTCCCCCTTATCATTACCACCATCAAAGCCTTCAGCGAGGGCAGGGTGAGGCTCGAGGGAGATCAAGTGGTTGACCACAACGGAAAGCCAATTAAGGCCTACGACCTGACTGAAGAGATAGACGAAAAGGTGAAAGAGGCGCTTGCTGAATAACCTCATCTTCTTTGACATGGAAGGCCCCCTATCGATTCACGGTAATGCCTATGAGTTGATGAAGCTCCTTCCCAACGGGGGTCAGATATTCGAGGTCGTCAGACAATACGACCGACTCCTCACCGAGGAACGCCGCAGCGACTATGAGCCAGGAGACTTAATAGCCTTCATAGTACCCTTTTTAATTAACCACGGTATTTCCTCCGATGATATTGCGAAGCAGGCACAAAACGCAGCCATTGTTGCCGGTGCGCGGAAGCTTATCGCCAGCCTCGAGGATTGGCAGGTCTTTTGCATAACCACCAGCTATGAGCAATACGCCAGCCGCATCATGGAGCGGGTGGGCATTGCGCAAGAGAACCTCGCCTGCACCATATTCCCCATCGATCGCTATCGCAGCCTGATGCAAAAAGAGGACCACGATGTGGTGGCTGGCTTAGAACAAGAAATCATGGCGTTTGAGCCGGGGGATGATGAAGACATCAAGAAGCGCCTCGACCGCTTCTACCTGCAGGAATTGCCGCATACCAGTCTCGGGCTTGCTCTGCGCGAAGTGAAGCCGATGGGTGGGAGCAGGAAGCTGGCAGCGCTTGAAAGGTTTGCCCAAGCTCATGGTAAATCCCTGGATAGAGCGGTTGCCGTCGGCGACAGCATCACCGATGCCATGATGCTCGAAGCGGTGAATAATGCCGGAGGGCTCGCCGTCGCCTTCAATGCAGACGAACATTCCCTTGCGTACGCCACTATAGGCCTGGCCTCTACAAATCTCGGCGATTTGGCAATTGCCCTGGACGCCTGGCAGGAGGGTAGCAGGAATGCCGTGGAAAGGGTTGTAAGGGAAAAGGAGAGGCTTGGAGGCAAAGGAGATAGGGAGAACTTTCACTGGCTTGCGGGGCGCAGCGAAATCCAGGAGCCCCTACAGATTCATAAAAGGATTCGTCGAATAGTCCGAGAGGTGGCTGGCAAAACAGGCTAGGTGAAATGCGGCTGCTCAGGCGAATCAGTTATCCATCCTCCCCACCATCAACGATAATGCCCCGTTGGATTCCCCTCTTTTTGATTTGAAGCAAAGATGTAAATACCTATATGAAAAACATCAAGCAGCTTGCCTTGCGAGCTCATTTCACGATGCTGTGATTGATACACGCCTGCGACGCCATCGGGAAAGTCCGAGAGAAGCTAAAAACATGATTCCGCTGAAGAGAATGATGGTCGCCCCCGAAGCTACGTCAAGCACATAGGAAAGCCACAAACCTGAAATAACAAACACCATACTGAGCAGTATTGAAAGGAGCATCATCTTCTTCAAGCTGCTGACAAACTGCCTGCTGATAGCTGCTGGAATGGTAAGCAGCGCAATGAGTAGTATGATGCCCACGGCCCTTATCAATATCACCACCGATAGGGCGATCAGGACTATGAGAATGAAGTATAGCCATCCCGCCGGCACTCCTGATACCTTGGCAAACTCCTCGTCGAAGGAGAGGCTGAGAAATTCCTTGAAGAGCAGGGTAACTACTACAAGTATGAGCACAGTCAAAACTACCATGATAATCAGGTCGGAAAATGATACAGACAGGATGTTGCCAAACAAATAGCCGAACAGGTCTGGAGCAAAGCCAGGACTCAGGCCAATGAAGATGATCCCCAAGGCCATACCTACAGCCCACAGGATGCCGATAGCCGTGTCCTCAGGTAGCCTTGTCCGCTTGCTAATGGCCCCAATGCCCAGAGCGGAGCCAATGGCGAAAAGCATGGCGCCTAATACAGGGTCAATACCCAGAAGATAGCCCAGGCCGATGCCGCCAAAGGACGAGTGGGAGATGCCACCGCTGATGAAGACCATGCGCCTAACTACTACATAGGTGCCGATAACTCCACAGGTGATGCTGATCAGTACCCCCGCCATCAAGGCGCGTTGCATGAACCCATACTGCAGTATTTCCATCGTCAACTCAGTCGTGCTTACCTAGAACTCGATGAGGAACACCGTGGGCTATTAGCTCAATAGGGCATTGGTATGCTGCCTCCACATCCTCGGCCGATATTTCCTTTGAGTGATGGTAAAAAAGTTTACGGTTGAGACACCCCACTGTATCCACATAGATGGAAACAGCGCTCAAATCGTGTGTCACCAAGACTATCGCCATTCTCTGTTTCAATCTATTTAGAAGCTCATAGAATTCTCTCATCATCGGTGCATCAACACTTGCCGTCGGCTCATCGAGAAGCAATAACTTTGGCTCAGATACCAGTGCTCTGGCGATAAAAACCCTTTGCTGTTGTCCCCCCGAAAGCAACCCTATCTGCCTCTCTTTGAAGTCAAGCATCCCTACCGTCTGCAAGGCATTTATGCTTGCTTTCTTATCCTCTTCGCTGTATCGCCGGAAGCGTCCTGCCTGCCCCACGCGCCCCATCAGCACCACGTCCCACACTGCTACCGGGAAGTCACGGTCAAAAAGGCTGTATTGAGGAACATAGCCCACGAGTTTGCGCCCCTTCTCCGGAGTGCTACCCAATACGGTAACCTTCCCCTGGCTTGGTCTTATCAGGCCGAGGACGACTTTGAGCAGCGTGGTCTTCCCGCCGCCATTTGGACCTATTACTCCCAGAAAATCATTTTGATACACTGATAGGTCTATCCCCTCGAGAATGGCCTCGCCATCGAATCGCACCCATACATTCTCAAGCCTCACTACCTCTTCAGTAGCCATATTTACCCCACCGTTAGACATTGCGTATCACCCTTAAGCTCAATCTTCAAACTCCAAAACAAGGGCATCGACTATGCGACCCATATTGGCGATGTAGGTCTCCGGCAGCGAGTCAATCGGCAACGTCTGCCCACCAATCTCACGGGCAATGGTTTCACAGCTATCTGTCGCAAATTGCGGCTCTACGAAGACATACTGCAGGTCATATTGCTTTGCCTTATCGACGCAATCCTGAATGACTTGCGGTGTTGGCTCCTTACCCCCACGCTCGACTGCAATCTGGTTCAAGTCATACTCGCTGGCAAAATATCCGAAAGCCGGATGATATACTATAAAGTTCCGGTTGGTGAATTGATCGAGTTTGTGGTGGATGTATCCATCTAGAATGTCTAACTCTTTCAAATAATCGTCCCGATTCTCAGCATAGAAACTCGCGTTATCTGGATCAATTGTAGCGAGCCCATCATAAATATTCTCTACCATAATCTTGGCATTAGCCGGTGAATTCCATATATGAGGGTCCGAATCAATCAACTCCACACCTGCTGAGCTATCGACAACCAGCATATCACGATTTGCCTCGACTACCTCATCCATCCATTCCAGCTCGAATTCAACCCCTGAGCCTACCTTGACATACATTTCAGCCTCACTCACCGCTACCATCTGGCTGGGGCTAGGCTCATAGCTGTGAGGGCTGGCCCCCGGCGGCACCATAACGGTAACATCTACCTTGTCTCCTCCAACATTCTCCACAAAGTCCGCCATTGGTGATATGGTGACGACCACCCCCATGTTACCCATTCCTTCCTTCTTCGGCCCACATGAAATGGCTGGTGCCGTCAGCGCTATGGCAAGCACAAGAACTAAAACTAGCCAAGTCAATCCAGTAAACCTATGTTTCTGCAACCACCATTGCCCCCGAAAAGTCTGCATCGCTATTATCCAAGTTTGGGCTCCGAACCATTCGACATACTGGCTTCCGCTGAGAAGCCACCAGTAGTATTATTCAAGTCCTGAGATTCCGCATTTGGTTCAACCTGCTTGCTGACCCAACGCGTTTTCCAGATGAGAAACGGGACAGTGATAGCCAGCATACAGAGCGCTATGATTTGACCCTCGTGGATCCCACCGAAAATAGGGTGTGTGTCCCCGCGAAGAAACCTGATGCCAAAGGCACCAATGGAATACAACGCCAGATACATTGCAAACAGCGATCCTTTCGGTCTCAAATGGCCTCGGAAAACCCAGAAAAGAAGGGCAAAGACAGTAATGTCCCATAGCAACTCATACAATTGGGTGGGATGAACTGCGACGCCCAAAGGAGCAGCGGTATTTGGGTTCATGTAGACATAAGCCCAAGGCAGTGAAGTCGGCTGCCCATAGCAGCAGCCATTGATGTTGCAGCCGACTCTCCCTATTGCCTGAGCCAGGATAACTCCTGGCACAGCCACATCGACCAGCGGCGCAAACGGCACCCGTCTCACCCTGCAGTATATCCACGCCCCTAGTATAGCACCCAGTATGGCGCCAAATATAGTCATCCCCTGAAATCCGATAATCGCCCGCGGGTCTGACATGTATATGTCCAATCTATCGACAACATGTATCAACCGAGATACCACTATTGCCGAAACGATCGCCCACGGCGCAGCGCTTAAAATAAAGTTACTCGTTATTCCTGCTCTCTTGCCCACCTGCCAAACCCACAGGCAAATAAATAGAACGGCGAGCACCACTAATATCCCGTACCACCTTATGGATAAGGAACCAATGGTGAAGGCAACAGGGTCAATTCCTATCACGATAGACATTAACGCCATTTTTCAACACTAACTGAACATTATTTTCAATAAAAAAGGCAAAATAACGCTGCTTTTGGAACAGCGTCAAATAGAACTATGTTGAAGCTGCCTTCTGGCAGCTCGGGCAGCAACCGGTAAACTCAAGGGAATGTCTCTCAATCTTAAATCCAGTCTCTTGCGACAGCCTTTTCTCCAGTCCGCCAAGATGGCATCCAGTAAAATCAACAACCCTACCACAACCGGAGCATATCAGATGATGGTGATGCTCCGATGGTCTGGTTAGCAAATAGCTGCGGCGGCCATCTTCAGCGTACACTCCGCAGATAAGGCCTAGCTCATCGAGTATATCAAGGGTGCGATATACAGTGACCAGCCCTATACTATGATGTTCTTTGTGCACTCTTTCATATATATCTGCGGGGGTAAGATGTTCCTGACTTTCAGCGATAACCCGCAACACAGCCCGTCGCTGTGGGGTAATCTTATAACCCCGCCGCCTTAGTAAATCAATTACCTTTCTCATTATATATAATTTCCAATTGTAAATGAAAATAATTTTCATTTACAATACTAACAAAGATCCTCAATATTGTCAATATGTCAGAGCGTATCCTTGCGAGGGCAGACTATATCCGTATAATAATTCCTGTGAATGCAGCGCGAGGCTTTAGCCTCGCTTTATGCGACCCTGAAGGGTCGCGCTACGAAAACTTTTTTGGGGAACTGAAACATGCCCAAGCTATCCAAATTGAATGAGGAATCAAAATTAATCAACTTTAAGGAAGATACCTATCCCTCTTGTATTCGAGTTAGCTTGGTTAGAGCTGATATACCGTACTCTAAGCCTCTGGCCTCGTCAGGATCTCGTCCACCAGCCCGTATTCCACTGCTTGCTCCGCGCTCAGATAGAAGTCGCGATCGGTGTCCCTGGCAACTTTATCGTAATCCTGCCCAGTGTGATTAACAATGATGTTGCGCAACATCTCCTGCATCCTTATGATCTCCTTAGCGGCGATAGCTATGTCTGCCGCCTGCCCCTGAGCGCCACCCATAGGCTGGTGCAAGTGAATGGTTGAATGGGGCAGAGCGTAGCGCTTGCCTTTAGCACCAGCGGACAGAAGAACAGTACCCATACTGGCAGCCAGTCCAACGCAGATGGTGGAGACATCGCATTTAACGAGTTGCATAGTATCGTAGATGGCAAGACCGGCGCTGATAATCCCACCAGGGCAATGAATGTACATGCTGATATCCTTCTCAGGATCCTCTCGCTCCAGATACAAAAGCTCAGCGATGATAAGGTTCGCCATCTGGTCGTTGATAGGTGTACCCATAAAGACTATCCGTTCCCTTACAAGCAGAGAGAATATATCAAGGGTTCTCTCCCCTCGAGCACTAGTCTCGGTTACAAAAGGTATCACGCCTTTCGGCATTCTATCCATCTTCCTCTTCCCCTTTCTCTAAGGACTCTGTAGAACCAGCTTCATCCGCTTTCTCCAGGGATTCTGTAGAATCGACCTCACTCCCTTCCTCCGATGATTCTGTGGAATCAGCTTCACCAGAGGCTATATCCACCAATCGCCTGACCGTATTTCTGGTAAGCAACCTCTGCTGTAACGACTGGCGCCCTATCGGGGAATTGAAAAACTCCCTCAGTTCGTCTCCCTTTTCACCCGCCGCCTGAGCCATCTTCTCGATCTCTCCATCGGTCTCCTCATCACTCACCTGGATGCTCTCTTCCCCCAACACCTTACCCAGAACCAGAGAACGAGCAACCCGCTTCGTAGCTATTGGTCGGAGTTCCTCCCTCAGTTGCTCTCCGCTCATCTTCACTCTCGTGAGGTAATCCTCCAGGCTTATCTTGTTTGCCCTCAACTCCCTCTCCTGTTCATCGATGAGCCCATCAATGTCGCGCTCCACCAAGACGGGAGGAAAATCCACATGAGTCTGTTCCACCACCGCTTCCATCACCTTCTCCTCATAGCTTCTCCTTGCCTGCTCCTCAGCCATGCTTCGAAGGTCTGAGGATACCCGTTCACGGAGCGCATCGAAGGTATCGAACTCTTCACCGACACTTTTGGCAAATTCGTCATCGATCTCGGGGAGTTTCTTCTCCTTGACCTCACTGACCAGCACCCTGAACCAGCACTCCTGCCCTGCAAGCTCACTCCTTTCATGGTCAGCGGGGAATGAGATAGTAAACTCCGCCTCCTGCCCCTTCTCCAGTCCTACCAATTTTTCCGAAAACCCGGGCACGGGGAAGGCGAAATCCCGAAGTACCTGATACTGAATACCTTCTCGTTTATCCAGAGAGTCCTCTCCGACTTTACCTTCTACGTCTATGGTCACTAAGTCATCAAGTTGGACCGCCCGCTCGGTAGGCGCCCAGGGGGCATTCTGCTGACGAAGCTGCTCGATAACCTTATTAGCTTCCTCCTCAGCAACCTCAACCGGATCTGAATCGATTCTGATCTCTTTGTAGTTTCCCAACTCTACAGTGGGGCTAACCGGCACGGTGGCTTTAAACACCACCGGCTCAGTCTGAGTGATCTCGACCTCAGGTTGAGCTATCGGATTGAGCTCTTGCTCCTCGATTGCCTGATTCAACAGCTCGGGGACAAGGCGCTCCATCGCGTCCTGAAGAAGGGCCTCCCTGCCAATGTAGCGTTCGAGCATTACTCGTGGCGCCTTACCCTTGCGAAAGCCTGGGATGTCAGCCTTCTTCACCAAACGGTGGTAGGCCTCTTCAAGAGAGCGCTCTTCCTCTTTAGGCTCAACCTCAACCTCAAGAACTACCTGGCTATTCTCAATTCTCTCCGCTTTTACCTTCATCTGCTCAAGTACAGATTATAGCATGGCAATGACTTATTTCCAAGGAGGCTACTTCTGCAGCCGCACATCTTTAAGAATAGGGATAATCATAGAGGCAGGGGAAAAACCCTCGACATAGGGTTTGACCAGATAATAGCTTCTGTCAAACCAAAGAGGGAGCAATGGGGCGTCCTGGACAATGGCCTGCTCTATCTCCTGATATGCCGCCAGTCTGCTATCTAAATCGTTTTCCACCCTTGCTTCCTCCAGCAACTGGTCTACATAGGAACTGCTGTATCCGGTATGGTTCTCCACACTCTCACTGTGAAACAAGAGGTCGAGAAAATTCTCTGCGTCGGGATAGTCTGCCAGCCAGCCGATCTCGAAAGCCTGAAATCTCCCTTCCCATAAGTCATCGAGGAAGGTGTCCCAGTCCACCACTTCGATCTCTACCTCAACCCCGAGGTTCTCCTGCCACATCCATGCTATCGCCTCAGTAGATGCAGCCGCCCCGACACAGCTTCCGGGCACAGAAAGGACGATAGCTGGCAAGCCATCCTGGTAGCTTGACTCGGCAATCAGTTGTTGTGCTCTCGCTACATCGTAGCTCAAGCCCTCTACATCCTCATTATACCCAGGTATGCCAGGAGGTAGAATGCCGTAAGCAGGTGAAACGGTGTCTTTAATCAATATCTCTATAATCTCCTCCCTGTCCACAGCGTGACACATGGCCTGACGCACCTTCTCATCATCAAAGGGTGACATGGCAGTGTTGAAGCCAATATAGCCTAAGGAAAGCTCAGGGACGATGACCACCTCCTCATTCAGTGGATTCGTGGGGTCAAGCACCCTTTCAATGTTGGCGGTACCTACTTGAGTTATGTCAAGCTGCCCCTTTTCGTACATCATCATTGAGTTTCCGGTGAAGAGGAAGGTCACTATATCTAACTTAGCGATGTCTCCATAAAAGTTATCGTTCCGCTCAAGGACTAACCTCTGCCCGCTCCACCATTCACGAAACTTGAAGGGGCCGGTTCCGCTGGGGAACCGCCACCAGTCAACGGTCGACTCAACATTCTCTTTGTCCACAACGAAGGCAGCAGGGTGAGTAAGCTTAGCCAAGAAGTAGGCTTTGGCCGCATCGATGTTGAGTTGCAGTGTCCTGTCATCGATCACCACCACTCCAGCAACCTCTTCAGCCTCACCGCTCAGCTTCTCCTTAACGCCAATAATGTCGCCGAGATAGGCTTCAGCCACCGGAGAGCCAGTATCAGGGTCAGCAGCACGCTCTATAGAATACTTAAAATCGCTCGCCGTCAACTTCTTGCCATTGTGGAATCTCACTCCATCGCGAAGGTGAAAGGTATAAGTCTTGCCATCATCGCTGATATCCCAGCTCTGAGCAATATCGGGGATGGCCTCAAGGTCGCTGTTGAGAGTCACCAGGCCGCTAAATATTTCCACAATGTACCCTCCTGAGGTCGCATCAGCACAAAGGGCAGGATCCAAAGTAGAAGGCTCGGAGCCATAGAGGGTCAACACCCCAGCCCCGGATATTCCGCCGCAACTGAGCGCAGATAAACACAAAACAAAGACCATTGCCACAAGGGCAATGGCAATACCTTTCTTAACCCTCATCGGTTCTCTCGAGCCAGCTCATCTCCAATTCAGAGCCTTTATCACACCCGTCCCTTCATCTATGGTGGTCTTTTTGCGCCACACGACTTCTTGTGGCAAATAGTCTTCAAATGCCTTCCTCAGGAGCCATTTCCCCCACACCTTCCCCATTTCCCGTCTCACCTTATACTCTGCGGGTATTTCTCGAGCGAATTTGGCCACCTCCAGGGTTAGGTAAGGAGCGTTCAACTCCAGACCCAACGCATCGGCCAACATATAGGGATATCTAAAATCATATGCCTGAAATACCCTTGACGATAACTCCCGCTCCAGATCTCGGGCGAAGATTTCGTCGCCACTAGAGGTGATTAGGTCAATAAAACTACTGAGTGAGTTATAGCCAACAAATAGCTCGTCGGCACCATCGCCTGTATAAACAGAATCCACGAACTTCCTGGCAAACCTCATTGCAATATAGGCTGGGGCAAGGGTGGTGGGTCCCACTACCTCACTATAGCCTTCAATAACTCCTTCCTTGATATGCAGAGGGACGCTAGCCTCGTAATTTCTATTATCTAAAATGCTTACTGCTTCCAAGGCTGCATCCGCGAGTTCTTGTTCGGTGAAAAAGTGAACTTCATGATCAAGTCGAAGGAATTGAGCCACCTTCATGGCATATTTGAGGTCTTCATCAACGCCTTCCATGGTTACGGTGAAGGCCTTCAGCCCAGGCACATGCTTTTTGGCAATTAATGCGATGATGCTGGTATCAAGCCCCCCTGAGAGCAACAGCCCTTCAGCTTTTTCGTTCCTTATGGCTTCATCCAGTAGAACCCTCAGCCAGCAAATTGCTTCGTCTATGTTCATTATGGATGCCCTCACTCAAGCAACAACTTGAGATGAAGCTCCTTAAGCTGCTCGTCAGATACCGCAGCGGGGGCATCGAACATCTGGTCCACCGCGCTCTGGTTCTTGGGGAAGGGGATAACCTCCCTGATGGTCTCCTCCCCAGCAAGGATCATCACCAGCCTATCGATTCCCGGAGCTATGCCACCGTGAGGCGGAGCACCGTATTCGAAAGCCTCAAGAAGGTGTCCGAAACGCTGCTCGATCTCTTCCTCTCCATATCCCAACAACCTGAGTATTTTCTCCTGAAGCTCCCTTGTATGGATCCTTATGCTTCCGCTGGAAAGCTCGCAGCCATTACAGACAATATCATAGTGCTTGGCGTGCACCCTTTCTGGTGCGCCATCCAGCAGGGGCACATCCTCATCTCTAGGTGCAGTAAATGGATGATGCATCGACTCCCATCCGCCACCTTCTCCCCTCTCGAATAGGGGATAATCAAGAACCCAGCAGAAGGCAAGGAGGTTGGGGTCTGCAAGGTTCAAGCGCTGCGCAATCTCCCCACGCAACGCGCAAAGCGCCTCAGCAACAACGTTTGGTTCGCCGGCAACAATGAGCAGGAGGTCTCCCTCCCTTGCCTCGAACCGTTTTGCTATCTCGTCAATCTGCTCCGCAGTCAGAAACTTGGCAGCCACAGATTTCCCTTGTTCTTCACCCAGTGGCAAGTTGACCAGCCCCTTTGCTCCGTGAGCCTGGACAAGCTCAGCCAGCTCATTGATCTGGCGACGTGAGTAGTTACCAGCGCCCGGGGCACATATCCCCCGTACCCAACCACCCGCATCTATAGCGGAGCGAAACACAGCGAAATCGCACTCAGCCGCAATATCCGCCAAATCCTTGATCTCAAGACCGTAGCGAAGGTCGGGTTTGTCCGTTCCATAGCGCTCCATAGCCTCAGCGAATGATAGACGGGGAAATGGCTTCAACACTCGCATGGCTGGTGTAACCTCCTCAACCAGTGAGGTGAAAAGCTCCTCCGTAAGCGTCAGGATGTCCTCCTCTTCGACAAAGCTCATCTCCAGATCGAGCTGGGTAAACTCGGGCTGCCGGTCGGCCCGCTGGTCCTCATCGCGGAAGCACTTGGCGATCTGGTAATACCTGTCGAAGCCAGCCACCATTAGTAGCTGCTTGAGCTGCTGTGGGGACTGCGGTAGTGCGTAAAACTTCCCAGGATGGACTCGGCTGGGCACCAGGTAATCCCGCGCCCCTTCGGGGGTGCTCTTGATAAGGATCGGGGTCTCGACCTCGATGAATTCTCTCGCATCCAGGAAATCGCGAATGAACTTGACCACGCGATGGCGTAGTACGATATTATCCCTCAACTTCTCGCGGCGCAGGTCAAGATAGCGATACTTTAAACGAACGCTCTCTTCCACCTCCACGTCCTCATTTACATTAAACGGTGGGGTCTTTGAGGCATTGAGTATCTCCACGTCCTGCGCAACTAACTCAACCTCCCCAGTGGGGAGCTTTGGATTCTCCGTTCCTGGGGGGCGCTTCTCTACCTCACCGGAAACCGTCACCACATATTCATTGCGCAACCCGGTAGCTACCTCATGCACCTGGGCAGATATCTCGGGATTGAAGACCACCTGCACCAGCCCATATCGATCCCGCAGGTCGATGAAAACGAGTCCACCATGGTCCCTTCGCCGGTTCACCCAGCCAGCAAGGGTCACCTGTGCACCGACGTTCTTGCTGGTTAGCTGACCGCAATTGTGAGTCCTAAGCATTTGTACAATCCTTACTGGATTATAGTTCATAACAGGAGTGGAAATCCAGAGGGGTCTCTCCCTTTACAGCGTCTCTGGGGTTGTCCCCTAAGCTGCGGAGCATTCTGCCGGATGGAGTTGAAAGTGGCAGTACCCCTAAGGGCGGGCGGCCGGGACCAACATATCATTCTGAGGGAGCGCAGCGACTGAAGAGTCTGGATGAGGTTCTACGCTTCATTCACAACGACAAAGAGTGTCTCCCTTAAGTCACAAACCTGCTTACAGGAGAGTCGACAGAGGCCTCGCCTCCGGTGGAAAGCCTCCATATAAATGTGTCGCCAGCTTGCCAGCCAGCCACGAACTCCAGGTTACGCGGATAGGCAGGCCTAAAATAGTAGTATTGGTTGACTTAGCCACTTCTCGCATAGTATCCTAGAACATTCTGCAATCACAATGCGTCCAAAGGAGGTTATTTATATGTTGAAGACGAGAATTACTGAGATGCTTGGCATCGAGTACCCCATAATTCAAGGGGGTATGATGGGTGTCTCCAGCCCCGAGCTAGCGGCTGCGGTTTCCAATGCTGGGGGGCTGGGCATCCTCACCTCAGCAAGCTGCGCTACAGGGGAAGAACTACGCCAGGACATAAGAAAGACCAAGGCCCTCACCGACAAGCCCTTTGGCGTGAATCTGAGCCTCTTTCCCGCTTCACGGCCATTGCCGAATGATGAATATGTCGAAGTGATAGTTCAAGAAGGAGTCGCGGCGGTGGAGAGCTCTGGTGTTAGGGCTCCTGATGAATTCATACCCCTTCTCAAAGATGGGAACGTGAAGGTGATTCACAAATGTGTTGCTGTTAGACACGCGCTGTCAGCACAGCGGGTCGGGGCAGATGCCATTACCGTGGTCGGAGTGGAGAACGGAGGCCACACCGGGATGGTGGATGTTACCTCCATGGTACTCATTCCGGCAGCAAAAGATGCCTTGTCCGTACCAGTCATCGGAGGAGGAGGCGTCGCCGATGCCCGTGGATTTCTCGCTGTTTTAGCCTTGGGTGCAGATGGGGTTATAATCGGCACAAGGTTCATGGCTACGCATGAGGCTCCGCTACATAAGAACTACAAGGAATGGCTGCTGAGGTCGAACGAGACCGACACCGTGCTTGTTATGCGGTCCCTTCGCAACACCAGTCGAGCGTTAAAGAACACCGCATCCGAGAAGGTGCTGGAGCTGGAATCAAGGGGCGCTACCATCGAGGAGCTCTTGACTGTGATAGGCGGTGACCAAACGCAAAAAGTGCTCAAGGAAGGCGATCTAGAGGCCGGCCTGGGACTCGGCGGACAGTGTATAGGGTTAGTGCACGAAATAGTAAGTGTGAAGGAAGTCATAGACGAAATCGTCGAGGGAGCCATAGAGATACTCCCGCGCCTGGAAAAAATCATAACACCAGCGTAATATTACGCCGACTCGGCATCATATTCACGCCAAATAGCCCCTGATCGCCTTATGTAAAGGGAGATACAGGCCTACTGTGGAGTATACCCGTTCTGATTCCGTTCGCCTTGAGCCTGTCGAAGGGCCTGTCCTGAGCTTGTCGAAGGGCCTGTCCTGAGCTTGTCGAAGGGCTCACCACGAACAGTGTTGTACTGACACTGCTTCCCATCACATCCCCGAGATTGTTTCACCGCCCCCGATATATTCCCCGCTGAAGCCTCCTAATAATTAGACACGATGGCCATTGCGGTATAGCGCGGCCACAGGTATATGTTGCGCCTCAGCTTAGCCCACTTCCTCCAACACCACTTCTATGATGCGGGGTATCCTGGCTGACACCTCGTCTGAAAGCTCCAAGCCCCACTCCATTGCCGCCGGCTCAACTCCGATGAGTACCACCTCCGTACCTTCCTTCCAGTAGCTCCTCAATTCCAGACTATCTATAAGCTCCCATTCATGCAGCGATATCGGATTCCTATCAGTCTGGTCTATATCATCGGGAGAAAGCCTGTAGATGGTGCCCGCCTCGCCCCCTCCCTTCACCGCATCGATGATAATAAGCTTGTAAATATCCCCCACAAATGCCAGTGCATCAGGAGAGGTCCCGCCGTCTATCACCACTATGTTCGATGGCAGAGACCGTCGCTGCAGCTCCTGCACCACATGAACCCCAACTCCCTCATCCTTGAGCAGCAGGTTCCCCACCCCCACTATCGCTATCTTCTTCTCCTTGGACCTCCCCAATGCGGTGTATCTCCCGTTTCTATAACTAGGCTCCAGAATTATATCCCCACCTATTGCTTCCTGTCCAGAAATGATAGAATAAGATTGCATATTACGTGTTAACGCCTTTGTCTCATTCTGGCATTTCCGGTCTCCTTATTGTTATACATATATGCCTCAATATAAAGCCACTACTCCAGTATTTCAAAAGGCTGAGGTGGTGGTGGGTTCTGGTTGGATCAGGGTTTATGGCAGTTATTTGGTTGGGCACCATAATGCCTACAGTACTTTTTTGGCGTGCATTAGGCGGGCATAGGGATGTCCCACTCAACTACTATGGCTGTTCTAAGCAATTATCCCTAGTTGCTTTGGGCCACATGCAGCGAAACATATAGTATTGCTCAGGATAACGCTTGATATATGGCTCGAGTGAGTTCATGATTTCCTGCGTCAGCGCCCGGATGTCCTTGCTAACCGAGCCGCTTGGCTCAAAACGGATATATTCATCGAAGAAGGTGAGAAAGGTGTTATCGGGGAGACGCACTGAGGCCATGGGCACAATCTTGGCACCGGTCTTTAGTGACAGGGTCGCCGCGCCGCGGGGCATTTTCATGACGGCATCACAGAACTTCACCTGTACACCCTTGCCCGCGTTCGGAATGTCAATCAATAGCACCAGGTACTCGTTGCGGCGTAGCGCTTCTACCATCCCACCTACCCCCTCCTCCATGGCGACAACGTTCATCCACATATACCTACGTCGACTCTGCACAAACTCATCGAGCTTCCTCGAGGGCAAGCTCTCCACAACAACGTTGAGGGGTTGACCACCCAAGACAACGGCGCCGCCAGCTATTTCCCAATATCCCTGGTGCAAGCCAACGAGAATCCCTCCATTCCCTGCCTCCAAGGCTTTTTCCAGATTCTCCCAACCCTGGAAGGCCACCCTTTTCTTCACCTCTTCTGGCTTAACTGCCGGAAGGCAAACGTAATCCAAAAGATACTTACAGTAGTTGCGCAGCGCACCCTTCGCTAGTCTATCGATCTCTTTCTTGCTGGCACTACTGCCCACGATATGCCTCAGGTTTTCCCTGAGGCATTTCCTTCCCCGGGGCCACACCAGAAAAACAATATGGCTGATAATATAGGCCAGAGCGTATCCAAACCTTATAGGAAGTACTCGGAATACAAGACCAATAATACTACCCAACAAGTAGAGGATCACTTTCCACTCACATCGACAAACACTTCAACCATCCTGCAGGCTTTATAGTCGGTAAATATAGCAGAATCTCTCACTTCAACTCTCTATGAGATAAGGCCTATTCCTTACCACCCTAATTGATGATACTTTTACATTACCCGACCGTCAACCCTGCTTGCTGCCCACCAGTCCCATCGGTTAATCCAAAGAATAGGGACATGGATTTCTGTCAACCCTCTTGACAAAATAAATATCATCTTATATACTTAGTAATAGTTATCATTAATAAAAACTTTTTATATCAAGGTTCGTTTTAACGCCGTGAGCCGGAAAACCAAACAGAAAGAGGCTATCCTTAGGGTTCTAAGGGGTACAACATCTCATCCCTCTGCGGACTGGATATATGAGCAGGTGAGAAAGGAAATACCCAATATAAGTCTGGGAACGGTCTATCGTAACCTCAGGTTGCTGAAAGAGGAAGGGGAGATACTTGAGTTGAATCTGGCCGGTAGCTTCAGCAGGTTCGATGCCAACACCCAGAACCACTATCACTTCAGGTGTGAGATGTGCGGTCGGGTGTTCGATCTGGATGAGCCGGTTGATAAAGAGATTGATGAAAGGGTTGCGAGAAAAACGGGCTTCAAGGTTACCCAACACCGCCTGGAATTTCGAGGCCTGTGTATCGATTGCCAGCGTGTAAATTCGCATACAGTTGATCAGACGAGAGCAAGTTAATAAAACTTAAGCAGCAAAACGTAGAAAGGAGATGGAAAGATGATCGCCGGAGAGAAGGGACACAATCTGTGGAAGGCCTACATGAAGACATGGGCTGACCTCGGGCTGGACCATGTACAGTTCAACATGGTGGATGACGCCACATTGAGAGCAGCGCAGCGGGAGCCTGAGAAGTATCAGGAGCTGATAGTTCGGGTGGCGGGCTACAGTGCTCACTTCGTGGATATCAGCCGCAAGACCCAGGACAACATCATCCAGAGGACGGTACAAGGGCTGGGATAATACGTCAGTCTGCCCACCGTCAGAATTAATGGCCAAAGCAGTAGTTTGGTTGGTACATGTATAAGCCTTGCGAACCATAGAGGAGGGTGAAGGTAAGATGGCAGAAGCAAAAAGCAAGAGTGCAGATGCAGCCAGCGTTAAGATGATAGAGAAAGCGGCCCGTGATGGGGTTAATACCGCTTTTGATAGAGCTGAAGCGATGAAGCCCTGTCCCATAGGAGCGGTTGGCAGTTGCTGTAAGAACTGTGGGATGGGACCGTGCCGGGTTCCTCTGCCCAAGGGGAAAGAGGAGACACCAGAGGATAAACTGAAGCGGAGGGGCATTTGCGGAGCAACTGCAGAGACCATTGCCGCCCGTAACTTCATCCGTATGGTGGCTGGTGGAGCGGCTGCCCACTCCGACCACGGTCGGGGGGTTGCCGAGCTTTTCCTGGCGGCAGCTAAGGGAGAGGCTCCAGGCTATGAGATTAAAGACGAGCAGAAGTTGCTGCAACTGGCTCTGGACCTTGGTGTGGAAATCGGAGAGCGGAGCAATGAAGAAATAGCTGTTGATATAGGTGAAATATGCCTGGAGGAGTTTGGCCGGCAGGAGGGTGAACTGCTATTCTTGAGGAGGGCGCCGCTGAAGCGCCAGGAGGTGTGGCGGCGTGAGGATGCTGCTCCACGAGGCATAGATAGGGAAATCGTGGAGATAATGCACCGAACCCATATCGGGGTGGATCAAGATTACAAGAGCCTGTTGCGTCAGGGGGTGAGGGCGGCTATAGGTGATGGCTGGGGCGGCAGTATGATTGCCACCGAACTCCAGGATATCTTGTTTGGCACTCCAACACCAATCCTGGGCAGGACGAACCTCGGTGTGCTTGAGAAGGACGAGGTGAACATCGTCATTCATGGTCATGAGCCGCTGCTTTCCGAGATGATTGTTGCTGCCGCTCAAGAACCCAAGATGGTTGAGTTGGCTAAATCAAAGGGGGCTAGCGGGATAAACCTGGCGGGCATGTGCTGCACCGCTAACGAGATATTGATGCGGCATGGGGTACCCATCGCGGGGAACTTCCTGCAGCAGGAACTGGCTATAACCACCGGCGTGGTGGAAGCTATGGTGGTAGATATTCAATGTATTATGCAGTCCATAGCCA
>CAYUCL010000025.1:0-30144 GCA_964443325.1 uncultured Dehalococcoidales bacterium
TGGAAATTCATTGAGATGAGCCAAAGCAATTTTCCCGGTCATCATAGGATCATCATTAGTAACATTGGTATATGGATCAACCAGACCATGCTCGAGCTTCACATCAAGGCCAATCCTATATTGCTCAACATCGAACTTGCTCCAATCGATACCTAGGGCATCGCCAATTTGTCTAGCTTCTTCACTTATAAAAGCCTTTCGATTTGCCATATCCCCCCCAGAATAACAGCATAAACATGTTCTACATTTATTGCTAGTGTGTATGGAAGTAATTTTCGTAGAGAGGGGATTTTCGCACCTATTTAGGGATTTGTCAATAGAAAGCTGTAAAGCACATGGGAGGCCGCTTCGAAGTCGCTCTACATCGTCACCAAAACCGAGTGTAAATAGAGAAAGCGCTAGCCATTACAGCTGGTGGCCGATGTTTTCTGGCGGAGGCGGGAGGGGTCTTATCTATTGGAGCCCCCTTAGGGGGATAGACAGCAAAAGGTGTGGTAGCTTGTAACCACAGCATATGTTAGAATGCAGTCCCTTTCGGCGGATTACACGGACTCTGAGTTCGCTTATGTCGGTGTCAGCCGAAGTTATGGAATAGTCACAATTACTATATTGAAAGAAATCATTGAAGGAGGAACTTATGGAACACAAATTACCAGAGTTACCCTATGCCAGTGATTCACTAGTACCTCATATTTCCGCGGAGACCATTGAATACCATTACGGAAAGCACCACAAGGCATACGTCGACAACCTGAACAGACTGATCCGAGACACCGAATTGGAGAACATGTCACTGGAAGAGATCGTCCAGAACTCGTCCGGCGGCACCTTCAACAATGCGGCACAGGTATGGAACAACACCTTCTACTGGAATTGCCTCTCACCCAAAGGAGGTGGCGAACCCACTGGAGAGATTGCCATCGCCATTATTAAGAGCTTTGGTTCATTTGAAGAATTCAAAGGGAAATTCACCAATGCTGCTGTTACCCTATTTGGCTCCGGGTGGACCTGGCTTATAAAGAATGCTGACGGCAGTCTTTCAGTCGAAACTACGAGCAACGCTGGAACCCCGCTGAAAGAGGGAAAGAAGGCCCTGCTCACATGTGATGTATGGGAACATGACTATTACATCGATTACAGAAATGCCAGAGCGAAATACGTCGAAGCATTCTGGGGACTGGTGAATTGGGATTTCGTAGCGGCAAACTTCGAATAGTAATCCAGCAGGAGTTCAGCCCGGTCTCGAGAGCGATGAATAGGGTTTAAGTAGCCATATGATTTAAAAAACGTTGGTAAGTCATCAAGTCACCGGAAATGAGGTGCCGTAATAACAGATGGGCCAACTATAGAATCTGTGGTTCCTATATCGAAGAATGAGCCGTTGATGGGAATAAACAAAGGAGCACTAGATGGGTAACATGATCGAAGTTGGCATAAGCGGCGAGCTCGAAAATGGGACTATGAAAGAGGTTTTGGTTGAAGGGCGTGAAATCCTTATAGCCAGGATCGATGATAAGTACTACGCTGCTGATAATCGCTGCCCTCATATGAAGGGCAAGTTATCGCAGGGCAAGATGGAGGGAACTATAGTAACGTGTCCTCGGCACGGCTCACAGTTTGACTTGAAAGATGGCAGTGTCGTGAGATGGTTAAAAGGGTCTGGCTTTGTGTAAATGGTTGGCAAGGCTCTTAAGTCACCCCATTCTGTTACAACATACAATGTGAAGGTCTCGGATGACAAAATACTTGTTGAGATTTGATATGTCGAGTATATCTTCTCCTTTTAAAGTGATTTTCCATCTTGCTGTTTGCTATGATGGCTGCTAGTGCGTTATCCGCACTTTTTGAATTTGAAGGTAATTCTTAGTTGGATTTCTATATGCTGACTATTCGCTTGGAAACCCCTGAAGATGTTGAATACATACGCTATGTTAATGAGCAGGCGTTTGGCCGGGAAAATGAAGCTAAGCTTATTGAAGAGCTTCGAAATCGTGGTGCTTTAACCATATCGCTTGTTGCTGTGCAGAATGATGAGATTGTGGGGCATATTTCGTTCAGCCTGGTAGTAATAGAATCGGAAGGTTCAAGCTTTGAGGCGATCTCTCTTGCCACGATGTCGGTTCTTCCAACGTACCAGCGTAAAGGGATTGGCTCGCAAATGGTCCGGGCAGGTCTCGAGGAATGCCGCCGTCTTGGATACGAGATAGTAGTGGTGGTGGGTCACCCCGATTATTACCCTCGTTTTGGATTTGTTGTGGCTGGGCACAAGGGCATCGACTGCGAATTTAAAGTCCCTGAAGAGGCGTGGATGATTTTGGAGTTGCGAGAAGGAGCTCTGGCCGGGAGACGGGGTGTAGTGAAGTTTCAGCCTGAGTTTCATGAGGCTATGTGAAGCGCCATCTTAGCCAAGAGAAGTGGAGCTGACAAGATTTTGTAATGGCGGATAAACACTGGCTTCCTGGAGGTCATATCGAATTGAATGAGAGGCCGTTTCGAAGTCGATCTATATTATAACCAAAGCCCCATTAGAATAATAAAGGCGCTAGCGGTTAAAGGCTAGCGCCTACAAATTTCTGGTGGAGGCGAAGGAGAGTCGAACTCCATCGTCCCGAAATTGATCTTGACAGGCTTAGCTCTCTCCAATTCTGAACATCGCTGTGCCGCCAGGTTGAACGTGTCCCTTGGGTAGCTGGCTCGCCATACTTCGCGGTTACAATTGTGAGTGACCATTAACCGGCTTTAGGACGTATTAGTGCCACAGCCAATCCCATAGCCAATAGACCGGCGCCCAAACCAATGAACATACCCGGCACGAGGTATCCCAATGCCCAGCCAATTCCCATACCAATAAGCAAACCTGCTGGGACAAAAACCCCACCGACTGTCCATTTCCTCTTGGTTTCTTCCGTGTCATGGGTCATTTCTATTACCTCCTTCTAATCTTGTTTGCACGGCATTTCACACAGTAGGCTTGCGTTAGTAAGCCCCTCTTCCATATTGAGCATGAACGATAGACCATTTGTGTCGCCAATGTCAAGCGTCTCACTACTTCTTACACACCATTTGAAGTGGAGAAACCTGCATTACGTCTCACTGGCAGAAGAATCTTACGAAGTTTGCCCAAGTGGACGGGGAGATCAGGGGTAAACCTAATTTGCATCTCCCCGAAAACCTATCTAGACAAAGAAACGCTAGCGGTAAAAGGCTAGCGTTTCTATTTATTGTCAGTGGTGGAGACGGGGGAGAGTTGAACTCCCCGTCCAGAAGAGGGCCACTCAGTATGTGCTACAGGCTTAGTCGGCTCTTTGTTCTTGCCTAACCGTGCTCTGCCGACCGAGCTCGGCTGGGCCAGTCGATTCTATCTTAGGCAACCCTTATCGACGTCTGAGTTACCGCACCCCGACTTCTCGTCGCCCATCCCCGTTCATCGAGGGAAACGGGGGGACGTGTCATCGCTTAGCTAGCGTAGACGTATTCGTCAGTTACTTTTTTGCCACCTGTTTTGCGAGGCGATGGCACCTCGGCCTGCAATCCTGAGCCTCTCCTCTCCTGTCGAAACCACTCGTCCCCATATCAATTACTTTACATAATCAGCGAAATGGAAATCATAAAGTAACTGCCAGGGCTTATAGTCATTATCTGTACTTCAGCCCCTTGGCGAACTTCATGGTGCGCTCCATCTCACGCTCCGACTCGCGGCGCGCTATGGACTGGCGCTTATCATAAAGCTTTTTTCCCCTGGCCAGGCCCAGTTCCACCTTGGCATTTCCGTTTTTAAAGTACAGCTTCAACGGCACGATGGTAAAGCCCTTCTGCATCACTTTAGCCGAGAGGTCATTGATCTGGCGGCGGTGAAGCAGTAGCTTCCTTGGGCGCGTAGGTTCGTGGTTATACCGATTGCCCCCTTCGTACCGGGCAATGTGCGTATTATACAGCCACAATTCACCCTCTTCGGGACGGGCGTAACCATCGCGGATATTCACCCGACCGGCACGAATCGACTTGACCTCGGTGCCGGTGAGGGCGATTCCTGCCTCAATGTTTTCCAGGATGAGGTAGTCGTGGTATGCTTTTCGGTTGAGGCTTACCGTCTTTACCTTCATAATTCATTTTATCATAGCCGTTAGCGAACTTCAATTCATAGCTGCGACTTAACATATTCGATAGCAAACTCCAGTTGTGGGTCACGGTCATTTAGTATGTCTTCTTCGGTAATCTCCACCTCAAAGTCGGGGGTTAGACCAACACCCTCTATTAAGCTGCCATCAGGAGTCAACCAGCGAGCGGTAGTCACATAGAGGGCAGAACCATCGCTGAGTTCTCGCATAATGTTCACGCTCCCCTTGCCGTAGGTCACGTTGCCTACAAGATTGGCGCGCCCGCGGTCCTGAAGCGCCCCAGCGAGCACCTCGCTGCCGCTGGCGCTCCATTCATTGACCAGCACAATCAAGGGCAAATCCGTGGCCAGACCTCCAGAGGTCGCCGGCGATTCATCAAGCCGCCCTTCGCTATCCCGTTGATAAAGCACGATACCGCCATCGAGAAACTCGCTGGCCACATCTACCGCAACATGAAGATAGCCACCGGGGTTGTTCCTCAGGTCAAGGATGATACCCTGCGCTCCATTGTCGATTGCATCGTTGAGGACGGCGACAAGCTCTTCGTGGGTGCGTTCTGAGAAATGGGTGATCTGGATGTGGGCAATACCATCGGGAAGCATATCAAGATATACACTGTCAAGCTGGACCTCTTCTCGGATTATATCGATATCCACCGGTGTGGTCTCACCCTGGTGCAGAATTAACAGGGTTACCTTTGTGCCTTGCGGACCTCGGATTTTCAATACCGCTTCTGTCAGGTTCATCCCCGATGTAGGTTCGCCATCAATCTCCAGGACCTTATCACCAGCCCGGACGCCTTGCTCTTCGGCGGGGCCGCCAGCAATAGGAGAGACCACGGTTAACTCTCCATCTTGCATAGTAATCACTGCCCCGACGCCCTCGAAAGAACCCTCATAAGCGCTCCACTCCAGCTCATAGGTTTCGGCATCAAGATATGAGGTATGAGGATCATCCAGGGCTTCAAGCAATCCTTTAATAGCCCCCTCACTGAGATCCTCAGCGTCAAGGGCATCTTTGTTGACATAATATCGCTCAAGGGATTGCCACACCTCCCCTAGAACATTGAACTCTTCGGGGAGTCCAGTGACAGGGTGAGACAGAGATCGAGATAGTTGGAAGCCAACTCCAAAAGAGAGGACTACGGCGAAAGCCACTAACAGCGTGATGAGAAGGTATCTCTTAATGTTCATTTGTTAACCTCTTCATGGAAAGACACTATACTACAAGAGGCCTATGTTGGGGAAGATATGCAAGGCTCTGTTATGTAAACAAATTTACATTCAATACGAGGCATAATAACATAACATATATTGTGCGAACCACTTTCATAGGGAAGCGAGTGTCTCAGCAATCCTTTGCAGCAACTGATCTAAACCCCATCCCCTGGATGCTGAGATTAGCACCGCGTCTCGAGGAATATCTGTGGCGTCGCTGGCAAAATTCCTGATATCTTCCTCACTAGAAGCGAGGAGGTCAAGCTTATTGAGAACAGTTATCCTCGGCTTCTGGTTTAACTCCAGCTTGGTTAAAAGCTCTTCTACAGCGATGCTTTGCTCTACTGCATTCCTATGTGTTATGTCAATTATGTGAAGGAGCAGGGCAGCCTCATCTAGCTCCTCAAGGGTAGCTCTAAATGCAGCGACCACAGTGGTGGGCAGCTTCTGTATAAAACCTACTGTATCGCTGATAAGCACCTCTCGCTTGTTTGGCAGGGTGAGCCTTCTGGTAGTTGGGTCGAGGGTAGCGAAGAGCTTGTTCTCTACGAAAACATCAGCGTTACTCAAGGCGTTTAATAGAGTGCTTTTACCGGCATTGGTATAGCCGATTATTGCCACGACTGGGATGCCTTGCTTGGCGCGCTGACGCCGATAGAGGGCACGATGCCTCCTCACTTGCTGAATATCTTTCTGAAGGCGGTGTATCTTGTTGCGGATGAGCCGTCGGTCGGTCTCAATCTGCGTCTCACCAGGTCCACGGGTGCCGATACCACCGCCGAGCCGCTCTAGGTGGCTCCACTGTCCAGCGAGGCGAGGCAGAAGGTATTGATGCTGCGCTAGCTCTACCTGGAGGCGCCCCTCGTGAGTTTGGGCTCGCTTAGCAAAGATATCCAGGATCAGGGCAGTACGGTCGATAATCTTGACACTAAGAGTATCCTCCAGGTTTCTCTGTTGTGTCGGTGAAAGCTCATCGTCGAAGATGACCACATCATATTCTAACTCTTCCTTGAGTTCAGCCAGTTCCTCTAACTTTCCCTTACCTACGTAGAAAGCAGGGTTTGGGTTTTGTCGCCGCTGGATTGATGCTCCTACCACCTCGGCCCCAGCGGTAACCGTCAATAGCGCTAACTCCTCAAGGGAATCCTCTGTAGGCCATGTAGTTCTTAACCCCTTTACCTCGACTCCTACTAAAAGGGCTTTCTCTGCTGGTGGCTTGGTGGGAAATGTATTTCTGGCGATGGCCTTTCCTTATGTCAAGATGTTTTTTGCTTATGCCATACCTTAAGTCGTTCTGCCGCTTCCTCAAGGCGCTCGTCAGGCACCGTCAGCGAGATGCGAATATAACCCTCCCCACACTTCCCGTAACCGATGCCTGGTGTAACAACTACCCCAGCCTCATCCAATAGAGCGGTAGCAAATTGTATTGACGTGTAGCCCTCTGGGATCCTGGCCCAGATATAGAGGCTGGCGTGAGGGAGTTTTGCCTTAAGCCCTATTTCGTTCAGAGTTTGGAATAGTAAGTCGCGGCGGCGCTGATATATGGCGTTATGCTGTGCAATGCAATCTTGCGGTCCGGTCAACGCCTCAATGGCGGCGTACTGAATTGCTTGCGGAATCCCCGAGTCTATGTTGGATTTCACCCTCCTAAGGGCGTCAATTATTCTGGCATCTCCCACCACCATGCCTACCCGCCAGCCAGTCATATTGTAGGTCTTGGAGAGAGAGTGAAATTCTACACCGACATCCCTCGCTCCCGGCACTTGCATAAAGCTCACTGGGCGATAGCCATCATAGGTTACTTCAGTGTAGGGTCCATCATGGCACACAGCGATGTCATATTTCTTGGCAAAGGCAACCACCTCCTCGAAGAAATCTAGTTCCGCCACTGCCGCTGTGGGATTGTTGGGATAGTTTATCCATAGCATTTTTGCCCTTTGCGCTATATCGGGAGGAATACTCTCTAGGTCTGGAAGATAACCATGCTCCTCAATAAGCGGCAGATAGTACGAAGAACCGCCGGCGAACATGGTGCCTATGGCGTAGACAGGGTATGCTGGGTCGGGCACGAGAGCGATATCGCCAGGGTCGATGAAACATAAGGCGACATGAGCAACTCCGTCCTTGGCGCCGATGAGGGGCAGAACCTCGTTATCCGAGTCAAGGGTCACACCAAAGCGGTTTTTATACCAGTTAGCTATGGCACGCCGAAACTCAGGAAGCCCCTCAGACTCAGGGTAGCGTTGGTTCTCGGGCACATTGGCTTCCTGGCAAAGGCGCTCTATGATATGCAGCGGCGTAGGGATATCGGGATCGCCTATTGCCAGGCTGATGATATCTTCCCCCTTTTTCTGCTTCTCGGCGATCTTCTTCGAGATCTCGACAAAGAGATAGGGGGGTAGGTTTTCGATGCGTTTCGCCGTTCGCATTTTCGACCCTAGTTTTTGTTACTTTCCGAACTTTGCTTTCAACGCCTCGAGAACAGGCTCGTCCCATTTCGCTTGCTGCCAGGCACGAGCTCCGGAGATATCAAATTTTTCGACGTTAATCTTTGCTCCTTTAAAGTCGGCATCCTGAAGGTCGGTTTGTGCCAGGATTGCACCGGTGAGGTCAGCGCCGCTAAAAAGGGTGCCCCTTAGCCTCGTCCTGGTCAAGTTGGCGTCCACTAAACATGCTCCAGACAGGTCAGCGTCGGTTAAATCTGCGCCAGTGAGGTTGGCGCCTTTTAGATTGGCCCCGCTCAGGTCGCAATTCAGCATATCGGCCTGAACTAGGGTAGCGCCCGACAGGTTGGCGTCGCACATTATCTCCCCTCGAAAATTGGCGCTAACCAGATTTGCCCCCGCCAAGTTTTTCTCTCCGGATTCACTCATTCAAGAAACCTCCAAACTATTTTTTAGCAGCCTGAGTTTTGCAAGTCTACAGCTAGTCAGGCCATTCTCCCAAGAACACCAGCTCCGCAGGGCCGCTGAGCATCACCTTGCCTACCCCGTCCCAATCGACAGTAAGCGTCCCTCCTGGTAATGTCACATCCACATGGCTATCCACACGGTCATGAAGTCGTGCTGCAACCGCTACGGCACAGGCCCCACTGCCGCAGGACAGGGTCTCCCCTGCCCCACGCTCCCAAACCTTAGCTTCGATTTCCTTTCGGTTGTTAATGTTTGCTATCTCAAAGTTCACCCTTTGAGGAAAAGCAGGGTGGTTTTCCACCCTGGGACCAAGCTTCAAAAGGGGAAAGTCTGCCACCGGCTCATCAAGGAAGCAGACAGCGTGTGGATTACCCATAGATAGGCAGGTCAGAGGGAGTATCCTACTTTCAAAGTTAATGGCGTAATCCAATATTATGTCAAGTTTATCATCAATGAGCATTGGTATCTCATCAGCCTTGAGACTAGGCACTCCCATATCTACTTGAATCTGCTTACCCAGGGCTTGTACCTTGGTGACGCCTACTTGTGTCTCAATCGTAAGCTCCTTGGCATATCCCTTATCGATAGCATATCTGGTGATACACCTCAGTCCATTGCCGCAAGCCTCAGCTTCTGAGCCATCAGGGTTAAAGAAGCGCATGTTCAAATCGGCTACCTGTGAAGACGTAAGCAGAATAAGCCCATCGGCGCCGATGCCGAAGTGGCGGTCACACATCGATTTAGCAATGTTGGGCCAATCTCGCTCCATATCAGCCTCGACCAATACGAAATCATTCCCAGTAGCTTGCATCTTGGCGAATTTCATATCTTGACCTTTTCTCTGTCCCTCAAGAATTCCTGTACCAGATCCCGGATTGGCTTCTCCACTCCATTCCTTATATCGAACCAGTGGATACTCTCATCTCTGGGGCGGAACCAGGCATACTGGTGGCGGGCGAAGCGATGGATCTCATATTTTATGTGCTGCACCACCGTATCCAGTTCCACTTTCCCCTGAAGGTACTGTTCTATCTGATTGTAGCCCAGTCCTGACATCGAGGGAAGGTCAAACGAGTAGCCTCGCTCCAGAAGTGATTGAATCTCCTGAACCAGACCTTGCTCAATCATGCTATCGACCCGGTCATCTATCCTGCGATATAAATCCTCCCTGTCAGTCGTGAGTCCAATCACTAAGGTTTGAAAAAGTGGCTCGCTCATCTGAAGCTGAGAGAAAGGGAGCCCCGTAATATGGCAGACCTCCAAAGCTCTTATCACTCGTCGTACATTTCGGGGGTCGATCTTTCTTGCTGCATCGGGGTCTACCTGCTCCAGTTCCTTGTGAAGCGCCATATAGCCTTCGTCTGCTGCTTTCTCCTCCAGGCTCTGCCTCAATTCAGGGTTTGGGGTAACCTGAGGGATTTTGAAGCCCCCTATAACTGCCTGCACGTAGAGGCCACTGCCGCCTACCAAAAGCGCCAGTTTTCCTCGCCTATGAATATCCTCCACCGCCTGATATGCCATCTCTTGATAAACGGCAAGGCTGAAATCCTCGTCAGGGTCAATGACATCGATAAGATAATGAGGGACGAGGGCACGCTCCTCACGGCTTGGCTTTGCCGTGCCAATGTCCATATAGTGGTAGACCTGACGACTGTCGGCGCTCACTATCTCGCCATCGAAAATCTGCGCCAGACGGATCGCCAGAGCACTCTTACCCACAGAGGTGGGACCCACAATAGCGATAAGACAATTCATCCCTTTATCGCTGCCGACTGCTCCACGATACTTAGAAATTCCTCCGCTTTCAAGCTTGCCCCACCTACCAAGGCGCCGTCGATTTCGGGTTGTATGATAAATTCAAATATGTTGGCAGCAGTCACGCTCCCCCCGTATAGGATCCGTGTTTCAAGGGCTATCCCATCGCCGTAGAGTTGACTCAACGAGTTCCTGATTATTGCAATAGTAATATTCGCCTCCTCAGGTGTCGCAGCTTTACCAGTGCCAATGGCCCAAATCGGCTCATAAGCGATAACCAATCCTTTAGCCGATTCAATGCCCTTGAGTGCACCGTTGACCTGCTTGGTTACAACCTCCTCAGTCTTTCTTGCCTCCTTTTCCTCAAGCTTTTCACCAAGGCAAAGGATAGGAGTTAACCCAGCCTTTAGCGCTGCGTGAACCTTTTTGTTCACTACCTCGTCGGTCTCGCCGAAATATTGTCGGCGCTCGGAGTGTCCCAGGATGACGAATTCGCAAATTCCAGATAGCATCAGAGGAGACACCTCACCGGTATAGGCACCTTTCTCCTCGAAGTATATATTCTGTGCTCCCAGCTTGATGGATGAGCCTTGTAAGAGCTTCTTGACCGATGCCAATGAGATGAAAGGAGGGCAGAGCACCTTTTCCACCCCTTCGATTATGTCAAGTCTGTGTTTTATCTCTTCTACCAAAGCTAGAGCTTCAGCCAGGGTGGTGTTCATCTTCCAGTTGCCGGCAATTAATGGTGTTCTCACGTGATTCTCCTAAGCACCAAATTTGTCCAGCTTCAGTGCATTTGCTAGAGCAAGGGGCATAATATCCGCACCAGGAAATCTCTCCATCGAACCCTTCGCACAAGCGCTCTCTGAGAACTCCTCCACCCTATCGGGGCGGCACCATTTGGAGCGCAGCAGAAAGGGGACAGGATGCCAACTGTGCCCTTTTAATACCGCTGGGGTTGAGTGGTCGGCGGTGACAACTATGACATCTGGATTAAGTGCGACAAGCCTGGGCAAGGCCCTATCTACCTCTTCAATAACCTTGACCTTTCGATCGAAGTCACCGTCCTCGCCAGCCGTATCCGTTTCTTTCACATGTATAAAGAAGAAGTCATGGCTATCGTAGTGCTGCGTGAGTGTAGCGAACTTCTCCGCGATAGTAGTGCCTGTTGAGAGGACTTCCATACCAACGACTTTCGCCAGCCCTCGGTACATGGGGTAGGAGGCTATGGCAGCGGGCTTGAGGCTAAACACTTCGCTCATTTTGGGGAAGTCGGGGTAGTGGGCAAAGCCACGCAAGATAACCATGTTCGCCGGGTAGCGCTCAGCAAGCTTATCTCTTGCTTTAGTGATAAATTCGTTAGCAATGTGTGCCGCCCTGGCGGCCTCTGTAGAAAGGGGAACAACCGCCTTGGGTGGCACTCCCTCAAGTTGAGGGTCGGAATCACTCAATTCGCTTGAGAGGTTCTCCCCACGGAAAATTACTACAAAGCGATGCTCCCTCACCGGTGAGACAAAAACTGCGGTACTGTTGATACTGATCCCATCCAAGAGATGGCATAATTCGATGCATTTTTCGTTGGGAATCCGCCCGGCACGGCGATCGGTGATGATGCCGCTCCGGTCCAAGGTACAGAAGTTGCCTCTGGCGGCAAGGTCCCCCTTATTAAGCTCGAAATCTATACCTAAAGCGGCCAAAGCGCCTCGTCCTACGCTAAACCGCAAAGGGTCGTACCCAAAGAGGGCGAGGTGTCCTGGGGCACTACCTGGGGTGATCCCGGTGCTGACCGGGTCCACCATTCCGCATATGCCCTCTTTCGCCAGCCTGTCGAAATTTGGTGTTTTGGCGGTCTCTAGCTCTGTTATACCAGTCTCGGCATGGGGCAGTCCTCCCAAGCCATCGAGAACGAGGAGCACAATCTTTGAAGGGGTGGCTCTAGCGAGCCCCGTTATTTGTTCGATGCTGATCATTGGACCTCCTTATCCTGAAGCACTGCCACCGCGGGTAGGGTTTTGCCCTCAAGAAATCTTAGGGAGGCTCCTCCACCTGTGGAGACATGGGTCATATTTTCCGCCAGTCCCAGTTCCTCAACAGCCTCAGCGGTTGAGCCTCCCCCGATGATAGTGGTAGCATCCAAGCCCGCCAGCAGATGTGCAATAGCCTGAGTCCCATTGGCGAACTTGGGGAACTCAAAGACTCCTACCGGTCCGTTCCAGATGATCGTTTTACTCTTGCGAAGCTTAGCTTCAAAAAGCGCTATACTCTGTGGCCCGATGTCCATAACCTGCCACCCTGAGGGCACCCCAGTAATTTGCACGGTTTTAGACTTGGCTCGTGGTTCAAATTTGTCGGCAACTACGACATCGATGGGCAGGAGTAGGTGAACCCCTTTCTCTGCGGCCTTTTCCATCAGTCGCCGTGCAAGGCTCACCTTATTGTTTTCTACAGGCGATTCGCCAACATCGTACTTCAGAGCCTTCAAAAAAGTGGAGCTCATGCCTCCAGCAATAATAAGGGAGTCTACCCTACCCAATATATTTTCTATTACCCCTATCTTATCACTTATCTTTGCTCCACCTATGATAGCAGTGAAAGGGCGCGCTGGATTCTCAAGGGCTTTGCCAATCATGTTTATCTCTTTCTCCATTAAGAAACCGGCTACGCTGGTAAGATATTCGGTAACACCTACATTGGAGGCATGTTTCCTGTGGGCAGTCCCGAAGGCGTCATTAACATGGATATCAGCGAGTTGAGCTAGAGCCCAGGCAAATTTTGAGTCGTTCTTCTCCTCCCCAGCATGAAACCGCAGGTTTTCCAGCATAAGGATGTCACCCTTTTTGAGTTTTCGTACTGATTCTTCGACCTTGGGTCCGATACAGTCGGTGGCCATCTCCACATGCGAATTAAGGAGCTGAGAGAGACGCTCAGCCACCGGGGCCAACCTTAGCTCATCGACCACCTTTCCTTCGGGACGTCCCAAATGGGAGCAAAGGATCACTCGTGCCTTATTATCTGTAAGATACCTGATGGTAGGTAGAACAGCACGAATTCGTGTGTCATCGGCGATGGCGCCTTTTTCGTCAAAGGGAACATTGAGATCAACCCTTACTAAAACCCTTTTGCCCGTGACATTGATGTCTCTGATGGTTTTCTTATTCACTTTCGCTCCTTGGTCATTCCACCTTCCCTTAACAAAAATATCAGGTGCTAAGCATGATCACCTGATATTGCATACATCTTACTATGCTCCATTAAGCATCGTCTTTCTGTACCCCCAGCTCTTTCTACTTTTTTGCTTCCACCAAAGAAGCAAGTTGAGGAAAAGCGCACAAAACGCGCTTCACTATCCCCTCAGTGTCCAGATCGTATTTGGCGCGAAGCGTCTCCTGAGATCCATGTTCCACGAACTCGTCGGGCAGTCCAATACGCTCAACCTCAAACTCATGGATGGGCGCGCTTTCTAAAAGCTCAATCACGGCGCTGCCAAACCCGCCCTTCACGGCATTATCCTCAACAGTAACTACCCTCTTAGTCCGCTGGGCTATATCCAGGATTAGCGATGAGTCGATAGGCTTGATGAAGCAGGCATTTACTACGGTACATTCTATTCCCTTCTCAGCTAATCTTTGTGCCGCTTCAATGCATGCCGCCACAACAGAGCCTACGGCGAGGATTGCAACGTCATCCCCAGTCCTGAGCACTTCCCCCTTGCCTATGGGCAGTTCGTATAGCTCCTCGTCAAGAGGTATACCTAATCCGGTGCCCTTGGGGTAGCGAATCGCAAAAGGACGGTTTGCCCTCAGCGCTGTGTAAAGCAGGTGTTGAAGCTCGTTCTCATCTTTCGGCGAGGCGAGAATCATGTTAGGAATAAAACTTAGATATGAGAGGTCGAAGGCACCCTGGTGGGTCTTGCCGTCCTCGCCTACAATGCCCCCCCGGTCGATGGCGAAGATCACCGGCAGATTCTGGAGGCAAACGTCGTGGATGACCTGGTCGAGGGCACGCTGGAGGAAAGTAGAATATATGGCGACAATGGGGCTAAATCCCTGGGTAGCAAGCCCTGCAGCGAAGGTGACGGCATGTTGCTCACAGATTCCCACATCAAAAACCCGCTCTGGGAACTTGTCAGCAACAATGCCAAGTCCCGTGCTTTCAAGCATCGCAGCAGTAATAGCTATTATCTTGGGATTCTCCATGGCAAGCCGGAGAACTGTTTTGCCAAAGACCTCGCTATAGGAAGGGCAGCTCTCTTTCCCGCTGTGATTTGGGGACACACCATGAAAACTAACCGCATCTGTCTCGGCAGGGCGATGCCCTTTGCCCTTCTTGGTGACCACGTGGATCAGAGTTGGCCCATAAGAGTATTTTTTTACTTGGGATAATACCATCTCCAGTTCGGTGATATCATGCCCATCGATGGGTCCGACATAGGTAAAGCCCAGCTCTTCCCAGAACATCGAGGGAATGATTATACCCTTCACGCCTTTCTCTACACGTTTCCACACTTGCTGCAGCTTGTTCCCCATTGGTAGTTTTGCTGCCACTTGCGACGCATCCTGTTTGGCTCGGTGGTAGCGGCGGTCGAGTCGGAGCCGGTAAAAGAGCCTGGAGAGGGCGCCCACACTTGGTGAGATCGCCATCCCGTTATCGTTTAAGAGAACAATAAATTTGGTGCCTAGGTGTCCTGCTTGATTCAATGCTTCAAAAGCCATACCCCCTGCCAGAGCAGCATCGCCGATTACGGCTACCACGCTGTGGTTTTCTCCTGCTAAATCGCGGGCTATCGCCATACCCAGCGCTGCCGAGATGGATGTTGAAGCGTGCCCGGTACCAAAGGCGTCATGAGGGCTCTCCTCCCGCTCAGCAAATCCACTTAGGCCTCCGTGTTGCCGGATGGTAGAGAAAAGCTCCCTACGGCCAGTGAGTAGCTTGTGAGCATACGTCTGATGGCCGACGTCCCACACAATCTTATCGCGAGGGCTTTGCAAACACCGATGCAGGGCGATGGTGAGCTCAACTACTCCGAGGTTGGAAGCAAGATGCCCGCCGTTGGCACCCACTGTGGTAATGATCTCCTCTCGAATTTCACTTGCGAGCTGCTCGAGTTCAGAAGGGGTCAATTCCTTTAGGTCGGCAGGCTCATTGATGCGGTCTAATAACTTAACCATATCACTTTCTCTTTTTGGAAAGCAAGACCATATTAGCAACGAAGAGCGATGTTTGTCAAGGAAGCTGCTGTTGCTCCAGCGCCTTCACTTTCTCTAGACGCCGCGCATGTCTTCCTCCTTCAAAGTCAGCGCTGAGATGGGCTTTGACAATTTCCTTGGCCAGGCCTCCCCCGATAACCGACCCACCGAGGCATAGTACATTGGCGTTGTTGTGCTGCCGGCTGCGCTGGGCGCTAAAGACATTGTGACAAAGGGCGGCATACACCCCGGGGACCTTGTTAGCTACGATGCTCATACCAATCCCTGTGCTGCAAATGAGAATGCCGTGGTCGAAACGCCCCTCTGCCACCGCCTGAGCTACGCTCCTTGCAATATCGGGATAATCCACCGCGCCAGTATCATAGCAGCCGAAGTCCTCGTAGCTATACCCTTCTTCAGAGAGTAATTCAATAATCTCTTCTTTGAGATTCAGACCCCTATGGTCGCCACCGATAGCGATGTGCATTTCCTCCTCCTTCTAGCGTACCCTGGTGCCACAAACGTGCTCGATCTCCTCACGTCTTATCATCCCATATCTTACTATCCTTGGTGTTTCCTCGGTAAGATCGACCACTGTAGAATCCGTCCCTCCGGGGCATCTGCCGCCATCAACAATAAGGTCCACCCTGTCTCCCATTTGGCGAAGAACCTCCTGTGGTGTCACAAGACTGCGACAGCCGCTGATGTTGGCGCTGGTGCCGGTGATTGGAGCGCCTAACCCTTCGACAATGGCAATTGGGATGGGGTGATTGGGCACTCTTACTGCGATCTTGTCGCTCCCGCCAGTGACTAGGTCTGATAATGTGGGCGCTTTATTTAAAATGAGTGTTAGACCGCCTGGTAAGAATCGATCCGCAAGGCGCCACGCGACTGCGGGGACATCCGTGGCTACAAGTACTATCTGGGATACACTGCTAAGGAGCAAGGGGAGAGCAAACTGGCGTGGTCTACCCTTGGCTTCGTAAACCTTTGCCACAGCATCATCATTAAAAGCACTGGCGCCCAACCCATAGACGGTATCCGTGGGGTAGGCGACGATGCCTCCCTTTCTGAGGGTCTCGATGGCCTGCTGAATCTCACCATCCACCTTGATTCCAGTATACCACAATAGGCACAATTTTGTGTTCAGGGAAGGACTATCTTGGAGTTTGCTTTGATTGGCAAATAGTCTGAATAAATATTCTTTGCCTCCTCTTCACTTCGATGAGGGTTTCGGCTCGGAGGATTCAATGTATTATTCATGTGTTGGACGAGCACAGGCTATTGACAAAGTGATAATTATATATTAATATGACAAAGAAGGTCTTAATAGTCTAAATAATAAGAATGATAATTAGTAGAGGCGCAGGCTATGCTGTAAGAGCCATGATTGATATCGCTACCGTTGCTAACGGCAGGGTAGCAATAACGCGTGAAGTTGCCGCACGTCAGGATATACCGCATGTCTTCTTGACCAAACTAGTTCAACGCCTGGCGAAAGGTGGGTTGTTAGAGGCTCATCGAGGTGCCTACGGGGGCGTGAAACTTGCCAGGTCGGCGGCTGATATTACCCTGCGCCAAATCGTAGAAACTATAGAGGGCCCAGTTTTGCTGAATGATTGTTTGATCCAGCCTGGCAAATGTCCGCGGGAGAGCACATGCCCTATCCACGATGTTTGGCTTGAAGCCGAAGAGAAGCTGCTCGAAACGCTGGAAGGCTGCTCATTGGCCTATCTGGCTGAACGTAGCAAGGAACTCTGTAGTAAACATAGCGTCTAACCCAGCCGACGCTGGTTGAGCATAGGTTTTGAGAAGCAAAAGATCCTATAGTATGCGGCTTATGCTCAACTGGCAATAGTGAACCCATAATCAAGGAGGTGGATACCAATGACAGCATTAGAAGAATTGACTAAACCGGCTGCATCCCTTAAGAATCCCTACATCGATCGCTGGAAGGAAAAAGGTGGCAAGGTTGTAGGCTACTTCTGCTCGTATGTTCCAGTGGAGGTGATTCATGCTGCTGGCATGCTTCCCTATCGGATGAGAGCTACAGGGAGCACCAGCACCGAACTGGGCGATCTTTATGCCTCTCATATAACCTGTACCTTCTGTCGCCACTCACTCGACCAGGCGATGAGGGGAGAATACAAGTTTCTTGATGGACTTGTTGCTCTCTTCAGTTGTGACCATATTCGCCGTATGTTCGATGCGTGGCGCTTTGGCAAAATCGATCTCCCTTACTCTCCTTACTACCTCCATTTTCTTAGTGTACCTTTCAAAGTTGATGGTCTGGCGGTGGAGTGGATGGCAGGTGAGGTAAACCGGTTTAAGCAGAGCCTGGAGAGCCACTTCAAGGCAAAAATCACCGATGAGGCCCTGTCTCAGAGCATAAAAACCTACAACGAGCAGCGCAGACTGCTTAAGAGCCTCTATGAACTGAGGAAGAAGGAGGCGCCTCCGATCACTGGCGCTGAGACCTTAGCGATACTTATCGCCAGCACCGCGATGCCGGCGGAAGAATTCAATCAACTACTGAAGCAAGTGTTGGATGAACTCGAGGGACGGGATGGTTTTTCGGACTATAAAGCCCGGCTGCTACTGGCTGGCGGTGAGCTTGACAATCCCGCCTATGTAAGATTAATTGAAGAACTTGGTGGGCTGGTTGTCAGCGACTTTCTGTGTTACGGCACGAGGGATTTCTGGGACCTGGCTGACGAGGATTCCGAGCCAGTGGCGTCCTTGGCCAAGCGCTACATCGAGCGCGTCTCCTGTCCCCGTATGGTTAACTATCCGTTAAGGGATCAGTTCGTAAAGGATTTGGTTAAGGATTTCAAAGCAGATGGGATTATCGTTCAACGGCTGACGTATTGTGACAACTGGGGGTGCGAGGGTGCTAGAACCCGGTGGGAGGCGAGAAAGAATGGCACGCCGTGCATGGTCCTGGAAAGAGAATACATGATGAGTACCGTGGGTCAGATGCGTACCCGGGTACAGGCATTCCTGGAAACTATCGGGAGGTAACATTATGACGCAGAAGTATCAGCTTCACCGAGGATTGTATGACGTGGTAAAGACATTGCCAGAACCATTCATGAAGATGATGGCGGACTGGCTGGGGGGAATCTTCACCGCAGTGGATGAGGGGAAACCCATACTGCATAATCAATTTACCATTTTCTCCGAATTGATGGTTGCCCTGGACATACAGCTCCTCTCCCCGGAGCTATGGCAGGTAGTGTCATTACAGTTGGATCCCAACGCTTGTTGTGAGAGCATCGATGCCGCCCAGGATGCCGGCATTCATCCTGAACTGTGTTCTGCCAATAAGGCGATAATCGGGGACACAATGCTGGACAAAATACCGCCGCCTAGCATGGTTGTCCTGCCGACTTTCCCCTGTGACAACTCCAAAATAAGCTACCAGACTGTAGCGTATCTTACTGGTGCCCCGACTTACTTCCTGGACTGTCCTTACTGGATGGATGAAAAGGAGGCCATGGATTACTGGGTAAACCAGTTCAGAGGCCTTATTTCCTTCCTCGAGGAGCACAGCGGGAAGAAAATGGACTATGACCGGCTCAGAGAAGTGGTGGAAGAGAGTAACCGCTGCATCGACTACTGGCTTGAGGGGGTAGAGCTGCTCAAACTGCAACCGCTGCCTCTAAATGGCCCTTTCGTGTCTGGGTACATGGCGGGCCTGACCTCGCTCGGGCTTCCCGCAGCCACTGCGGCGGTGAAAGCCAGCCGTGATGACTTGATAGCAAGACTGGATAAGCAAGAAACGGCAGTCGCAGAGGAAAAGGCGAGGGTGATCTGGTTCTATTACCCCGTATTTTGGGATGGTGGGTTGACCCCTTGGATGGCAGAGATGGGAGCAGTGATTCCTGTGGGTCTGGTTGGCTATTACAACGCCGAGCCAATAGATAACACTTCACCGGAGACTATCATCAGGGGGCTTGCGCAGAGAGGGCTGCAGAGCCCTATGGGGAGACAGGGCCGGGGCGCTTCCGAACTTTGGATTGATGACTGCCTCAATGCGGTTGAACAGTGGAAAGGTGATTGTGTCATCCTCGCCGGTCATCCTGGGTGTAAGTGGCTCAGGGGATGCTATGGCCTGTTCAGGGATATCGCTCGCGAGCGAGGAATTCCGGTAATGGTCTATGACGTTGACCTATTTGACCCGCGGCTAACCTCCGCTGAAGAATCTCGGGCGAGGATAGAGCAGTTTCTCACCACTGTCGTTTTCAAGTGAGAATGTCATCCTAATTGTTCACTGAATTTGTCACCTTCTAATGGTTTGGGCTTTAAAAGATCTATGCCAGGGGTGATTCGGGCCTAGTTTGTGGCAGTGAGGAAGGCTCGTCCGTAAGTTTTCTTTTTCGGTTGTGGCAAGCTGCTATACGATCTTGAATATGTTTCGTCCGGTATTCTGACCGTTGTTGAAGTGGCCAGGGAATTTAGTTTCTAAGATAAGTGCCCTCTATATTTTTACCCGCTCATTCATGGGTATCGGTAATTGCTTCTTAGCATTGGAGGCCACCAGTGGGGGCCCGCCGTAAGTGATTCGTCAATAGATACTACTCTTAGTGTATAAAATAACTAAATATTATACATAATTACTAAGAATTATCTAAGAGTTTGACCATGTTTGAGAATAGATGATACAATAGCTGGGTGCGGTTTTCACCTGTTGTTCTCTTGGGGGCATCGATTTTTCGCCAATCAATCACAAAAAGGAGGAGGTAGACACTGTATGACAGCACTAGAGGAGTTGAGACAGCCGGCTAAGACTCTTACCAACCCCTACATTGAGAGCTGGAAGGAGAAGGGTGGTAAGGTTATGGGCTACTACTGTACCTATGTTCCAGTTGAAATTATCCACGCTGCCGGCATGTTACCTTATAGGATTAGGGCCACAGGCAGCACCAGTTCGGACCTGGGGGATGTTTACACGTATCGTACGATGTGTACTTACTGTCGCCACTCGCTTGACCAAGCAATGAGGGGTGAGTACAAGTTCCTCGATGGGCTTGTTGCCCTTTATAGTTGCGATCATGTCCGCCGTCTGTACGATATCTGGAAAGCTGGCAAGGTCCAACCCTCCGCGACTCCCTTCTATTTTCACTTTTTGAGCATGCCAATGAAAGCTGATGGGGAGACTGAGGAATGGCTACAAAGTGGATTGGACAGGTTCAGGCGGAGCCTGGAGAATAACTTCCAGGTAAGAATCACCGATGAAGCCTTGCGCCAGAGTATCAAAGTCCATAATGAGAAACGCAGACTTCTAAAGAGCCTTTATGAGCTGAGGAAGCAAGATTCGCCACCTATTAGTGGCACCGAAGTCTTAGAGATTCTTATCGCCAGCACGTCGATGCCGGTGGAAGAATTCAACCAGCTACTGGGGAAAGCGCTGGAAGGGCTGAGGGGGCGAGACGGTTTTTCTGACTATAGAGCGCGTTTATTACTCGGTGGTGGCGAGCTTGAGGACCCTGAATATGTCAAATTGATCGAAGAACTTGGCGGGCTGGTAATCACAGACTTCTTGTGTTTTGGAATTAGAGACTTCTGGGACCTGGTTGATGAGGATGCCGAGCCGATACCTGCTCTGGCAAAGCGTTACCTCGAACGCGTTTCATGTCCCCGCATGATCGATCATCCGCGAAGGCAGCAGTTCCTCATGGATTTGGTGAAGGAATTCAAAATTGATGGGATAATCATTCAGCGGATGAAGTATTGTGATACGTGGGGTGGTGAGGGTGCCATGATGGAATGGGATATAAAAAAGGAGAGCAGCCCTACACCATACATGGTGCTCGAAAGGGAATACCTGATGGGCGCTGTTGGGCAGATGCGGACCAGGGTTCAGGCTTTCCTAGAGACTATTGGGAGATAGATTGATGAGCGATAATCTTCAAATACATCGGAGTGTTTATGAAGTGCTAAAAGGAGCACAGGAACCTGGGCCGAGACTCGTAGCGAACTGGCTGGGAGGGGTCTTGGATGCAGTGGAGAAAGGGAGGCCAATAGCGTATCATCCATTTACCACGTTTTCTGAAATTATGGTTGCTCTGGATGTGCAACCCATCTGTTGTGAGGCGTGGGATATCGTGGGTCTACAGGTTGACCCCGATCATGCTATCAAGAGCATTGATGCGGCTCACGAAGCCGGCATTCCTCCCGAACTGTGTTCTTTTGATAAGGCGATTATCGGGAGCGTAATACGAGGGACGATGCCGCCACCGTCAATGATCGCGCAGTCAGGTATGCCCTGCCAGAATGCTTATATCACCTACCAGGCTGTAGCAAGTCTTACTGGGGCTCCTCTATATGTTTGCGATACGCCCTATGATACGGACGAAGAAGGTGCCTTGGAACACTGGGTAAACCAGTACAAGGGTATGATTTCCTTCCTTGAGGAGTACAGCGGGAAGAAGATGGACTATGACCGGCTCAGGGAGGTGGTGGAGGAGAGTAATCGCTGTGTCGAGTATTGGCTTGAAGCGACAGAGCTATTGAAACTTAAACCGGTGCCTCACAGCGGTCCGTTGTCACAAGGCACACTTTCAGGCATGATGGGATTCGGAACCCCTGAAGGCACCGCGGCTATTAAAGCTCTCCTTGATGAGTTGAAAGATAAGGTAGCTAAGGGGGAAACGGCAATTCCGGATGAAAAGGCAAGAGTAATCTGGTTCCATTTCCAGGTGTTCTGGGATAATGCGTTGATGAGTTTCATGAATGAGATGGGAGCAGTGGTCCCGTATGTTCTTTTTGATGATTTTCGTGTCGAGCCAGTAGATACCTCCACACCGGAAAAGATGATCAGAGGCATGGCCTGGAGGGCATTGCAGGCTCCCATGGGGAAACTGGGGCGAGGTGCATTCGACGCTTTTATCGACGATTTGCTGTATGCGGTTGACGAGTGGAAGGGGGACTGCGTTATCCTCGGCGCTCATCCCGGCTGCAAGTGGGTCACGGGGGCCTATGGACTGATCAGGGACGCCTGTCGCGAGCGTGGAATCCCCTTGTTATTGTACGATGTTGACCTTGTTGACAGGAGGATAACCTCTGCTGAGGAGTCCCGGACCAGGATAGAGCAGTTTCTTACTACGGTTATTGATCGTTAGAAATAGAAAGGGGACATGTTGCATGATTGTTGCTGGTTGCGATGTCGGTTCCACCACAGGCAAGGCTGTTATTATGAAAGATGGTGCGATTGATTCTTACACCATTATTCCTTGTAAGCCGAGGCCTGAGGAGACAGCCCGCATCGCTATAGGTGAAGCGATGGAGAAGGTTGGTATCTCTTCGTTAGACGAACTGGATTACATTGTAGGTACCGGCTACGGAAGGATGAAAATTCCCTTCGCAAACGAGAATATCTCGGAGATAACCTGTCACGGTGTGGGAGCCTACTGGCTATCTCCTTCAGTAAGGACCATCATCGACATCGGGGGCCAGGATTTGAAGGTTATAGGGCTTGACGAAAACGGCAAGGTGGCTGAGTTCGTTATGAATGACAAATGCGCTGCTGGGACAGGAAGGTATCTGGAGAACCAGGCTCGGGCTTTGGGACTGGCCCTGGAGGAATTGTCTACCATATCGCTGGAAGCTACAAAAGAACTGGTCATAAGCAGTCAGTGCAGCGTGTTCGCTGAATCTGAGGTCATTACCTTAGTAAATGAGGGCGAGGGACTAGCTGATATCGCCAATGCGATCCATACCTCGATAGCGAGCAGACTGCTGACCTTGGTGAGGAGAGTTGGGGCAAGAAAAGATATTACCATTGCCGGCGGCTGTGCTAAGAATGCGGGATTGATCGATGTTCTGGGCAAGGGACTGGGTAGTGATATAGTGAGACTTTCCGAAGATCCGCAGATTATAGGAGCACTCGGGGCAGCTCTGTTAGCAGCGGAGAGGTTGCGGAAAAGCGCTTCGGCAAAGGAGCAGGGAGCCTCTGTAAACTAGAGAGCTCGCAAAAATACCAAAGGGGGCCGCGCGTGACAGACGCAGGGTTGCGCTTACTGTTGGCATGGGACGGGTGACATGAAAGCATACGAGGTACATCTCAGCAGAGTCAGGGAATACATAGAGGAGAAGAGAAAGCAAGGGAAGCAGTTCAGAGAGATCCAATGTGATACATCTGCTGACGAGCTTGTTCATGGCTTGCCAGTCGGTGTAGGCACCCAGGAGAGAGCAAGCCTAATACTGAAGGAAGATACCTTTGTTGAGTTGGGCAATCCCAGTGTTGCCTCCTGTGCATTTGTGATATGGAGCGACGATAGTTCCTGCGTTGAAGATGGGCGCATCACCCTGATTGGCCCCGATATCCAGGAGAGTGAAGGGGAGAGCCTCCCCTTTGGCCAGGTCATCATAGTTGGCGGTACTGAGCTCAAGGAGGAGCATTACCTGGACTTGGAGAGGACGCAGTTCGCGTCCGACCAGATAGAGGGCTACATGCTCCGAAGCGTACCGCGACGCGTGTGGAGCAGGGTTGGCAACGATGCTGCAGGGAGGGGTTTTTCCTTCGAGACCTTAGGCCGGGCACTAATGGCAATTTTCAAGCGGAAGCACCCCTTGATTCAGGCCTCTGAGGTTGTTTTTGTTACCTCGAGCAAGGATGATGTCAATCAGTTGGATGATATTGCTGCCGGTGTGCGCAAGTTCAGTGGTGAACTAAGAAAACTGGTGAGACAGGACGATGGCACGTACGAGTGTACTGAGTACAATTGTAGCACTTGTGATAATGAAGCTGTGTGTGATGCGGTAAGGGAATGGATAGTTCTGCGACGAAAGAAGGCCGCTATAGAGGCAGGAGAAACTGACTGATCTACTGGCGAGGGCAAAGTGGAGAGCTAATAAATGAGTAAGAATCAGGTTTCATCGCCGGCAAGATCGGTTGCCATGGTCGGCAAAGGTGGGGTGGGCAAAACCGCCCTTACTGTGCTTCTTACCAAGGCCCTTGCTGGGAGTAATGCGAAGCTGTTAGTCGTCGATGCTGACCCGGTAGTAGGTTTACCTCAGGCGCTGGGTGTGCGCGTGAACAAGACGATCGGCGATGTTATGGAGGAGATAATTAGAGCGGCGCGGACGGGTGGCAAGAAGGCGAAGATCGAAGTGGTCAGTATGATTGACTACATGGTTTTTGAGACCCTTATCGAGTTGGACGGTTTTGCCATGCTGGCAATGGGGAAAAGCGAGGACGAAGGGTGTTTTTGCCCGGTGAATGACATCTTGAGAGACGCTCTTCAGTCGCTTTCCCGGAGCTTTGATGTTATTCTTATTGATGGTGAAGCTGGAGTGGAGCAAGTAAACAGGAGGGTTACCGGCAAGGTTGACATATTGCTAATCGTTACTGACCCCACGCTTAGGGGCATTAATACCGCTGCTCTCATTAGTGATGTGGCCCGCAAGCGGGGAGAAAAGAAGGTCGTAACAACGGGGTTGGTAATTGGCCGAGTGAGAGAAGGGCAGGAAGAGCAGTTGAGGCAGGCTGCCGAGCAAGCGGGTTTGGAGGTGGTAGGGCTTATCCCCGAAGATATAAACATAACCCAGTGCGACTTAGCGGGCAAGCCGATATATGACCTTGAAGATAATTCGCCCAGTGTAGTGGCCGTTAGGGAAATGGTGAGGAACCTAGGCCTTTTAGCTTAGCATATCTCATATCGACCAGAATGAGCCATCTTGGGTAAACAACGCTCTGCTAATCATGATTCGACTTTAGCCACATCAATAGCGACAGCATCATTGGACGATATACGAAGGCGAATATATAGTGTGCACACTTAGGCAGACATAGGGTCAAGTCCAGGCTTTCTTGAAAACTAAGGGGAAGGATGTTATGGCAGATAATCTTCAATTGCACCGAAATGTGTATGAGTTGATTAAAGGAGCAGAAGATCCCATGCTGAAAATGTCAGCGGAGTGGCTGGGGCAAGTCTTAAATGCTGTGGATGAGGGGAAGCCGATAGTATATCATCCGTTTTCGCTGTTTTCCGAACTCTTCGTTGGTTTGGGCATACAATCCGTCTGCTGTGAGCTATGGGCTGTTTTGGGGAGAGAGATTGATCCACAACATGTTAATAACAGCATTGACGCTGCTCATCAGGCTGGGATTCCTGAAGACCTATGTACTTTCGATAAAGCGATTATTGGAGGTTTATTACTGGAGAAGATGCCGCCGCCGACGATGATTGTGTTATCTGCTATGCCATGCCAGAGTTCTACAATAACCTATCAGGCCATAGAGCTTCTTACCGGGGCCCCTATGTGGACTAACGATTCCCCATATCATATGGACCAGGAAGGGGCTTTGGATTACTGGGTAAGGCAATTCAAAGGTCTCATTTCCTTCCTCGAGGAGCACAGCGGGAAGAAAATGGACTACGACCGGCTCAGGGAAGTGCTGGAGGAGAGTAATCGCTGCGTCGAGTATTGGCTTGAGGCGATGGAGTTTCAAAAACTGAAACCGACACCTCGCAGCGGTCCGTTTGGGGCTGGTACTCTTGCAGGCATGACTTTGTTCGGCTCTCCTTCAGCCACTGCTGGTGTGAAGGCTCTCCTCGATGATGTACGAGATAGAGTAGCTAAGGGGGAAACGGCGGTTCCCGACGAAAAGGCAAGGGTGATATGGTTCCATTTCCCTATTGGCTGGGACAGACCATTGATGGATTGGATGAACGAGTTGGGAGCAGTGGTTCCCTATGTTGAATATGATGATTATCGTGTCGAACCTATAGATACCTCCACGCCAGAGAAAATGCTCAGAGGCATGGCTTGGAGAGCATTGCAGGCGCCAATGGGGAAACTGGGCCGGGGCGCATTCGACGAGTATATCGAGGACTTGTTGTATGTGGTAGAGGAGTGGAAGGGGGATTGTGCTATCGTTGCCGCTCATCCTGGGTGCAAGTGGATCACCGGTGCTTATGGCCTCATTAGGGACGCTTGTCGCGAGCGCGGGTTGCCTTTGTTGCTATACGATGTTGATCTCGTGGACCCGAGGGTAACATCTGCTGATGAATCCCGAACGCGGATAGAACAATTCCTTAGCACAGTTATTGCGCGCTAGCGCAGATTGTTGGGTGCTAGGTAGAGACCTCAATGGTTCTGGCTATCGAACTGGCTGATAAATAGTTGATGATTTCCAAGTGCTGCCCCTGCTAGCCCCCACGCCCCTATTCTAATCAACAAAACGAGCAAGTATACAATTGGAGCCTTTGGTTTACATATTGCAGAGACTCAGGCAACATTATAAAGGTCGACAGTTTTTCTAAATCAGTGTATCATGGGTAAATCTGGTTCCTATGGGCCTAACCCTGACGACCAATAAGTATTGAGCGCTCTTGCAGCGTAATGAAATACAATAATATTCGGGAGCATTGAGATGAGCAACGAGGTGAGAATTATACCGTGTCTGGATGTCAAAGATGGAAGGGTAGTCAAGGGAGTGAAATTTGTGAACTTGCGAGACGCCCGTGACCCTGTAGAAGCAGCCGAGGCCTATTGCCAACAAGGAGCAGATGAACTCGTGTTCCTCGATATCATGGCTACCGTTGAGAACAGAGGAACGAGGCTGGAATGGGTTAAAAGGGTAGCCGAAAAGGTCACCATGCCCTTCGCTGTTGGGGGTGGTATCAGGGGCATTGAAGATATGAAGGACTTGTTCGCACTTGGTGTGAATAAGGTCTCGATTAACACCGCTGCGGTTGAAAATCCCAAGCTGATAGAGGAAGCCTCGAAGGAATTTGGGAAACAAAAGCTGGTCGTAGCTATCGATGGCAGGAAGAACCCGACGCATAGTGGTCTTCCCAGATTGGAAGTAGTGGTTAGGAGCGGCAATGAGTCTACGGGGATGGATATTGTGGACTGGGCAAAGAGAGTGGAAAAGCTGGGTGCTGGAGAGATATTGCTTACCAGCAAGGATGCTGACGGCACCAGAGAAGGCTATGACCTGGAGATGACTAAGGCGGTGGCGGAGGCCGTTGCTATCCCGGTTATCGCCTCTGGTGGAGCAGGAAGGCTAGAACATCTCTATGAAGCCGTAGTTTTGGGTAAGGCCTCTGCTGTTCTTGCCGCCTCTATTTTCCACTTTGGAGAGCTCTCCATTTCTCAGGTAAAGACGTACTTACAGGATAAGGGGATATCCGTCAGAGTATAAAGGATTTCAATGTTCAGGTAGAGGGGGATCACTTGTTCCGAATCGAGGTCTCTATAAAGGCTGGCTTTCCAGAACCTAGAGGAGAAGGGTTACAAAAAGATATCCACGATCTTGGCATCGCAACTATCGGACGGGCCAAGGTCAGTGACGTATATTTACTTGAGGGGAGACTGAATGAGGAAGAGGTGGGGAGAATCTGTCGAGAGCTACTGGTCGATCCAGTAGTTGAAGAGTATTCATATGGTGAGGTGTCCCATACTCAGGTTGAAGAAAGTAATGCTCGTGTTATTGAAGTCGCTTACAATCCTGGTGTGATGGACCCCGTGGAGGAGAGCGTTAAAAAGGGTATTCTTGACCTTGGCATAACGACAATTGAATCGGTAAAAACCGCCAAGAGATACTACTTATGGGGTGAACTCTCAGACGATAATCTTCAATCTATCTGTGATAAACTACTGGTAAATAGCGTGATCCAGCATATGGTCACCACGCGCGAAGGGCCCTCACTTCCGTCAGCGACGTATGAATTCTCTTTATCAGTTATCGATTTGCTGGGTATGGACGATGACGAACTAATAGAGCTGAGCAAAGATAGGCTATGGCTGGACCTACATGAGATGAAGCAAATCCAGAATTACTTCTCTAAGTTGGGTCGAAATCCGACCGAGGCTGAGCTTGAAACACTGGCGCAAACATGGTCTGAGCACTGCAAACACAAGACCTTCAGAGGCAAGATCAGGCTTGGTGAGGTTGTTATTGATAACTTGCTAAAGAGCACTATCATGAGGGTCACCGAGGAACTGAACAAGCCCTGGTGTCTCTCGGTTTTTACAGACAACGCTGGAGTAATAGATTTCGATGGCAAATATGCATTGTGTTTTAAAGTCGAGACTCATAATCATCCGTCAGCAGTTGAGCCATATGGCGGAGCCTCGACTGGAATAGGTGGCGTTATTCGTGACCCTTTGGGCACGGGGCTTGGATCAAAACCAATACTCAACACCGACGTTTTCTGCTTCGGTCCTCCTGATTTCCCTTATGAGAGGCTTCCCCAGGGCGTCCTGCACCCACGTCGTATTTTCAAGGGTGTCCGTGCCGGCGTGGCTGATTATGGCAACCGCCTTGGGATTCCCACTCTGAATGGGGCCATACTTTTCGATGAACGCTATGTGGGAAATCCGCTAGTCTTCTGCGGCACAGTTGGATTATTACCTAAAGGCATGAGCCAGAGAGGTCAGCAGCAACCTGGAGATCTGGTTGTTGTGGTTGGAGGTAGGACAGGGCGCGATGGGATACATGGCGTTACATTTGCCTCGGGAGAACTAACCAGGGAATCCGAGGCAATTTCTACCAGCTCTGTTCAGATAGGCGATCCTATCACCGAGAAAAGGATGATCGATGTTCTGCTAAAGGCACGGGATCGGGGACTATATCGGCGAATTACTGATTGTGGCGGAGGTGGCCTTTCGTCAGCAGTTGGGGAAATGGCAGAGGAAACAGGGGTGCGCGTATATTTGGAACGAGTACCCTTGAAATACTCAGGGCTTTCTTATACAGAAATCTGGATATCGGAGTCACAGGAGCGGATGCTGCTGGCTGTTCCGGCAAACTGCGTCGATGAGTTGATCGCCCTTTTTGCCAGCGAGGATGTAGAAGCTGCAATCATCGGTGAATTTACCGATAATAGGCGGCTTCAGCTTTTCTATAAGGATACGATTGTTTGCGACCTTGATATGGAATTCCTGCATCATGGTCTACCTCAAGTCGAGAAAGAGGCTGTCTGGGAGCAACCGCAACACGATGAGCCGGACTTTCCCGAGCCACCTGACCTGCGAGAAGCGTTATTACAGATCCTGGGTTCATTGAATGTTTGCAGCAAGGAATGGGTGATACGCCAATACGACCACGAGGTGCAAGGCAGTAGCGTCCTTAAGCCCCTGGTGGGAAGGAATAACGATGGCCCAAGCGATGCTGCCATCGTAAGGCCAATACTTGGTTCAGACATGGGTATGATCGTTTCTAATGGCATAAATCCTAAATACGGAGACATCGATCCCTACTGGATGGCTGCATCTGCCATAGACGAGGCATTGAGACAGGTTATCGCTGTAGGGGGAAGTCTTCAGAAGGTAGCATTACTGGACAATTTCAGTTGGGGCAAACCAGATAAGCCTGATAGGCTGGGAGCTTTAGTGCGGGCGGCACAGGCGTGCTATGATATTGCTATCTCCTATGAGGCTCCTTTCATCTCTGGCAAGGATAGCTTATTCAATGAGTATGAAGCTGAGGGAAAGACAATTTGTATTCCGCATACGCTTCTTATATCGGCTATGGCCGTGATGGAGGATGTGAATCGAGTGGTGTCTATGGACTGCAAAGAAGCGGGCGACCTTATATACATCGTCGGTACAACACAGAATGAATTAGGTGGCTCGCACTATTATGATGTTCATGGCTATGTGGGAAATAACGTGCCCAAAGTGGATGCTAAGAAGGGGAAGAAACTCATGGATAGGCTTAGTACAGCCACAGATAAATGCCTGGTTAAGGCTTGTCATGATTGCAGTGAGGGTGGCATCGGCGTAGCTGCGGCTGAAATGGCGTTTGCTGGAGGGCTTGGGATGGTGATTCATCTAGAGCGTGTTCCGCTGGGCGAACCCATAGGTAGGAGCGATTTCGTGCTCTTCTCAGAGTCGAATACCCGCTTCCTGGCGGAAATTGCGCCAGAAGACAAGCGCCAGTTTGAGGAAGTGATGGACGGTGTGGATTTTGCCGCCATCGGTGAAGTAAAAAATGATGAAA
>CAYUCL010000026.1:0-28700 GCA_964443325.1 uncultured Dehalococcoidales bacterium
AAAAAATGATGAAAAGTTCGAGGTCTATGGCATTGATAAAGCAAGGGTACTTTCGGCCTCTATTGGTGAGCTGAAGGAATCCTGGCAGAAACCTCTTCGCTGGTAAGATGTAATGGCAAATGTAAAGACGCTAATGCTACATGCTCCTGGAACGAACTGTGATGTTGAAACAACGTTCGCCTTCGAGCAGGCCGGAGCACAGGTAGAGTCAGCACACATAAATGAACTCCTCCGTCGCCAGAAGCTCCTTTCCAATTACCAGATAATGGTCATACCTGGTGGTTTTACCTACGGCGATGATATCTCAGCGGGCAAGATTCTGGCAAATGAGGTGAGATTGAAGCTTAGAGAGGATACTCAGAGGTTTGTTGAAGATGGAGGGCTCGTTTTGGGGATTTGTAATGGTTTCCAAGTTCTGGTGAAAGCCGGTATTTTGTCCAAATCGACGGATGGAGGCCCTCCGCAGCTAAGCCTGGCAGGCAATGATTCTGGTAAGTTTGAGTCACGCTGGGTGTACCTCAGCGCTAATCCGACTAGCCCGTGCATTTTCACTCAGGGGATAACCACCATGTATCTACCCGTGGCCCATGGCGAGGGCAAGTTAGTGGGCGAACCCAAAATACTAGATGAGCTGAATGTAGTCCTATACTACGCTGACGAGACAGGAAACATCCAAGCAGGCTATCCTTATAACCCAAATGGCTCTTTAAATAATATAGCTGGCATTTGCGATGATTCAGGTCGCGTTTTCGCTTTGATGCCGCACCCGGAACGTTTTGTCCGCTGGACTCAGCATCCAAGATGGACAAGAGAACCCAAGAGGGAGTACGGGGATGGCTTCCGCGTTTTCCGAAATGCTGTAGAGTGGGTTAAGAGCGCGTAAGGCAACAATACCTCATAGTAATTAAATCCCCAAAGATACACTAAGTTGGATAGTTGGGAAGAGATGCGTTATTTCGAAAATAAATATACTGCGTTTGCCTTGAGCCAGGGACGTAGAATAGTCGTTCATGATTCGACAAGCCTATCTTGATTGGAGCCCAAGGGCCTGTCCTGAGCTTGTCGAAGGGCTCACTACGAAAGGCAATTTAAACTGCTTATTATTGAGGGTTATCATAGCGAACGGGCTCCGAGATGCCGGAGCCCGTTCATTTCATTTGGTGGAACTGGAGGTTTAACCCTCTAGAATCTCCATTGCCTCTCCTCTATAGGCATCCATCAAATAGGGTATTCCAGTGACTTGGGCGCATTCTTCGGTCAGGGACATAAGCTCACGTCGGGTAATTGCGGGCACACTGAAGCATCTTGCACCTGCCATAAACTGCTGCAACCCTACTTTGATTTTTTGGCTGTAGCTGTATATTCCTAGGGCGCCCAGAGGGATGTTCTTCATTTCGTCAGCGCCTACTATATTCTTGACCTCTTCGTAGCAGACGAAGATCTCTTCTGGGGTTGAGCCGTATTGGCCGACTGTGTTTGGCAACTTGCCGTCCTTAAGCCACTGGGCGATGTTCTTACCAACCATGCCTGGAATCATCAGAGCCCGCCCCATACATACTGCTTTTGTAAAAGGTGCACCAAGGGCAAGAGCCTTGAATACACCATCTTCGCTGCTGAATCCGCCGGCAAAGGCTATATCAGGTGGCCGCTGTCCTTTATCGGCCAACTCCTTGCAAAACTCATAAGCTGCGGCATGCAGGTAGAGACTTGGCATACCCCATTCTTCCATCATTCGCCAGGGGCTCATACCGGTGCCACCGGGGGCACCATCTATGGTAAGGAGGTCGATCTTGGCTTTCGAGCCCCACTTGATGGCCATAGCTAGCTCCCGTAGGCTGTAGGCGCCAGTTTTCAGGGTAACGCGTTTGAATCCAAGAGCCCTCAAGCGCTGAACTTCAGCGTAGAAATCTTCTTCATTGATAAAACCCATGCGACTATGGCGTTCAAACTCCTTAATAGCGCCCTCCTTAAAGGCTGTCTGGTTGACGGGCTCTGAAGGATCAGGGGTGATAATGTATCCACGTTTCTGAAGTTCTAATGCTCGTTCTAGGCTATTGACCTTGGTCTCTCCGCCGATGCATTTCGCGCCCTGACCCCATTTCAATTCAATGGTATCGAGATTATGCTTCTTGTTAACGTATTCAGCAACGCCCAATCTTGTGTCCTCTACGTTCATCTGGACCAAGATTTCCCCGTAGCCTTGATGATAACGTCGATAGACCTCGATTCGACGGTCCATATCCGGTGCGGAAGCAACCTTGCCATTGGAATCAAACTCAAGCTGGGGGTCGATGCCGCAAACATTTTCGCCACAGACAAGTGTGACCCCGCTGAGGGCGGCGCCAATGGCAAAATGCTCCCAGTTCTTGCGGGCAATCTCTGTGGAACCTAAAGCGCCGGTGAAGATAGGAACCTTCATCTTGGATTTGATATCCCAGCCGTATTCGGTCTCTGTATTGACCGCTGGGAAAGTGGCGGTATCGGGGTCACCGACAACGCCAGCGGGAAGCCCTTCAGCTCCTAAGGCATATCCCTGGATATTAAGATGTGAGTAGTCAATAGGATAGTCTTTGTCGCCTCCGGCAGTGATTTCGCCGAATGGTCCGGGATAGATTAGTTCCCGACTGCGGAAGGTTGCCTTGAATACCTCGCAGTTACCGGTACAGCCGTCAATGCAGCGACTGCAGAGACCGCTCATAGGCACTACATTTCTGGAACGATTGGTGGTTCTGGTGGCATCATTTGCGTTTGGTCGTCGTAGATTCATTATCTGGTACCCCTTTCTTTGAATTTGTTGTCGCTTTGCCTAGCTCTCCATTTATTAAATTTTGAAATCTAATCAAGTCCTGATACTCCATAACCGTATGCATGGCATGGTTTTCCGTCTCTATACCAGCTTCCTCAGCGGCAGCGACCGGGTTCAGACCACCCAGGAGGATCATCCCAACCCTGTTGAGGTCCACAGGGACTTCGCACACTGGTTCGCTGGTATTCCCCATAGCGATAAGTCCTCCCAACCTGGCCTGCTTTAACCTTGCCACCTCTTGCTCCGCTATCGGCCGGCAGAGGGCTGGTATTTCACGGAAATTGGCCAATATCTCACCATCGCCCAATTCGGCTGCCTTGCTAACTGAGGTCATATTTGCCCTGATGAACATCTCTGAGGGATCAAGCGATGAGCCAGCGTAGTGAATCAGTTCTACGAATCGAAGGGGCTTGTGGTTTCTAATCTGAAGTATTCCACCAAATCGTGAGTCCATGGGAACGCCGGCCTTAAGCAAGCTACCATTGATTATTATGCTGCAAACGGTGGCCAGTCCTATCTTGCCGTAGGGAACGGTTAGCTCGCCCAGCCGCTGTCCTTCGCTGGCTACAGCTACTAGGTCGCTTACGCAAAGCTCACTCTCGAAAACGGGCTTCATCGCTTGGAGCGCCTGGTTGAATCTATCCTGGGGGAAGATAGAAACATTAACGGGGATGGCACCGCAGCGCTTCTCAAAGTCAAAGTTTGTGCGAAATGCAAGAAGCTCTATCTTGGAGGTCACGAAGCCGATCTTATCTTTGACCAAAGCATTCTTTACCTCCTTCATCCCTTGCTCGGTGAGCACTCGGCCATCTCGTCGCCCTACAAGCCGGGTTAACCCGCGCTCATCCATCAGCTTGAGGTGGTATCTAACTGCCCTATCGCCTAGCTCTACCCCATATTCTTTCAAATGCTGAGCGATGACACTGGCGCCTACTGGCCCATTGGCATCGCTCAGCACTTTCATGATTGAAAGGGCTTTCCTCTCGACATCTAATGTTTCGAAGCCCATAGCTATAGTTTCTTTAACTGTATATGGAAATAGGAAACCGTTTAACCAAACGCTATCATAAGCGAGAAGTTTTGTCAAACCCCTCGGGTATGCCATCATATATTCGTCTCTTAATCGTGAGGTATATATTATTATCCTAACCCGCTTATGGCTGAACGCCTATTGTGTGAGTGTGGGAGCGTATCGAACTGGGTATTTCACATTAAACAACATGTGAGCTGGTCATTGCTGGTAAGCTGCGGTATATATGTCATCTCGACTATCATACATCCTTGAATTTGGTATACGGACATAGTAGAATCAGCCTATCGACAGGGTGCGGTGCAGGCATAAGATCAACACGCTGACCCCAAAATGACTGTAGCGGTTTGTTAGTGTACTGGAGCCGAATGTGGGCCGTTAGCTCAGGGGTAGAGCACCTGACTTTTAATCAGGGTGTCCGGGGTTCGAATCCCCGACGGCTCACTTCAAATCTAGAGGAATCGCCTGACTACTGCCAATTACATCCCCACTTAATCCCTGTACCTCTATTAAGCTGTCAGTGCGAGGAGTTCGATATGCTTTTCTCAGAAGCACGGACAGCATACCTTATCTGAGCCACCGCCGGGGGAAAATCTGCGTTAAAGATATCCTGGGTGTCGGATGCTGTGGGCTCGCCGGCGTTTCTAAAGAAGCTTGACAGCCAGGTGCTATCGGCATATCATCGTTGTGCTAAGAGGGATAGGCATGGGGATTGCCATCTCGCGAGCTAAAATAGGAAAACACGCAATTTAAAACGATATGTAAAAGGAGGCACGTTATGTGTGATTGGTGTGACAAGTATGGCGATGGATATGAGAGATGGTACTTCAATCCGGCAAACTATGCTCGCAGGATATACAAGATCAGGAGGGAGGAGGCTGAGGCATCAGGAGCTGAAGCCAACCCGCAGGAAGCTGGGGGCATGTCTGTCATTGGACGTGAGTTCCTCGAAGCCTTGGACAGTGGAGACTTGGAGAAAGTGCAGGAGATAAAGGAGAGGGCGGAGGCTACCGCGTGGCTAACTCACTTTGGACAGGTGGTAACGCTTGATGAGGCTCTTAAGATCTGCGACATGATCTACCCCATCGGCTTGATGACATGCGCCTGCCGCCGTTCTATGAGAGCTATGCCCGACGAGGAGAACTTCGTCTGTATGGGTATGGGGCCTGGGATGTACAAGTGGGAGCGGTGGCCTGATACGTATCGGGGAGGGATGCACTATATTACACCTGATGAGGCCAAAGAGGTAATTACCAAGCTTAATAAGAAGGGGTTGGTCCAGACCGTCGCTACTTTCGGCACACCATATCTTGCCGGGCTATGCAACTGCGACTATCCTGACTGTGCCTTCATTAGAACGACGATCGATTTGGGGGTAAAGGCCCTATGGAAGGGACACTACGTGGCAAAGGTAGACCCCGAGCTTTGCACCGGATGTGCCCGCTGTGTGGCTCGCTGCCAGTTCAAGGCACTCAGCTTCTCGCCATCGAACAACATGGCCTATATCGACCAGTTCCAGTGCTTCGGGTGTGGGCTATGCGTCAGCGAGTGCGATCAGGGGGCAATCAGCCTGGTAGACCGTGCCAGCCTGCCAGCTCTGGCTAACGTTTGGTAAGAATTGAAAGAGAGGTATATGGAGATGCTGCCAACGATAACGGTTGATGATGAGAAATGTGGCGGCGCTTACTTCTGCCGCAAGTGTGTGGTCGTATGCCCGACGCATGTGCTTGGTCTGGGCACCTCTGTGGGGGTGCAGAAGTATCGTGAGACGGACCCACAGTACTTCGTTGTGCGGGCGGTGTACCTGAACAAATGTAGCGGCTGCATGGACTGTGTCGAGGTTTGCCCCAACAACGCCATTCAGGTTAGCTTTAACGAAGGGAGTGTGACATGACTCTAAATTACAGATACGCTAGACCGATGAAGGACAGGCTTATAACCCTGGAGGAACCAGGGAAGCCGCTGCTATTCGATGCAGCCCGCGGTTTGGTTGACGAAGTGCTGGCGCAGTACGATGTCAAGGCCTTTATTGAAGGCCTTAAGGGTAAGGATGAGAAGGTGGCGGAACAGGCCCTGAAGGAGTTAGGAAGGAAGGTCATGGAGTTGACCATCGAGTTGGCTGATGGGAAGTACATCGACCGCGGTGGCGAGATGATAGAGAAGGTAGCCAAGCAGACTGGGATCTCATTTCCTCATCGGTTCGAGCGATACGTCGAGTTGGCTACTCTCGCGTCACGGCCGACCGATAGGTGGAATATCGCCAAGGCAACGACTAAAGAGTTGGTGTTTCGGGTGTCGAGTTGCAGTGTCGCCAAGGCGATGGCTGAGGCTGGCCTAGCCCTACCCTGCAAATCGATGTGTATGGCCCTCTTTGATGCGGCTATGGCGAAGACCGGCGACAAGCTAAACGTTGAGATGACAAAGAATATGGCCCAGGATGGTATATGTGAGTTCACTTTTTCACTCCAATCTTAGGATAAGAGGAGAGTTCGGTTTTTTCATCTGTCGTGGTCATAGATGGGAGCATGGAGTAGAGGGAGGGATTGGCTTCGAGTGGGCCAGGAGTCTGCGTGCTCATAGGGTTGGCCTTGAGGAGTTCCTCGAAGAGTGGTATGAACAGAGCGCCGAGACCTGTGACGTCTTTGACAACATCAGCGAGGTGGATAAATACAGCCTCACTTGCACCGTTTGTCGATACTTCGAACATGAGTGCTGCTATGTTGAAGGAAAAGGGCCCAGCATCGTGAAATTGCTTAAGGCAACCTATCAACACGACGATGCATCTTGGCAACCCTCGGATGACGATGGCGCCAAGCGACATCAGCACTGTATATAATCAAGCCAACATCTAGCGCGAAATAGAACCCCTTCCGCCCCATTTTTGCAACATGTGACAGGAAGTTCAGGAACATCACAGGCAATTGAGCACGGATTGAGGTAACTCGTCTAGTCCGTGGCCGTATTGCTAATAGGGCATGGTTTGTTCCCTCAACAAGTAGCATTAATAATGCATGGCCGTGCCATATTATAATTCAGCCAACCATGAGGGGAGGCGCTTATACGTCATCAAGTGCCCAGCAAGGTCATTTAATTTCCTGCAAGAATAACTTTGGTGACGCTTGGAAAACCGCTATTGACATTCTAATCTTCCTACGATGAATTGAGAGCTCTCATTGAGAATTCGTATCGAGGTGTAAGATAGTGTCGTTCCCCATGATTACATCGCTACAGGGTCAAATTGGGAATACATTCTTGAAGCTGGTGATAGGCTCTGATAGACTGGGCGCGATAAGACATGGGCAAGGAGGAGAACGATGAAGCTCTTGGAGCCGATAACCATAAGAGGGGTGGAGTTCAAGAACCGGATGGTGATGCCGCCGATGCAGGTGGGGGTAGGGATGAGAAGCCCTCGGGCCAGGGCCTATTATGTAGAGCGGGCTAGGGGAGGTGTTGGCACCATTATCATGGCCGCCACCTCGGTGGACCTATTCGCCACCGACGAGGCGTGGGGCCGACCAGGAGGCGTAGACGCATTCCTCGATGGAATACACCCCCTTATCAATGATGTCCATCATTTCGGCGTTAAGATAGGCGTACAGCTCTGGCATGGCAACATTTTCCCCGCTGGGACTGGCACGCCGCAGGACAAGCGCGGTGAGCCTGTGGCGCCCTCCGACACCGCCGAAGAGCGCAGTCTCACTATATCTGAGATCGAGATTATAATCTCCAGGTTTGCCCTGGCCGCTGCCAATGCTCAGAGGGCAGGTTTCGACTTTGTCGAGGTTCACGGGGCTCATGGTTACCTTGCTTGCCAGTTCTTCTCCCCGGCCACCAATAGGCGCGACGACGAATATGGTGGAGACCTTGCCCGACGCACACGTTTCGGAACGAAGTGTGTTTCCGCTATACGGTTGGCGGTGGGCGACGACTACCCCATCTTCTATCGTCTCGGAGCCTGGGAGGACATACCTGGGGGAATCACACTGGACGACAGCGCCTATTTCGCCACCGAATTGGAGAAGGCCGGGGCCGACGTTATCCATGTCTCCCTTGGAGGCATGACTGGGCAGGGGTTCACCGGCAGCCCTGGGCCGGAGCAGCCCGAAGGCACCTTCGTTCCTCTGGCTGAGGCCATTAAACGTGGGGTAAAGGTGCCGGTAATCGCCGTTGGCCGCTTCAGAACGCCTCGGGTTGCCGAAGATGTGCTAGCCCAAGGGAAGGCAGACATGGTGGCTATAGGCCGCCAACTCATCGCCGACCCTTACTGGCCAGAAAAGGCAGCCACGGGTGCAACTGAGGATATCATACCATGCATAAGCTGTAACGCCTGCTTTGAGACTGGATTTGCTGGCCTCGGCCTGAGGTGTTCGGTAAATGCCTTCACTGGCAGGGAGGCGGAGTTAACCATAGAACCTGCTACCAAAGTGAAGAAGGTTATAGTGGCAGGCGGCGGTCCCGCTGGCATGGAGGCGGCACGGGTTGCCGCCCAGAGGGGACATGAGGTCACCTTGTATGAGAGGCAAAACGCGCTGGGGGGACAGCTCATACCGGCGGCGGTACCGCCATATAAACAGGAGTTGGCATTGCTTAATCGCTACCTGGCTCACCAGCTTGAGAAAAGCAACGTTCAGGTCAAGGCCGGCGTCGTGCTAACGCCGGAGCTGGTAGAGCAAGAGAGACCGGATGCAGTCATCCTCGCCACCGGTTCAGTGCATTTGATACCCGCAATCCGAGGTATGAACACAAGCAGGGTAGTGACTGCTGTAGACGTCCTGTCGGGCCGTGTCGATACTGGCGAAAGGGTAGTGGTTATCGGTGGCGAGCTGGTGGGCTGTGAGACGGCCGATTTTCTCTCTCAGCAGGGCAAGAAGGTAACTGTGGTTCGGAGGGGGCCTGAAATGGCTTCCAAGATGTATCCTAGCAACCGTTATGCTCTCCTTGCCCGCCTGAAGGACAAGGGTGTTACCTTGGTCACCGATGTCAAAGAATATGAAGCGATAAACGACGATGGCCTGGTCTTAATCGATAGCCAGGGGAAGCGGCAAACGCTTGAGGCTGATACCATAGTTCTTGCCGCCGGCGCCAGCCCCAATGACCAGCTGGCAAACGCCTTAGCGGGCAAGGTCGGAGAGATCCATCTTGCTGGCGACTGCGCCAAGCCGGGGCGTATACTTGATGCCATCCATGACGGAGCACGCCTGGGGCGCGAGATATAGGGGCGGTATTAGCTTAATGGCAGACCCAGTTCCGTTAGCTTTTCAGCAGTGGGGGTGCCGCTTTTTAGGTCCCAGCCTCTTTCATCATAGTAATCATCCAGGATTCTATCTGTATCGTCTTTGGTCAGGGCGGTGGTTTTGTAGTAGTCCATCAAGGGAAATTCCATATTTTCCCCCTTGAGCGGCTTGAACCACGCCTTGGGAGCCATATCATTCTTGCGGCTGAATCCGGCCCTGACATTGAGCAACTTAAACAGGTTCCATGCCCTCTCGCCTGCTTTATACAGTTCAGCGGGGGTTGTCTCAATTCCGGTGATAGCGGTGTAGAGCTGAGCCTGGGTTCCAGCGTCGAAGAACCTGTTGATATACAGCCGGTGACACCGACCCAGGCAGTTGGAGAGGGAATACCAGTCTTCGGCATATCTGTTGAGTCGCCCCGCGTTGAAAGAGGTTGGGGTGAAGATCCTCTCCATTGCATCTTTCGGGACATCTATTCTTTTGGCCTCCTTCACCCACTGCTCGATAGGTCTTCCCATGTTATAGGAGGCAGAGCCGAGGCTCCCGGCAATGCTGGCACAACCACCACAGCGCGCCGGGTTCACCATCTGGGCCACGGTGGATGTTCCCATGCCCGTCAGTCGAGGGTCGCCAAAGATGTTATAGCCCTTTATGTGCACAGGTAGCTCTTCCGCCCCTCGGTCAATCTTACGGGCAGCGTTTAGGATGCCTTCAGAGAGAACACAGCCAAATCCTTCTTGATAGGCTGTCATTTTCATTAGCTTCATATTGTTATCGAAGTCATCCGCAAGCTCTATACCACCGGTATCACCTTTTGTGATAGTTCCGTTTTGGTACAGGTAAGCCATAAGTTCCCTGACGATGCCAAAGGAGAAGAGGCAGATCCCGTATCTGTTGGCAGCATCCAGGAATTTGATAGAGCGGCTGTATTCCTCCACTACATCCGTGCCGCCGAAGGTCCCCATATCACCGTAGTGGGTCATGTAGGTTACCATGCCAGCGTAAGGCCCTTCTTCGAGCCTGTTGCGCTCCTTGTCGGCAGAGGGGCAACTGGCGCAGGCAAGGGGCTTTCTCGACCTGTAATGTATATCCTTGACATCGGGCCCGGAGATTGGGGTGATCCGGCTCCAATTTTCGGATATTTTTGCCTTAAGCTGAGTCCAGGCAGCGGTCATGCCGAAGAAGCCGCCCTCAAGCAGGGTGGGGCGCAGGCGATAACTCATGATGCGCTCTAGCATCTCATCTACCAATCGCTGGAGCTTGAGGCGGTCGGCCACCTGTATACCCTTTGTCCCCTGAACGGCTACTATAGCCTTGAGGTTCTTGGAACCCATCACTGCGGGCAGGCCGCCGCTTCCCACCGTGCCTCCCTTATCGATGGAGGTTACTGAAATCTTGACCTGGTTCTCCCCCGCTGGCCCTATGGGTATGACGCTGCAGGGTTCATGGTGCCGCCTCAGTTCGTCCACCGTCTCGAAGGTATCCATACCCCACAGGTCTTGGGCATCGCACAGTTCGACACTATCATCCTCGATCTTAAGGTATACTGGCTTTGGGCTTCGGCCGCTTATGACCACATAGTCATATCCCGATAGCTTAAGCATCAGGGCGAAGTTGCCCCCGCCGCAGGCGGTGGCATAGGAGCCGTTGAGGGGGAATCGACTTGTGATGAGCAGCTCTGCTGAGCCGGGGACTATGGTGCCGGAGAAGGGGCCGGTGCCGATGATAATGCGGTTTTCTGGAGAGAGCGGGTCGGTGTTAGGTGGTATAAGGTCATAGGCTAGCCTGTTAGTAATTCCCCAGCCCCCGATGAATTCCTTGACCAATTCGGGGTCGAGCGGCTCTTTACTAACCTTGCCACTGGTGAGGTCCACGTAAAGGATATGCCCGGCATATCCGGGAAGGTCCATCTCAGGCTCCCCCTTTCCTCTCCTGGATTAGGGCGCCATAGGGGCAGTACCTGGCACAAATGCCGCAATTGTCACACCTGTCGCTGAAGGAGATCTCATACTCTTTATCGGCGCCAGCAAGGCGGCGAATCCTGATTTGAGCCTTCGATGGGTTAAAAGCCTTTTCGAACCTCAGCGAGCAGCGAAGCTCACAGATGAGGCACCCGGTGCATCTTGATGCATCGACTATGATCGGGCGTCCTTTTGTTGTGGTAATACCCATACCTCCTTGACGGTCGGTGAACTGTTCTATACTTTAAGATGCCTTCGAATAGTCCCCATAATGGCCCATTATACAAAACAAGCAGGCCGCCGCGGACAAAGACTGCAACCCCTATATCTGAGACTTGGTGTTTGTTGGCCGCCTGCTTCGTTCTATTCTAGCCCAAAATCATCTCTCCGTCAAAACAGCCAGCACAGGCAATCTCCACAACGTGGGAATTCTGTGTTATATTTAACGCGACTTGTTTACACAAGTAGGATTACGAAAGGAGATATTTAAATGGAAGAAGCGGTAATTGTTGATTATCTGAGGTCTGCCTTTTCAAGATCGAGGCCAAGGGAGCCAGAGAGGGATGTGTTTAACAGCTTGAGAATGGACTATGTTGCCGCGATGTTGATTAAAGAACTTATCAAGAGAACGGGGATCAGGCCAGAGGAAATCAATGATGTGCTGACGGGAACGGCAATGCCCCTGCGCGAGCAGTGGCTATACGGGGGGAGGCTTATTACATTCCTGGCAGAACTGCCGTTTAATGTTCCAGCTCAAGGGACCGATCGGCAGTGTGCGTCTTCGATGTCCACCATACATCAGGGCGCTATGGAGATAATGCTGGGATACTCAGATATCGTTATCTCGTGCGGTATTGAACACATGACCCACATTCCAGCGCTGGGTGGTGGCGCGCCAGGCCAGGTGCCGGTGGAACCGAACCCTAGATTACTCTCAGAAACCTATAAGAAATACGATTTACTGACAGCCGCCAACATGGGACTTACAGCGGAAAAGCTGTTCGAGCAAACGGACTTCACCAGGGAAGATATGGATAGGTGGTCGCTCAGAAGCCATCAACTGGCGGCAAAAGCGCTTGAAGAGGGATACTTCAAAGAGGAAATACTGCCCATCGAAGCAGACCAGGCGGATGGCACAAAAAGGGTTATCGATCGTGACATGAGCATTAGAGGGGATACGGCAATGGAGGTCCTTGCCGATCTGCAGCCAGCGTTCAAACCGGATGGGCAGATAACCGCTGGAAACTCCTCTCCGCTAAATGCTGGCGCAACGGCGATACTTATGATGTCGAAGAAGAAGGCGAAGGAATATAACCTCAAGCCTCTGGCCAAGATTATATCGATGGGGTGGGCCGGTGTTGACCCAACAATTATGGGATTGGGGCCAATCCCGGCAAGCAGAATGGCTTTAGAGCATGTAAGTCTGGAGGTAAAGGACATCGATTTCTGGGAAATCAACGAGGCATTTGCCATCGTAACAATGAACACAATAAAAGAGCTGGGCATAGACCCCGATAAGGTGAATGTTAAAGGCGGCGCAGTAGCAATTGGACATCCCTTGGGAGCGACAGGAACCAGACTGGTTGGAACGACTGCTCGTATACTGGAGTGTGAGAATGGGAGGATTGGCCTGGCAACGGCGTGTGTTGGGGGCGGGCAGGGTGCCGCAACCATAATTGAGAGGGAGAACTAGGTCAGAAAAAGGGGTCAAGGAGGTGAGAACGTGATCGTTGAAAAGAAGAAAATCCCACAACAGGTACTACCTCGAGGATTTGTCGGACGGATCACAGCTTGGGGTATGCAGATAGGCCATAGGTCAATATACAAGAATGTAGCCAGGGTGTTGGAGTTACAGCCCGAAGACGACCTTGTTGAGGTTGCTTGTGGCTCCGGGCATTTCCTCAAGAATTATGCTTCTCAAGTACGTGGTGTCGCCGGTCTGGATCTTTCTGAGCTTATGGTCAAGATGGCGGCTAAGAAAAACAAAGACCTCGTGGCAGCAGGAACCGCGGAATTCGTGCACGGGGAAGCATCACAACTTCCCTGGGAGGAAAACAGGTTTAGCGTTGCCACATCAATGGGCAGCTTTACTTCATTTCCTAAGCCCGTGGAGTCCTTGAAGGAGATATACCGAGTGCTGCGTCCTGGAGGAAGGGCGGTCATCAGCATAGAGTGGAATGCTGAAGACGGACTGGACCATACAAAGGAAGCAGATAAGTACGGGATGTGGGTCTGGACGGAAGATGACGTTCGAGCTATGATGACAGAAGCTGGATTCTCTGATATCGGGTTCACCTATGCAAAAGGACTCAAGATGCCCAAAATGATGATAGCACGTGCAGTGAAGCAGTAACAATCGGTGATATGTGGCCAACCCGAATGTCACCCTGATCCTTCAGGAGTAGTAGGGTGGGTGCAGCCCTTCAGCGGAAGGGCGAAACCCACCGTTTCCATGGCTATTTGTGAAGGTGGGTCCCATTTCATTTCAACCACCCTACTTATATCTACCACCATCCCCCATTTCTGTAGTTGCCTGATTTATCAGGCACGACTGCCCAATCCTTCAAAGAAGGATGGGCAACTACCTATTTGATCAGCCTAGAGGTATCACGGAAAGCATCGAGTGAGTGGAGCGCAGCGAAACCTACCAAGTAGACTAAATAGAATGTCATTCTGAGCACAGCGAGGAATTTTATCCCCTCTCCCTTGACGGGAGAGGGCTGGGGTGAGGGTGCATGGAGGGAATCCCCCTCCCTCTAACTCCCTCCCGCAAGGGGAGGGAGGATGTTTTTACACCCACCCGCCTTGCCTGAGGGGTTGATTAACTTACCCTCTTACCCCCTCTCCTCAAAGTAGTAGGGTGGGTGCAGCCCTTCAGCGGAAGGGCGAAACCCACCGTTTCCATGGCCATTTTTGAAGGTGGGTTCCATTTCATTTCACCCACCCTACTTATATCTACCACCATCCCCCATCTCTGTAGTTGCCTGATTTATCAGGCACGACTGCCCAATGAATTGGGCAACTACCTATTTGAGCAGCCTTGAGGTGTAACGGAAAGCATTGAGTGAGTGGAGCGCAGCGAAACCTACCAAGGGGATCTACCTGAATTTCACGCCCTCTCCCTTGAAGGTCGAAGACTCGACTCTCGCCAAGGCGAGTCGCCTATGGAGACTGGCGAGGAGAGGGCTGGGGTGAGAGTGGATGGAGGGGTCCCCCTCCCTCTGACTTTCTCCCGCAAGGGGAGGGAGGATGATTTTCGCACCCAGTTGCTCTGCAGTCTGGCAACCGCCTTTATGTGTGGTGAACAGTCGCTCTTCTCAGGATTTCTAGTACAGGATTTTTAAGCAGCGTCCTTCGGTATCTCCAGGAAAGGCGGAAGCGCTGGGCGATGCCTCAAATCGGTCAGTATCGGATATCTGAAGCCAGTCTTGTGGGTGTCCTCAAGGCCCTTGAGCACCCCCTCAACCTTGCTCCGTGGCATGGTGAATATCATCTCATGGTCCTGGGTCCCGCCAAATATGCGGTCGCCGCCGCTGGGCAAGATTACCTGACATTCGTCAGTGAGGAATGTTCGGGCTGCGATGTCACCACAGTCCATAAAACCAGATGCGATGGCGGATACGCCTTGTCTTGCCGATTCCGATTGGCCTGGCGTCCCACTTGCTGCTTGTGTCAACCTCATTGCCTGAGCGGGGTTCACATAAATCGCAACTATATCTGGATCGAAGGTAGCATTATGCAGGGGGGCAAGCAACACGTACCTGTATTTGCCGAACTCTAGGGTTTTTTCTGACGATGTTTCCGGCGATTCACTTATGAAGCCCATGGCTTGGGCACCACCAATGCAGCACTGGTCCTCCTTGCCGATGGCCAGCGTCCAGCCGTAGCGTCTTGCTAGGCCAATGCCCTGACACAGGGCAATCTGGTATCCCAAATCACGCATCGGCACCCTGACTTTATCTGGCAACTCGCTTTCCGAAGAGCAAAGCTTGAGTGCCAGCGGAAAGGTTTGGGGCCTGATATAGAAGTTGAGGGTGTCTGTTGTTTGTTTTACATCCATAGTTTCCTCCTTCGCTCAACCTTGGTTTGCCAGCTCGAGAAATAAATCTTATCTCATCATGTTGGCCGCTGTGGCCATGTTAAAACCTATGCTCGCTGGCTGTCAAACGCCGCGCTCGGCCTTGCCATAGCCACCGCCTCCGGGCGTTTCTATGATGAGCGTATCACCTTTGCTCATTTCTAGGGTGACTTTGCTTTTGACTTTCTCTTGCCTGCCATCCTCTCTTTTCACCCAGTAGGCAGCGAGGCCCCCGGGCTGACCACCATCGAGCCCCCATGGCCCTACCCTGTTTCTTTCTCCTAGGACAGTAACAGTTGCTGAAGGCCCAAGCAGGGTCCAGGAACGCCTTATGCCGCACCCTCCACGCCATTTGCCCTCGCCGTACGTCTCTGGCCTGAGCTCATACCCCTGAAAAAGCAAGGGATAATACTGCTCTATGGCCTCGATGGGGGTATTCATGGTGTTAGTCATATTGCAGTGGATACCACTTACTCCATCCTTGCCGGGGCGGCCTCCAGACCCGCCCCCGTTGGTTTCGACAAAAACCCACTGTTTCTCCCTCCTGGGATCATAACCTCCAACTATGACATTGTTCATGCTTCCGTGCGAAGCCGCCGGCACACGGTCAGGGACGGCCTGGGCTAAGGCTTTGAAAACGGCGTCGGCGATCCGTTGAGAGGTTTCTAAATTACCTCCCGAAACTGGCGCTGGTTTCCGTGGATTGACCAGGCTGCCCCTGGGAGCAAAGACCTTTATCGGGTTTAAAACCCCCTGGTTCATCGGAGCTTCCGGATCAGCTATAGACTTGACGGCAAAATAGGTGGCCGAAAGGGTTACCCCGAAGACAGCGTTGAACGGTGCTTTAACTTGAGCATCCGTCCCGGAGAAATCAACGCTGAAACTGTCCTCTTCTTTGGTCAATTTGACTCTGATCCATGTCAGGGTGCCATAGTCTTGTATATCCTCCAGACAATCCTCAGCAGTGTAAATGCCTTCGGGGATAGCTTCGAGTTTCCCACGCATTCTCCTCTCACTGTGAGAGATAATTTCACGGAAGGTGGCGAATAACAGGCTAGTGCCATATCTTTGCGCCAGTTCCATAACTCGTCTCTCACCTAGGTTAGCCGCGGCGATTTGAGCCCTCAAATCACCCAGAGTGATCTCAGGGTTTCTTACCTGTCTGGTGAAATCATCAAGCAGATTCTGATCCATGTGGCCCTGTCTTAATAACTTGACTGGAGGGATTACCACTCCTTCCTGGTAGAGCGACACAGCATCGGATGAAAGACTGCCTGGGGTTTCGCCGCCCACATCGGCATGATGGGCTTTATTGACGCTAAAACCTATGAGTTTATCGTCAAGGAAAATGGGCTTTACAAGTGTCACATCACTAAGGTGGGTGCCAACGATATAGGGATCGTTCACCATGACTATATCCTGTTGTTTCCAGTCCTCTCCGTTCTTCTTGAAATATCGCAGGACATTCTTCACCCCCCACGGCAACGAGCCAAGGTGGACGGGAATGTGCTCTGCTTGTGCCAGGAGCTTCCCTTGAGAAGTGAGAAGCGCACAGGAGTGGTCCATACGCTCCTTTATGTTATGGGAGTAAGCGGAGTTCCTTAAGGCAATGCCCATCTCCTCGGCGCTGTAGCTGAGCGCATTCCTGATTACTTCAACTGTTATTGGGTCGAGTCGCATCTATACACCACACTTGCCCAGGCGCAGGTTTGAGAAATCATCTACGGTTGCATTCCATCCTGGAGGGACAACAGTAGTAGCATCGTATTGCTCTACAATAGCAGGGCCTGCCAATCGATTGCCTGGCAGTAGAGCATCTCTGAAGTAAATCGGCGTCTCTATCCAGCCGGTGCTATCGAAAAAGGCTGCTCTCTTACCTGTCAAAGCATCAGACGACAGGGCTTGCATTGAAGGCTGAGCCTTTCTTAAAGTGGGTTTTCTGGTGATACCGGTGGCAATGAGGCGAGCGTTCACTACTTCAATAGGCTCACCCTCGGCGGCATAGCCATAAATCTCCCGATGGCGCAGGTGAAAAGCGTTCAGGGTTGCCTCAAGGCTCGCTTGCATCGGCACTGTGATCTCGTAGGACTGGCCCAGGTATCTGAGGTCGAGTTGTCTTTCCATTACCGTCTCACTAGAGGCGAAGCCTTCTTTATAGAGGGTTTGTTTAGCCTCTTCTTCCAAATCCTGGAACGTTTCTTCAAGAGACGTGCGATCTATTTCCGAGGCCTGCTTCATGATGCTCCTTATGAGGTCATGCCTAAAATCAGCCAGTATGAGCCCTAATGCAGAGAAAGCTCCTGCGCTTAGTGGAATGATGACATCTGTTATGCCCAGTCCTTCTGCTAAAAATGGTGCATGCATGGGACCAGCACCGCCGAAGGCCAGCAAAGTAAGCTCTCGAGGGTCATAGCCCCTTTCTATCGAGACGAGTCTCAAGGCGCGCATCATGTGGTTGTTCACGATTTCAGTTACGCCATGGGCAGCTTGAGCAAGTGAAATGGCTAAAGGCTTGGCCACTTTTTCCTCCAAAGCCTCTTCCGCCAACTCTGGAATAATCCTTACCTCACCACCGGCAAGGCCCTCGGGATTTAGTCTTCCCAATACCAGATTCGCATCGGTGACCGTAGGGTCTTCTCCACCTTTGCCGTAGCATGCAGGACCAGGATCAGCTCCAGCGCTTATCGGCCCTACTCTCAAAGCGCTGCCTCCCTCAATCCATGCGATAGTTCCCCCGCCGCTGCTGACTTCAGCAAGATCGATGAAGGGAAAGCGAACAGGGTAGCCGCTGCTGCCAACAATGCGGCCGCCATGGACCTTTCCCCCTATCTCATATTCACTTCTTATTTGTGGTCTTCCGTTTATAACAGCTCCCGCCTTAGCGGTAGTCCCGCCCATATCGAAACTCAGTATGTTCTCGATTCCCAACATCCTGCTCCAATAGGCGGAAGCTGTTACGCCAGTGGCTGGTCCCGATTCGATAGTGGCCACAGGCATCGTCGAAGCTACCTCAACTGTAGCCAGACCACCGTTTGATTGCATTATGTAAAGTGGGGCGTTATCTCCCATATCTTCAATCTTTTCCCCAATCTTCTGTAGGTAAGTAGACACAACCGGGATGAGCAAGCTATTGACCACAGTGGTGCTCATACGTTCGTATTCGCGATATTCTGGATTCACCTCGTGAGATGCTGCTATTACAATATTTGGCAACTGCTGCTGCAGAATTTCCTGCGCCCTCTTCTCATGCTCGGGATTGGCATAGGCGTGGAGGAAAACGATGGCCACTGTCTCAACCCCTTCTTTTGCAATCTCACGGCAGATATTTCTCAATTCCTCTTCGTCAAGGGGTTTAAGGACTTCGCCTTCGAAGTTCATCCTTTCCTCAACCGTGAATCTCAGATGGCGCTCAATCAATGGTTCCGGTCTTTCGAAGAACGGGTTGTAAAGCTCGGCCCTCCTTTGACGACCGATTTCCAACACGTCTCTAAATCCACTAGTCGTGACCAGGGCTCCTTTAGGGATGTTTAAACCCAACTGACCTAAAAAGAGGTTGCTTCCCACAGTTGAAGCGTGAACAAATACGGATATCTCACGTTCGCTTCTTTGCCTAAGGTATTTGAATGCGTGGATTACCCCTTCGCTGGGGTCGCGGGGAGTTGACGGCAATTTAATTAGGAAGGATTCACCACTCTCTTCATCGAAAGCTACCAAGTCGGTGAAGGTACCACCGACATCGATTCCTACTCTGAATCTGGAATTCATACTATCTCAAATAAAAAAGTGTCCCGACCTTAGCCTGCTTATGCTGTATAATGTAACGAAAGAAGCGGGCAGATGTCGTGTAAGACTTACATGCCCTGCTCCATGACATTCCTATTATAGCTATTCTTTACATCGGGTGTCTTCCTCTTTGCCTTCCCTCTGCAGTGTAGTTCCTACCGAGGTTTCCCGTCAAAGAAAGGATGCTCAATTGGCAAGGCTTATGGGGTCTTCACACTTTACGAAGTACAAATCATTCAGGCGAAGGCTATTGACATCTATATATAATAGCAAGTAATACTAGTCGTGATGTCGCTTGACAGCAAGAGGAAATGGTTCATGCTCGTAAGCAATAGACTTTGAAAAGAGGGAAATGAAAGAGAGAAATGTTCTTCTGGTAAACTCAAACATGATGCAGCCACCAGTGGCCCCTTTGGCCCTCGACTATCTGGCTCAAGCCATTCAGCATAGCGGATTTAAGGCGGATATCCTGGACCTGTGCTTCTCACCAGACTACACCAGGGCCATAGAAGAATACTTTGCCAGCCGTGATGTATTCGCTGTCGTAGTAACCTTCCGCAACACCGATGATAGCTCCTTCGCCACCAAGAGGTCTTTTTTACCCCTGCTACAAGACATCGTCCAGTGCATTAAGACAAACACCTCGGCTCCAATCATCCTGGGCGGTGCGGGTTTCTCGGTGATGCCTAAGGCTATTCTGAATTACTGTGACCTCGACATTGGAATCTGGGGTGAGGGGGAGTATTCCTTACCCCTTCTCCTGACGAAGCTGGCAAAACAAGATGACTTTCATGATATCCCTGCATTGGTGTATCGCGCTAGGGATGGTTTCTGCTGTAATCCTGCCCACTACCTGGACCTAGCCAAAATGCCCACTCCGCAAAGGATGTTCATAGATAACCGACGCTACTTCCGTGAAGGCGGTATGAATTGCCTGGAGACCAAACGCGGTTGTCCCAAGGGCTGCATTTACTGTGTAGACCCGCTGAGCAAGGGTAGGAAGATTCGCCTGCGCTCTCCCAAGAGCGTAAGCGATGAGATAGAGGCGCTGCTAAACCAGGGGATAGACCACCTCCACATCTGCGATAGCGAGTTCAACATACCTGATTACCATGCCGAAGAGGTATGCACTGAGATAATCAGTAGAGGGTTGGGGGGGAAGGTTTGGTGGTACACCTATGCGTCGCCAGCGCCCTTTTCCAGGGAGCTAGCCTCACTGATGAAGAGGGCGGGGTGTGTCGGGATCAACTTTGGTGTGGATTCGGGCTGCGATCGAATGCTTCAGGCATTGGGCAGGGACTTCTGCGTAGACGATGTGCGGACTACGGCCAGAGTCTGCCGTGAAGAGGGCCTTGTTTGCATGTATGATTTGCTTTTAGGAGGGCCTGGCGAGACCAGAGAGTCCCTGAAGGAAACGATCGAGACTATGAAGGAAATCTCGCCAGACCGGATTGGTGCGGCCATGGGAGTGCGGGTCTACTCTAAAACCAAACTGGCAGACATGATATATCAGGAGGGTCCATTGACGCATAACGCCAACCTTCACGGTGCTACCGAGGGAAACGGTGACTTCACCGCTCCACTATTTTATCTTTCCCAAGATTTGGGAGATGATGCCCTTCAATATCTATCTCGGCTTGTTGGCGATGATGAGCGCTTCTTCCTCCACAACCCGGAGGCGGGTGATAAGAATTACAACTATGATGACAATATAGTCCTGGTGAACGCCATAAAGAACGGATACAGGGGAGCCTTCTGGGATATCCTGAGACGGTTGGCCGATAAGTAAATATGAGTGTGAAGTCTGGGGGGTGAGACCTATGGTCAATTCTCGATGATGGCTGTGGCAAAACTACATTGGCGAACTCTACTTTGGTTTTCTTTCCGCATGCTTGCGCCCTGGGCAGTCTTCACAAGGTGACTTCATTCTTGAATTTCCACGGTATTGTTTTGGCTTTCCCGGCTATCTTTCACAAATCCATAAATTATGAGGAATTGTGCCAGATAGTACGTGAGCATGACAAGGTAATCAGATGCTGGTACGGAAACCATGAACTCGTTGATGGCAAGGATTGAATCAGAAACAATAAAAGAGAGCGCCCCATACAGAACGAGTTTGCTTTTTGGACCCCTGAATGCGGCGAAAATGCCCATCAGTGTTATCACAACCATATACACATAGACTGGTATCGTCATTTCTTCGAGTGAATCGGTCATGATGATGGCTATGGCTACAGCGTAGACGGCGAGAAGCACGGCAATGGGAATCCTGGATCTCTGCGCTTTGAAGTCCCTGGAGAATGCCACAATGTACACAATGTGGGCGACGAGGAAAAATCCCAGACCAACAGTGAAGTACTGTCCCTCATTCAGTGCCAGAGCTATATCACCGCCGGCAGACAGCAACAGGGCGGCAAATAGCAATTTGCCCTTCAGACCGACAACCTTTGTCAATGCCAGAACGGAGAGAGTCAGCACCGGTATTGCCTTGATGGCGAAGCTTCCTTGATAGGGTTGAATTGGCACGGTGCCAATGTAGGCAATGGCGAATACGAAAAAGACAAGCAGATAGACTTTCTGGGCAGTGGTCAGTTCATTCCCTCCTCATACTAGGATAGCTGCTTGTCATAGCTACCGCCAATCCTATACAAAAAAGCGGACGATTTGGAAAGCACCCCCGCAGTTGAACCGGAGCGCAGGCTGCTGCACCCAGTGCAAGTATAATGAGCAGTGTCATCCACAGGACAGGCTAGCTTGCCTCGCAATGTAAGCGTTACATAGATGTATGATCTTTATGCAATCACCCTATTCAAACCTCTTTGCGGTATGTGCAAGCTCATGATATGTGTGTCTATTTGCTAAAATCGTATCAACATGTGTCTTGCCCGTCAAGGGATGGCTGTTTGCCACATAGTTGCCGATTGCATTTATTCTAGTTGACAAGATTAATAAAGGCGGTTAAAATTGAATTATGCGATTGAGTCTCAATCTCAACCAGGAAAACCAGATGCGGGGTCACCCCCTGACAAGCCAACGACGCCTACTTTTGGACCTGATTCGACAAGCCGATGTGCACATAGATGCCAAGGAACTTTACCGGCGGGCCAGTAGCAGAGATGAGTCCATCAGCCCAGCCACAGTATATCGCAGTCTGAATCTCTTCAAGCAATTAGGTCTGGTTGATGAGAGAAGACTTGGTAGGATGCGCTGCTACTACGAAATGAAGCAGCCACTGGAGCACCAATACCTGGTATGCCAAGGTTGTGGCAAGGTAATAGGGTTTGATAGTCCTCTGATTCGTAGGCTAGTGGAAAAGGTACAACGTGAACACGGATTCAATGTGACCAAAGCTGAGTTGTATCTTCAGGGCTACTGTGACAAATGTGCGGAGAAGGAGAAAGGACACTAAGCCTTGCCCTCAATGATGCGTTGGAAACTCTGAGGCAAGTGCTGTGCAAAGCCTTTGGTCCCGAGGAGTCATTTGGAACCATAGATTATCATGAGGCCAGAAGAAAACTGAGGCTAACAGATGATGTGATCCCCATCCCGGATGTTTTCGTGAAAGCCTTTGCAGTTTTGGTTGCGGAGCCCACTTTAGAAACCGATTAAACCAGTTTTTAGAACTGATATGAGTTCAAGAAAAACAAAATAAGGAGGTTGGTAAATGGCGTACAAGATTACAGGTGATTGCATAATGTGTGGAGCCTGTGAAGATGAGTGCAAGAATGAGGCCATTTCTGAGGGAGAAGAGGGTTATGTAATTGACCCAGACAGGTGCACTGAATGTATCGGTAATTTTGAATCACCGAAGTGTGCTGAGGTTTGCCCGGCAGAAGCTTGTGTGCCTGACCCGAGCCACGAGGAAAGCAAAGAGCAACTGCTAGAGAAATGGAGCAAATTGCATCCAGGGGAGACACCAGCGTATACGCTTTAGAATTGTGAAATGAGCGTAGATAGGATAAGAGATATTGAGGATAAGATTGCCGATTTGAAAGCTCGATGGCCAGCTCATTCAGTACCGCCGTCTATGTGGCAGGAACTGGAAGAGTTGGAAGATGAGTTGGAGAAGGCAAAGGAGACACAGAAGAAAAGCTAATGCCAGGCAAGATAGCTTTACTCGACTTCGCAAAGTGTCATCCTGAGCAATGCGATAGTGGTGTCTGTGTTGCTGTGGCTGCCTGCACCCACAAGCTGCTGAAGCAGGAGGCTCTCTATGAGATGCCCATGACTGACCCTGCCATATGCCAAGGCTGTGGTGATTGCGTACGGGCGTGCCCCCTGAAAGCACTCAAGATAGTGAGGATGCAAAGTAGTACATAGGAGGAAGGATGAAAATATCGGTCTGTGGCAAAGGGGGTAGCGGGAAAAGCACCATAGTCACGTTGTTGGCCAATGAAGCACGAGCTAGTGGTTATGAGGTCTTGGTTGTCGATGCCGATGAATCAAATTCAGGACTTTTTCGAATGCTTGGTTTTGACCAGCCACCTACCCCTTTGATGGAGCTTGTAGGGGGCAAAAAGAGCTTGAAACAGAATATGAACCAGCCCAATGTCCTTGCCGAGAACACAATCTGGACAGAAAACATTCTGCCACCATACTTGCTCAAGCAAGATGGCCTTATGCTAGTCAGTATAGGTAAGATTCTTCAGGCTCTCGAAGGTTGCGCATGTCCGATGGGGGTGTTAAATAGAGAGTTTCTGAAAAAGCTTACTCTGAAAGCAAAAGAGCTAGCTATTGTCGATATGGAAGCAGGAGTGGAGCATTTCGGCAGGGGAGTCGAGACAAGCATTGACAGCGTAATCATTGTAGTTGAGCCTCCCTTTGAATCTGTAGAGGTCGGCGAGAAGATACACAGTCTGGCTGCTGGGATTGGCATCGAGAATGTTTGGGCTATTCTTAACAAGATACCATCAGAAGAAATAGCTAGAAGATTAGCAGAGGAATTAATAAAGAGGGACATGGATGTTATCGGGCACATCCATTTTGATGCGGAGGTCTTCAAATCCAGTGTAGAAGGTGGTGTACCAGGTAAGGGACGTGCCGTAGAGGAGATTAGAGAGGTCTTGGGTACTATACTCTCGAGAGTAGGCAGGCAATCATCCGCTTAGGACAGGTTGGCGCGATCTTATACCGACGAAAGGAGATGTTAGGTAGTGCATCTGGCAGCAGCCTGTTTAAACCAGGGTATAGGTAAGCCTGTTTTAAGAGGGATATTGCCATATGCGGTTTTATGGCAATAGTAGGGAAATGGAAGTAGCATTTGGGGAAGAAAAACATCGTCATAAGTATGCTACCCGAAGTATAGTTCTCCACTTTTAGCATAATGACGATCAGTGTGATACCTCTGCTACTAGAGATGACTCTAACAGAGGCGACAGAGCATAGATGAAATGAGGGAAGATGGAGCGTTCTCAACGAGAAACGCTTGGCTTGGGAATCATATGTAAAAGCAACATGCGACAACACTCGAGCATCTCCTTCTGGTGAAGCGTCTTCCGACCGTGATGCCTGGTTTGAGAAAGAGAAAAAGCTCCTGTTTACCAATATAGTGCGGGCTTTTTTAAAAATTGTTACTTTTCCTGCTAAGACAATGGATTGAGGGAGGGGTAGGCAGCGGGTGCTGTACTCAGTCTCTGGTAATAGAGACCTGAGTTGCCTCTTGAATTTAGCTGCTTGAGATGGCAGGGTGGAAGAGGTATAATTTACTTTTTAGGCTAGAATAGCAGTAGCTTTTCGAGGAGGAATTGCTTGGGGGCAGTTTTCTTGATAAGTACAATACGTGAGTCCAGGCGCAAGAAATGAGGTGGCTGCGTTAGTATTTGCCCCATCGTTGCTCTGGCACTTGAAGATAGTAGAGATGTAGGAGTGGGAGGCAGTGTGGGAGGTGGTAGCGTATGTTTCCTTTTATCTAAAGACGGGATTATTTTGAAATTCGCAAAGGAGGTGAGAGTTCGATGAACGGCATGAGGCTAACCTACCATAGAAGCCATTGCTTGAATGTAGGAAGGTATTGATGACCGCTGTTAGTCAACCGCGGATAATAATTTTCACGGGCTCCTCGTGTCCCTGGTGCAATAGGGTTAAGCAGTACTTGAAAGAGAAAGGTTTCAGGTTTCGAGAGGTGAATGTAGAGAGAGATCGAGATGGTGCCAGGGAATTGCAGCGCAGGGGTATTAGAGGTGTGCCGGTTGTCCTTATCGGAAGCCATTCCATAGTGGGATTTGATAAGGCAAAGATCGATAAATTATTAGGTGCAAAAAGGTAGGAAAGGAGAAATTCAAAATGGATATAAAGCCTTTTGAGGATCGTGTCTTGGTCGAGCAGGAAGAGGTTGAAGAAGTCAGAACCAAGAGCGGGATAATTATCCCAGACACGGCAAAGGAAAAACCACGAATGGGCAAGGTTGTTGAGGTAGGGACAGATGAAGAGCTTGCTGAGAAAATTAAGGTGGGTGACACGATAGTTTACGCTAAATTCACCGGCGATGAGGTCGAATTTGAAGATAAGAAATATTTGATCATATCAAGAGGTGATATTCTCGCTGTCATCAAGTAACCCCGCTATGTGAATCAGAGCAGGTTTGTGACAGTTCAAGTTGGCAGAAGATGCCCGCTTGAAATGCAAATGAAGACATGATGCAGTGCATCAAGCGGGAGTGTAAAGGCCAAAGCATAGAATTGAAGAAAGGGGGAGGTATAATGACTAAGAATATCTCGGAGGAAGATGTCCATCAGGCGGTAGGCCAGGTCGTGCACCCAGAAATCAATAGCACCTTGGTTGAGCTTGGCATGGTAAAAGACGTTGCTCTGAATGGCAATGAGGTTACACTTACCCTTGTGCTTCCTTTCCGTGGTATTCCCGATGTAATTAGGGACTACCTTGCGAACAGCCTGCGCGAGGAGGTAGCGAAGCTGGGCGCAAATGTTGAAATAAGCATAGCGGAGATGAATCAGGAAGAAAAACAGGCTTTCTTTGTTATGGAACAAGAAGGTTGGAAGGGTTCGTAGCTTCAGAGATAATAAGATGGAGGAGACGATGGATAAGTATGACGTAATCATTATTGGAGGTGGCCCTGCTGGGCTCACCGCGGGACTTTATAGCTCAAGAGCAGGGCTCAAAAGCTTGCTGTTGGAACAGGGGGTGTTCGGAGGGCAGATGGTGAATGCTGCGCTGATAGAGAATTACCCCGGTTTTCCTGAAGGCATAGCCGGTTCCGATCTGGGTACACTAATGCATAGACAGGCGGTCAGATATGGCTTGGAGGTAGTAATTGCTGAGGTTATAGGCGTAACTGAAGGACAGCTCTATATTATATCTACTACCGAAGGTAGCTTTGAGGGTGCAGCTATAATTGTCGCCTCTGGTTCAGAGTATCGCAAACTGGGAGTTACCGGTGAGGAAAGACTATCCGGTCGTGGCATTTCCTATTGTGCTACCTGCGATGGCTTTTTCTTCCGCGACATGGAGGTAGCCGTGGTAGGAGGAGGAGATACCGCCATTACTGATGCTCTGGAGCTAAGTCAGAATGCCAGGAAGGTTTATGTAATACATCGACGGGACCAGCTTCGAGCAGGGCAAGTCCTCCAACAGCGAGCCTTTGACCATCCTAAGTTGGAGTTCATCTGGAGCACAGTGGTGGAAGATGTCCTGGGGGAAAAAATGCTGGAGGGACTAAAGCTACGCAATGTTAAAACAGAGCGGCAATCTACCCTGAATGTGAATGGCCTATTCGTTGCTGTAGGGCTCAGGCCCAATAGCCAGAGTTTTTCCAGTATTCTGGAGCTTGATGATGCCGGCTTTATCGTGACTGACGAGACGATGGCTACCTCGGCTGCTGGTGTTTTCGCTGCCGGTGACATCCGCAGGAACTCACCCCGCCAGATCGCTGCTGCGGTTGGCGATGGTGCCACTGCTGCTATGTCTGTCTTTAAGTATGTTAAAGAGCAGTGAAGTGAAAGTAGAATCACAGATCACTGAGGTATTAGAAAGAATAGGGATTAGGAGAGGTCAAATTGTGTTGGATTTTGGCTGTGGCTGTGGGACGTATACCATCCCGGCTGCTAAAATAGTGGCTGAGCGAGGAAGAGTATATGCCTTAGATAAGGATAATAAAGCCTTGGATGAGTTGATGCAAAAAGCTGAACTAGCGGGTTCGAGAAATATAGAAAGGATGGAGACATCGGGGGAACTGGAAATAGTGTTAACTGATGAGTCTGTAGATGTAGTTCTCCTCTTCGATGTCTTTCATTTGCACTATTTCCCGCAGGCAGATGACAGAAGACGATTACTAGATGAAATTTATAGAATCATGAAACACTCTGCATTTATTTCGGTGTGGCCAAAACATATGGAATCTCATGCTGAAGCTGAGATAAAAAATGCAAACTTCCATTTGGAAAGGGAAATTTCCGAGACACTTATTCATGACAATAAAAATCTAGAAAAGGGCAAAATTTTAAACTTCAGAAAGGGGTGATGGAATATTAACGAAGGCTATAGGGGATGATTTGGTTTGTAATAAGATTAAGATAATAGAATGACATTGCTAGAGCAGACAGGGCATGATTTGATATGTTCCTAATGGTTATTACTAAACGATAAATTTGGAAGGAGGGAGTATGAGTAAGATAGTTGAGATAACAGACCAAAATTTTGAGGAGGAGGTTCTAGGGTCAGACCTGCCCACAGAGGTTGATTTCTGGGCGCCCTGGTGTGGTCCCTGTAGGATGGTGATACCAATATACGAGAAACTCTCTGAGGAATACGATGGCAGATTTAAATTCTGTATGATTAATGTGGATGAAAACCAGCGTACGGCAATGCAATATCAGATTATGAGTATACCCATGCAGAAGTACTTCGCTAATGGTGAGGAGGTAGACGAAATCCTCGGCGCAGTTCCCGAGCATATGATCCGGACAATGGTTGAAGATGTTCTCAAGAGGTTCCCGAGTGATGAAATGGGAAAGCTTAAAGTGCTTTTAGCCTCGTGGGTTGAGCGTAACCAACAACACAGTGTCAAATTTGGCAAATGGGTGGAGAAAGCTAATAACTTGGAGGGCAATTCAATCTATAAAAGCGCATTACAGGCAGCGGAAGAGTTGGGGAAAGCCAATGTGAGGCTATCCCAAGCGTTGGTAGAATTGGAAAGAGGGGACAAATAAGGTAGATGTTGATGAAAACGGCTATCTCAGGGAAAGGGGGTGCAAGTTGGACTTCAATTTGCAGCGCTCCTTGCTATGCCTTATGTGGAGAGCGGTTATATAGAGATATTGTTTGACACTCAACACCCAGGAGCGCCACGGAAGCCCAGCGTTTAAAAAACAGACCAGAGCAAAGAGATGAAGGAGCGCACGTTTAAAATGGTGCCACTGCTCCTGACCAAAAGGTGCTGGTTACTCTGCTTGGTAGAGGAATAGGGCATTGTCTATGGAAACTTATTACGATGGATATGACCTTGAGCCAGCCTATGAGTTGTCTCGCAGGCAGATGGCCGAGGTTGATGATATAGAGCAACTATGCCTCAAAAGTGGTGCTAGATACTTGGTAATAGGTCCTCACAAAGAAATCATCATTGAATATCTAAACCAGTCGTATCATATCACCATTCCCAATATTGAAGTTTTACTGACGGATAGCCAAGAGAAAGTATCGATAAGAGATAAGGTTCTAATTTTACATTACTTACTCTCAGCGAAAGGTGCCCCCATTACCAATAGATTAATTGCTTTCAAGGAACTTCCAGGAGGAGGCAACTATTTTCGGACATTTTCTAAGAGGGCAATAGAGCCTCTCGTGGAACACTTTG
>CAYUCL010000027.1:0-27677 GCA_964443325.1 uncultured Dehalococcoidales bacterium
AGGAGCCTTTTCCGAGCAATCCACAATTGCCTGATGAAGCTGAGTCTGGTACTATTTCAAATAGCAAGGAGGAGTCGTGAGTGTAGGATTGGTCTATGACCCCATTTATCTTCAACACGATACGGGACAACACCCAGAGAATGCTGGACGGCTGCTGAATGTCATCAACCTACTGGAGAAGTCTAACGCGATGGAACAGGTCATTCCAATTCCACCCCGTGCTGCCACAGTAGATGAGTTGGCGAAAGTGCATTCCAAGAGCTACATCTCACAGGTAGAATCTCTTGCCAGAATGGGAGGCGGTGGGATTGATGCCGATACCGTAGTCTCTCCAGCTTCCTATGATGTAGCGCTCCATGCCGCTGGGGGCTTGGTCAATGCTGTTGATGCGGTGATGAAAGGCGAAGTAGAAAGCGCATTTGCCTTGGTTAGACCACCAGGCCACCATGCTACGTCCGAAGATGGTCATGGGTTCTGTTTGTTTAATAATATCGCTATAGCCGTCAAGCACTCTATAGATAACCACCACCTTGAGCGTATCCTTATCGTTGACTTCGACGTGCATCATGGCAATGGTACCCAGGACACCTTTTATGAAGACCCACGTGTTCTCTACTTCTCCACTCACCAGTATCCCTTTTATCCTGGGAGTGGCCGCATCGATGAGATAGGGGCTGGAGAAGGAAAAGGCACTACGGTAAATGTTCCTCTACCCCCCTGGTGTGGCGATAAGGAATACCTGCGGGTATTTGAGGAGATTCTTATTCCTGTAGCGAGTCGCTTTCAACCCCAATTCATAATGGTCTCAGCCGGCTATGACGCCCACTGGGGAGACCAAATATCATTGATGCAGGTAAGCGTCACCGGTTTCGCAGAGATGGTGCGGATATTGAAAATGCTTGCCGATAAGCTTTGCGAAGGTAGACTCGTTTTCACCCTGGAGGGAGGCTATCTCTACGAAGCGCTTGCCTCATCGATAAAGGCAACCCTTGATGTACTCTCAGGAAACCCCGATATCGTCGATCCTCTTGGAAAACCCACTGCAGGGAGGGAGGCGCCGCCTATCGACGCAATTCTCCAAGCAATAAAGGAGACGCACCAGCTAGGTTAAGGAAGAAAGCGTAGAAAGACCTGGTTCCCCAGGAGCCTCCCCCTTTGAGTGAGGCGGATGTTGCTGCCATCGTTATGGAGCAGTCCAAGACTCACCAGTTCATCGATTTCATCCCCGTAGACAGAAGCAGCATCCCTGTTGAAGCGATTGGAAAACTCCACAAGATTAACTCCTTCCCTGAGCCTCAACCCTAGTATCATAGTCTCCGCCATCTCCAGCGCCTCGCCGATATACTCCTCCTGCCCAATAGGAGAATCCGCCTCGCTCAACCGTTGAACGTATTCTATGGGCGAAAGGAGGTTGGAGAAACGACGGCGCTCAAAAAAGGAATGAGCCCCAGCACCAAAACCAAGATAGGGGAGATTCTTCCAGTAGGTCAGATTGTGTCGACATTTTTCCCCCGGTTTGGCCCAGTTAGATATCTCGTAGTGGTCATAATCACTAAGCATTGTCTCAGCAAGAAGGAACATCTCTGCAGCGAGGTCGGGGTCTGGCCTAATCACCCTGCCCGAGGCGATCTCCTGTGACAAAAGGGTGCCCTCCTCTACAGTCAGGGGATAGAGGGATATGTGCTCAAGCTCAAGGCCGAGCGCTTTTTCCAGAACCTGATGCCATTCCTCAAGGGTTTGGTTGGGCAAAGCATAAAGCAGGTCTATGTTTATGTTATTAAAAACCGTCCTTGCCAGCCCAAAGGCCTCCAGGGCTTTGCTGGCGGAATGGCGACGACCAAGCTCCTTGAGCCTCCTATCATCAAAACTTTGCACCCCAAGGCTCAATCTGTTTACTCCCAGGGCTCGTAGCTGACGAAGAAAGGGCTCACTAATGGTGTCCGGGTTGGCCTCAATGGTTATCTCCGCGTGAGGAGCTACAGCAAAGGCATGACCGCAAGCTTCAAGGATGATGCCGAGATGCTGACCGTCGAGCATCGTTGGCGTGCCCCCGCCAAGGTATATGGTATCAACTGTTCCGCCATACTCCCAACAGCGTATTTCCTTGATAAGGGCTTCCACATATTCTGGTATCAGCCAATTCATACCACTATAGGAATTAAAGCTGCAATAGTGGCATTTCGATTGACAGAAAGGGATATGAATATAGAGGCTGAGGTTCTCCATACACTTATTAGGCCCCGGCAGGTGCTCGCCTGGGCAGCATGCGCCTGAAAGGTCCAAAGAACCTGCTAAGCCCACCACGCTCCCAGACGACGAGCAACTGGCTGGCAATGCAGATCGAACTGTAGGTGCCAGTGATGACGCCGATTAAAAGGACGAGGATAAAGTTGTGGATGGTTGCCCCACCGAAAAGGAAGAGAGCCAGCAGGACGAATAAGGTGGTTAAGCTGGTGTTCAGAGAGCGAGGCATGGTCTCTGTAATACTTTTGTTCACTATGCTTTCGATAGGGCTGCCGGTCCTCTTAGCCATGTTCTCCCTGATACGATCGAAGACAACAATAGTGTCATTTACACTGTACCCAATGACGGTGAGAATGCCGGTAATGAACATAGCATCGATCTCTATAGCGAAGAACACGCCCAGAAGCGAGAAAATACCCAGCACAATAAGAACGTCGTGGAGAAGAGCAATGATGGCGCAGACACCTAAGCGCAAGGACTTCATCATCTTGCGAAAGGCCCAGGTTACATAGATGAGGATACCAATAGAGGCGACAACAACAGCGATCATAGCGACATTGGTGGTTTCACCGGATACGGTTTCGTCAGCTAATGCCGAATCTCGAATATCGAAGTCTCCGAACTGAGCGCCCAGTGCCTCCTCCACCTGAGCTCTCTCAGACGATGTAAGCACTCCTGTTCGAATGAGGAAAGTATTCTCTTCGTCGATAACTCTCTGAATGACGGCATCGCTATAACCCAGAAGCGCCATTTCCTCACGAAGCGCCGCCTGCTCCACTTGCTGCTCAAATCTTACCGTCATTGTCCAGCCACTGCTGAAATCGATACCCAGTTTGACAGGGGAGCCAAAGGCAATGGTAGAGTAGAGCATAGAGACTAGCCCGATAAGGATGATTATCCCCGATATGACGAAAAACCAGCGTCTTTTTCCAACAAAATCAAACAACCTTTTTCTCCCTCATCGTCATGGTCGAAAGAGCGATACCTTTCTTGCTACTGAGGTTAATGCAGTGATGCGCAAAAAAGTTCTGGTAACAATGATAGCGGTTAACATGCTTACCAATACCCCAATACCTAACGTCAGAGCAAACCCCATCACCATGGCACCGCCAAACATTCTGCTCCCAAACCAGTAGAGGATGGCACAAGTAATAAGGGTGGAGATATTGCTATCGCGAATGGCGGGCCAAGCACGACTGAACCCCGATTCGATAGCCGCCCTCAGGGCCTTCCCTCCCCTTATCTCCTCCTTCATCCTTTCGAAAATGAGAACATTGGCATCTACGGCTATCCCTAAAGAGAGAATGAAAGCCGCAATCCCCGCCAGGGTAAGGGTAACCGGCACCATCTTAAATATCATAAGCATCACGACGGCATAGATGGCCAGGGCAATACACGCTAAACCGCCAGACAGGCGATAGTAAATGATCATGAAGAGCAAAAGCAGCAACACTCCGACTACCCCAGCTATCAAACTCATGCGGATGGAGTCAGCGCCAAGGGTAGCATCAACGGTGCGGCTTGCTGCGGGACCAGAATAGAAAATGCCATCCTCCCAGTGTCCAAGAGGAAGCGGCAACGCACCTGCGTTAAGCTGGATCGCCAGCATCTCTGCCTCGCCGATATTCAGCCCCTCTATAACGCCACTGGCACCTATCTGAGCTTGAACCGTTGGTGCCGAGATAAGCATATTATCGAGGAATATGCCCAGAGGTTCCCCGATGAGTCGTCCTGTGATCTGCGAGAAGAGCTTCGCCCCCACATCATCCCACTCGAAGCGCACCAAGGGCTCGTTGGTTTGCTGATTGATATCGACGAAGCAGTTCGGCTTGAGATGCTTGCCAGTTAGCAGCATCTCCTCGCCTTCAATGGTTCCTGTAGCTGGGATCCAAACATTTGTAACCGGTTCATCGAGTGCATGACCATATTCGAAGGGGGAGTCCACAGTGATAGTATTGTTGGCTCCGTTGGCTCCGTCCACAGTCTTCACCGTCTTAGCCTCGGCCTCAGGCGAATCCATAGAGCCTACCACGACGATGTTCTCAATACCGACCCCTGTGACATCGACAACGGTAATCTGAGTATCCCCCACATTTACCGGTGCCGCGAGGAAGGTACTGCCACTAGTAGCCTGCTCACGAAAAACGAGTTCTGCGGTCCTGCCCACCAGTTCTTCGGCCTCTGTAATGTTGCCAACCCCAGGTAGCTGGACCGAGATACGGTCACCGCCTACTATTTGAACAATCGCCTCAGAGACCCCATAAGCATTAATTCGCCTCTCTATGATATCCTTGGCCCCTTTAAGGCTATCTGCCTTGCTACCCTCCTCAAGACCGGTAAAATCCGCCTCATATACAAGGTTAGTGCCACCAGCGAGGTCCAGCCCCAGCACTAACCCCTCACGCCCACCGATGTTGGTCGCAAGTGCTGATACGGAGAAGGCTGCAATCGCAATTATGATTAACAGCGTCAGGATTTGCCTTCTGCTCATTTTTTCTTCAGACCACCCCAGATTATATCAACTTTTATTCCCCGCCATGATGCGCCTTTGGATAAAAGAGAGCGCCTCTTCCCTGGTGGAGACCTCCCCATCCGCCTGCGCCTCGCGCACCGCTTCCAGAAGCTCGCCAATTTGAGGCCCCGGCGTCATGCCGTAGATGTCTATAAGGTCGTGCCCACTGATTAGCTTTGGCAGTGCAACGACGCTCTCTTCCCTGAAACGCTCCTCAAGCACGTATGCCAGGCTCTTGGCATGCTCCCTCCACTCTTCCAACTCTAAATAGGGTCCTCTTGCTGCTAGATGGTCGGCTAAATTGAGGAAGATGGTCTCAATACCCACATCCCCGGTGTCCCTGAAATAGCGATAAATGGCACGACGGGATGGCATTTCTCCTCCCATTTGCCCCGGGCGCATATGGTGCTCGACCATCTTGCTTACCATATCCGTCTCGCGAGCGCCGACCCTCATTCGCTTCATTATGCCCTCAACAACACATGCTCCCTCCTGGGCATGTCCAAAGAAGCGCATCCTGCCGTTTTCCTCGATTGACGTGGTCTGAGGCTTGGCAATATCGTGGAGCAGCCCAGCAAGCTTGAGAAGCATCCTCCTCGTATGTCCGACGGATACCTCCTCCTCAAAGTGCTCGACCAGCGCCTTGGACCAGGGAACAAAAGCTAACAGTTCGTTATCCCAATAAGTCGCGCTATCTACCCTTAGCACGAACTCTATAGCAGCAACCGTCTCAATAGAATGCTCAAAAACATCCCAAAAGTGCTCCTTCGGCTGCTGCGCCCCCTTGGTAGCAGCCAGTTCAGGGATAATCATCATTAACAACCCGAGTTCGTCGAGCAAGCGAAGCGACTCAGCAGCCCCTGGAACGGCTAGAAGGCGACAGAGTTCATCGCGCACTCTCTCAGCGGCGACACTGGTGACAAGCTGGTGATTACGCTCAATCAGGGTTTTGGTCTCGCTTTCGATGGAGAAACCCAGTTCGGCTGCCAAGCGAGGTCCACGCATAAGTCGCAGTGGGTCTTCCTGCAACACCGCCTCACTGACGGCACGCACCTGTCTGCCCTCAATGTCATCTCGGCCTCCAAAAGGATCGACAAAGGTAATAACAGGGCTAGCTATTTCCTGTAGGTTTACCGCAACCGTGTTTATAGTGAAATCCCTATTGGTGAGGTCCTCTTCAATATTACCTCGGATGGTAGCAAAGTCGAGGTGAAAATGCTTCCTACCCGGGACAATGACCCTCGCTATTTGGTGTGGCTCGTCCAAGGGAATGTACTTGCCACCTATGATGCCTGAAACATCTCGGGCCACATCCATAGCGCTGGTCCCAACGACGACATCAACATCACCGGTGGCACGCCTCATTATGGCATCACGAACAAACCCACCGACGAGGTAGCAATCGATGGAGCGTTCCCTAAAAATCTCCCTCAACCTTAATAGAACTTGAGATACCTCCGTATCGACAAACAAATTTTGCACTCTTCTCAATTGACTTTCCCAACCGAACCTCTCGAGCAATCTCAAAAAAAGCAGGGCTTCATGGAAAGTGTCTGTTGAGCCCTGATTTTCAAAGTTCACAATTCCTATATCTCGGGTGTTTCAGTCTCCTCTCCCAGCCGGTATAGCTTATCTATACTCTCCAAATGGTCAATGTATAATACACCCCTGAGATGATCGGTTTCGTGCTCCAGTGCCTGAGCGAGGAGCCCTTCCGCTTTGATACGAACCTCCTTCCCCTGCCAGTCAAGCCCTTTCGCTGTAACCTTTTCCGAGCGCTTGATCTCTCCTCGATAACCAGGAACACAAAGACATCCCTCCTCAACCAGGCGCTCCCCAGACCTCCTAACAATTTCAGGATTTACCAAAGCCAAGACTTCCTCCCCCGGCAGCTCGATCACGATCACCCGCAGGAGAACTCCGATCTGAGGCGCCGCCAGCCCAACACCCTGGGCTTGATGCATTGTATCCACCATATCATCGATGAGCCGGTGTATCGCCTCATCAACATTCCGTACACGCTTTGATTTCTGGTGAAGCAATGGGTTAGGGTGAGTAACAATAGGACGGACTGCCATCTAACCTTTAACCAATACTATTCGCCAACTGGAAGGCACTTAAGATTATAGTGGAGGAAACACCTTATTGTCAAAGAAGGCTAACCGGATCGATGTCGACGATCCATCCTTGGGGAATCGGAACTTCAGCCAGAAGGCGAACGGGGTCAGTGCCCCGAATGATAATCTGCCAGCGGTAACGGCCGCGAACCCGCTGGACGAAGGCTGGGGTTGGCCCAAGAAGGGAAACGTCCATACCCCACGAATCCCTTTCCTCTTTGAGGCGCTGGTGCATCCTCTGCGCCTCTTTTTGGCAAATGCCATTATTGGAGTGATTGTAAATGAGACGTGCCAACCGGCTGAAAGGAGGGTTTTCATACTGTCGCCGCAAAGAGATCTCCTGCTCATAGAAGGAAGAATAGTCATGTTTTGAGGCAGCTACGATGGCATAGTGGTTAGGGTTATAGCTCTGCATGATTACATGTCCTTCCAGAATCCCCCGCCCCGCTCTCCCAGCAACTTGACTGAGAATCTGGAAGGTGCGCTCGGAGGCTCGAAAATCGGGCAGGTAAAGGCTAACGTCAGCATTGACAACCCCCACCAAGGTAACCAAAGGGAGTTCCAAACCCTTGGCGATCATTTGAGTGCCAACGAGCACATCGGCCTCGTGTGCCAGGAACCTATCGAGGATGTCCTCATGGGAATGTTTACCTCTAGTGACATCGCGATCCCACCGCAATAGAGTCGCATTGGGGAAAGCAAGAGCCGCCTCCTCCATCACCTTCTGGGTGCCGATGCCCAGAAATTTTATCCCCTTGCTGCCACACTTAGGGCAAACTTTGGGAACTGCCATGTGAGAATTGCACTGGTGGCAGATAAGGTCCTCTGCCGCTGAGTGGTATGTCAGCGCGACATCGCATCTCTTGCAACGAAGTACGTAGCCACAATTGCGACACTGCACGAAGGTAGCAGTGCCTCTCCGATTCAAGAATAGGATTACCTGTTCCTTAGCTGCCAGCGCCTTTTCCATGCACACAGCAAGCGATCTGCTGAAAATGCTCCTATTCCCAGCCTTCAACTCCTCCCTTAGGTCGATAATCTCCACCTTTGGAAGATAGGCATACTCTTTTTCCTCTGTCTTATCAATGCGCTCAGGAAGCTCCAAGAGTCGATAATCGCCTGCTTTGCTCTTAAAGTAATTGACGACATCTGGTGTAGCGCTGCCCAAGATGACCACTGAGCCAGTAAGCTGCGCCAGCTTGATAGCTACATCGCGTGCATGGTAGCGTGGCGATTGCTCCTGCTGCTTATATGTCCATTCGTGTTCCTCATCGATGACAATGAGCCCCAGATCAGGCTGGGGAGCAAAGATCGCCCCTCGAGAGCCAATGACCACGTCGAATCCACCTTCCTTAATACGCCACCACTCATCGAACTGCTCTCCTACCGACAGCTTACTATGCAGCACCGCAACCCTACCGGGAAAACGAGAGGCAAAACGATCGATAGTCTGTGGTGTGAGAGCGATCTCAGGGACAAGGACGACAGCCCGCTTACCTAAAGAGATCGCCTGCTCCAGAGCACGGAGATAGACTTCTGTCTTCCCGCTACCTGTGACCCCATGAAGCAGGAAAACATGCGGTTCAAGATTAGCGCCTCTGGCAAGCCGGACCATAGCAGCCCGGACCTGTTGCCAGACTGCCTCTTGCGCTGAGGTAAGTGTGGGAGCGGGTAGGAGAGGAAAGCGGCGGTGAGCCAAGGGGTCGCGATATACCTGAACCTGCTCGACAGTGACTATGCCTCTCCTCCTTAACGCGTTCACCACCGCATTAGTGCAGCCGACATGCTGCTTCGCTTCAGAGAGAGGAATGGGGCGGGATTCTGCCATCAGATACTCCAGTAGCTTAGCTTGCTTAAGAGCTCTCCTCATCCCAAGGAGGCGCTCAGCCTCCTGCTGTGCCTCGTCTGACCCAACAGTTAGACGAATGTAGGCCAACATCTTCGGCCTTACCTTAACCCTCTCCAGTTCGTGGGTTTTGGTCACCAGACTTCTTCGAACGAGTTGACCGATAGCAGCCCTTGCCTCTTTTCTGCCCAAAACCTTCTCCACCTCTGCCACCGCTACTTTCTCTTTTCTCCTGAGGAGGTTTAGCAATGTCCTTTGATGAGCATTAAGCGAAGAATCGTCCATCTCCGAGGCAGCGATGAGCGCATGGACAAAGGTTATCATCCTGCGCTCAAAGCCAGGGGGCATCATTAGCGCAGCGGCATCGAAAAGTGGCGTAAGATAATGCTCGCTAATCCAGCGTGCCAGCTCAATCTGGGCTGGAGAGAGTATCGGACGGGGATCGATGAGACCCACGATTTCCTTTGTCTCCTCCACCGAAGGAAATTCTGTCAACTGGAAGACGATGCCCTGTACCACCCTCGGTCCAAAAGGAGCCCAAACCGCGTGACCCACCTTTATATCAAGGGGCACAGCGTAGCAGAAGGTTCGCCGCTGTGCCCCTGGGGAATTAACCGCTATCTCTGCGTAGTTCATCCCCTTTTCCCCTAAACAAGAAGACGAGGTCATAAAAAGGTGTCTGTGCCCTCGCCCTCTATCCTATGTTATTATACGGCTATTCTAAGCGCTGTTGCGCTCTTCTTTCGGCCTTTTCTCTTTCAGTCTCGCTTTCTTGGTGGTGAGATCGCGCAGGTAGTAGAGCTTGGCTCGACGCACTTTACCGTGCCTCATCACCTCCACCTTTTCTACGGATGGAGAGTGAAGAAAGAAGGTTCGTTCCACGCCTACACCATAGGCAATTCGCCTTACCGTGAAATTAGCATTGGCATTGGCACTGCCTCTCCTAACCCTTATCACCACCCCCTGGAATACCTGAGAGCGCACCCGCTCCCCCTCCACAACACGGATGCTCACCTTCACCGTATCACCCGGGCTAATAGTAGGGATATTGGGATTGGGCTCAACTGGAATTAGCGTATCGATGTCCATTTATTCTTCCCCTCTTTTCATCCTCTCCAAAAGTATTCTCTCTTCTCGAGAAAGGTCTGCCTTCTCAAGAAGATCGGGGCGCCGCCTAAGAGTGCGTATGATAGATTGCTCCCTCCGCCATCTATCAACTTCAGCGTGATTCCCTGAAAGTAAAACATATGGCACTTCCCACCCTTGAAAAACCCGCGGGCGAGTATACTGCGGGTACTCCAATAGCCCGCTTGAGTGGGAGTCCTGTCCCACTGCCTCCTCCGCACCCAGGGCGCCGGGCAATTGCCGAACCACAGCATCTACTATCACCATGGCAGCGAGTTCCCCACCGCTCAGGACATAGTCCCCAATGCTTACCTCGTCCGTGACCAAGTGCTCCCGCACCCGCTCATCCACCCCCTCGTAGTGACCACAAATGAGAATCATTTCCCCATATCTAGCTAGTTCCTCAGCAACCATCTGGTTGAAAAGCCGGCCCTGCGGTGTGAGCAAGATCACAGGTACCTCAGATTTACCATTTATCGACTCCACGGCAGCGAAGATGGGCTCTGGCTTCAGCACCATCCCCTGGCCACCCCCATAAGGATAGTCATCTACCACGTGATGCCTATCCGATGTGTAGTCCCGAATATTGTAAAGAGCAATCTCCACCAAGCCGCGATCGACGGCCCGCTTGATGATGCTCTCGCTGAAAGGCCCGCTTAGCATATTGGGGAAAAGGGTCAATATGTGAATACGCATTCAAGCTCCCCGTTCCTCGGCGCAATCGGTTACCTCGCTCCTTTGCTCTCCCCACACTCCGCAACCTCACCCCTCAGCACCTCTATAGCATGGGGCAGAGCGGGCAAAATCGCCTCAAGGCTATCGCGCACCCCTGTCGGGCTGCCGGGGAGGTTGATTATCAAACTTCTGCCCCGAATGCCGGCCACTGCGCGACTGAGCATTGCCATTGGTGTCTTCTTAAGACCCTCAGCCCTCATCGCCTCGGCGAACCCGGGCGCCATCCTTTCCACTACTGCAAGGGTCGCCTCTGGAGTAACATCGCGCGGGGATAATCCCGTGCCCCCGGTGGTAACAATGAGGTCTATTCCCCCCTTATCTACCCACTCCTCGAGCCTCCCTGAGATGACTTCCCTCTCATCGGGGACAATATCATATTTTACCAGACGGGCATCCATAGTGGCAAGCATGTTCTTAATTGCTGTGCCGCTCTCGTCCTCCCGCTCGCCTCGCGAGCCTTTATCGCTAATGGTAAGTATGCCTGCGGTAAACATTCCTTATCAATCCGATGTAAGACTTCGCCATCCTACCACAAACGAATCTGGGTGAAAAGATCCAACGAATTTCGAAAATTCCAGCCAAAGGGTATTGACAAAAGTGGAATTGTGTGGTAGATTGTGGGGAAATGTGGATTAAAATGGGTAGTAGTAGAAACTTTTGTGGATTAAATAAGCATGCTGGGCGAGTACGAATATAAAATCGACGCCAAAGGCAGGGTGCCTATCCCTCCCAAGTTCCGTGGAGAATTCTCGAAGGGACTTGTGCTTGCCCGAGGTTTTGAGCGCTGCATCATCGCGTATCCCCTACCAATATGGGAAGAGATCGCCAGGCAATTCAGTGGCACGCCGATCGCCCCAGAGAAACAGCGCAGCTTGGAACGGTTTATCTTTGGCAACGCATTCAGCCTCGAACTTGACGATCAGGGAAGAATTCTCCTGCCGCCGAAGCTCCGCGATTATGCGGGAATCAAGGAGGTTGCAGTTATAATCGGCGCAAATACCCGCCTTGAGATCTGGAATAAGGATGCCTGGGAGCAGGAACAAGCAGAAATCAGCAAGCAAGCCTGGCAACTTGTAGAACGGATGGAGAAGCGCGAATGAATCAGCAGTCTATTCATATACCTGTTCTTCTCAATGAAACCATCGAAGCCCTCCAGGTGCAACCTGGGAGAACATTCATCGACTGCACAGTTGGCGAGGGAGGTCACGCCGCTGCTATCCTGGAAAAAGGAGCGCAACTCTTGGGCATCGATATTGACCCACAAGCAATTGAGGTAGCAAGGAAAACACTTCAACCCTATGGGGAAAATGCTATCCTAATCAACGAAAACTTCGAAAACCTGGAGCGGATTTGTTCCGACTCAGGCTTCCATCCAGTCCACGGCGTCCTGTTTGATTTGGGAATGTCATCTCTGCAACTCACCGACACGAGCCGTGGCTTCAGCTTCCAGCATGACTCCCCACTGGACATGCGTTTCAGTCCTTCTCAGGAGCTCAGCGCAGCAACTATCGTTAATACGTTTCCCGAAGCGGAGCTCGCCGCAATTATTGAAAAGTATGGTGAAGAGCACAGAAGCAAGCAAATAGCAAGGTCAATCGTAGCGAATCGCCCCATAAATACAACGCTCCGGCTGGCTGCTGTAGTACAACGCAGCGTTGGTTTCCGGGGCAAGATTCACCCGGCAACGAAAACCTTTCAGGCATTACGCATCGTTGTGAATCAGGAACTACAGCGTCTTGAGGCTGCACTAAAGCAGGTAGCTAACATCCTTTGTTTGGGAGGCAGACTTGTAGTGATTAGTTTCCACTCATTGGAGGACCGCCTGGTCAAAGATTACATGAGACAGGAATCGAAGGATTGCATTTGCCCCCCACGGACACCTGTTTGCGTATGTGGTCACAAAGCTACCTTTAAGTTAATCACAAAAAAAGTTGTCACACCTTCGCCATCGGAGGTTCTGGCCAATCCCCGTAGTCGCAGCTCCAGAATGAGGATTGCTGAGCGTATTTAGCGTCTCTTATGAGGCGCTTATCCTTATAAGGGTACGACGGGCAGTGTCCTGCCCAGTAGGGAGATTAGAGCCCTAACGGAAGGATAATCTTCGTCGAGCCCAAGACTATGGACAGCGACACTGCCCGGCCCTTTTGGGAGATTGGCCAAAAGGCCAAAGGAGGTGTACATGATGCGATGAACGCTATGCCAAAAGCCGCAAAAATTTATCTGAAAGGAGAATATAAATGACTAAGAACGAAATCGTCTCTTGTATTGATGTAGGCACAACCAAAGTGTGCAGCATCATGGCTAAGGCAGGCCATGGACGTGACCTTCAGATTCTGGGGGTTGGCATCGCCCCCTCCAGGGGACTGCACAAAGGTCTTGTAGTGAATATCGCTGAGTCCAAGCGGTCAATTCAGGTGTCGGTGAGGAGGGCAGAGCAAGCCAGCGGGATCAAAATGGATTCGGCCTATGTGGGCGTCACTGGCAGGCATGTCAACTCGCTCAATAAGCGTGGTGTCGTTTCTATCAATCGCAGCGACAAGCTGGTGCGCAGCGACGACTTAAGGCGAGTGATGCGAGCCGCACGCACTGTTAACGTTCCCGCCGACAGGAAATTGCTCCACGTCATACCCAGAGGTTATGCTATCGACGGTCAAGAAGGGGTGATGGATCCGGTAGGCATGCATGCCTTCAGGCTAGATGTAGAAACCCACATCATCACCGCCGCTGTAGCATCTGTGCAGAATCTGGTCAAGTGCATTCGCGGTGTAGGCATCGACATTGAAGACCTGGTTCTGGAACCTCTGGCCAGTGGCGAGTCGGTGCTCAGACTAGATGAGAGAGATGCCGGTGTGGTGTTAGCCGATATTGGCGGCGGTACCACAGACGTTGCCATCTTCAAGGATGGCAGCATATGGCACACTGCCATTCTCCCGGTAGCAGGTTACCAGATTACCAGGGATATAGCTATCGGGTTGGGATTGCCCTTCGACGTGGCAGAGGAGATGAAGAAGAAGTACGGCAGTGTAATCCCCATCCATAATGGTCAGGAGAAGGAGCAACCTACCCTAAGGATAGAGAACGGCTTCAGTATCCCCTACCAAGAACTGTCTGAGATCATCAAGGCACGAATCGAGGAAATCCTAAAGCTGATTGCTTTAGAGATACCTGGCTCGGATTATGTCAAAGACGTGCCCGCTGGTTTAGTGCTCACTGGGGGCAGCTCGAACCTGATGGGGGTGGACGTCCTTGCAGAAGATGTGCTTGGCCTACCGGCTCGGGTAGGGATACCGACGGGCGTATACGGGCTCGCTGATGTCCTCCCTGACCCTGCCCATGCCACCGGTGTTGGTCTCTTGCTCTGGGGTTCTAGCGGGCACGATAGCCAAAACACGTGGCAAACCGGGTCGTTTGGCGGAGTCTTCAAACGTTTCATGTCCCGCTTAAAAAGAATAGTCAGGTAGAGTAATAAAGGAGGTAGAAATGGCAAAAACAAGCTTTGCTCCCAACCCAGCGAAGATTAAAGTCATCGGCCTTGGTGGAGGTGGCTGCAATGCCGTCACACGCATGGTCCAAGAGGATATTCAAGGGGTAGACTTCATAGGAGTGAACACTGACGCCCAAGCATTACTGCTTACCGAAGCACCTACTCGGATTCAGATCGGGGAGAAGATGACAAAAGGGCTAGGTGTTGGTGGTGACCATATCGCCGGGGCTAAGGCGGCAGAACAGAGCCGCGATGAGATTAAGGAATGCATCAGCGACGCTGATATGGTGTTCCTGGCAGCCGGTATGGGTGGTGGTACAGGTACTGGCGCAATGCCTTTCGTGGCGGAGGTGTCCAAAGAAGCAGGAGCCTTGACCATCGCCGTAGTCACCAAACCCTTCGCGTTTGAAGGGGCCCATCGATCCCAGGTGGCTGAGGAAGGCATCGAACGGGTTCTCGGTAAGGTAGACACCCTGATAATCATCCCCAATGATCGTTTGCTGAGTCTCTGTGATAACAAGACTGCGGTAGGCAATGCCTTCAGGATGGCGGATGATGCGTTGAGACATGGTGTTCAGGCCATCGCCGAGGTTATTACAGTGCCCGGGATGATCAACCTGGACTTCGCCGATGTCAAGGCGGTGATGAAAGATGCTGGCCCTGCCTGGATGTCCATTGGGACAGGCAGCGGGCAGAATCGTGCTGCCAACGCCGCTAAAGCTGCACTCGACAGTCCTCTGCTCGATGTCTTCTCCGTAGAGGGGTCAACCGGTGTACTATTCAATATTGCCGGCGGAGACAATCTCACTCTCTTCGAGGTCAATGAAGCCGCCCAGGTCATCCGAGAGGCAGTTGACCCCAATGCCAATATCATCTTCGGCGTCGTGTTTGACCCCCATATGGATGCTGATGTAAGGATCACTCTTATCTGCACAGGCTTCACCTCGGTGAAAGGCGATGGCCCAAGGATACGCAAAGATGAAGAACTGCGCCATCTCCTTGAGGGAGCGGATAGCGAGCACGAGTTGGATATTCCCACTTTCCTGCGCCGTCCCACAGCGAGAAGACAAACAGCGGAGGCTGCTGCACCCAAGCAAAGCCTGCGTTCGCGTTTAGGTGTCTAATATCCCGGGTGACCGGGACAATCATAGGGTCGTAGGCTGATAAATATCAGCCTGCGGCCCTCTTGTGCTTTCTTGCATGTCGGTTTCTTCTTCTTCTCTTTGACGCTCAATATCAGCACCCGCTATATTTCATAAGGTTCCATCTTCTCACAAAAAATAGACAAGGACAAAATCATAGGACCTTAATAATGGTGTGGTGTAACTATTGACAATTACTATATATTGTGGTAATATTATTTACCTACGCTATATATTGGGTAGTAAAGCTATGAGATGTCCTTATTGCGGTTATAACGATTCAAAGGTTATTGATTCCCGCGATGTGAATGAGGCAGTCCGCCGTCGCCGCGAGTGCCTTGAGTGTGGCTCCCGTTTCACCACCTATGAGCGACCTCAGAGGGCCACACTGCTGGTAATCAAGAAAGATGGACGGCGAGAGGAGTTCAGCCGTGAGAAGCTGATCTCCGGGATCCGCAAAGCCTGTACCAAGCGCCCTGTATCCCAGGAAACCGTTGAGCAAATGGTGGATGACATTGAGGCTCAGCTTCATAAATTAGGTAAAGGGGAAGTGAACAGCCCTGCTATTGGGGACATGGTGATGGAGCGATTGCGCCAGCTTGATGGTATCGCCTACATTCGCTTTGCCAGCGTATACCGGGACTTCGCCGACATTGAGGAGGTAAAACAAGAAGCGGAGGCCTATGTCAGGATCGGCTCCAGTCATAATGATACAACCCAGCTCTCCCTCTTTTCAAACGAAGAAATCGATAGTGTCACCGGCAGATTTGGTAGGAAAGCAACGAGCAACCATGGGAGAGAGAAAAGTGACTGAAAGTTCCGGATCGGAAAACCTCCTGCGCAGTAGGATTGCACGCCAGGTTTTCCACTACTGCGAGTCTATCGGCATATCTGACCGAGAGCGGATGGAGCTGCTCACAAGCGAGGCGATTCAGCGCCTAGAGCAAGCCTACCTTACCTTTCCCGGCATGGAGATCACCGTGCCTGAGTCACGTGTGACACCTCATGTCATTCAAGAGATACTAAAGCACATCATAGATGAAGGGAGCCAAATGGAGATTGCTACACAGTCTACAACGCCAAATAGAAGAAAACAAAGGCACGAAGAAACATCAAAGGAACCACTCATTACAAAAAGAGACCCTGCCAAATTCAGTTCAACCGCATTAGCCGTTTTGGAGAAGAGATACCTAAGGAAGAATCATAAAGGTCAACTCATCGAAAAAAAGCCTGAGGAAATGTTTCGCCGTGTGGCTCAGAACATCGCCTCCGCCGAACTTATCTATAATCCTGAAGCGGACATGAAAGCCTGGGAAGAGGAATTCTACCACTTAATGGCGAACCTTGAATTCCTGCCCAACTCGCCCACCCTTATGAATGCAGGCCGGGAGCTTCAGCAGCTCTCCGCCTGCTTCGTCCTCCCCATCGATGATTCCCTCAAGTCCATCTTCGAGACGATAAAGTACACTGCCCTCATCCACAAGAGCGGCGGCGGCACCGGCTTTTCATTCTCCAGATTACGTCCAGAAGGCGATATGGTTGGCTCAACAGGTGGGGTGGCCAGCGGCCCCGTCTCCTTCATGAGAGCTTTTGACACCGCAACCGATGTGATCAAGCAGGGAGGCACCCGCCGTGGCGCCAATATGGCTATCTTAAACGTCAATCACCCCGATATTCTGAAATTCATTACTGTAAAAGAGAAAGGTGACAACCTCACTAACTTCAACCTTTCGGTGGCAGCAAATGACGATTTTATGAGGGCGGTTAAGGCGGGAGCCGAATATGACCTGGTAAACCCTCGTAACAAGGAGGTTGTAGGTAGACTGAATGCCAAGGAGGTGTTCGATAAGATTGTGGATCAGGCTTGGCGCACCGGCGATCCAGGCCTAGTTTTTTTGGACCGCATAAACCAAGATAACCCTACGCCAAAACTCGGGGATATTGAGAGCACCAACCCCTGCGGCGAGCAACCCCTTCTCCCCTACGAATCATGCAATCTGGGTTCCATTAATCTGGCGAGGATAGTGGCATACAAGAATGGTGCCGCAGAGATTGATTACCAAAAGCTCGAAAAGACGGTGAGGGTGGCGGTCAGATTCCTTGATAACGTGATTGACAAGAACAAATTTCCCTTGCCCGAGATAGAGGATGCAACCAAGAAGACACGGAAAATCGGACTCGGGGTCATGGGGTTTGCTGATTTGTTGTTTCAGTTAGGTATACCCTATGATTCAGAGGAGGCACTGGAGACAGCTGAAGACCTCATGCGCTTCATTCAAAAAAAGGCAACCGCAGCTTCAGTGGAGCTGGCTGAGGAGAGGGGTATCTTCCCCGCCTTCGAAGGCAGCGATTACGATAAACCCGGCGAGCCTAGGGTGAGGAACGCCACCATGACAACCATCGCCCCCACAGGCACCCTGAGCATCATCGCCGGTTGCTCCAGCGGGATCGAGCCCCTCTTCGCTTTAAGCTACGTTCGCAATATACTGGACGGTGCTCGCTTCATCGAAGTGAATCCCTACTTTGAAGAGGCTGCGAAAAGAGAGGGATTCTACTCTGCGGAGATTATAGAGGAAATAGCCAAGCAGGGGAGTATACAGGATATAGACGGCATCCCTGATAGAGTCAAGAGGCTCTACGTCACCGCCCATGACATCAGCCCAGAGTGGCACATCAGGATGCAAGCCGCCTTTCAAAGTTCCACCCACAACGCCGTCTCTAAAACCATCAATTTCCCCCATAGCGCCACCAGAGAGGATGTAGAACAAGCATACATGCTAGCCTACAAAGAAGGCTGCAAGGGTATCACCATCTATAGAGACAGGAGCAAGGATAAGCAGGTGCTAAGCATCGCGGCGGAAGAGGAGGAAAAGGTCGAAACACGGGCACCAAGGAGGCGAGCTAAGATCACCACAGGGGTTACTGAGAGGGTTGCCACTGGCTGTGGCTCAATTTATGTAACGGTAAACTCCGATGCAGATGGGGTTTGTGAGGTGTTCTCCACCCTGGGAAAAGCGGGAGGTTGCGCTTCAGCACAGCTTGAGGCTATCTCCAGGCTTATCTCCCTGGCGCTTCGGTCTGGAGTAAATATAGAGTCAGTGGTGAAAAACCTGAAAGGCATACGCTGCCCCTCCATCGCCTGGGAAGAGGGTCATTCAGTGCTCTCCTGTCCCGACGCCATTGGCAGTGTGCTGGAGAAGTATGTCAAGAGCGAGGAAACAGCAACCAACCCTGACAGAATAACCGACTCTAGCGGAAGCGGTCATGTGATGAATATAGGGGGGCAGTGTCCAGAATGTGGCGGCATGCTGGTGTATCAGGAGGGATGTCACATCTGCCACGCCTGCGGCTATACAAAATGCAGTTAAGGAGGAAGATCGAACTATGACTAATCTCGACAGCTACATAGTAATGGGCATTGGAGGTCTTTTTATTTTGCTTGGTTTAATCATTATACTCTGGGCAAGGCATAAACAGAAAGGCTATGGCGATGTCCTTTCCCGGCGTGAGGAATTGAGGAGCTTTCTGGGCTACTGGCCAGACTTCATCCTACCTAGCGAGCTAAGAACAGGAGGTTGGGTTTCCACCGTTATTGGAGCCGCATTGATAATCCTGGGCATTGTATTATTGTTTTAGGGGTAAGGATAGAGGAGGAACAACTTGGCACAAAAAACGAAAGCCAAAACCAAGGAAGAGGAGTTGAGCTTGGAACAGGTGCAGGGGCGTCTTGACCTCCTGGACCAGCGCTTAGACGCTCTCGACACTATGATTACTGCTATCGCCGAGCGAATAATGAGACAACCAGTCAATATAACCATAACATGCCCCAACTGTGGGCGGTCTATTGATATCACCTTGGTAGGCAACGAGAAGATAGGAAGGTAATGACGACGTGGGACAAAAAGGCGAGGCGAAAGCTTTTAAAAGAGCGAGGCACCATCTTCAAGGACTGGGGTGGCAGAATCCCCATCGCCCTGATTTACCCTAATACATACTATTTGGGCATGTCCAACCTTGGCTTTCAAACAATCTACGCCTTCCTCAATAGCCACGATAACATTGTCTGTGAGCGTGTCTTCTGGGATGAAAAAGCAAGTGAGCTTCTAAGCATTGAATCACAGCGTCCTCTTAGCGATTTCGCCATCCTCGCCTTCTCCATCACCTATGAGCTTGACTACTTCAACGTAGTCAGCATTCTAAAATCTAGCGGCATCCCGCTATTTGCCGCTGACCGCAACGATTCCTATCCCATAGTTATTGCCGGTGGGGCTTGCATCACCGCTAACCCGGAACCACTTTCTCCCTTCTTCGACTGCTTCGCCATAGGAGAAGGAGAAGCTATTTTGCCAGCAGTTGTTGAGGTTATCAGCGAAGGAATTGAAGGGAGCAAGGACGAATTGCTGCCAGCACTTTCGTCGATTCCCGGAATCTATATACCCAGCCGCCATGATGGCAAGATTATCTGCCGGCAGTGGGTGCGTGACATCGATTATTTTGCCACCACTTCGGTCATTCTCACCCCGGAGACGGAGCTTAGCGGCATGCATATTATAGAGGTCACCCGTGGCTGCAGATGGGGCTGCCGCTTCTGTCTTGCTGGCTATCTTTTCCGCCCCTTCCGCTATCGTTCTTTAGATAATCTATTGGACCAAGCTGAGGCCGGCCTGAAACATGAAAAAAGAATCGGTCTTTTGGGGGCTTCACCCTCCGATCACCCGGAGATAGAAGAACTAGTGACTAGGCTGCAACACATGGGGGCACAAATCTCTGTCAGTTCCTTAAGGATTTGTCCCCTGCCGACAGTAGTGCTCAGGGAGCTGGCGCAAAGCGGCACGCAAACCATCACCCTGGCCCCTGAGGCAGGCTCACAGAGACTACGCAAAGTCATTAACAAGGGCGTAACGGATAGTGACATCATCGAAGCGACTACCATGGTCGCCGAGCACCATTTCAAGCATCTCAAGCTCTATTTCATGATCGGCCTGCCCACAGAGACCGATGATGATATTGAAGACATGATCAAGTTAACCCTTGCCCTTAAAGGACACATCGACAAGAAAAAGGCAGGGAGTCGAGTCACTCTCACGGTGTCGCCATTTGTACCCAAGGCTGGCACCCCATTTCAATGGCTTCCGATGACCAGCGGTGAAATTCTGACGCGCCGCCTTTCTCTACTTAAGAATAGCCTTAAGCCAAAGGGCATTGAGTTCTCCTCGGAAAGTGTAAATTGGATGGTTATACAGGGTATTCTCTCAAGAGGCGATGCAAGGCTCGCCCAGGTGCTTGTCAAAATGGAAGGAAAAACAATCTCTTCATGGCGTCGAGCAATGGAGCAGTGCTCGCTTGACGCTGGATATTATGTCAACAGGGAGATACCGCCTAGCGAGAGTCTGCCCTGGTCAAACATCGATTCAGGGGTTAATAAGGACTATCTTCAGTCCGAGCTTGAGCAGGCGCACCTGGGTAAAGAGACCCCACCCTGCCCACCGGCCGAATGCCACAAGTGTGGGGTCTGCTAAAATGGGCATAGAGCGGAATATACAAGAGATCAAGAAGCGTATTACCAACGCTGCGAAACGGGTTGGTAGGTCGCCTGATGAGATAACTATCGTCGCTGTGACAAAGGGGGTCGAACCCCGCGATATCAGGATTGCAGTAGGGGCTGGCGTCAGGCACATTGGCGAGAACAGGGTTCAAGAGGCCCAGAGGAAGACAGCATGTTTATCCACCCTGGAACCGCGACCTACATGGCACATGGTGGGACGTCTTCAGACTAACAAGGTCAAGACAGCAGTGGAAATTTTTGATATAATCCATAGCGTAGATTCGGCCAGATTGGCAGAGTCGGTAAGCAAGCGTGCTCAAAACGTTTATCCTGTGTTGCTCCAAGTCAACATCTCAGGAGAAGAGACGAAGGCTGGTTTTTCAATGACAGATTTGCCTAAGGCAGTAGAAGAGGTCGCTCGTCTACCCAACCTTAAGGTGAAGGAGTTAATGACCATCGCCCCCTTTGTGAAGAACCCCGAGGAAGTCCGCCCTATCTTCAGAAGGCTGCGGCAGCTTCGTGACTCCCTGGGACTGGAGCACCTTTCCATGGGGATGAGCGACGACTTTGAGATCGCCGTGGAAGAGGGGGCAACGCTGGTAAGGATTGGGCGCGCCATTTTTAAGGAGTGAAGAAAATGACAGTAGACCATCAAAAAAGACTGATACTGCAGACAGGGCCATTTACGCCACCTGATGCCCTGCTGCTGGATTTGGAGACGATTGATGGCATAAAGCTCAATGTGCAACGTCTAGGAGCGTCCTTCCGTGGTGGAGGAGTTGCAACCTTTATCACGGTCATAACCAATAATTCAAGTATCGCTCCCTTGGCTGAAGCTACTTATCAACATATCAAACGGCTCAAGTCAAAGGGAGGCGATGATTTGATTATCCTCATAGGAGGCGAAATCAACACTAATGCGGAAGAGGTGCGTTTTCGAGACGTGCGGTGTCGCAGGCAGATATCCCTGAAGCAAAAATCTCAGGATGAAATAAGAGGGATACTGCTAGAGGGAGATGTTGGTTAAATGAAAACCACCTTTATCGGTGGTGGAGTCATGGGCGAGGCAATAATCAAGGGGATCCTCGCTAAAGGGTTAACCATGCCTCGTGACATTACAGCCAGCGATATCAACCCAGAGCGTCTTTCCAATTTGAAGCAGGGTTATGGTATTGAAACATCTCGCAGCAACCGCCAAGCGGCGGAAGCCTCAGATGTTGTGGTTCTAGCCGTCAAGCCTCAAAACCTGAAAACGATTACTGAGGCACTCAGAGGCGGCCTCCAGCCATATCAACTCGTCCTTTCTATCATCGCTGGGGCGACTATCGCCACCATCACCAACAGCCTGGGACACAGCGCGGTGGTTCGGGCTATGCCTAATACCCCGGCTCAGATCGGTGAGGGAATGACCGTCTGGACCGCCTCAAGAGGAGTAAGCCAGAGCCAAAAGGAGGCAGCTCAATCTATTTTGGGAGCACTGGGTAAGGAGGTCTATATCCCCAATGAGAAATACATTGATATGGCTACCGCAGTCAGTGGCAGCGGTCCCGCCTACATCTTCCTGGTCATGGAAGCACTCGTCGACGTTGCAGTGGATATCGGCCTGCCCCGTGAAATGGCAAAGGATTTAGTCTTATATACAGTCCTGGGAGCAGCACGTCTTGCTCAACAGACAGCTAAGTGCCCCAAGGAGTTGAGGCAAAAGGTTACCTCCCCAGGGGGGACGACAGAAATGGGATTGCTTCAGCTTGAGCAGGGAGACCTCAGAGCCCTGATCGCTCGAGCCGTCATAGCAGCATATGAGAGGGCGAAGGAGTTGGGGAGCTAATAGGTGAACCCTAGATCGAAGGATCTGATATCACCCACGCAATTGCTATTATTTTTCTGCTAGTTATCGCTGGCCTTGTCTACCCAGTGTAGCGTCGAAAATGCAAAAGGGAAAGCTCCCCAAGTTAGTCGAGAAACTCAGAGGACATGGCTTTCAAAGGAGGTTGTGATGGATAGAGTTGCTGTTGCCACCGATAGCACATGTTGTCTACCGCAAGGGCTGGTGAGTAAGTACGATATTGCGGTAATACCACTCCTGATAATCCACGAGGATAGGAGCTATCGCGATGGGATTGACATGAGCCCCACCGAAGTTTACCGGATTATGCGAAAGAAAGAGGCACTGCCCACCACCTCCATTCCATCCCCAGGGGAAATCCTCGAGACCTATCGCCAGTTAAGCGAGAAGGCGGAAAGCATTCTCTGCATCACCGTCACAGGGCTGCAGAGCAAAATGTTTGACACAGCGCTGTTAGCTAAAGAGATGGCTAAAGCGGAATTGCCCAACACCACTATCGAGGTTGTCGACAGCCGAGCCGTGGCTGGCGCACTGGGCTTCATAGTCCTGGCAGCAGCAAAAGCCGCACAAGAAGGGGCAAGCCTTGCCAAGACAGCCGAAACCGCCCAAGATATGAAGCTCAGGGTAAATTCCATTTTTATGCTAGATACTCTGTACTATCTGGCGCGGACTGGTCGCATCGCCAAGGCATCAGCCTGGGCTGGAGCATTATTGGACATGAAGCCTATCGTCGAGCATTCTACTGCTATAGGAGAAACAACACCCGTTGCACGCCCCAGAACCAAATCAAAAGCGGTGAGGCGTATGCTGGAAATAATGTCAGAAAGAGTCGGGGACTCCCCTGTGCATGTCATAGTGCACCACGGTGATGAGCTGGAAGAGGGAGAGAAACTCAAGGCCCAGATTGCCTCGCAATTCAACTGCGTTGAGCTTTATCTCACCGACTTCACCCCCGTAATGGGAGTTCATGCTGGGCCGGGGCTACTCGCTATCTCATTTTATGCTGAATGAGAAGGCTATAATGCAACAAATCGCCATCGTCACCGACACTGTAGCTTGTCTCACCAAGGAACAGATAGAGCAACACCAGATAGGTATAGTGCCGCTAAGGATCGATTTCGATGGCCATATATATAGGGAGTATCTCGATATAAGCCCTTCCGAGGCATACCAGCTTTTGGAAAAGGACCCTAAACGCTTCGTAACTTCCGCAGCCTCCCCTCCCGAGATTCTCGAGGTTTTCCGCGAGCTAAGTAAGAGAGCGGAGAGCATCCTTTGTATCACTATTTCCTCCAAGCTCAGCGCTCAACACAGCGCAGCTCAGTTGGCGGTGGAGCAAGCCAAACAAGAGCTTCCTCACACCACGATCGAGCTTCTAGACTCCAGGAACGCTGCAGCAGCACAGGGGTTTGTCGTCCTGGCGGCAGCAAGGGCAGCAGCTCAGGGCAAGAACCTCACTGAGACTATCAAAGCGGCCGAGGAAGTGAAAGAAAAAATACATTTAGTCATGGTTCTCGAAACCATTCGCTATGTATATCGATCAGGACGCGTACCGAAGGTTGCAGCTCAGGCCGGATCTGCCCTCAACATCAAGCCGATACTCACCATTTCCGATGGTTTGGTCCGCTTTGCTGGCGCAACTAGAAATAAACAGCGGGGGGTGAACCGGATTCTGCAGATGATGAGGGATGAGGTAAAGGGACAATCGGTGAATGTGGCAGTAGTACATGCCGATGCACTAGAAGAGGCTGAGAGGCTCAAGGAGAAGGTAGCGTCAGAGTTTGATTGTATAGAACTGTGGCTCAGTGAATTCAGCCCAATAATGGGATACGCTACAGGACGTGGATTATTGGGACTTGCTTTCTATGTTGAAGGCTGACCTCTTTCACCTGCGGCGGCGTGCAGGATAACCCCCTACCAGTGAGGCAAGATGGAGCTGGCTGAAGATGTCAGAAGACTGAGAGAAAGCCTGGGCGAACTGCCTGAGCCCATGGTTAACCCAGCTTTCATTATGGTCAGTGGCCTGCCAGGCACTGGGAAATCCTACTTCTGTCGAAAGCTCACTGAACGCCTTCCTTGCCTTATTCTCGAGAGCGACGACCTGCGTAAGGTTATCTTTCCCTCCCCAGATTACAGTCCTGAGGAAAGCAATCGTCTTTTCCAAGCCAGTCACCGCCTGATTGAAGAGCTGCTACAAACCGGGATACCCCTCATCTTCGATGCTACAAACCTAATAGAGCGCCACCGGGAGCACCTCTACCGCATTGCCGACACCTTTGGAGCAAAGCTAATTCTCGTGCGGGTCGAGGCTCCCCCAGAATTGGTGCGCCAGCGCCTTAAAGATCGCCCATCCACTACCGAGCGCGAGGATAAATCGGACGCCGACTGGCAGGTTTATGAGAAGATGAAATCATCGGTGCAAAAGATGCGCCGTAACCACTTCGCCGTTGACACCTCCAGGGACATAGCCCCAGTGATCGACAAGATTGTGCGAGAGGCAAACCGCTAATGCACAATTTCCCCCTGTTATTGCATCCCAACCCTGTTTTCGATATTATGAGGCTATGAAGAACGAGCAAGGAGAAACAATGGAAATTAAAATCGTATCCGGTGACATAACAAAGCTCAAGGTTGACGCTATTGTAGTGAACCTTTTTGAAGGGGTAGAAAGTCCTGCTGGTGCTACTGGAGCTGTAGACCAGGCTCTCGGCGGTCTCATTACCCAACTCATCACTGAAGGCGAGATTAAGGGAAAGCTCAATGAAATGACATTAGTTCACAGCATGGGGAAGATCTCGCCAGCAAGGGTGCTAGTTGCCGGCTTGGGGAAAGAAAACGAGCTAAACCCAACTAAGATTCGAGGGGTTGCCGCTGAGGCATGCCGCTTTCTCAGAAAGGTAGGAACGAAGCGAGTGGGCACTATTGCCCACGGCGCGGGCTCAGGGGGCATCGGTGCCGAACAATCGGCTCAAGCGATAACCGAGGGGGCTATCTTAGGGCTTTATACCTTCCGCAAACACCAGACTAAGGAACTGGATCAAAAGGATATCAATGAACTACGCATCGTGGAGAGGGATAGGAACAAGCTTCCTGAACTAAAGAGGGGGTGTGCCAGGGGGAAGATCATGGCTGAGGCCACAAACCTCGCCAGAGATATGGCCAACGAGCCGGCCAACTACATGACCCCGACCGACATGGCAGAGGTGGCAAAAAAGGTGGCACAAGACTACGGACTCGAATTGGAGGTACTGGAAAAGAAGGACATAGAGAAACTGGGAATGGGGGCTCTGCTAGGTGTTTCCCAAGGAAGCAGACAGCCGCTAAAGTTCATCATCCTTACCTATAAAGGGAGCAGGCCATCAAAAACCCCACTGGGCCTCATCGGCAAGGGGATAACCTTTGACTCCGGGGGGATATCCATCAAGCCATCGGAGGGAATGGGAGATATGAAAGACGACATGTCCGGAGGTGCCACTGTCATCGCTGCCATGCGCGCGATAGGTGAGTTGAAGCCCAAAATCAATGTCACCGCCCTCATTCCAGCAACAGAGAACTTACCCGATGGCGCGGCCGTGAAGCCGGGAGATATTCTCAAGGCGATGAATGGTAAGACTATCGAGATCGCCAACACCGATGCCGAGGGACGCCTCATCTTAGCCGATGCCCTCAGTTATGCTGGCAAACTAAAACTTTCTCCTCTGGTAGATGTTGCCACCCTGACCGGCGCCTGTCACGTCGCTTTGGGCGATGTCTACTCCGGCGCTTTTAGCAACGATCAGGAGCTAGTGGAGAAGGTAATCAAGGCTGGCGAAGAGTCCGGTGAACGCATTTGGCACATGCCTATGAATGAAGACTACAAAGAGCAGAACAAGAGCGATGTCGCCGACATCAAGAATACCGGTGGCCGGTGGGGAGGCGCGATAACCGCTGCACAGTTCCTTGCCGAGTTTGTTGGGGAAACACCATGGGTTCATCTGGATATCGCCGGCACCGCCCTTACTGACAAAGAGAAAAAGTTTCTGGTAAAGGGAGCAACAGGGGTCACCGTGAGGACTCTGGTTAACCTCACTCTTGCCCTGGCCCAGAAATAGTAAAAATCGCTTACACTAAAGGAGAAGGAGAAAAAGAAGGATGAAAGTGAAATGGCTAGGTCACGCATCTTTTCTAATCACGTCCGAAGAGGGGGTGAAGATAATCACCGATCCCTACACTACAGGAATGGGGATCAGCTATGGCGATATAAACGAGGCTGCTGACATAGTGACGGTGAGCCATGAACACGGCGACCACAATAACGTCGATGCAGTTTCTGGAAGTCCCCAGGTAGTAAAAGGTGTCGGTGTGCAGGAAGTTAAGGGAATACAATTTAGTGGAATTGCCTCTTTTCACGATTACGCAGGAGGCAGCCAGAGGGGGCCAAATACCATCATCTGCTTCACGGTGGATGATGTCAAGCTATGCCACCTGGGTGACCTAGGACATCAGCTTAGTGAACAGCAGGTCGCCGATATCGGTGCGGTTGATGTCCTCCTCATCCCTGTTGGTGGCTTTTTCACCATCGATGCCGAAGTAGCAACCGATACCACAGAAAAACTAAAACCTCGAATCGTCATACCCATGCACTATAGCACCGACAAGTGTGCCTACCCCATATCAGGAGTGGACGACTTCCTTAAAGGCAAAGCCAATGTGAAGAGGATGGACACCTCAGAGGTAGAGCTTACGAAGAGCGAACTCCCAGCAGCGGCAGAGATTGTGGTGCTAAGGCATGCGCTGTAATCAGTTGTTTGAGTCCCTGCCCCCAAACGGGGTACCCATTTTCTAGGCTGGCAAAGGATCCCCCAGCAGGCTGACACCTGGAATCACACCGATCCCACCGATTGTAGGCTGTCCGCCAACCCAAGAAGCGTCTCTTCTCCAAACAACCTATACAATATGGTACCAGCATCATGCTTGAGCTATAACAGGGGTGTGGCATTACCTGCCCCGGAATTGTGGCTCCCGCTTTTCCAGAGAGGCTCTAACCATCTCCTTTATGTCCTCGCTGTCCATAATAACACGCCATCCTTCCTCCAGGGCAC
>CAYUCL010000028.1:0-24866 GCA_964443325.1 uncultured Dehalococcoidales bacterium
TGGGGTAGGTTGCATCATCCGCTCCAACCATGCCTAGAGCAGATGCTCTAGGCTACCCATAAAATAGAGTAGTCCCTTCGACAAGCTAAGGAAAGGCATGTAAATCCGTTCGTGGTAAGCTAAACACCGTTCGTGGTGAGCCTGTCGAACCATGAACGTCATTTAAAAAACTGGGAAATGAGCTAAATCTATTATCGAAGTAAAGGCGGTATTATGGAGACCTTTGTCTACGTGGTTTTCGCTATAGTTGTCCTGGCGCTGCTTGCGGCCGTTGTTGCACTCTCTCTCAGGCCGAGAAAGGTCGAGATTCCTGACGTAAAGGTGCTGGAGCAGAAACTCCTTTATGCGCTGGCCTCCCAGACATCGATAAAAGAGATACAGGAAATCCTCAAGGGCATGCCCCGTGACGTGATGCAGTCGATAACGGGTAGCCTGAGCAAGCGGACGGGGAAGCTAAACGAGCTCATGGCAACCTTCGAGCTTACTCACTATGACCGGCTTTTCTATCTGGGCGAACCTATAGACTTCGTCGGGATCAAGTATGACGAGGGTGTGGACTTCATCGAGGTCAAGACGGGCAGGTTCCGCCTCACCGAGGACGAGAAGAAGCTGCGCGAACTTATCGAGTCGGGGCGAGTCAACTATGTCCCGCTATCGGTGGAGCGCATCGGCCTCGCCGAAGAGTTAGACACCGAGGAGTACTGATGTCACAACTCACTCTATTGCAAGACCGCATTCAAGTCCTGATTGATGAGGCGCGCGACATCGGGGAGGCGTTCTGGGACTTCGTCAGCTCTGCGCGCGTAAGCAAAGTCCGCTCTCTGCGGCCAAAAAGCGCTTTGGACTCAGTTCTGGAAGAGGTGGATAACGAGAAGCGACCCGAGTTCTACGATGACTGGGGCTGGGCCCCTACCCATGAGCAACATGAACAGCAGCGTTCTATCATCAGCCGCTACGAGGTATGGTTCAATGCCAGCTCAGCGCTAATCTATCAATACCTGCCCCACCGCTGGGACGATTTCGCCATTCCTTATCCCTACATCAAGGACATTCTGGAGTGCAATAACACCATGCCTCACGCAGCGGGAAAGCGTTTTGACGGGCAGTACAGGGTTCAACAGCACAGACGTTTGACGCAGATCTTTGACCGCCAGGTCGATATCGTACTGTCAGTCCCCGAGGTGGTCAGGACCAGGGCATTACGTTTGCAAAAGCTTATTGGAGTGGACATTATAAGCGCCGACCTTGACCATGCCGAGCAGCTACTTGATGTCGAGGGTACAACCCGAGATGCTATAATCAGGGCTGCCGGTGTCATTGCCGCCGTCGCGCTTGAAAAATATCTAAAATTTGTCGCCGATGAATACAACAGTAGGCGCACCTCTGAGCAGGAGGCGATTGACTACACCAATGAAGACGGCATCGTGGAAATGGCGAGCAAACTGGGGCAGGTGAATTTGCTTGAGCCCACCGAAATGGCGATATTCAACCAGTTGGACACTACGCACCAGAACTGCGTACACCCGCTGGGGACAGACGTACAAGAACCCACCGACACCGAAGTCGCCTATCTAATTCAGAAAGCACGCGAATACGTCAACATGGAGTTCTTCGAATAAATCTCGTATCATGACGTATATGAAATGAAAAAATGTCGCCTGCTCTATTGATAAGTAATAACGAGGTGTAAAGAGTGAGAGAAGTCACAGAACAGGAATATCAAGAATTCATTAAAGGGCACGATCGAATTGTTGTAGATGGCAAGGCGGTTAAGCTTATAAACGGAGCTAAGATTAAGCTTTTCGAGCCCAAAGAATTCAAATTGGAAAGGACAACGGTTTGGTCTTTCGAAAACCGAGGTAATTGGGCCACACATCAGGGTAACTATAGAGGAAATTGGGCTCCCGAAATCCCACGAAATCTTATCATGCACTACACACAACCAGGAGAATTTGTGCTAGATCAAATGGTTGGCTCAGGGACTACTTTAGTGGAATGCAAGCTTCTGGGCAGAAATGGCATTGGAATGGACTTGAACTTGGACGCGGTGATAGTGGCATGGAATAGGGTGGATTTCGCTTATGCCGCCAAGGACTTATCAGAGACCACTCAGAAGCTCTATCAGGGAGACGCAAGGAATCTCGGCCTGATAAATGATGAATCGATAGACCTCATAGCTACCCACCCACCTTATGCAAATATAATTCATTACACTGATTCTAAAGAAGGGTATTTGTCATGAAAGAAGAGAAATTCACTTGGAAAGATGTTGTCAGAAATGCTTTATTAGAATTAGGTGGTCAAGGACATCTTTCTGAGATCAATAAGATAGTGGGAGGAAATCCTAAAACAAAAACTAAGATTGCAAATAATCCAACTTGGCAAGCCACAATAAGAAGGGTTGTGAGGCAATATAAAATTTTTGGGCCTTTAGGGGAGGGTGTTTACAAGCTATTGGAGGAAGTCCCTGTAAAAGCTGAACCGCAGGAATTTACTGAAGAACCAGAAATTGATCACGGAATTGCTCAGGGAATGTTAGTGACGCTGGGGGAAATTTATGGTTATGAAACTTATGTACCTCCACATGACCAGACAATTAGGAATTTCCAAGGGAAAGAATTAAGAGACTTCGTCAGTGTATCTGACTGCACCGATATTTTTAGAGGTCCTAACTTAGCAAAGATTAGAGAAATAGACATCTTATGGTTTGCTGAAGATGATTATGGATTATTTCCGGTTTATGCTTTTGAAGTAGAGGAAACAACAAGAGTAAAATCTGGGTTGGATAGACTGTTAAAGATACCAAGGAGATTTCCCACTCTATTTTTCATTATCGGGCCAAGCATAAAAGAGAAAGATTTATTTAGCCAATATATAAACCAAACGCCATTCAGAGGCTTCAAAGATAAGTTTCTGTTTAGACTTTACAAAGAGTTAGAAGAACTTTACAACTCTGCCTTGATCCATAATGACCGACGAGAACAATTTGGAATCATTGAAAGGAGGGGGTAGAAAATATGATCAAAATAATTATTGCTTCCCAATATCATCGTGACCGATTTGATGATTGGCTTGCAGGTGGCAAGGTTGAATATAAAAGGGAAACATATTATTGGTCTGCGCAGAATAGCAATTATGGTTTTGGCTGGGAAATTCAACCAGTTTCCGAAGAAGACTGGGCCAATATTGCTGAAGACAAATTTAATGAAATCATAAGCCTTATAGAAAGTTGTCTCTATGAACATCGAACAGAATATATCTTCCGATTTTCTGTATCAGAAGAAGAAACGCATCCCACGGGAATATATTTCTGAATTTCATCAATATTGGGAGGAAAATCATGAGAGGGTTTTATCGCCGCAAATTAACCAAAATGGGGAGTGCTTGGAAGTAGCCAAAATCTTGGAAAATATTTATCGAGACCACACGATTCAGGTGCAGCTAGATACACTTGGCTTAAGTGATGAAGAAATAGCAAATGTCAGGTTCTTTACTGCGATTCAGGATTTTAATATAGACGTTCAAGCAAGGGCTAACCCCTTTGAATTCTATAAACGGCATCCAGACTGCTTTAACCTCAAAAAGGTGATTAAGAACACATTGCTTGTTGATGAGCTTCTAAATTTTCTTCAGGCTCAGTCACAGCGAGATAAGAGAAAACCATGGATGTTAAATTCTGCTAGGCTCCTTGAAGAGAAATACGAAGGTTACGCTTACAAAATTAATCAAGCCCATAAAGGAGATGTTGAGCAAATTGTCCAAGCCTTAACATCAGAAGAGCGGTATGGGTTCTCGACAAAGAAAGCGCATATGTTCCTCCGAGATATGGCAGATTTAAGGGTGTGGAAATATGATAAACATGTAGAAAAATTGGATGTAATGAGCGATAAGAACACACTGAGGATTGCTATACGCACCGGGATTTTACAATTTCGTATACCCCTTCTCGCAAGTTATTTAGACGTATACTGTTATCAGTATAGCCTAGCAGATAAATTCAATCGCCTAGCATGGAGGAAAGTTTGGGAAGAATGGGGGGAAATAAATGATAATAATAGGCCACCGGCCCCAGCTTCTATAGATTACCTCATTTACAGGCTTGGAAAGATTGCCTGTCGACCGAGCAAACGTAATTGTCCACCTGAGGGGAAAGTGTCTGAGAAGAAGTTAGAAAGTTTAATTCCACAAGATAAGCTAGTATTTAGAAACGATCGGTACTGTATTTTCGCTGACGTTTGCAGATTGGAACGCAAAATTCTGAACGCCCCTAATAGCATATCAATAGAAGGAAGGACTGGATGGAAAAGTGGCAAAAGCAATGAGGGTGGTGGCGGAGGAATTTCTTCATAATTTTAACTAAGTTCAAGGTATAAATATGCAACTTACTTCATTAAAAAGAAAGTGGCGCAATGCAGGATTGCCACCTGTGTTTTATCATACGACTTTTGTCGATAACGCCCCTTTAATTATAAGCGAACAAAAGGTCAGTGCAAATAAAGATAATTCTATTTGCAGATCTAAGAATATCTCGGTTTCACTGTCTGACAGATTAACAAAAGGAATAGTTGAATTCTTCGGAAATGTCGTTTTTGAATTTGATGCGTTGTCTCTCTATCAAAGAAACACATTAATTGCTCCGAGAAACTATGGGGTAGCTGAGGATGATATAAATAGATATGATGAACTTCCCTTTTTTGAGAACGAATGGAGAACTCCGGACGTAGTTGATTTCGACTTGAATGACATCAACAAGGTGATACTTATAACAAGTAAGGATTTTCGAGAGCCTATATTTGAATCTATAACCAGTTTGTTAGAAGTCGCCACAATTAATCACTGTTTTTTATCGGAAAGATGGTTGCCTGACAATATAAGCAGTGACACAAGGCGATATTTCTTTCGTCTCGAAAATTGGAGTAGATTCCAAAATATATTAATCTCTACTGCTTCTTTCCAATAATTTGAACGCCATGCTGCCGTTAAAGATTGTATCTGACTTTTTCCCTACGGGCGACCAGTCCCATATTCTTTCACCTGTCATTGCGAGGTCGCCTGGGCGGCCGAAGCAATCTCGATAGATGAGGATAGAAGAAATCCTCCCTCCCCTGGCGGGAGGGAGTTAGAGGGAGGGGGCTATATGACACACCCTCACCCAACCCTCTCCTCGCCAGAGTCGAGTCCTTCTAATAAGGACCGTCAAGGGAGAGGGAATGAGATTGCTTCGCGGAGTTTATCCTGAGCCGTATGTTGAGATTCTTCCCCTTCACTCTGTGAAGGGTCAGAATGACAATAGTCGAAGGGCTCGCAATGACATAAACAATAGGTAGCGACAATGCACCACCCATGACCTGTAGCATCGCAGGGTGATGAATTTGTCATGATTACCGTGTATACTTATTTGGGCAGATGGGAAGAGGGCGAATGAGAATATCTAACTATTCCAAATACGATATCATTTACCTCAAATTAGGCGATAGTACTCATCAGGTGGCTAACCAAAATCTCATCGATGAAATAGCCATTGACGTCGATGAAAAGGAAAAGATTGCAGAGATAGAGTTTCTTTCCGCCCCTAAATACTTCAACCTTACAGCTGTTTTACCAGTGACTGTAGAGCAATCTTAACACGTTACTAAAGATTAGCGCCGCGTCGAGCTCGAAAAAATGCCACCATTTAAAATTGTATCTGACTTCCTCCCCACCGGCGACCAGCCGCAGGCTGTTGACCGTCTGGTCGAGGGACTGGAACGCGGACACCGGCACCAGACGCTGCTGGGTGTCACCGGCAGCGGCAAGACCTTCACCATGGCCAACATCATCGAGCGGGTTCAAAGACCCACGCTGGTGATGTCCCACAACAAGACCCTCGCCGCTCAGCTCGCCACCGAGCTGAAGGAATTCTTTCCCGAGAACGCGGTGGAGTACTTCGTCAGCTACTATGACTACTACCAGCCTGAGGCCTACATCCCCCGCTCCGATACCTACATCGAGAAGGAGATAGCTATAAACGAGGAGATCGACAAGCTGCGCCACGCCTCGACAAGGGCGCTTTTTACCAGGAGGGATGTGGTCATCGTTGCCTCGGTCTCCTGCATCTATGGCCTCGGCTCGCCCGAGGAGTATCACGCCTTTGTAGTCAGCCTGGCTAAGGGCCAGAAAACAAAAAGGGACCGTATTGTCCGCCAGTTGGTTGACATGCAGTACGAAAGAAATGATATCGACTTCACCAGGGGCAGGTTCCGCATCAGGGGCGATACGCTGGAGGTCCAGCCCTCTTATGAGGAGGTGGCGGTGCGGGTGGAGCTCTGGGGGGACGAGGTGGAGCGCATCGTAGAGGTCGACCCGCTGACCGGTGAACTGCTGGCTGAGCGTGATTCCATAGACATCTATCCGGCAAAGCACTTCGTCACCTCCCACGATAAGCTGATGGCGGCCATCGAGGATATAAAGGTCGAGCTTGAAGAGAGGCTCAATGAGCTCAAGGGTCAGGGGAAACTGCTCGAGGCGGCCAGGCTGGAGGCGAGGACAAACTACGATATCGAGATGCTGCGGGAGGCGGGCTACTGCAACGCTGTGGAGAACTACTCGCGGCATCTGGCGCGACGCTCAGCGGGAAGCCCGCCATCGACGCTCCTCGACTATTTCCCCGATGATTTCCTCGTTTTCGTCGATGAATCGCATATGACGCTGCCTCAGGTACGGGGGATGTACCATGGCGACCGCTCGCGCAAGGAGACGCTGATAGAGTACGGCTTCCGCCTGCCGTCTGCGCTGGACAACCGCCCGCTCAACTTCTCTGAGTTCGAGGAGCATATCGGCCAGGCGGTCTATGTCTCGGCGACTCCCGGCCCTTATGAGTATGAGCACAGCGAGCAGATAGTGGAGCAACTAATCAGGCCTACCGGGCTGCTCGAGCCCTCAATCGAGCTAAAGTCCACCGAAGGGCAGATCGACGATCTCATGGAGCAGATAAGGGTGCGCGTTGAGCGGGGGGAGCGTTGTCTGGTTACCACTCTGACCAAGAGGATGGCGGAGCAACTGGCCGATTACCTCAAAGAGATGGGGATCAAGACACACTATCTGCACTCGGAGATCGATACGCTGGAGCGGGTCGAGATTCTGCGTGACCTGAGGCTTGGCGTCTATGATGTGGTGGTGGGGATCAACCTGCTGCGGGAGGGGTTGGACCTTCCCGAGGTGAGCCTGGTGGCGATACTCGATGCCGATAAAGAGGGTTATCTGAGGTCGAGAGACTCCCTCATTCAAACCATGGGGCGCGCTGCACGCCATATTGAAGGGCATGTTATAATGTACGCCGATACCATCACCGGCTCGATGAAAGCGGCCAGCGAGGAGGTTTTGCGGCGTCGCAATATCCAGACGGCTTACAATGAAAAGCATGGCATCACCCCTCAGGGAATCAAGAAGGCGATTAAAGATATTACTGACAGAGTAAGGGTTGTAGCGGAGACTCGCACCCCTTATACTATTGCTACTCTTCCAAAAGATGAGATGCTGCGCCTGATAAAGGATCTGGAATCGCAGATGAAGGCGGCGGCAAAAAATCTCGAGTTCGAGAAGGCGGCACTGTTTAGGGACCGCATCATCGAGCTGAGAAAGGAGATGGGCTGATGGCTATCGCAGTGCAAGACTTCCGCGAGAGGATGGAAGACAAGCAGAGCGTGTATAAGACAGAGGTTCTTGGAATTAAACAGATGGGCTGGTGGAGAGAGGAACCCTACCCTCATATTTTGCCTGAGGATTCCTGGTCGCTTAACCTGTGGGAGGAGATATCCTACAAGGCAATCCAGTACTTCGCTCAATCGCAAATCACCTGGCATAACCAGAAGAACAATATGCTGAGTTCACAGGTTATGTCGGTTAATATCTTCTTCCCACTGAAGCAATACCTCGAACTCATCAAACCGTGGCTTTCTCGCTACTACAGCGATGTGAAAAGCGTGACTGACCTTGATTTTGGATACATCGGCCCCAAAAACAGGAACTACTTCAATGAAAGAGGTGGGCGCGGTCAAAACAGGACAAGCTCTGACATATCCATCATCTGGGAGGATAAAGACAAGGGCAGAAACATGCTTCTCCTGGAGTACAAATTCACCGAGCCTAACTTTGGTGAGTGCAACCAGGAGAACAACCCCGACCGGCAGCGCTGCTTCTCATCGCGCAGGGTTGTCTTCTCTCCTCAAACACAGTGTCACAAGGCTCAGGTCGGGCGTACCTACTGGGATAGGATATTGTCCGAAGACACCCCTTTCCACAAGAAGTACCTGTTGACAGCGCACTACTGTCCATTTCGCTACGATTTCTACCAGTTAATGCGCAATCAACTACTGGCTCATTGCATCCAATCGGATCACGCTGCAGGCTTTAACCAAGTAGATTTTGGGGTTATGTACCACGCCGACAGTGATAAATTGCTGAGAATGTCCCACTCCTTCGGCGGAGAGCGTGACCCACTGAGGGCATGGCCTAATCTACTGAAGAATCCCGAGACTTTTCACGCCTTTACAGTGCAGGATTTTCTAGATGCCATTGACAAGGGTTTGCCTGAAGAGCTGATAGGGTGGCGCGTATATCTCAAACAGAGGTATGGCGTATAATATCTACCATTGACGGCAAACCGGGGTGATAAATTGGACGAGGAGACGAGGCAGGAGCGCCGTGAGAAGCGCAGGCGGAAGGAACGGAAGAAGATGCTTCAGCACGGCAAGAGCCTGGCCAGAGTCTATCGGGATGCTGTCCTCAAGCGCCTGAGAGGTAAGGCAAAATAAACTTTCATGGTCGGGTGCCCACCAGCGAGTGGTGAATATTTGTGGTCTAGATGCCGTTCGTGGTGAGCCCTTCGATTGCGTTCATGACAGGCTTGTCGAACCATTAACGTTATTTCAAAAAATTGGTGAATGAGCCATGTCTATTAACAGATCATAATGGGTGGCCTAGAGCATCTGCTCTAGGCATGGTTGGAGCGGATGCTCCAACCTACCCCATTAGACAGAACAGGCCCTTCGACAGACTATCCGAACGAAGTATCGGAGTCCGCAAGGCGGGCAGGGCTAACGGAACAAAATATACTTTCGAGGGGAGGGAGAGGCTTAGCGATGAGCTAGCTTTTTCTCTTTCGACTTTTGTCGTCCTCTTCTTCGAGAGGGATCTCCACCGCCTTTGAGGGGAGATAATCTCTGAGCTCCATCAGCCTGTCGGCGAGATAGTTTTGAATTTCAGCCATGTCCTTTGAGAGGGTGATGGTAATGCGAGAGCTGTAGCGTCCCATGCTACGAAACTTCTCATAGCGGGCTTTGACCAGATCGCTAATAGAGGCGCTGCGAACCTGGACCATCTCGCTTATCAGAATTCTCCTGAGCTGCTGTGCTGCCTCATCGGGGTCAGTATGAGCACCACCCTTAGGCTCAGGTATCAAAACATCCACCACGCCGAGCTCCACACAGTCCTGCGCAGTAAGCCTCAAGGCGGGAGCCACCTCCGCCGCCCTACTCTCGTCCCGATAGAGCAGGGTAGCTGCCCTCTCTGGAGGCATTACAGAAAAGATGGCGTTCTCCAGCATTAGAATGCGGTCGGCAACCCCAACTGCCAAGGCACCTTTGCTACCCCCCTCACCGATAATCACCGAGATAATTGGTGTCGGCAGGTCGGACATTATGGCTAGACAACGAGCAATAGCGTTCCCTAACCCCCTTTCCTCAGCGTCGAGGCCAGGGTATGCGCCGGGGGTATCGATAAAGGTGATGAGGGTGAGCCTGAATTTTGCTGCCAGAAACATCGCTCGCTGGGCCTTACGGAAGCCCTCAGGGCGGATTCTGCCATGATGCCTCTTTTCGCTATCATGGCTCCGCTCCTGAGCGATTATCACCACCGCCTCGCCTCCGATATCAGCCAGGCCGCATACCATGGCACTATCGTCGCCGTAGTAACGGTCACCGTGGAGTTCGATGAAGCTTGAGGTGATCCTGCTGATATAATCCAGAGAGGTGGGACGCTCTTTATGACGCGCCAATTGAACGCTCTGCCAAGCCGACTCTCTGCGGGGCACTATGGGGGGGTAGGGGCCGAATCTCCGCTTTATGGCTAGACGGTATTGAGAGGAGAGGAGGTCGAGTAAGGTTGCTAGTAGTCCTCGCAGCTTGTCACGCTCCACCACACAGTCGATCATCCCGTGCATCAGATGGGATTCGGCGGTATGGGCATCGGGGGGAAGCTCCTTGCCCTCGGTCTGCTCCACAACCTTCATAGGGGCGAAGCCAAGAAGAGCATTGGGTTCGGCGATAATAAAGTCAGCGAGGTTGGCAAAGCTGGCATAGACGTCCCCTGTGGTAGGGTTTGTCAGGATGGATATAAATGGGAGCCGAGCGGCATGAACTTGCCTGGCTGCGGCCGCCGTTTTTGCCGTTTGCATCAAAGCAAGTATCCCCTCCTGCACTCTGGCGCCGCCACTGGAGACCACCGCTACCAGCGGGAGCTTTTTCTTAAGGGCATGCTCAAAGGCAAGGGCTACTTTTTCCCCGACAACGCATCCCATGCTACCCCCTAAGAAGCTGAAGTCCAATACCACAATGACGGTAAGGGTGCCCTCGATCTGGCAAACCCCGGTGACCACAGCCTCTGGGAGGCCGGTCATCCTCTGAGCATCGGTGACGCGCTTCTTGTAGGATGCCTCCCCCTTGAAAGGGAGGGGGTCAAGCGACGCCAGGGAACGATTTATCTCCTGGAAGGTTCCTTCATCTGCCAGGGTGGCTATTCTATCATAGGCGGGGAGCACATAATGAAAACCACATTCCGGGCATACGCGATAGCGCTGATAAAGCTCAGAGGAGGCAAGGTCCGTGTTGCAGTTGAGGCAACTCTCCAGCAGGCCGACAGAAGCCTTTAGCTGCATCCCACGTCGACCAAAAATCCAGGCGATAATCTCCTTCATCAATTTACCCCCTCCTTCTATTTTAGCACCTCGCGAGACTTCCCTGGCTCCCCAGCGGCGACCACGCCTTGCTCTTCCAGAAGGTCCATGATCCGCGCTGCCCGGGGGTAACCAATGCCCAATCGCCGCTGCAGAAAAGAGGTGGAGATACGGCTGTGCTCGTGGGCAAGGCGTTTCGCCTTCTCCAGAAGGGGGTCCTCATCGGCACCATTGCCTCCAGTAGCAGTTGCCTTGACGAAGTCCTCCATTATCTGCGGGATATAGACCTCTTGAGGGCGATGGCTAATCCAGAAGCTTACCAGCCGCTCGATGTCAGCCTCAGAGACAAAGCTTCCTTGAAGGCGTTTCGGTTTGGGAGCATCCGGAGGTAAAAAGAGCATGTCCCCTCGACCCAACAGCTTCTCAGCACCGCCAATATCAAGTATAGTGCGTGAGTCCACCTGCGATGCCACAGCGAAGCTGATGCGAGCGGGGAAATTAGCCTTAATCAGGCCAGTAATGACATCAACAGAGGGGCGCTGGGTGGCTACGATCATGTGTATTCCGGTAGCTCGGGCAAGCTGGGCTAAACGGCAGATGTTGCGCTCGGCTTCATCAGGTGCGGTGCTCATTAACTCGGCAAGCTCATCGATGACGAGGACTAAGTAAGGGAGCGGCTGCGCCACCCTGGGGTTCTTATTATAGGCTTCGATATCACGTGAGCCCATCGCGGCTAGTCTGTCATAGCGGTGCTCCATCTCCTTTGTAAGCCACTTCAGCGTGCCCATCGCTTTTTCACTTTCCACGATCACCGGAGAGACCAGATGGGGGATGCTGTTGAAGTCGACCAGTTCCACCCTTTTTAGATCGATCAGAAGTAGTCTGAACTGATCAGGGTTTGTATGAAGCAGAAAGGTAGTGATCATCGATTTGATGCAAATGCTTTTACCACTTCCCGTCTGCCCGGCGATGAGCAGATGGGGCATCTTGGCAAGGTCGGCAACTACAGGCTCACCGGTGACCGTCTTGCCCAAGGCAAGGGGCAGCCTGGCCCTGGCCTTAAGCTTGTAGAAAGCGGCGCTCTCTATGATGCTCCTCAATGTAACTACAGCAGCTATTGTATTGGGCACTTCGATACCGACCATGGATTTCCCCGGCACCGGGGCTTCGATTTTAATCGATGGGGCAGCCAAAGCTAAAGCAAGGTCGTTAGCCAGTGATGAGATGCGCTCCACTTTGACCCTGGTCTTGGAGACCTCCTCGACCCGCACCCTGATATTACCGTCCTTGTCCTTCTCCTTTATCTCCTTATATTTGCGGTCCCAGCCGGGCTCAACGCCATATTGAGTCACGGTAGGTCCTACATTCACCTGAACAACCTTAGCCTCAACATTGTAGCTCGTCAGGGCTTCCTCAATAAGCCTCGACCCCCGCTCGGTATCCACCTGGATAGGTTCAACCTCAGGCGTTCTATCGAGGATGTTAATGGAGGGCAATGGCCATTTCCCACTTGCCGTCTCAGCTTCTTCGACTCTTTTCTCAGCTACAGGGGTATGGGTTGTCGCTATTACGGGCACGACTTCGGGCTCAACCACTCTGGTGGCCTCTTCAGGTGTTTCATACTCCACTTTTTGCACAGGTGCGGCGGCAGGCTTTCGAGGTCGCCGAGGCTTGGGGGTTATGAGTCGGCGTAGAGGATGGCGTCGATAAAAGACAAAAGGCCAGATTGCAGCTCGCCAGAGGTATTTATGCAGCGGATAGTGGCGATATGCATTCGATAGAGCGGAGGCAATAGACGAAAGGATGTGCCAACTTCCGCGTGGCGCTACTAGAAAGATGCCTAGAAGAACTATACCGGCGAGTCTCAAGCCACCGAGGGCATTCGGGGCGCCAATAACTGCCATACCCAGCGTTCCTCCCAAGGCAAAGAAGGCGAGAAGCCCAAAAAGAGCGAGGACAAAGGCAATGGCACCCAGCCAGCGGTTCCACCTACGCAGGGCGAGAGCAGAGGCAATATCACCCAGCGACTGGCTCCATCTCCGAAGGAATTCGGGTACTCCTCGTCGGGCCACTATCATTCCTAAAAGCACAATCACCACCGCCACCACAATAAGCCCTACCCCGAATGTACCAATAAGGGCACCCCAAGCAGCGCTAAAGGCTGAGACAACCGGAGAGCTGAAAGAAAACAGCAACGCCACAAAGATGATTAAAAGCAAGATCCACCTCACCGGGCGCGAGAAGAAAAAACCAAAAAAGCGCCTGATGGGGGAAGGACTCCCACCTATGGCTGTGCTGGAGGCTCCTTTAGATATCTTGCGAGGCTTTCCTTTAGCCTTTGCCAACAGTCTCCCCCTAGAACATAGATAGCTGTTCAGGTTTATGCTCTTCCTTAACCTCCTCAACCTCCTCTGCTTGAGCTAGGAGTCGAGGTATCTTAAGCATATCCTCTTGAATGGTCTGACGCAAGCTCTGCTGGTGTAAGGCTGCAGCAGGGTGATACATGGCGAAGTGGATTATCCCTTCCTTTTTTCGTGCTGTGCCATGGACCTTCCCTATGGAACTGCCGGGAAAGAACTGAGCCAGGGAGTAACGACCCAGGGTAACGATCATCTTTGGTCGAATCAACTCTATCTGGCGGTCAAGCCACTTTCGACACGCCATCATCTCGGACGGCAGAGGGTCGCGGTTTGTCGGGGGGCGGCATTTGATCACATTCGCAATATAGACATCATCACGCGTCATCCCAATCGAATGGAGCAGCTCATCGAGGAAATGACCCGCTGGTCCTACAAAGGGTCGCCCCTGCTGATCCTCATGCCAACCCGGTGCCTCACCTATGAAGATAATATCGGCATCCTCAGGGCCCTCGCCAGGCACTACCTTAGTGCGATACTTCGCCAGTTCGCAATCCTCACAGAGGGCTATCTCTTTGTAAAGCTCGCTAAGTGCTGACACTTCGCCTCCCTGTTATCATCATTACTATGCCGACAACGATCAATAAGGCGCCCCAGACATTGCGCAACAAAGAAGCATCTAGCATGTCGGCAAGCATACCTCCAAGAAAGCTAAAGACAACTGCAGACGGGATAATCCAAACCGCTACCCCCAGCCTGACATTGTGCTGCCGGTAATGGGTGATCGCGCCCACTAGTGACATTAGCGTAATCACTGTCAGGGAGACTCCCTGTGCTGTATGTTGCTCTACGCCCAACAATAGAACCAACCCCGGAATCAGGATAACTCCTCCCCCAATGCCAAGCATCCCGGCAAGTATCCCTGCCACCAATCCTATCCCGATTCCAATAGCGAAAATCATCTCTAATCTCTGCTAGGTAACAATCATATATATACCCAAAAACACCATGAAGGCGCTGAATATCCACCTTAGCTGCGTTGCCGGTACCCGTATCATCAGTTTTGCCCCCGCAAACACCCCCACTATTCCCCCTATAGCCAGTGCGGGGATCAGTACCCAGTCCATATCCCCCGGAATATGTCCGAGAAAGGCATAAGTGATAGCGCCGATGATAGCTATGGGGAAGATCACGGTGATGGATGTACCGTGGGCCTGATGCTGCGCCACCCCCAAGAGTATAACCATGAGTGGCACCAAAAACACACCTCCACCCACACCTGTAAGCCCGGCTTGCATCCCAGCGACGGCACCAATCAGGATGGAAATAAGAACGACCCGCTTCAAGCACTGTCCCACCTTACTCTTGGAAGGATGATAGCATACCCCTATAGGCGAGTCAATTTACGAATGTATAGATTTATATCTGGGGTGCACATAAAAAAATCCTGGAGCAGAGGCTATTGTAGACCCCCTTTTTCAACATATTGACAAATATCGTAAACTCTGCTGCATTTCCACGCCTAAAAATCCACGTTGCCGAGCCCTCTATGTTTTCTCATACGTAGTATTCGCGATTTTGGTGCGCTCAAGTTCAAACGACTAACAAAATCAGAGCAAGTGGTATATGATATCAATACTAGGAAGAATCGGCTGAGACATTGTTAGTAGAAAGGAGCGTTGAACTATGGCTAATGACTTAGCTATCATGCTAGCGGATTTGAAGGAAAAAGAGGCTCTGGAGATTGCCCAAGCTAGACTCAATGCCGGTGGTGACCCCCTCAGTATCCTCGACGACGCTAGACGTGGCATGGAAATCGTTGGCAAGCGCTTCGAAAATAGTGAGTATTTCATCCCCGACCTGGTATATTCCGGCGAGATCTTGAAGGAAATAACCGAAATGGTTAAGCCGAAGTTGACAAAAGCCGCCGAGGTCAAGCGTTTGGGTAAGGTTATTATAGGCACTGTATCCGGCGACATACACGATATCGGCAAGAACATCGTTACCTTTATGCTCGATATAAACGGCTTCGAGGTCTACGACCTGGGTGTGGATGTCTCAGCACAGCAGTTTGTTGACAAGATAAAGGAAACTAATACCAGTATTGTTGGATTGAGCGGATTCTTGACATTGGCTTTTGATTCGATGAAGGAAACAATAGATGCGATAAAAGCTGCTGGTCTGAGAGACAAAGTGAAGATTATGATTGGCGGTGGTCAGATGAGTGAGGATATCAGGAAGTATGCCGGGGCTGATTCCTACGGGTCAAACGCCATGGCTGGCGTATCACTGGCCAAAGAATGGGTAGGAGGTCAATGAAGATGGATAAGACGCAAGAGAGGCTCGATCTATGGTGCTCAGGACAGGGCATTCAATTCAAGGACGCCGAAGCCGAAGAGACCTATAGGAAACGAACAAGAAGACTGGCTGACGCTATCCAGTTGAAAGTGCCTGACAGAATGCCCATCGCTCCGTTGGTCACGTTCTTCGCAGCGAATTACGTCGGCCTCAGCCCTGAAGAGGCGATGTACGATCTTGATAAGGCGTACGCAGCCTACAAGCAAACCGCGCTTGATTTTCAGTGGGACACGGCCTTCAGCCACATGATCGCTTTCTCGGGGCCATGGCTTGAGGCCTTTGACTACAAGCAGCTCAAGTGGCCGGGCCATGGCGTACCCTCCAATCGCACGTACCAGTTCGTCGAAGGAGAATACATGAAGGCGGACGAATACGACGCCTTCCTCGAAGACCCCTCCGACTTCCTCATAAGGACCTACCTCCCGCGTGTAAGTGGAGCGCTGTCGCCACTCCAGATGCTCCCCCCGATAAGAATGGTGCTCCCGTACTACCTGGGGCTTATGTTCATGTTTGGAGTAGCCGGTGCGATGGGAACCGCCAGTGCCTTAGAATCTCTAATCAAGGCGATCACTGAATTCGGGAGGTTTTCGGCCAGTACCGCTGCTTTCGGTCAGGAGATGGCCAGCCTCGGTTTCCCTTCCATCTTTGGAGGGATGACACAGGCCCCCTTCGACACCGTCGGAGACTCTCTGAGAGGGACCCAAGGGATAATGTTGGACATGTATCGCCAGCCGGACAAGCTTCAGAAGGCTATGGACCTGATCCTACCCGACGCCATACAGATGGGCGTGATCTCAGCAAGCATATCGCCAAGCCCCACCGTGTTCATACCACTGCACAAAGGGCCCATGGGGTTCATGTCCATCGAGCAGTTCAAGACCTTCTACTGGCCCACACTACATAAGCTGATGTTGGCGCTCATCGACGAAGGGCTGGTGCCTATGCCCTTCATCGAGGCCGATTACACCGACAGGCTGGAGATCATCAAGGACATACCCAGGGGAAAGGCCATCTACTGGTTCGAGCGAACAGATGTGTTTAAAGCAAAGGAGATCCTGGGCGACCGTGTATGCATTAAGGGCAATGTGCCATCCTCATTACTTTGCACCGGCACCCCAGACCAGGTCAAAGCCTATTGCAAGAAGCTCATCGATGTTGTCGGCAAGGGCGGCGGCTTAATCGTCGACGGCGACATAGGGATAGCTGATGAGGCTAAGCCTGAAAACGTGAAGGCAATGACCGACTTCGTCAAAGAATATGGCGTATATAAATAAATGCTGGAAAAGGTGAGGCACTATTGCAATAGGCAAGTCTTGGCGACAGAAGCATCCTGACAGAGATGTCCCCATTCGATTGATCGATGAGGCTGCGAGGGCTACGAACACGCCTATAGTCTGTTGACGTCTACTATTTAACCACGTAAGATAGCCATGATGTGTGTAAAATAATTAAAGCTGACCGTTAAGCATGCACACAAGTAAGGATTGGGAGGTAACGATGTCACAGTTGGCTGATGCTTTAGCGAGTTTAGATGAGGATGAGGTAGCGAAGCTAGTACGTGCAAAAATAGATGCCAGCGTTGACGCCATGTCTATACTCAATGAATGCCGCAGTGGCATGGATATCGTCGGCGAGCGCTATAAGAGCGGGGAGTATTTCCTCAGCGAGCTCGTCGTGTCTGGTGAGATATTCAAGGAGTCCATGAAGGTCATTGAACCTCACCTGAAAGTGGGCAAACAAGCAGATACCTTAACCAAGGTGGTTCTGGGCACGGTCAAAGGCGATATCCACAACATAGGCAAAGACATTGTAAGCGTCCTTCTGGGAGCAGCCGGCTTCGAGGTATATGACCTGGGGGTAGATGTGGAGCCGCGTCTCTTTGTGGAGAAATTGGTTGAGACGGAGGCGCCCATTCTAGGGATGTCAGGCTTGCTGACGCCTTCCTTTGAATCAATGAAGGAAACGGTTACAGCTGTTGAGGCTGCGGGGCTGCGAGATAAAGTAAGGGTCATCGTTGGCGGTGGCGTTGTTACCGAACTGGTTGGGAAGTATGTTGGGGCCGATAGGTTTACTTCCGACGGCCTTAAAGGTGTAGAGATGTGCAAGGAATTTGCCAAAGATTTGAAATAGGAAAAGTCAAGATCTTCCGAGTGCTGAATATTAATGCCTGGCGATTTAAAAGTGGGGGGAAGGCAGGTAAAGAGAATGACAGCAGATAACCTGGCCAGCCGGATGGCAAGATTGCAAGCAGCTATTAACCTGGAGGAGGGTGACAGAGTCCCAGTCTCACTGATGATGGGCGCTACAATGCCCTGTCGTTACAAAGGCATTTCCCAGGGGGAGTTGTACAGGAATCCAGCCAAGGGACACCGAGCAGTGCTTGAGGTTTTTGATGAGCTCGGTGGATATGATGCTGCTGGAGCTGGTGCAAACACATCTCGTGAAGAGAATCTGCTTGACGCACCAATGAGGATTAAGGTGCCTGGAAGGGACATCCCTGAACATGACCCCATTCAATGGGAAGAGGCGGAGGTTCTGACTCACGAAGACTATGACAAGATAATCGAGCATGGGTGGAAGGATTTCATGCTTGAATTCTACCCACACTTCAGGGGCTGGGACCCTGCTGAATACACTACTCGGATTGAAACCAAAGCAGCCAGAGACATAAAGCAGCAGAAGGAGGTCATGAGGGTCTGGGAGGAGAAAGAGATACCTGTTTATCAGGTTAGTTATGTGAACACTCCGCTTATGATGTTATCGTCGTGCCGATCATTCGTACCATTCACCATGGACCTCTACCGCATTCCTGATAAAGTGGAGGCCACTATGGATGCAATGATTGACGACCTCATTGAGATATCCATCAAAAGTGTCAAGGTTATGGGAATATCTCTCCCCACAGGAATACCAGCCAAGTCGCTGGTCCTTGAAAGAGGAGGCTCATTTTATTACCCTCTCCGCATATTTGAGCGATTTGAGTGGCCGTATACAAAGAAGATGGTGGAAGCCTTCATTGATGAAGGGATCATGCCTATCTTACATTTTGACCAGGATTGGACTCTAAACCTCCCTTATCTAAAGGAGTTGCCCAGGGGAAAGTGCATTTGCCAGTTTGATAGCTGCACCGACATTTTCAAGGCAAAAGAGATTCTCAGAGACCATATGTGTATCATGGGCGATGTGTCCCCATCATTACTCTCTCTTGGCACGCCAGAGGAGGTGGAGGCCTACTGCAAGAAGCTCATCGATATAATCGGGGAAGGCGGTGGGTTCATTTTAGGTGTTGGTTGTAGTGTCCCAACAAACGCCAAGTTTGAGAATCTCAAGGCAATGGTTGATACTGCTAAAAACTACCAGCCTACACGTGCAGCTTAAGATAGGTGAATCCACCAATACTACAAGTATATGCCTCGACCAAGGACAAATACGTGCCCATAATCCGCGATATCCCCCTGAGCTTGAAGATAAAGGAAGTGCTGCGCCGAGCAGGAATCAAAGAGCACTCTAAGCTCAAACCTAAGGCGGAAACTTCAATCTGTGAACTGCTTGTCAGTGTAGATGAAGCTCATCTCCTGGAGCCAGCTATCGCCTACGAAATCTACCCAATAACCAAGTTAGGTAGAAATAAAGTGTCTTTGGATGGTGGCGCAGCACTGCGCTGTTCGCTAATCTATTCGGTCTTTCCACAGGCCAAGGAGCTTGCCGTGTTGGTCTGCACCATCAGCCCCAGGCTGGAAGAGAAGGTGGCAGACTATTTTGGCAGGAGTGAGTCTTTGCAAGGCATGCTTCTGGACGCTATCGGAAGCGTAGCAGTGGACTCATTGGCTCTGGAGATGTGCAGGCTTATAGCAGGTGAGGCATCATCCCGTGATTTGCAAGCCGGTAGTCCACTCAGCCCAGGTAGCCCTGGTTTCCCTATCACGGAGCAATGGCAGATGTTGAACTTAGTGCCGGCGGAGGAAATCGGGGTTAGTCTTGCGTCTACAGCAATAATGATTCCACGAAAATCGGTTTCCATGGTCATTGGCATAGGGACGCAGATGGCAACCTGGACGCGGGCTGAAGTATGCTCCCGCTGCACCCTCAGCAAAACCTGCCCATATAGAATAGAGGCTTATTAGAATAAGCCCTAGATTGAGAGAATATGGCAGTTTATACAGTGGATTTTGAGCCGGTAGGTAGAAGAGGACAGTGTCAGTGCAATGAGTCTCTCTTGGCCTGCGCCCGCCAACTCGGTGTGGGTATTGTTAGTCTGTGCGGAGGCCAGGGAAGCTGCCACTCCTGCAAGGTGCGAGTCCTGAATGGAAGTGTTTCCGAACCAACCTCCAACGAGCGAGAGGCCTTTTCCCCCCAAGAACTGAAAGATGGCTGGCGCCTGGCGTGCCAGACATATCCTGCCAGCGATTGCAAATTGAGCGTACCTGCTGAGTCGATGCCAACCATCCAGCGGACGCAAGTGGAGGGATTAGAAATAGCGGTCAGCCCTGAACCACCTGTTAAAGGGTACTACCTTGAACTGCAAAGGCCATCCTTGTCTGATCCGCAGGCTGACACCGACCGACTGCTGGAAGCACTGGAGCAGCAACATCAGTTGCATTGCAGCAAAGTTGACATTGACGCAGTGCGTGCCATCTCGCCCAAGTTACGCTCGTGGAAATGGTCATTCCAAGCTTCAGTTCGTCAAGACGAGGTAATAGCTCTTGGTCCGCAGTCAAATCGCCAGCTAGGGCTGGCAGTAGATTTAGGCACCACCAAGATCGCCGGCTATCTGGTTGATTTGAGCGACGGTCGGACAATAGCCGCCAAAGGAATCATGAACCCCCAGATAAGTTATGGAGAGGACATAATCAGTCGTATCATGGGTGTGATAAGGTCGTCGGCTGAGGGTGTACGTCTGCGGGAAGTGGTGATAGAAGCACTCAACCAGTTAGCCAGTGATTTGTGCAATGAGGCTGACGCTGAAAGGGAAGAAATTGTCGAGGCAGTCTTAGTCGGCAACACAGCTATGCACCATCTTTTCCTCGGCTTACCAGTCAAACAGCTTGTTTACTCTCCCTTTGTCCCCGCAGTCAGCATGGCTCAAGACATAAAGGCGCGCGACGTGGGCCTACACGTTGCTCCAGGGGCCTACGTGCACCTGCTGCCCAATATCGCCGGTTTTGTCGGTGCCGACCATACCGCAATGTTACTTGCAACCCAAGCATGGCAAGCCGAAGAACTCACAGTGGCTCTTGACATCGGGACCAATACTGAGGTCTCTTTGGTGAGTAATGGGAAGGTAACCGCAGTCTCCTGTGCTTCTGGGCCAGCCTTTGAAGGCGGTCATATTAAAGATGGAATGAGAGCGGCAGCTGGAGCCATTGAACGGGTGCGGATAGTTGATGACGGCGTTCAGTACCAGACGGTTGACGACATGCCGCCAACTGGTATCTGCGGGTCGGGCATCCTTGATGCTCTGGCCCAACTCTATCTGGCTGGAATTATCGACAAGGGCGGCAGGATGAAAGAGAATCACCCGCGCGTTCGTACTGTAAAGAAGCAGCGCGAGTTCGTGCTGGTTGACAAACAGGAGCGAGATAGCGGATCAGCCATTGTAATTACTCAGGGGGACGTGCGAGAGCTGCAACTGGCTAAGGCAGCCATTCGCACCGGTATCCAGGCGCTCCTGGAAACTAATGGCCGCTCTGAAGAAGAGATTGCCCGAGTAACAATAGCTGGAGCCTTTGGCAGCTACATCGATGTATCCAGTGCAGTCATTATCGGCCTATTGCCCTCAATACCTATTGACCGCTTTCGGCAGGTGGGGAATGCCGCCGGCATGGGAGCTAAGCTGGCTCTAATCTCCCTCAGCAGTCGCACTCAAGCCCAGGAGCTAGCCTCGCGAGTCAATTATATTGAATTGGCCAGTGCTCCTAACTTCACGCAGACCTTTGTTCAGGCAGGTTATATGGGACGGTACAGGCTGAACAATGGCAAGAGGGAGGAACTCGACTGATGGAAACCAGGGTGTCGAGCGCAACGAGAGAGGTAATCATTGGAGATAGCCAGCCAACAGTTCTCATAGGCGAGCGTATCAACCCTGCGGGCAAGAAGAAACTGGCCGAGGCTCTGCAAGCAGGGAATCTTGAGATTGTCCGCAGGGAAGCTATGGCTCAAGAGCAAGCTGGGGCCGACATCCTTGACATCAACATAAGCACGTTCGGTGTGGATGAGGTATCTTTACTTCCGCAGGCAGTCCAGGCGGTGATGGACTCAGTAGACATACCGCTATGCCTTGACAGTACCAACCTGGAGGCTTTGACAGCAGCTCTAAAAGTTTACAAGGGCAAGCCGCTCATCAACTCAGTAACCGGTGAAGAGCACTCCATGGACAAGGTTTTGCCGCTGGTTAAGGAACACGGAGCAGCAGTCATTGGTTTGGTGCAAGATGATGAAGGTATCCCAAAGGATTCGGAGCGGCGGGTAGCCATCGCTCATAAGATAGTGGAGCGAGCCGAGTCAGTGGGCATCCCTCGCCAGGATGTTATCATTGACTGCCTTACCTTGGCCGTTGGAGCCGATACCAGCTCTGGGCTAGCGGCCATAGAAACTGCTAGCCGAGTAAAGGCCGAATTAGGGGTGAACCTAACGCTTGCCGCCAGCAATATCTCCTTCGGCATGCCCGACCGCCACCTGCTCAATAGTGCCTTCGTGGCTGTGGTTATTGCCGCTGGTGTGACCTGCATGATTGCGGATGTAGCCAGGGTGCGGCCGATAGTTCTAGCTGCTGACCTAATCCTGAACCGCGATAAGCGTGCCAGACGTTACATTGAAGCCTACCGCCAACGCATACAGCAGAGAGAGAAATAGGGTTCAAAACCAAAGAAGGGAGCGCTTTGAAAGCAGAGTGTGCACATATAAAACAAAGAACATTCGGTGGTTTGTTCAGGACAGTTCTGATTACGGGTTGTTTTTAGGACGGTAGTAAATACGTTTCGTTTGGCACCTAGCATAACGAGATTCAATAAAGAAGCTGGCAGTGCCTCTCAGTAACACTGCCAGCCAGCTTAAGCCAGCAATACTTGTTTTAAAAATCAGTTTCCCTCTTTATTTGAAGCCAACCTGAGGGCAACCCATGCTCCCAGCGGGTCACGCAATGCTTTGACTTTGGATTCGAGCCAACTGATATCACCACCAGCTAAGGCTTCCCTTTCCTCAGGGTTTAGATCATAGCCTTTTAGAATCTTATCAGGTTCTTGGGCCAAGCTTGTAAAGAACGTGTCATCACCTCCAGCTTTGGCGAGCACTGCTCTAGCAAGCACATCTCGTAAGGCTTTACTACCCATTCGATCCAGAGTAGGCACCTGGTTTACCTCGGCATGTTTGGCGACCACTGTTCTAGCTACTGCTTCACGTAAGACCCTGCTTCCACTCGCCAGTTCAGTCACCCTTTCAGGCTCGGCGTGACCGTAGTAAGGAACCATTGTCTTCAGCCAGCGCTTTATTGACACCCACATATCGGCCCGATCCTGTCGCAGATAAGCTGTCCAGTACACTGCGCCTACCAAGAGACCGCCACCTATGATGTTTCCAATTGTGACTGGAACAAGGTTACCGACAAACCCTCCAACATTGAGATTACCTACGCCGGCCGAAGTCAACCCAGCAGCCTGAAGCACAGCGGGCTGTTTTGTCATCAATATACCCATAGGGATGAAATACATATTGGCTATACTGTGCTCAAAGCCAGCCGCTACAAACGCGGTGATAGGAAACAGGATGCCAAATATCTTACCCACGACGGTACGAGCGCTAAAGCATAGCCAGATAGCCAAGCAAACAAGGGCATTGCATAGTATGCCACGTGTTAGTGCCGCACCGAAGGAGAGATTAACTTTGGCGTTGGCAATCGTGACAGCGTTTGCCCCTACCGCATTGCTGTGTAAACCCCACTGTAGCGTGTAAAACATCAGGCCCACCAAGGCCACGGAGCCAATGAGGTTGGAAAAATATACCAACCCCCAATTTCGAAGCAAACGAGTAAAGCTGATTTTGGCACTGAACCAGGCCATCACTAGAAGGGAATTACCGGTAAATAGTTCCGCACCAGCCACTACCACAAGAACTAGGCCTAGGCAAAAGACAACCCCAGCCAGAAGCTTGGTCATCCCAAAGCCCAGGCCAGCATCGGTGGTAACCAAGGTGGCAAGCATAGCCCCAAGACCTATAAAAGCCCCAGCCAGGATGCCAAGAAGAACTGTACTGAGGATGCTGAGGTTTCCTTTGGTGACCCCTACACTTTCCGCCTTCCGGGCAATCTCAGGAGGCGGGATACAGTCCGAAGCTGCCTTCTTCGCCAGTTCAGCCATATCCTCACGCTTAGGAGGTTGCCCTACTGGTCTATCCTGTGCTTTCATGTCACACTTCCTTGATCAAATGCTAGACCTGTAAAACGACCTCAGATCACCACTTCTCTTGACTCAGCCTGCACCATAGCCAGGTTGCCAATCGGTCATCTAACTTGCCTACCCACTCCTCAATCTTCTTGACGTCACCGCTGGCCAAGGCAGCTTTTTCCTTTGAGGTTAGGGTATAGTACTCAGCAAGAGCCTCGCTGGGGTTATCCGCTAGGCTAGCTAAAAAGTCGCTCTCCTCGGCGGCCCGTTCCAGCACTGACAACACTACTTCCCTACCTCTGACAGACTCAGCATTCTTGGCTTCTTTTACTTCTGTCTTGGTTAACACGCTCATCTCAGTTCCCCTTTCTTCTCTCGATTCTCCATCTATAGAATATCAGCATCTGAGGTGTAATCCATCGACCCTTGGCTCTAATTTGGCGTGCCCGAAGGTGCAATCTTCCATGGACAAAAGTACAGTACGCAGATGTGCAAAAGTACTAAACCTGGATTTCCCATATCAAACCGAGGGTATAGACAGGCATTGATGGTAGGATAGTTTCAAAAGCCCCCTGTTTGGCCACATTAGACGGGGCTAATTGGAGAAACTCAATGGGTGAAAAGGCCAAGGAGGTACTGAAGCTTTAATTTGATAAGCGGCTGAGGCTAGAATTCCACGGGGCCAAGATTACCTCAGACGCAGGGCTGCCGCCCTGTCGAGAACTGGACGGGGTGCTTGGATTGATGGAGATGGCACCGACCTATCTGCAAGAGACCCGCGGTGGCAGGAATGTGTAGCATGAGTTGGTGCCCCTGTTACGGCAGTCAGTGTATAGTCGTCTG
>CAYUCL010000029.1:0-24602 GCA_964443325.1 uncultured Dehalococcoidales bacterium
GAATGTGTAGCATGAGTTGGTGCCCCTGTTACGGCAGTCAGTGTATAGTCGTCTGACAGGATACGCAGCGGGGAAAGGGGAGGAAGAGGAGAGCTATACAACATTGAGTTAAAGAGAAGGGGGGGCCATTAGGACCCCCCTTCAGACCACCCTTTTGCCGCTGGTCGTTTCAGTCAATTGCTGTTCCTATTTCGCAGCCGTGCCCACGATGGCCGTGTCTTGAACGATCGCCTCCGCCTCTCCCATTACCTGAGCCAGTGCCTCAGCCTGCCTCTTTTGCCGTGCGTGTGTTACCCGCATGACCCGATACAGACCACCAACGTTCAGGTACCACAAGAAAGCCACCGGGAAGAGGATGATGGGTATTGCTACCACCAGCGCTACGATTACCTGCCATTCCATTTCATTTCCTCCTTTCGAGCCCCTGCCTTGCCCCTTTGGGCTAAGGCAACCATTTCGGTTATTCAAGGTAAGAGGTGGGACTAGACCCAAGAACCTTTTTTGGTGTGCTTACCGTCTCTCTTACCTCCACCATCACATTACCACACTGCTGGCAGAACTGACTTCCGCCGTAATGCCTGTTTCTGGTCGCCGAAAAGACCTGAGAAGCTGACAGAATCGCAGGTCATTATGCCTGGATGTAACGATGCTGAACTAAGCGAATAGGCTTAGTCGAGTCACCATCCGTGCTCCCGTCCAGAGAACAAGTCCCATGCAACTGGATAGCCGACCTGAGGGGTCAGTTTCCTGCTCAAACCGATATTATGTTCTAAAAAGAATGGAAAGAAGATGATTTTGTTGCCACCCCAGTCCTAATGCTGTACAATCGACTTGAGAAATCAGCAACGTAGACTTGTGCCAGAGAGGTGGCGTTGAAGACGTCAAAGAAGAAGATAGGCATAGTGATCGCAGATGACCATCCGCTATTGCGAGAGGCAATCCGAAATGCCTTTGAACAGCACGAAGACATGGAGGTGCTGGGCGAGGCTGGTGATGGCGAGGAAGCGGTCAAGTTAAGCTCAGAGTTGAAGCCAGACATAGTAATAATGGACATTGTGATGCCAAATCTTAGTGGTATCGAGGCAACAAGGGAGATCAGGAAGGTAAGCCCCACTACCGCCGTCCTGATCTTAACAGCCTATGACGATGATCGTTATGTAATCGGCCTGCTAGAGGCAGGAGCGGCTGGTTACTTGCTAAAGAGTGCTCGTGGCCAGGACCTAGTAGGGGCTGTCCGCACGGTACGCGCCGGTGAATCAGTGCTCCATCCTGCTATAATCGCTAAAATCCTAAAACACCGTGTGCAGACCCAGGCTCAGATCGGTGAACGCAAGGCAGGAGAACAACTCAGCGACAGGGAGACAGAGATCTTAAATCTAGCAGCTAAGGGCATGAGTAACAAGGATATAGCTGGTGAACTCTTCCTTAGTGTCCGCACCGTAAAAGCTCACCTGTCAAATATCTTTAATAAAATAGGTGTAGCCTCGCGTACCGAGGCCATAGTCAAAGGGGTAAGAGAAGGCTGGCTCACGTTGGAGGACATATCTGACAAGGAGAGTAACGACTAGATCGCTAGCTTCTCCCGTACCAGCTTGAAAATAGCCGGTGGGAGATTCAATGAGAGTTTCATTTTTGGCCGCAAAACTCAAATCCATAGTGCGCAGCCCCCATCTCTGGATCATACTGGCACTGTTTATAGTTACCACCATTAGTCATTATCATGAGCTATTGCAAAACGTGCCCATCATCGACCAGATAGCAACCAGCGTTTTTTTCGGCGCAGAGCGGCATACAGAGGACCGTCTCATTTATATTCTTATAATAGCCTACGCTGGCGGGGTATTCGGGATAAAGGTTGGAGGGGCTTGTCTATTAGCCAGTTTTCTGGTCATGCTGTCGCGTGCCATCTTCATATCACCAAGTCTAGCAGTCGCCCTTCTCGAGACCTTACTTGCCGCCTTCATTGGAGTGCTTCTGCTGACGCTAATTCGAGCATCTCGCAGGATAAGAGAAAGGCAGGGTGGACTAGAGATAGCAATGGCAACCCTAAGCGTATCAGAGGAGAAATATCATGAGCTATTCCAAAATGCCAGCGACGCCATCTGGACTCACGACCTCGATGGCAGAATGACTGTTGCCAACAAGGCTTGTGAGAAAATGACTGGCTACACCGTAGATGAGCTGTTAGGCAGAGAAGTCACCGAGTTCCTCTCCGAGGACGCCCTTGCCTTGGCAAGAAATGTCAAAAGGAGGCTATTAAAAGGCGAGCCTGTGGATGAGCGCTACGAACAGCGAATATTCAGAAGGGATGGGACAGAGGCTATTATGGAACTGGCAACACGTTTAATCACCCAAAATGGTCAGCCTGTAGCTTTCCACAATATCGCCAGAGACGTCACCGAGGAGAGGAAAATGCGGGATAGCATGCGTTTCTACCTGCAGAAAGTCCTCGTGGCTCAGGAGGAAGAGCGCAAACGTATCGCTCGCGACCTGCATGATGATACCAGCCAATCCCTATTACTACTGACACACCGGTTGGACGCAATAGCTTCCGATCCCAAGAATAAGCTATCTAAGCCGGTGCAGGAGAAGCTGAATGAGCTACACAGTCTGGCTGTGGAAACCCTAGACAGCTTACGACGCTATGCTCAGGAGCTGAGGCCGGCCATCCTGGATGATATGGGGTTAATAGCATCGCTGGAATGGATAGCCGACAACTTAATTGCAGAGAATGGTATCAATGTTGATGTTCAAGTAGATATGCGAGAGCACGCCTTGCCACACGAGGCTCAGTTAACATTATTCCGTATTGCCCAAGAGGCCCTGGTCAACATTAAGAGACATGCTCAGGCATCAGAGGTAGTGATCAGATTAGAGGCAGCGGCGGGGAAACTAACGATGGTTATTACTGATAATGGCAAGGGCTTTAAAGTCCCAATGCCATTAAGTCAACTCGGCAGCACTAAGAAGTTAGGTCTCCTCGGGATGCAAGAGCGAGCCCAATTACTTAGTGGCTCCCTGAATATCCAATCGGAGTTGGGCAAGGGAACAGCCATAACCGTAGAAATACCACTTGAACGCTAATATCGTAAATATCTTCTCCTGGAGGAGACAACTTAATTTATAGTTTGTGACATATGTCCATGTTTAGCTGGAACGTTTGAATAGTTCTCGATTCGCCACAGCGATAGGGAACCAGCCTTTATTGAACGTAGCTTGGTAGGACTGGATTGACAAATTAGCTCCAAAATATGACTATAGTAAAGGAGGATTATATTATCGGAGTATTGGAAATTAGTACAGAATGGTTTGCCGCAACTGTATGGAACAAGAAATTCTTAACTGGGAGTAGGTGCAAATGGGTATTATGATAACCGACACCACACTGCGAGACGCGCATCAGTCACTAATGGCTACCAGAATGCGTACCAGGGACATGCTTGCCATAGCTGAAAAGCTTGATAAGGTGGGCTTTTTCTCGCTGGAGGTATGGGGAGGGGCTACATTTGATAGCTGCATTAGGTTCCTGAATGAGGATCCGTGGGAGCGGCTACGAGCCTTGCGCGAGAAGGCGCCAAACACACGCCTGCAAATGCTGCTTAGGGGACAGAACCTTGTGGGTTACCGTCACTATGCCGACGATGTAGTGCGTGAGTTCATCCGCCTCGCGGTGAAGAATGGGGTGGGTGTATTCCGCATATTTGATGCTCTCAACGATATCAGGAACATGGAACTGGCTATCAAGACTACGAAGGAGTATGGAGGTCACGTCCAGGGTGCCATCTGCTACACCACTAGCCCGGTACACACTACTGAACGCTTTGCCCAAATGGCGAAGGAACTGGAACAGCTTGGATGTGATTCCATCTGCATCAAGGATATGGCCGGACTGATCAGCCCGCCGGTTACCACCGAGTTGGTGAAAGCTATAAAGGAAAGGGTTAGCATCCCAGTTGACCTTCACTCCCACTGCACCAGTGGAATGGCACCTGTAAGTTACTACGCCGCGGTTCTGGCCGGCGCTAATATCCTTGATTGCGCTTCCTCGGCTTTTTCCTGGGGCACGTCGCAGCCGCCAACCGAAAGCATGGTGGCTGCCCTTATGAACACTCCATATGATACTGGACTGGACCTGGAATTGCTTAATGAAATAAGCGAGGATTTTGTTGATTTGAGTAAAAAATACCGTGGTTTAGTTGCAGCAGAGGTAACCCATCCCAGTGTCGCCGTGCTCCTTCATCAAATACCTGGGGGAATGATCTCCAACCTGGTGAGTCAACTCAGGCAACAAAATGCCTTGGATAGGCTCAATGAGGTGCTGGAGGAGGTCCCACGGGTGCGGGCTGACCTCGGTTATCCGCCACTGGTAACTCCGACAAGCCAAGTGGTGGGAACGCAGGCGGTGTTCAACGTCTTGGCTGGCGAACGCTACAAACAGGTGACGCAAGAAACCAAGAACCTCATGCTCGGCTACTACGGCCGACCGCCGGGGCAAATCAACGAGGAGGTGAGAAAGGCCATAATTGACGAGGAGAATCCCATTGACGTGCGCCCCGCCGATCTCATTGAGCCGGAGTTGGAGAAACTACGAGAGGAAGCAAACAAGCTGGGCATTATCCAAAAGGAAGAGGATGTGATTACCTATGCCCTCTATCCTCAAGTAGCCACCAAGTTCCTGCGAGGTGAGGCTACTGAAGAAGTCATTCGCTCTCCTCTTGAAGCGGCCGTTGCAAGCTTGCCCGTGTCTAGTCTACCTTCAGACCTCAACGTTAATGTAGGCGGCCAGTTGTACAATATCAAGATAACGCCAGTGAAGGAGAAGCCTGCCGAAGCTAAGAAGGCGAGGACGTTCCGAAGGCCGCCGGAAGGCGCCATACTTGCCCCTATGGCTGGAACGATGATGTCCATCAAAGTGAAGGTCGGCGACCGGGTGAAGAAAGGTGACATAGTGGCCACCATCGAAGCGATGAAGATGCAGAACGAGGTCCGCTCACCACACAATGGACTGGTGAAGGAAATACTTGTGGGTGAGGGAGAGGCGGTCAATTCGAAGGACGTGATAATACTGGTGGAGGCAGACAATGAATAAGGTTCTAGTGGCGAATCGCGGTGAGATAGCCATACGCGCTATGCGCGCCTGCAGGGAATTGGGAATCAAGTCCGTTGCCGTATATTCTGAGGCGGACGAAGGAGCACTGTTTGCCAGGTACGCCAACGAAGCGTATTGTATCGGTCCTGGCCCGGCAAGCGAAAGCTATCTCAGCATACCCAGGATCATTGAAACAGCTAAAAAAAGCGGTGCCGATGCCATTTACCCTGGTTATGGGTTTCTTGCTGAAAACGCCCATTTTGCCCAGGCTTGCGAAAGGGAGGGCATAAAGCTCATTGGACCCTCAAGTGGAGTCCTCGAACTACTGGGTAATAGGGTGGCCGCACGACGCGAGATGGGCGAAGCCGGTGTGCCTGTGGTGGCCGGTAGTGATGATTGCGTATCATCCCTTGAGCAGGCAAAAGATGTTGCCCGCGAGATTGGCTATCCTGTAGTGCTCAAACCATGTTTCGGAAGGGGAGGAATAGGCACCACGCTCGCCGCCGAAGAAAAGGACCTGCAGAACACACTGGAATCTTCACGGGCGATTGCCAATACTGCCTTTGGTTCCACCGAAGTCTATGTTGAAAAGCACCTGCCACATCCACGTCACATGGAGTTTCAGCTATTGGCAGATGCACAGGGCAACGTGGTCTTTTTGGGAGAGCGGGAGTGCTCTATCCAACGAAGATATGAGAAGGTGATCGAGGAGGCTCCGTCGCCGACGCTAACGACTAAGCTTCGAAGCGAGATGGCAGGGACAGCGATGAACGTCGCCAGACGCGACGGCTATGAAGGAGCAGGAACCGTAGAGTTCGTTTTTTCTAATGGAGAGTTCTACTTCTTCGAAGCAAACAACCGGATCACAGTGGCACACGCGCTTACGGAGGTACTAACCGGGATCGACATCGTGAAAGAACAGATACAAATAGCCTCAGGGCTGCCTCTAAGCACCGGACAGGAAGATATTCGGACGAACGGCTGCGCCATAGAATGTCGCATCAACGCGGAGGACCCGTTGAACAACTTCAGTCCCTCGCCGGGAGAGCTCAAGGGCTATCGCTCCCCAGGGGGTATTGGCGTTCGGGTGGATAGCGGCGTGCATACGCACTACCGTATATCACCCCTCTACGACCCGATGATATCCAAGCTCATCGTATGGGGGAGAACCCGGGAGGAGGCTATTATCAGAATGCGACGCGCACTTTATGAGTACATCATCGTTGGCGTTAAGACCAACATCCCCTTCCATAAGGCGGTAATGGAGAACCCGCTCTTTATGCAACGCCTCATGGCTACCCAGTTCATTGACCAGGAACCCGAGTTGCTATTGGACGATATGAAACGCATTATAGAGCGCGACAAGCCGCTCGAGGAGAAGCTGTCAGGCACATTTGAAGAGTAAAGGAGAAAGAGGGCTGTTTCCACTGAAACTAATGTAGAAAGCCAGATGTGCCATCGCAGGTAACCAGAGCAATAGCACCTTAGAATAAAACTGTCCTTACTTAGTAAATACGGGCACCGCGAAGACTTCTGCAATGAAATCAAGGGCTGTGATTACGACTTTGTCCACTGCCCGGTGTTTGGGCGAATGAGATTCTAGTAGCTAATCGCCAATGTAGTAGCTATTAGTAACTATTGTTTCATTCAACTGGGGTTTCGTCAGGCCAGATATTATCATCGAACGCCCCGCCTTCTCCTAAGTCAAAGATAAGCGACCTGTTCACATCCTCTAGGCTTTTGACGAGGGCCTCTTGGTTTGCAGACCTGACATTGAGGAACCTCTTTGAGATTTGCTGCACTTCGGACTTGAGGTACGAGGATTCATCAATAAGCGGCTTGAGGATGAGCCGGTTTCCTCCGAAGAGGATTTGTTCCGGTCGATAGCCCCTGAATCTCTCCTCGATGCGATTGGCCACTCTCCTCAGGAAATCCTTCTTCTGCTCCTCAGTCCTTCGGGCAAATCTCTTCTCGCTTCTGCCACCTTTCCGATGTCGCTTGTGGATGTATCCAGTCCCCGTCTTGGATTCAACAAGCTTGTCCCCCTTGAAAACCCCCAAGGCATACGAACCCCAGGTCACCAGCACCAGCCCGAGGAGACGCTCTTTCTCCAGAAGCCGACATAGCAGTGAGGTCTCTGGTCTGCCGTGGAAGACCCTATCTTCAGGGATGACAAAAGGAGGGATGACAATGAGCTTATTCCCACTTTCGCTCCAGAATACCACTGCTCCAGTTCCGTAACTCTGGGCTTCCTGGAGAACCGCCGGCGCACTGAGCGCCGTCCTTATCTCTCCCGCGAAGGGACTGAGTTCGACTTCCAGATCAGTAACGTAGCGGGGAAAAGAGAAAGGTCTTGTATAAATGGTGATGTAGTCTCCAGGGCTGCCCTCAAGCTCAACAAGAAAATCGAGCAATTTCTTCTTTGTGAGAGTCTTGGGCGTTAGTTGCATCGTCAGCCTTAGGATCTCCTAAGTAGCTTAAAGCCATAGTATGGCATCAGCAGCCTGGCAGCGCTGCTCGTAAAGAACCGGACGCAGCTTCTCAACCAGTTAGCCACCGCTTTCCCTCTGGATGACGATCTCTGCTCCCGATGCTACGCGCCTGAGCTGAATTGCGTCGTCGATGACCTTGCCAAAAACGTTAACGGCGCTGGCAGGGCGAATCTCCTCCCCACGGCTCATGGGTGTTGCGCCGAAAAAGATGCAAAAAGCACTGCCCTTCGGCCAATATCCCAAATCACCGATGTTTACCACTTCTTGCCCCTCCTCCAGCTCCAGGCTGACTGGAATGGGAAAGTATATCCCCTCTCCCCAAAGACTCACCTCACCCTTAATGGGCAGAGCCTCCCAGATTGCTTCAGCAGTCCTGGTATTATTCAATTCGGCGATAACATGAATACCACTTGCCGCGATTCGAATTCTTCTAATAACCATCTATTCCAAGCCTATTTCAGAGCTGCCAGACATCCTTGCGAAGCGCCCATATCCCGCTATAAGAGGCAGCAATATGCACGCAATTATACAGTCAAGCAATCCTGACATACAACTATAGCGATGACGGCTCATGCATGAATGCAAAGGTATCAATCTAGATAGGTAAATGTTGGGATGAATTGTTGGACACAATTCTGTGCTTGGTTGGCTGTGCGGTGAGCACATCTTCCCCAAGACAACCTGTCTACCAAAACATTCCAGATTAAGAAATTGCCCCAAAAACCCCTTGACAACATAGAAGACGCTTGATATAATATAAGTAAATACTTACTAATAATTTTACCAGGCATGAAAAAAGTTATGGAGAAAAAAGAGCGCCTTAGCGGTGAAGAAAGACGGGCACGGATTATCGATGCCGCCCTATGGCTGTTTGCTGATAAAGGCTTCGCTGGAACCAGAACCAGGGAAATCGCTGAGCTGGCCGGAATAAGTGAAACCTTAATATTTCAGCACTTCAAGACCAAGGAGGACCTCTATCGCGAGGCATTGCGGCAGCTATTCAGTTACCATCCAGTTATGCCCGAGCTTGAGGAGAAGATGGCGAGAAAGGATGATTTCGGCGTGTTTAGCACTCTGGCCTTGCACGTAATCAGGCATAATAGACAAGATCGCAGGATCATGCGGCTGGCTATTTTCAGCGCTCTTGAAGGTTTCCATCTGGCTGAGATCGTCCATTACGATGAAAAGATGGGCCCGTCTCTGCCTGAACTCCTGAGCCGCTATATTCAACAAAGGATCGAAGAGGGGGCATTTAAGAAGATCAACGCCCGGATTGTAGCTCAACTGTTCATCGAGACAATATATATGTATATCGCTGACCAAGAGGCATCCATAAGCGGACCACCACTTCCCTTTTCCGATGAGGAGACCGTCGAGACCCTGGTGAGGATATTCTTGGATGGGCTAAAAACGTAGAACAGAGCATACCGGAGGTTGTTCTATTACTCAGAACAGCCTTTTAAAATGACTTGAATACTTTGTAAGTACTTATTATGAAATATGGAGATTGAATATGACAGAGAGAACAGTAAAGACGGTTTGCAACCTTTGTGGGCTATGCGGTTGTGGGATGGAGGTTACAGTCGAAGACGGCAAGGTGGTCAAAGTTCGAGGGGATGAGGAGCATCCTGAAAACCGGGGGGCTCTCTGCCCCAAAGGTCAAGCGGTTATAGATATTCTTTATTCACCCCATCGGCTGAAATACCCGTTGAAGAGAGCTGGACAGCGAGGGGAAGGAAAATGGGAGAGAATCTCCTGGGATCAGGCCTTGGACATGGTAGCTGAGAGATTGCAGCAGGTCAAAGATAGCTACGGGGCTGAAGCGGTGTGGTTTCACAAAGGTTCTGGTCATGACCTTTGCGGGGGAGATGTGCGGTCATATTTTCATCGATTGGCCAATGTCTTCGGCACCCCTAATCTCTCCTGCCCCTTTTATGTCTGCAACGGCCCCCGCACGCTAATTCCGTTCTTCATAACTGGTGCAATACCTGCTCCTGATGCTGAAAACACCAGATGTATTCTGCTCTGGGGGATTAACCCCACGGATACCGGCCTACCACGGCACATTAAGATCCAGGATGCTCTCAAACGGGGCGCAAAGCTCATCGTCATCGACCCCCGTAAAACCTATTTTGGCCGAAAGGCAGATATACATCTTCAGCCAAGGCCAGGAACCGACGGTGCGCTGGCTTTAGGTATATTGAAGGTTATCATAGATGACAACCTCTTCGATAAGGAATTTGTGACCAAGTGGACAGTAGGATTTGAAGAGCTGAAGGCTATGCTCGTGGAATATACACTTGATAAGGTAGAGAACATAACCTGGGTTGCCCGGGACGACATCAGGAAGGCAGCATACCTCTATGCCGGGACCAAACCGGCGTGTATTTTCCTCGGCAATGCCCTGGAGCAGCATACTGGAGCTTCACAAGCCATTCGAGCGATCACAGTTCTTATGGCTATTACTGGGAATTTGGATGCCCCAGGTGGAAATGTCATATTGAGTCCCGCTAGATTAGCAAAAAATCCCGTTGAGCTTCATGACAAACTGCCTCCAGAGATGGATGAAAAACGGTTGGGGAATGAGTTTCTGCTCACAAGGTTCCAGTTTACAAAGCTGGCCCATTTGCCTTCAGTGATCAACGCCATTCTGGAGGAGACTCCCTACCCGGTTAAGGCGATGATGATTCTGGCTGCCAATCCTGCGCTCACCTCTCCTAACAGCCAGAAGGTGAAAGCCGCATTGGAGAAGCTGGATTTCCTGGCAGTAGCCGACATATTTATGACAAAGACTGCCGAACTTGCTGATGTTGTTCTCCCCGCCTGCACCTTTCTGGAGCAAACCTACTACGCTACCTACGAGGCAGGAGCATATTTGAAGCCAACCATTCCAGGGCTCCTCATGCTCAGACCCAAGGTAGTGCCACCTTTGGAGGAGTCGCGGCCGGACTGGCAGATCATCTTCGAGCTGGCAAGAAAGCTTGGATATGGGGAGCATTTCCCCTGGCAGGAAATAGAGGAAGCTATCGATTTCGAGTTACAACCGACAGGAATCACTTCGCGTGATCTTCGGGAGCACCCCGAAGGTATCCAGATTCACGGCCCCCAGCTCAAACCAACGTACCACAAGTACATAAGCATGGGATTTCTAACGCCCTCCAGGAAAGTCGAAATTTTATCTGAACGATTTCAGGAGATGGGCTACGATGCCCTACCGATATATCACGAACCTTCTGAGAGCCCTTTGGGTGACCCTGAACTTGCCTGGACTTATCCCCTTGTCCTTACGACAGGAGCCAAACTTGGCTGCTATGTTCACTCGCAGATGCGAAATATCCCTTCACTCAACCGGCACATGCCCCGCAATGTGGCTGAAATCAATCCAGACACCGCCGCAGAACACGGGATAGAGGAGGACGATATCGTCCTCGTAGAATCTCCGCGAGCCAGTATCAGGTGTCAAGCCAGGCTGACTGAAGACATCCGTCACCAGGTGGTGCAGTTATACCACGGATTCGAAGAGGCCAATGCAAATCTTCTGACTGACAACGGCTCATATGACCCTATCACGGGGTCGGTGCCCATGAAATCGTCACTCTGCCGGATAAGGAAGGCTTGAGCAAAATAGGGAGGTGATACAGATGGCTAACAGGCGGATAATGTGTGACTCTGGTTTCAGATGCATGTCTCTAATTCATGATAACCCGTTACGGCGTATCTTCGACAACCCAATCAAGACCTTAAAGGCATCCGGAATACAGCCGGGGCAACAGGTGCTGGAGGTTGGCTGTGGCCCAGGCTATTTCACAATTGCAGCAGCAAAGCTGGTGGGTGACAATGGCTTCATCCATGCCATCGACCTGCATCCACTTGCCATCAAGATGGTAGAGGAGAAGCTGCGGAAAGCCAGCCTAACCAACGTCAAAGCAAGGATTGCCAATGCGGCAAATACAGGGCTACCTGCTGAGAGCATTGACGTGCTCCTCCTTTTCGGTGTCATTCACGCCCTGCCCTTGAAAGAGGTTTTACCAGAGCTTTATCGGGTGTTGCGACCGGGTGGAGCCGTGGCAGTGCAGACCTTTTCTGGCCGGTCAGCAGGGCGCACGGCCAAGGGCGGGCTCTTCACCTTTATTGGAAAGGAGGGCAGGATCTTCAAGTTCCGGAAAGAGACGAGCGATTATAGCGGGCCATAACTTCAATAATGCTTGCCGCGATGCAAATTTTTTCTCTTATGTTGTAAACTTAATACAGATTTTCCGTTATCCACATCAAAGTGAGCGGCCGTATCCCGCCATACCAGGCGACGCCGCACATGCGACTGTATAATCAAGCAATCTTGATAAGCAACTGCTCGGCAGTTTGTATTTGGCCAACCTTCAGAGGGGCTTTTATTCAACACATTCAAAGTGGTAAAATGTGCTTATGAGAGTTGGTGCTTTCGAGCTTCGTGAGCCAGTTCCTGACCTCAAGGGGGCACATGCGCTGGCAGTGTTGCGCCCGTGGGTAGATGTGGGCAGTGCGGGTACATTAGCGATGTCATGGCTGGAGGATCACTTCGGGGCTGAAGACCTGGGCGAATTGGCAAGGCCGGGCAGCTTCTTCGACTTCACTCGCTATCGTCCCTCCATATACTTCAAGGGGGGCCGTCGCCAGATGACCATCCCAAACACCCTGATCAGGTACGCCAAGAGGAAGGAAGGCAACGATTTCCTTTTTCTCCATATCTTGGAGCCTCACATGCTGGGTGAGGTATATGTCGATTCGGTGCTGCGCCTCCTGCAGATGTTCGGCGTGGAAAGGTACTGCCTGCTCGGCGGCATGTATGACATGGTTCCCCACACAAGGCCACTTATAGTGACAGGAGGGTCACTGGGCACAAAGGCTGCGCATGACCTGAGGAGGGCAAATGTGCAGGCGAGCAATTATGAAGGCCCGACGACGATAACCTACCTGGTATCAGAGCGCGCGCCAGAGATGGGTATTGAGACCATGGGTCTCATCGTGCATTTACCCCACTATAGCCAGCTAGATGAGAACTACATGGGAAAGGTACGTCTTATGGAAGTGCTCTCGTTGCTATATGATGTACCGATAGATAAGGCGGATATAGAAAAAGCCGAACGGCAAAGCAAGGAGCTGAGCTTGGCGGTGGACAAAGAACCGCCATTGAAATCCGTTATCGCGCAGCTTGAGAGCCACTACGACGCCCGCACCCAGAGAGAGAAAGAAGAGGAGATGCCCCCGTTATCACCGGAGGTAGAGAGATTTCTACAGGACATAAACAGGCGATTCCGAGACAACTAATCTGTTCACCTGTTTTTAAAACGCTGTTTCGCCTGTGGCAGCATATTAAATAAGACGACCTAGTTTGCAGCTTTTGCCACCAACCTTGCCACCGGCATACGCACTCGCGATGGGCACCGCTCCTCTAGCGTACACCGGGCTGTCGACCGTCGCTCCACCGCCACCTCATGCCATCGTCCCCCGACTCCAGCCGCAAGAGGTCATCTGCCACCAATTTCCCCACTCGCTGCTGGACCATTTCAAAGGGCAGGTCGACCCTTCGCGCAACTCGCTGCACCAGTTCTGCCTCAGCAACGCTGGAGTGGATGGCGGTGGCCACCGCCACTCTCCCCAATCTCTCGACTACGTCACCGTTAAGCAACCGCCACACGAAGTTCCTACTCTCCTCTTCTTCGATCCTCTGAGTATATTCAGGATCCCCAGCATCAGCAAGGCGCCTTATATATTTCCTGGCATTTTCCAAATTGCGCTCACAAACAGCCATGACTTCCCTCACCATATCTGGGCTCATGGTAGGGCTCTCGGTAATGACCTGGTTGGCATCATAGCGAGCCCAGTTTCGACTGAGAATGCGAAGGCGATAATCCTTAGCCCTATCGTATAGCTCAGTTCCAGGAAGGGGGGACAGAATATGGAACCCATACTTGGCACCGTATTTGCGGTCAAGCTCATCGCCAAAGGCGATAGACCGGCGGGCGGTATCTGGACTTTCTCCAGGAAGACCGAATATGAAGGAGTTGAAGACATTGATCCCAGCGTCGGTGGCAATCTTCACCCCCGACCTCACCTTGTCGGGGGTGAACCCCTTCTTAATAGTCTTTAGGATGCCCTCATCGGAAGATTCCACTCCAAACAATACCCAGCTACAGCCGGCCCGTTTCATCAAGTCTGCCAGGTCCTTGGTCATGGTGTCCACCCGGGCAAAAGCACTCCATTGTACCTCCAGGTTTCGCCTAAGCATCTCCTCGCAAATCTGGCCTGCATGACGGTGGTTGAGAGTGAAGGTGTCATCAACAATATTTACTTGCGGGAAGCCGAGATCGCGGTGGACCTGCTCTATCTCATCTACTACCAGCCCAGGATCACGAAAACGCACTTTGCCGCCAAACATTCGGTGTCCAGAGCAAAAGATGCAGTGGTATGGGCACCCTCGGCTGGTTATTACAGTGCAAGGGGCTCCCAGAGCCCTATACCTGCCTATGGGCAGTAGATGCCGCGACGGCATTGGTAGCTGGTCGAGGTCATCTATTTGAGGGCGGGACTCTGTTTTCACTACTGTGTCCCCATCGGCGAAGGCGATGCCAGCCACCTGTCTAATGTCATTGCCCCCTTCAACAGCCCTGGCCAGCTCCACCACAGTTCTATCCCCCTCGCCAATGGCTATGGCGTCGATCCATGGCGCACGAAGCAGGGTCTCATTCAGGGCGAAGGTGGCATGGGGGCCACCGATCACAGTCACGATGTTGGAATCAAAGTCCTTACACGCCTTCAACATTCTGGCGGCAGTGGGGTAATTGAGGGTAACACAGGTTGCGCCGACGAGCTGTGGACGAAACTCATCTAACTTCCGCCTCAGCTTAGCGGGACGATAGCGAGCCACAAGGAAATCGAGAATCTGAACCTCAATACCCTCGCTCTCCAAGGCACCCGCCAAGTAACTGAGAGAGAGAGGAGGAAGTGGGGCCTCCTCCAGGGGATGAGGTGTGCTAAGGAGTAGTACTCGCAAATGCTCTTCTTTCCGTATTATCTTATGCTTAGCACCCTAACCACACAGCTTGTCACCCAGCTAAAGCATGGGAACACTTGCCCGAATGTATCACCTTCTCGTTACCATGTCAAGGGATTTACCCTTCCAATACACAATGGGCTAACTTTCACTTTAACATCTGCTTGTCCAGTGACTCTTAGATAAGCACCGGAAATAACCTGCTATGCGTTCCAGAATGGTATAAAATAGGGCTGTGGGCATCGACCTCTAGCGTACATCTGGCCGTCGACCGTCGCTCCACCGCCACTTCAGGCCGTCGCTCCCCGGTTCCAACTGCAAAAGGCCATTTGCCACCAATCTCCCCACTTGCTGCTGGGCTATTTCAAGTGGCTGTCCGAGCCTGAGCGAAACCCGCCTGGCCAACTCCACCTCAGCCCCACGTGAGTCGAGCGCAGTGACCGCTGCCACTCTCCTCAACCCCTCAATCACATCCTGCTTAATCAGATTCCAGATGAACCCCTGCTTCTCAGTTCCTTTAATCATCGCGATGCAATCAGGATCTCCCGCTCTGGCCCGACGCCGCGTGTCCTCCCAAGCATATTCCACCCTCTGGTCGTAGATAGCTACAGTCTCCTTCATCATCTCCGCGCTCATGGCAGAAGTCTCAGTAATGACCTGATTGGCATCGTGGCGAGCCCAGTTTCTGGTGAGGAAACGAATACCGTAGTCCTTGGCCCTATCGTATAACGGCGTTCCAGGCATAGGGGCCAGAACGTGGAACCCGTACCCAGCGCCGTAGTTGAGGGCAAGCTCTTCGGCAAAATCCAAGGATTTGCGCGCAGTATGTGGAGTCTCTCCGGGAAGGCCGAAAATAAAGGAGTTGAAGATATTTAGCCCTGCATCGGATGCTATTTTTACTCCCGCTCTCACCTTCTCAGGGGTTATCCCTTTCCTTATGGTCTTGAGGATGCCCTCATCTGCAGACTCGACCCCAAATACCACCCACTTACATCCAGCCCGCTTCATCAAATCCGCTATATCCTTGGTCATAGTGTCCACCCGGGCATAGGCACTCCATGTTGTGTTGATGTTGCGTCTTAATATCTCCTCGCACACCTGGCGAACGTGGTTATGGTTCACCGTGAAGGTGTCATCTACAATGTTGATCTGGATGAAGTCGAAGTCGCGGTCGAGCATCTCGATCTCATCCACTACCAGCCCCGGATCGCGAAAACGGACTTTACGGCCAAAAATCCCGTTCGCCGAGCAAAAGATGCAACCGTAGGGACATCCCCGGCTGGTGACCATGGTGCAAGCTGACCCCAACGCACTGTACTTGGCCAAGGGCAGGAGGTGGCGCGCCGGCAGTGGTAGTTGATTGAGGTCCTCGATATAAGACCTGGGCTCCGTCCTCACCACAATGCCTCTGTCGCTAAAGGCGATTCCGGCCACGTGGCGAAGGTCGTTGCCCCCTTCCACAGCCTTAGCGAGTTCCGCCATCGTTCTGTCTCCCTCGCCAATGACAACAACGTCGATCCATGGGGCACGGAGGAGCGTCCTCTCTACAGTGAAGCTAACATGGGGGCCACCGATAACTGTTACGATGCTAGAATCGAAGTCCTTGCATATCTTTAGCATCCTGGCGGCAATGTTATAGGTAAGGGTAACACAGGTAGCACCGACGAGGTGCGGACGATATTCTTCCAACATTTGCCTGAGCTTAGCGGGGCGGTAACGGCTGACCAGGAAATCGAGAATCCGAACCTCAATGCCCTCCTTCTCAAGGATGCCAGCAAGATAAGCGAGGGAGAGCGGAGGAGCTACGTGCTCCTCCAGGGGATAGGGTGTGCTCAGAAGTAATACGCGCAAGCGTTTTCCTTTCTATATAGACTCACGCTTGACACCTCGCTCCCATACCTCATCATCTAGCTAAAGCGTGTAAGTAATATCTTGTTGAATCTATCACCCTCTGGCTGCCGTGTCAATACGCCATGACAAAATACTATTGACACTACTTCAAAAGCCCTGTATACCTTCTAGCCAGTATATGGCTAGGGGGATATATGAAAGGATACAGATTTTAAAGGCAGTCTTGGGATATATGGGAAGGATTTGTGTCCATGAGAAGTGAAGACATTGAATTGAGATGCAAATTCTGCAATTCGCCCGATATTGTGAGATACGGACGGCATGGAGATATACAATACTGGTGGTGTAAGGACTGTAAGCGGAAGTTTGCTGATAATGATGCTTTGCCTAAAATGCAGACACCGACAGTACAGATAGCAGCAGCACTAAGTATGTACTACGGTGGAATGTCCATAAATGCTATACGCAGGCATCTTGAGCAACAGTTTGAGAACCGTCCATCTGATTCTACAGTCTATGGCTGGATTATACGCTTCTCGAAAGTAGCCATAGACAACGCTAAAAACTATCAGCCAATAGTAGGAGATACATGGGTAGCAGATGAAACAGTCCTAAAAATCGGCGGTAAAAATGTCTGGTTTTGGGACATCATAGATTCCAAGACTCTATACCTACTAGCTTCCTATATGCCTATAGGACGTACTACACAAGATGCCTACAATCTTATGATGCGTGCAGCAGAAAAAGCTGGCAAAGTACCAAAGGAAGTCATCACTGATAAGCTGCAGGCTTACCTAGATGGCATTGAGTTAGCCTTCGGTGCTGAAACAGAGCATATACAGGCAAAGGGACTTACATCTGATGTGAATACCAATCTAATAGAGCGTTTCCACGGTACAGTAAAGGATCGCCTCAATGTCATGCGGGGACTGAAAACACCTGAGACTGCCAGCCTCATAATGGAAGGATGGCTGGCACACTATAACTTTTTCAGACCGCATGAATCTCTTGTAGGTCTAACTCCAGCAGAAAAAGCGGGGATAGACTTTCCTCTCAAGAATTGGGCAGATGTAGTAGATAGCACTAAAGCACGGATACTCAAAGTTAGCCAAGAACCAGTTACAGTCGGGAGTATTACTCCTGATAGATATAAAAGGCATACCTACAGACGCAAAACGACGAGGAGAAAGGAAGCTAAAAGCAGTACGCCGATGCTTACTTCAATTCGACCAAAGCCAAAGCCAAAGCCAAAACAAAGCAGGATATTCTAGTAGAGGATACTATGTTAAGAATTACATTCCTACAACCCGTATTTGTTAAGAAGGTCAAGCAAACCCTTCTTGCCAATATTTGTTTGCTTTGGACCAAGTATATCTCCCAAAGTGCCTTCAGGAAGAGATGCACGGGTATTAGGAATAACAGTTACTTTGGTGTGGCTACCAGCAGACTTTGTGAGGGATATACCATGTGTAGCTTGTCGCCCTACTACCCAATCGTCCTTAATAAAGAGCTTAATCAACTGCTTGCCAGAGATGGCAGGGACTTTCGTATACATACTAAGCAGGGACTAATGCAGGAAGGCGTTGAACATGTGGCTGAATAAATATCTGTTCATTAACAGGAACCTTGCTCAAATCCACACTTCTTGGAGGTTTGGCATGATGGAACAGAATACCATGCTCTTTGAAGAAGCGCTCCCGTTCTCCTACATCTTCAAGCGTGTTCAGGTGGAGCCATACAGCTTCCGTAAGTCTTCCCTGCGCTTCTGTCAGAGAACGTCCAAAGGTTGACGTCCCAAGCTCTTCACAACGTGCAAGCCACCTTCTATCTACTCTCTCAAACCTAAAAGTCAGAACTATGTAGTGCTTCTCCTGCACAGATGCCTCCTTCACTTTGGACATACCAACGAGTACTATGTACCTTTACTCCCCATATTCATTTTATCACATATTCAGGAATTACAACAGTCACAAGCGAATCGTAAAACAATATATGCAGACATAGAGGATTTGTCAATAGGAAACTCCCTGAATTCTGGTAGGGGAAAACACACAAAAGCATGATGAAAAATTACAATCAACCACAATCGAAAAGAACCCACTTGCCCACGTGATTGGTGGCAACCAACTCATTCACCGTTATGCCGGCTTGCAGCACACTTGCCATTTCGACCCACCCACCCGCCCTGGTATGTATCACTGGGGGACACCCCCAGACCCCTATCAGGGGGAATCCCCCTAGAATCCCCTTTTTGTCCCCGTTCGCTCTTAGCCTGTCGAAGAGCCTGTTTAGACGCATTGATACCTGCTCCACAGCCTTCGGAATATCTGCAACGGGGTTGATAGCGTCCACCAATGATGCTAAACTCAGCAAGTTAAGCTGGATAAGGTTGGCCCACATTCCATCCACATTTCCGTAGCTTGACATATCCTTTGGATTGAAATAACAGCAGACGAAAGGAAGGGAAAATGGCACCAGTAAAACATGGTGATACCGTTAAAGTTCATTACACCGGCAAATTGGCTGATGGCACGGTATTCGATAGTTCCCTTAATGAAGAGCCTTTAGAGTTTAAAATAGGCGAGGGCCAGGTAATCCCTGGCTTCGAAGAAGCCGTGGTTGGGATGAATCCAGGCCAATCGAAAATCACCAAAATTCGAGCGGACAAAGCCTATGGCGCATACCGTGACGATATGGTACTGGTAATGGATAGAAACCAGCTTCCAGCGCACATCCAACCAGAGGTCGGTCAGCAAATGGAAATGCGTCACGAGGACGGTACAGCATTCATAGTCACGGTGAAGGATGTCTCCGAATCGAGCGTAACGTTAGATGCCAACCATCCTTTGGCTGGGAAAGACCTGCGCTTTGATATAAAACTCTTAGAGATCGTTTAGCCACTTAGCGCATGGGGACACGCTAACAGGTTTACGCCTGACAAGGCTAGAGCAATAAATAGGGCCAGCAGTATGAGACCCCGTAATAAATCTAACAACACATGATTAGTGAAAGAACTCAACAATTGAACGAATTATTAGATTTATTAGTCCCCTCATCCTCCCCATTATCGCTAACCGACTGTCGGAGTAAAATGGGCACTTATGGCTGGAAAAGCCTGTATTATACAAGGTGTTAGTGAAAGTATCGGTGAAGGAAAAGGGGATAAGAATGATAGACATCTCTAAATAGACAAGCGTTTCTAGTTTTAAGAAAGGGGATAAGTGATATCGTTGGCAGATAACACAAGACGACGGTTTTTTTATGGTTATGTGATAGTGATGGGGGCCTGGCTGGCCATGTTTGTCAGCGCTGGAGCCCAGTATAGCTTCGCCGTATTCCAGCCAGTGCTCCTCGAAGAGTTTGGCTGGACCCGCGGAATGATTTCCCTTGGATTAACCTTCAGCCTGCTCTTCATGCCAATCTTCAGCCTGGCGGGCGCCTATCTGGTAGACCGCATCGGGCCGCGATGGACGGTGATTATTGGCGCTGTAATTGGCGGTATCGGACTGTGCTTGCTCAGTACCATCACACAGATATGGCATTTTATCCTGCTCTATGGGGTGCTGACTCCAATGGGCCTCGGCCTTTCCTATATGATAGCCACCTTGTCCACAGTGAGGCGATGGTTTATGAGAAGGGCGGCCCTGATGGTGGCCATCGCCATGACAGGCTCAGGCTTGGGCATAGTCTTTCTGGTGCCCGCCGCTAACGCCATGATAGAGGCGTGGGGTTTTCGTATGAGCTACATTGCCTTTGGTATATTGCTTGTGGTCGGAGCCATTTTAGGCGGCAGTCTGCTAAAGAAAGATCCAGAATCGGCAGGAACCTACCCTGATGGGGTGAAACCTACGGAGGAGGAGCTCAAGGCCAGGGACGACTTCATGGCACGGGAGGAACGATGGTCGCTGCGTGAGGTCTTCAAAACCCGCAGTTGTTGGCTATTCATCTGTGCCCAGCTTGGGACAACGGTAGCAGTAATAGGCCTTCTTGGCCATCTCCTGATCTGGGGTGAAGATATGGGGGTAGCGCGGGAAACGATGTCGCTCATTTTTGGCTTTGCCTTTGTGCTATCAGCCGTTGTCGGACGTCTGTTTGGAGGTTTTATCTCCGACTGGTACATGGCTCGCTTGAACATCAGTCGAAAGCCAATACTTTACTTCAATATCCTGGCCGTGGGCCTTGGCCTTTTCTTGTGCCCCCTGGTTGGCAGCACTATGGGGATAACACTGGTGTCGATTTTGCTGGGCTTCGGTTATGGCAGCGGGCTGGCTGTATTCCCCACTTACCAGGGTGACCTGTTCGGTGTGGTCAACCTGCCTGTGCTCTTCGCGGTATTTGGCCTCTTCATCGCTGGCTTCGGGTCATTGGGGCCCATCCTATTCGGCTTTTGCTACGACGTACTGGGCTCCTACAACTTAGCTTTCATAACTACAGGGGTGCTCTGTGTAATATCTGCCGTCTGTCTCTTCCTTCTCAAGCCGCCAAAACGGAAGAGCATGGAAAATACCACTGCCTGAAACCCGCTATCTACGAGAAATCTATAATGGATAGGCCAAAGACCATCGTGAATCGGTTTTGGCCCGTTACGATGCTAAAGAGGCTGGGTATCTTTTGTACATAGATACCCAGCCTCTACAATAATCCTGATACCAGAAGTATCAGCTTCAGCTCTTGCCTATGCGGAACATCTTGGTCCCACAGACAGGGCACACACCCTGAGTTGCCGGCCTACCATTCTTCATCGTTATCTTTCTCTCATCCTTCATCTCTCTTTTGGCACGGCACTTCACACAGTATGCTTGCATTTGAGCTACCTCCTCTCTGTATTTAAGAGGACAATAAACTATTTACTTCTAAAATGTCAATAGGCATCGACATGCCAAGAAGTGCAAATCGGGGGCAATTTTCAGTGCCTCGCTTGACGTAAACCATGACAATAGACTAATCTTTCCGCAGCATCAATTTGTCCTAAGGTGACCAAAACGCCACAGGAAAATCGGGCAATAACGAGAGACGACTCTCAACAGACCCGGTTTTCTAGTATTAAAAAAGGAGATACCTGATATCAATGGTCGATGACGCAAGGCGACGGTTTTTTTATGGTTACATCGTAGTGTTCGGCGCCTGGCTGGCCATGTTTGTCAGCGCTGGGGCCCAGTATAGCTTCGCCATCTTCCAGCCGGTGCTCCTCGAAGAGTTCGGCTGGACCCGCGGGATGATCTCGCTGGGACCAACTCTCAGCGTAATCACAATGCTTATCTTTGGCCTGATAGGCGGCTATCTGGTGGACCGCATTGGGCCAAAATGGACTGTAATCATAGGCGCTATCATTGGTGGCATCGGGGTAGCGCTGCTCAGCACTATCACCCAGGTATGGCATTTCATCCTCATCTACGGGGTGCTGGTTCCGATAGGCCTCGCCCTCTGCTACTGGATTGCCACCGTGTCCACCGTTAGGCGATGGTTTATGAGGAGGGCAGCCCTGATGGTATCCATCGTTCTGATGGGGTCAGGCATGGGCATAGTTCTTCTTGTGCCCGCTGCTCATGCCATTATAGAGGCCTGGGGCTTTCGCACCGGCTACATTGCCTTTGGCGCGATACTTCTCGTGGGCGCTGTGATAGGTGGACTTCTGCTGAAGAAAGATCCAGAATCAGCAGGAACCTATCCCGATGGAGTGAAACCATCAGAGGACGAGCTCGAAGCCAGGTCCGACTTCAGGACGCGCACCGAACATTGGTCGGTGCGGGAAGCCCTCAAGACATCGAGTTGGTGGCTGCTCATCGGTTCTCACCTGGGACATTCATTAGCATTGATGGGTCTTCTGGCCCACCTCATAACCTGGGGTGCCCTCGACCTGGGGATACCACTCGATACCATGGTGATCATCTATAGCTATGTGTTTGTGCTATCGGCGGTCTTCGGCCGTCTGTTAGGAGGGTTCCTTTCCGATTGGTACATGTCTCGGTTTAACATCAGTCGAAAGCCAATTCTCTACTTCAACATACTGGGTGTAGGTCTGGGCGTTTTCTTGTGCCCTATGGTTGGCAGCACTTTGGGAATGGTCATGGTGGCCCTTTTACTTGGCTTAAGCTACGGAAGCGGCCTAGCCATATTCCCCACTTATACCGCCGATCTGTTCGGCGTGATGAACATACCGTTGCTTTTCGCCATCATGGGTCTTTTCGTTGACGGCTTCGCCGCTCTGGGGCCTGTCTTTTATGGCTTTACCTACGACGTTACGGGTTCCTTCAACACAGCCTTCATAATCACGGGAGTGCTCTGTGTAATGTCTGCCGTATGTCTGATCTTTGTGAAGCCGCCGATGAAGAAGACTGCAAACACCAACTGAGTACAGATGCTCACACGATATGCCATCTCATTCTGATATCTGCTTGCAACCCTCGCACTGACGAGTGCACCAATTGGCAAGAGATGACCATTCCTCTTACCATGGAATTGACATCAGGTTCCCGAGGCAATTACCTCGCTAACCGCAGGGGTAGTTATCAGAGACTAGACGTACAGGTGTATGCTGTACCTGCACTATGTATTTTAGAAGTACGCTATGACGGCAATCGCACCCACCACGATCAAGTATATCCCCACAATCCAGGCAAGTAGCTTTGGCTTCACAATTATAAGGATGCCTACCAAAATGCTAATGATTCCCCCGATCAACGCCCACATATGGAACCCCCTTTCTGCCTCGTTCAGCCTGTTCAGGCCGAGCTTTGCGCTACCTTAATGGGCCTGACTCAGCTGCTCTAGAAATGTATCCCTGTCGCTCGGTGATATTACTACGTTCAAACCCTTTTCCCGAATTATCTCCACAACGCCCTTGTTCGAAGTAGCTAAACGAAGCCCCCTGTAGGCGAGTGCCTTCTTACCACAAGCTGGCCGCGCCTCTTTTATGTTGTAGAAGGGAATATTGAATGCGAAAGGACCACCTAAAACTATTCTCACCCTGTCATTGTAAATCTCATATCGCCGCGGGGTAATCGCCTTTAATAATAAGGCGTCGAAGAGTGTCACCGCAAACATCACCGAAGCTGCTATGATGTCTTCGAAAAGGAGCAACACTCCCAGCATAAGGGTCAGGGATAGGATGCTGGCCACAATTAGCTTGAACCACAAGTCAACTCTAGGGATGTCTTTATGGACTAAATAGGACACATTTCTCATTTTCTATAAACCCCTTTATTTTTTCCTGAACTGCTCCAGAGCAGATTCCAGGTTTTCTATCATTTCGCTGGCAGGCAGGTTTTAGGCTGAAAGGTTTTCAGAACCACCAGAGTATATTCTATGTCGGCCTCGCTTGTCTTATGCCTTGGTATTTTCCTTATCCAATTCCCATCTCAGGGGATTGTTCATGTTATATTCTCTTATTTCGTTTAAGTCGTCTTCATTTCGTATTATATGTTCGTAATAATTGCGTTGCCATATGGGTGTACCGGGAGTGCCGCGCAATTTGTTAATCCGCTTGCTGGCAGCGGATTTAAACTGTCCGATAATAGCACCGAAAGAACCAGATGGTGCACCGTGCGGGCTGCTTGGGGTGTAGGGGCGACCCGACGGGTCGCCCCTACCGAATATGATAATGACCCCTTGAAAATGATTGGGCATCGCCACGAAAACATCCAATTCAACATTCTTTCTAATATCTGCGGTCTTCATCCATTCGGTTTTAACCACGCATCCATATACATTAAGTCGCATTTCACCTTCGACCAAGCCCCCCCAAATGGGTTCCCCGTTGTGTGTGCATATGGTGATATAATAAGCTCCCGCCTGTGAGCAATCTTAATCCTTCAATCGGATGGAATGGCGGCGATGCTTGTCAGAGCTGTATACCTTTCTTTTGTCCACCTTGTTGCCCCTACGCATCTCGGGGCCAATTTAAGCACACTGGTAATACGATGTCTATGGGCGTAATGATCGTTTTGAAGGAAGACTAATTCTTAAATATACCTATGTTAAAGGCAGCAGGTAGTATCGGTACATGTTAACACTGGCGATAATGCAGGTTAACATTGGAGACAATAGGTTAATCATTTACCACAATAGAAGATAGAATACTATATATAATATGTTATAATTCATGTGGCAACTAACAGATAATTAATAGCAATTGCGTATA